>NZ_JAMYOG010000001.1:0-655491 GCF_040319725.1 Mesorhizobium sp. M0894 | reverse complement strand
CGCTTTTTTTAAAACCTCCCATTTCTTCCTTGGGCCGTAATGCTGGCCCGCGTCCCCCCCCCCCCCCCCCCCGACCCCCCCCCCCCACTGGCCGGCCCCCACAGAGGGGGGTGTCTTGGCACCAGACATTGGCGGCGGGCGCAAGAGCCAATCGATGCGGCCTTCGATCCTGGCAGAACCCGGCAGCAGCCCGGCAATGGCAAGCGCCAGCGTGCTCTTGCCCGAACCGCTCTCGCCGATGATGGCAAAGCGCTCGCCGGCGGGAATGTCGAGGCTGACACTCTTTAGTGCCGTCACCTCGGAGCCATCGCGGCGATAGGTCACCGTCAGATTGCGGATCGAAAGCAGCGCCGTCACGACAGGCCCCTCCTCACCGCCGTCGTCTCGACGACGCCTTCGCCGGCGAGATACACACCTAGCACCGTGAGCACGAGTGCTATTCCCGGAACGATCGACAGGAACGGCGCGGTGCGCAGCACGGCACGGCCTTCGGCGATCATGCCGCCCCAGGTAACGCGGTTGGGGTCGCCGAGGCCGAGAAAGGACAATGCCGCTTCGGTGAGAATCGCCGCGGCGACGATCACCGACGACAATGCCAGTACCGGCGGCAATGCGTTGGGCAGCACCTCGCGAAAGGCGATCTCCAGCGGATGCATGCCGATGACGCGGGCGCCCGCTACAAAATCGCGCTCGCGGATCGACAGCACTTCGGCTCGCGCCACGCGTGCCGGTCCGGTCCAGGCGCCCAGTGCGATCGCCGCGACGACGACGCCGAGCGACGGCCCGACGATGCTGACGAAAGCCAAAGCCAGCAGAAAAGCTGGCACGGTCTGGAAAGCGTCGGTGATGCGCATCAGCACTTCGTCGATAAGGCCGCCGGCAAAGCCGGCCAGCGTGCCGATCACTGCGCCGACGGCAAGGGCGGCGGCGGCGGCCGCCAGGCCGACCGCCAGCGAGGTGCGGGCGCCGTGGAAAAGCTCGGCCAGCATGTCACGGCCGAGGCGGTCGGTGCCTAGTGGTAGCGACCAGTCCTGGAACGGTGGCAGCAATGCCGGCCCGGCAATGGCCTGCGGATCGCCGGGAAAGAACAAAGGTGCGGCAAGCGCCACGGCAAACAGCGCCGCCAGGATGACAATGCCGGCGATCGCTTCCGGCGTCCGGAGAAAACGGCGAAGCGGGTTCACGCGCCGGCCTCATTGGCTCCGACGCGCGGATCGAGGACGGCGTAGGCGATGTCGACGAGAAGGTTGATGATGACGACCAGAACGGCGCTGACGAGAATGATGCCGAGCAGCAACGGCGTGTCGCGTGCCGCCACCGCTTCCTGCGCCAATCGGCCAAGGCCTGGCACCGAAAAGACGCTTTCGATGACGACGCTGCCGCCCAGCATTTGCGCGGACTGCAGGCCAAGCATGGTGACCAGCGGCAACAGCGCGTTGCGGGCGACATGGGCGAGCACGACGCGACGGCGGGAAAGTCCCCTGGCGCGAGCGGCGAGGACAAAATCCTGCCGCCAGACCTCGGCCATGCCGGCGCGCATCATGCGCAGATAGAGCGCGAGATAAATGAAGCCGAGCGCGGAGACCGGCAGGACGAGATGGCGGGCGATGTCGCCAGCGCGATCAAGGCCGGTCCTGGCCGAGGCGATGCTCTCGATGCTGCCGATCGGAAACCAGCGCAGGTCGACGGCAAAGACGATGATCAGCACCAGCCCGAGCCAGAAGCCCGGTATGGCATAGACCGCCAGCGAGCCGATAGACAGGAAGCGATCACGGACGCTGCCGGGTCTGGCGCCGGCATAGATGCCGAGCACCGAGCCGAGTCCGAAGGAGAGCGCGGTGGCGCTGCCCATCAACAGCAGCGTGTTGGGCAGGCGCTCGGTGATGACATCGCGGATCGGCCGTGAAAAGGTGACGGACTGGCCAAGGTCGAGATGCAGCAGCGCCCAAAGGTAATTGGCCAGCCGCGTCAGCTCAGATTGGTCGAGCCCCCAGCGGTGACGCAACAGCTCGATCATGCCGGCGTCGCCGCCGGTCGAGACGATGTAGGCATCGACCGCATCGCCGGGAGCGGCTTCGAGCAACAGGAAGGTGCCGATGACGACAATCAGCAACACGAAGATGCTGCCGACGAGGCGACGGCGAAGGAGGGTGAGGGCGCGGCTCATGGCGGCGCCGGGTGCTTGGCGCAGTGGCAATTAGGAGATGCGGTGTTTCTTCCCACCCCCCTCTGTCCTGCCGGACATCTCCCCCGCAAGGGGGGAGATCGGATGTCATTAGCGATTTCGCCAATCTTCAACGCAGCAGGCAAATAAGCCGACGTTGCGGCCAGCCAATCTCCCCCTTTGCGGGGGAGATGTCCGGCAGGACAGAGGGGGGTGTGAAGGAACTCGGTATTTGACCAAGTTTCCACACGGATTTCGGCGCGAATTTTCATCCGCCAGAATGTGTCACGATTCTAAATAGGTGTCCGCCCAGTTCGACACCGCCCAGCGCGGGGTGTTGGCGATGTTCTTGACCGTATCGCGGGCGACGCTGATGAAACTCCATTCGGCGACGTTGATCAGTGGCAGGTCGGCGGCAACTTTTCTCTGGAACTCCTTGTAGAGTTCGGTGCGGGCGGCGGTGTCAAGCGTCTCCGATGCCTTGGCGATCAGAGCGTCGAGATCGGCGTTCTTGTAGCCGCCCTGGTTGGAGAAAGGCACCCCGTCGGGAATGCCGCTCTGCACCAGGATGGTGGTCGAGATCGCCGGATCGCCGCGGAACACCGGCGGCCCGACCGCAAGGTCGAAGGCGTGGTCGGTGTAAACCGCCTTGATATGCGCGGCAGAGTCGTTGTTGACCAGCTGGGCGTCGATGCCGATGGCGGCGAGCGCCTGACGAAGATAGTCGCCGAACTGCTTGGTCTCGTTGAAATAGGGCGCCGGCAGCAGTTTCAGCGAAAAGCGCTTGCCATCATCGCCTCGGCTGTAGCCGGCCTCGTCGAGCAAGGCGTTGGCCTTGGCGACGTCGAAAGCATAGGTCGGCACGTCGGCGGTGTAGAATTGCGGGTCGTTTTTCGGCACCGGGCCAGTGGCGGTGGCGGCATAGCCGAGAAACACCGTCTTGACGACGAAATCCTTGTCGATAGCGTGAGCGATCGCCTGGCGCACTTTCAGGTCGGCCAGCTCCTTGCGGCGATGGTTGATCTCGACGACCAGTTGGTAAGTCAGGCCTTCGTATCCTTTGGTGATCACCTTGAGGCCGGGCACTTTGGAGATGCGGTCGAGATCGGCCAGGGGCACGGCGGAGAAGGCGGCGAGCTGGATCTCTTCGGCCTCGAGCGCGCTGGCCGCCGACGTGCGGTCCGGCAGCACCTGATAGATGATCTCATCGAGATAGGGCTCGTCCTTGCCCCAATAGTCGGTGTTCTTCTCCAGCCGGTAATATTCGCCGGGCTTGTATTCGGCAAATTTGAACGGTCCGGTGCCGACCGGGGCGTTGTTGGCCGGGTTGTCCTCGATCTTTCCGGTCTCGTAGATGTGCTTGGGCACCACGCTGCTCAGCGCCGGCAAGGCGTTGCGGATCAGCTGGAACGGGGTCGGCTTGGCGAATTTGAACACGGCGGTCGCCTCGTCCGGCGTGTCGACCGCCTCCAGATCCTTGAACACGGTGCGGCCGAGATTCTGCAGCGGTTTCCAGACCTGCAGCGCCGAGAAGGCGACATCGGCTGAGGTGAAGGGCTTCCCGTCATGCCATTTGACGTCCTCGCGCAGTTTGAACGTCACCGACAGGCCGTCGGCGGCGCCTTCCCAACTGAGCGCCAGCCGTGGCTCGAGCCCGTCCTTGCCGCCGAAGGAGGCCTCGGCCAAGGTTTCCACGATCTTGCTCGAGATGAAGAAGACGCCGTTCGAGGCGACAATCGCCGGATTGAGATTGCGCGGCTCGGAATCAGCGGCGACAACCAGTCGTCCGCCCTTTTTCGGCGTCTGCGCCCAGCCGATCGTCGGCATGGCGGTGGAGGCCAGCAGCAATGCCGAACCCGCAAGCATCGTACGCCTGGAAATGGTGAACTCTGGCATGATCGAACTCCGTCCTCTCCGCGACCCGGCCGGGTGCGCCGTACCCCTCGGACGCTCGTGAGCATCCTGCAAAGCTGATTATGGCCCTTGTCCGGGGTTTCGCCAGAGACGGAATTGGCGCATCCTCACGTGGCTTTGAAATTTCCGTCCGCTGGACCAGTTACAGGGAAGCGGTCCAATGCGCTGATCTGGCCGGACCAGATTAGACCATGCCGGTAGCGGAATGAGCTTTTGGCGCCCGCTCGACCCATTCTGGCTGGACCAGACCGGGCAAAATGATGCAGATTTGAGGGGAGCCAAGGCTCTAAAACCAGAAAGGCCGGCGCCACGTGCGGTCGGTCATGGCACTTCAGGGAGAGAGACAATGAACGTTGCTCCGGGCAAGAATGTCGTCGGCAGCGTGCCGTTCGACCAGGCCAGGGTGGACGGGCTGATGGAGGAAGCCGGCATCGACGTGCTGCTCGCCACCTCCAAGCACAACACGCAATATCTGCTTGGCGGCTACAAGTTCATCTTCTTCGCCGCCATGGATGCGATCGGCCATAGCCGCTATCTGCCTGTCGTCGTCTGCGAGAAAGGCGGGCCGGAGCATGCCGCCTATATCGGCAACCGCATGGAGGGCGGCGAGCACCAGAACCATCCGTTCTGGACGCCGACACTGCATGCCGCCTGCTGGGGCACGCTCGATGCCGCCAACCTGGCGGTCGAGCATTTGCGGAAGATCGGCAAGGGCAGTGCCCGCATTGGCATCGAGCCCGCCTTCCTGCCGTCCGACGCCTATATGCTGATCCGCAACGCGCTGCCGGACGCCAAGCTGATCGACGCCACGCACATGCTGGAGCGCATGCGAGCAATCAAAACCGAAGCCGAGCTGGAGAAGCTGCGCATTGCTTCGGAGCTGATCACCGATTCCATGCTGGCGACCATCGGCTGGGCACGCGAAGGCACAACCAAGAGCGAGATCATCGAACAGCTCAGGCGCGAGGAGACCAATCGCGGCGCGCATTTCGAATATTGCCTGTTGACGCTAGGCTCCAGTCACAACCGCGCGGCCTCGCCGCAAACGTGGAAGAAGGGCGAGGTGATGTCGATCGATTCCGGCGGCAACTACCACGGCTATATCGGCGACCTTTGCCGCATGGGCGTGCTGGGTGAGCCTGACGCCGAACTCGAGGATCTGCTGGCCGAGATCGAGACGGTGCAGCAGGCGGCCTTCTCCAAGGTAAAGGCGGGCACGCTGGGCGGTGACATGATTTCTCATGCCGAAGGCGTGCTGAAGAAATCCAAGGTTGCGGCCTATACCGATTTCTTCGCGCATGGCATGGGGCTGATCACGCACGAAGCGCCGTTCCTGATGACCAACCATCCGGTGACCTATGAAGGCACCTATGCCGCAAAGCCGCTGGAGAAGAACATGGTGCTTTCGGTCGAGACGACCATGCTCCACCCGACGCGCGGCTTCATCAAGCTGGAGGACACGGTGGCGGTGACCGGCGCCGGTTACATTATGTTCGGCGATCGGGGTAGGGGCTGGAACAGGGGCGGGGCTTAGGCGCCGTCTATCTCAATTCCCACCTGACGGCAGCAGCCTGAAATCCGGCAGGTCGCGCAGTGCCAATTCCGGCCCGGCCGGCGAATAGACGACGAAAAGCTGCATCGGCGCGTCGCCGGTATTGAGCGTCGAATGGAAGCGGCTTTCCGGCACATAGATGGTGCAACCGGGGCCGACCTTCTCGACGACCGGATTGCCCTTCTCGTCTTCGACCATCTGCTCGCCATTGCCTGAGATGACGAAAATGATCTCCTCGGCACCCGGATGGTTATGACGCGTATGGCCCTTGCCCGACGGCAGGTCGACGACACCACCGGAAAAGCGCTTCGCGCCGTTCACTTCGGGAGCGACCGTCAGCGACAGCCTGCCCCAGTCGAAGCCGAAGGCGCTGACGTCTTTTGGGTATACGAACACCTTGCTGTTGTCGGTCATCGTCTCACCCCTTCTTCTACGCAGCGCCGAACGTGACGGCCTTGAAATCCGCCGTTTGCCTGGCGATCGAAGCTTCCGCCGGCAGCCGTTCCATCGAACTCGCGCCGTAGAAACCGTGCAGGCCCTTGCAGCGCTCGAGAATATATTTGGCGTCGTCCGGCATCGAGATCGGCCCGCCATGGCAAAGCAGGATGATATCCTCGCGCACTGAGCGTGCCGCTTCGGCAATGGCGTCGATCTCCTTCACACAATCGTCCAGCGATTTAGCCGAGGTCGCACCGATCGAACCGCCGGTGGTCACCCCCATATGGGCGACGACGATGTCGGCGCCGGCATGTGTCATGGCGCGAGCCTCGTCTGGATTGAAGACGTAGGGCGTGGTCAACAGGTCGAGTTTGTGAGCCTCGGCGATCATGTCGACCTCGAGCCCGAAGCCCATGCCGGTTTCTTCAAAACTCTGCCGCATCTGGCCGTCGAACAGGCCGATGGTCGGAAAGTTCTGCACACCGGAAAAGCCCATCGTCTTCAACTCGGCCAAAAGCAGCGGCATGATGACGAAGGGATCGGTGCCGTTGACGCCGGCCAGCACCGGCGTCTTCTTCACTACCGGCAGCACTTCGTAGGCCATCTCCTTGACGATCTCGTTGGCGTTGCCATAGGCGAGCAGGCCGGCGGCCGAGCCGCGCCCGGCCATGCGGTAGCGGCCGGAATTGTAGATGATGATCAGGTCGATGCCGCCAGCTTCCTCTGCCTTGGCCGACAGGCCGGTGCCGGCACCGCCGCCGACGATCGGAACGCCGTCCGCGATCATCTTGCGGAATTTCTCCAGGATTTTCTTGCGCGGTATGGCGGCCATATCTTGGTGTCTCACTGTCTGGCGATGTCGAGGAAGGCCGTTGTGGCGGCCCAGGCGAATTCGGGGTCGTTGATATGCAGCGGCAGGCGCAGAACGCGCCGCGTTTTGGCGGGTTTGATGGTGCGCTCGATCGCCTCGAACAAAGCTGCATCGGCTTCAGGGTCGAAGAAGGCGCCGCCTTCGATGTCGAGCGCCGACACGCCTTTCTCCGGAATGAGGAAACGAACCGGACCCTGGCAGAGGCTCAGCCTTGTACCGATCCATTCGCCGATCATTCTGCTTTCGTCGGCGGTGGTGCGCATCAGTGTGACGTTTGGATTGTGCTCATAGAATAGCCGGCCGCGATAGCGTTCCGGAATTGTTGGCGGCGCCCAGAAATTGACCATATCGAGCGCGCCGACCGAGCCGACATAAGGCAGCCCGGTGCGGGCGATGGCACCAAAGCGATCGTCCGTCGCCGGCAGCACGCCGCCAAACAGCAAGTCGCAGACTTCGGTCGTGGTGATGTCGATGACGCCGGACAACAAGCCGCTGTCGGCCAATTTTTCCATGGTGCGGCCGCCGGTTCCAGTGGCATGAAATACCATACAGTCATAAGTCGAACGAAGTTCGTCGGCGATGGCGGTCACGCACGGCGTGGTGACGCCGAACATGGTGAGGCCTATCGAGGGTCTGCCGTCGGCCGGCGGCGCCGGCTTTGCCGCCATGCCTGATATCGCCTGGGCGGCATTGTGGAGCACGACACGGGAAAGCCGGTTGAGGCCGGCCATGTCGGTCACCGACGGCATCATGACGATGTCGGAGACGTCGACATAAGGCGCGGTGTCGCCGGAGGCCAAGGTCGAAACCATGATCTTGGGCAGGCCGAGCGGCAGCGTGCGCATGCCTGTGGTGATGATCGAGGTGCCGCCGCCACCGCCGATGCCGATAATCCCGGCAATATCGCTACGCGATTGAACAAATCGGGCAAAGGCGGCAGCCATCGCCGCCACTGCGGTGCCGTGGTCGTCGACGCCGAGCACGGCATTGCGACCCTCTGAATGGTGGCTGGCGACCTCGTCTGCCGAAACATCGACCGGCACGGTCGCGCCGCGTGTTCCGATGTCGACACGGGCAATCGAAGCGCCGGTTGCGGCGACCGCATCGGCCAGAAAAGCGAGTTCCTCGCCCTTGGTGTCGGCGGTGCCCACCACATAGATGCGCTTCATCGCGTTTCCCCGGTCCTGGGCGTGTTCGACGCTGCCGCCCCTTTGCCCGGCCATTCGACGGCGCGAAGGGCCATTGCAATTTTTTGAGACGCGCGTATCGTATTGACATGAATGTCTCACGTCAACAAGCGGCAACGGACGACGATGCCGGCCAGGGGCCGAACCCGCGGGTAGAGCGCGGGGCCCGCGCGCGCACCAGGCGGCTGATGCTGGAGACGGCGACAAAGCTGATGCAGGCGGGCGCCACGCCGTCGGTCAGCGAGGTGGCGGAGGCGGCGGAAGTCTCACGCGCCACCGCCTATCGGTATTTTCCGAGCCAGGCGGCGCTGGTGCAGGCGGTGGTCGATGAGGGGCTCGGACCGATCCTTACCTGGAAATCGAGCTCTGCCGATCCCGAGCGCCGGGTGGCCGAGCTGTTCGAGACCGCCATGCCGCGCATCGAGGCCTTCGAAGCGACGTTCAAGGCGGCGCTGAAACTGTCGCTCGACCAGTGGGCGCAGCGACAGGCAGGCACGTTTGACGGCGAACCGGCGTTCACGCGCGGCCATCGCGTCGATCTTTTGAAAGATGCGATTGCGCCACTCAAAGGCCGGTTGCCGCCGCGCGAATTCAAGCGGCTCGCGCAGGCGCTGTCATTGATCTTCGGTGTTGAGATGCTGATCGTACTGAAGGATATATGGGGATTGGACAGCCGCAGTATGATGTCGGTCGCGCAATGGGCCGCCAGCGCGCTGGTACGCGCAGCTGTGACGGAATCGATGATTGAAGGAGATGGGATCGCACCGATGACAGCCGCTAGATGACGCCAATCTGGTTCGACCAGATTTGCACCCTGCCTACTCATACTATTGGCGATGCAGCGGCCGAGGCAAGGCCCCTCTGTATCAAGGAGTAGGAAAATTCAGGGAAAACAGGCAGATATCGCAGAAACCAACTTGTCTGCGTGTCCGCCGCCGTCCAAGAAAGGGCTTGACGTTCGTCTGAAATTGGTAATACCAGATCAGGACAAATAAAGCGGATCAAAGGGTGAAGGCTAATGTCCGTTTCGGTCGAACGAGGAGGCTCAAAAACCGGAACGGTGCCGTCACGGGAGGACTACCAGGGCCGGCCTCGCCGCCGGCTCGCATGACGCGGTAGAATGCGCACAAGGGAGGAAATCATTATGCGCAAGACAATGACCAGCTTGCTTGCTGGTATCGGCTTAGTGCTAGCCTGCGGAACGTCCGTCTACGCGCAGGAAAAGGAACTTACAATCTTCTGGGCGGAATGGGATCCGGCCAATTACCTGCAGGAACTCGGCAACGAGTACGAGAAGGAAACCGGCGTCAAAATCACGGTGGAAACCACACCGTGGCCCGACTTCCAGACCAAAGCCTTCACCGAGTTCAACGCCCATGGCGACGCCTATGATATGGTCGTCGGCGACTCGCAATGGCTCGGTGCCGGCTCGACCGGTGGCCACTATGTCGACCTGACCGACTTCTTCAACAAGCACAAGGTCGGCGACGTGATGGCACCGGCGACGGTGAAGTACTACGCCGAATATCCGGGCGGCAGCAGCAAGTACTGGGCCATTCCGCTTGAAGGCGACGCCGTCGGCTGGTCCTACCGCAAGGACTGGTTCGAGGATCCGAAGGAAAAGGAAGCCTTCAAGGCCAAGTATGGCTACGATCTCGACGTGCCGAAGGATTTCAAGGCGCTGCGCGACATCGCCGAGTTCTTCTACCGGCCGGACCAGAAAAAATACGGCATCGCCATCTACACCGACAATTCGTATGACGCGATGGCGATGGGCTTCGAAAACGCGCTGTTTTCCTTTGGCGGCGAGCTGGGTGATTATAAGACCTACAAGGTCGACGGCTTCATCAACTCCGACAAGGCGATCGCGGCGCTCGACGCCTACAAGGAACTCTACAAGTTCACGCCTCCGGGCTGGGCCAAGTCGTTCTTCGTCGAGGACAACCAGGCGATCACTGAAAACCTGGCCGCGATGAGCATGAACTACTTCGCGTTCTTCCCCTCGCTGATCAACGAGGCGTCGAACCCGAACGCCAAGAACACCGGCTTCTTCGCCAATCCTCCCGGCCCGAACGGGGACCAGTTCGCCGCACTCGGCGGTCAGGGCATCTCCATCGTTTCCTACTCGCAGAAGCAGGAAGAGGCGACCAAGTTCCTGGAATGGTTCATCAAGGACGAGACCCAGAAGAAATGGGCAGCGCTTGGCGGCTACACCTGCAGTGCCGCCGTGCTCAAGTCGCCCGAATTCCAGAACGCCACGCCCTACAACAAGGCGTTCTACGAGACCATGTTCAAGGTCAAGGACTTCTGGGCGGTTCCGGAATATGCCGAACTGCTGCAGCAGCTCAACCAGCGCATCTATCCCTACATGATCGGCGGCGAAGGCACCGCCAAGGAGACGCTGGACGCACTGGCAGCCGACTGGAACGCGACCTTCAAGAAATACGGCCGCGGCCAATAAGTATGAGTTTCACGGAGGGGGCGTTCGTGCCTCCTCCGTTTCTTTTTCTGATTTTTGAACCGGGAGCAGGGTCTTGGCGACCACGATGATCACCACGCTGGACACGACCTCGCGGGCCGCCGCTCGCGGTCTAAGCGACATTTCGATCCGCAATCTCTTCATCATCCCGACGATCCTGTTTCTGATCGTCTTCAACATCTTCCCGCTGATCTATTCGCTGGGCTATTCGTTCACCGATTTCCGCGCCTCGACCAGCGCGGCGGCGAATTTCGTCGGGCTGCAAAACTATCGCGACCTGCTCAGCGATCCCTATGTCTGGTCCAACTTCGCCATCACCGCAAAATACGTCATCATCTCGGTCGCCGGCCAGCTGCTCGTCGGCTTCGGCGTGGCCATGCTGCTCAACCGCGACATTCCGCTCAAGGGCCTGCTGACGACGCTCCTGTTGTTGCCGATGATGCTGTCTATGGCCGTCGTCGGCCTGTTCTGGAAACTGCTCTACGATCCGTCCTTCGGCATCATCAATTATGCGCTGGGCCTCGGCACCTTCGAATGGCTGTCGGATCCGAAAATGGCGCTCTATGCGGTCGCGCTGACCGATATCTGGATGTGGTCGCCCTTCGTCATGCTGTTGTCGCTGGCCGGCCTGTCGGCCGTGCCCAAGCATCTCTACGAGGCCGCCGCGATCGACAGGGCCGGGCCGTTCTACACCTTCTTCCGCATCACGCTGCCGCTGGTCGCGCCGATCCTGATGATCGCGGTCATCTTCCGCACCATGGAAGCGTTCAAGACCTTCGACCTCGCCTATATCCTGACCAGCCAGCCGACGGCCGAGCTGATCTCGATCCGGCTCTACAAGATGGCGTTCCAGGAATGGCAGACCGGGCGCTCCTGCGCGCTCGCCTACATCGTGCTGATCATGGTGCTGGCGATCACCAACATCTATGTCAAATACCTCAACAAGGTGAAGGAGCGCTGAGATGGCCGCAGTCCGCACTTCTTCCGAAATCACCTTCAACCGGGTCGCCATCGTCGCCGTCCTGCTGGTGACGATCATCTTCCTGGCGCCGATCTACTGGATAGCCTCGACGGCGTTCAAGCCGCGCAACCTCGCCACCACCATTCCGCCGACGGTGGTTTTCCAGCCGGAGATATCGCCCTTCGTCAAGTTGTTCACCAAGCGTTCGCAGCTGCGCAGCCCGCCATCACCGGAGGAGTACGCGGCTGCGCCGTGGTGGGAGCGCGTCGTCTTCAATGGCGGCGAAAAGATCGTGCGCGACGGCAAGGGCCAGGTGCAGTGGTCGGGCTATCCGAGCCGTTTCATGAACTCGCTGATCGTTGCCATAACCTCGACCGTCCTGGCCGTCGGCATGGGCACCTTCACCGCCTATGGGTTCTCGCGCTTCAAGGTGAAAGGCGAGGCAGACCTGCTGTTCTTCATCCTGTCGACGCGCATGCTGCCGCCGGTGGTCGTCGCCATTCCGATGTTCCTGATGTACCGGGCGGTCGGCCTCAACGATTCCCATGTCGGCCTGATCATCCTTTACACCGCCTTCAACCTGTCCTTCTCGGTGTGGCTGATGAAAGGCTTCATGGACGAGATCCCCAAGGAGTATGAGGAGGCGGCCCTCGTCGACGGCTATACGCGCATGGAGGCCTTCTTCAAGATCGTGCTGCCCGAGGCCGCCACCGGCATCGCCGCCACCGCCGTGTTCTGCTTTATCACGGCGTGGAACGAATATGCCTTCGCACTGATCATGACCAGCCGCCGTGCCCAGACGGCGCCGCCTTTCATTCCCAGCCAGGTCGGCGCCGGCCTGCCGGACTGGACGGTGATTGCCGCCGGAACCTTCCTGTTCCTGCTGCCGGTTGCGATCTTCACCTTCCTGCTCCGCAACCATCTGCTGCGCGGCATGTCCTTCGGAGCGATCCGCAAATGAGTTTTCGCGACATCAATCAGAAATATCTCGAACCGGGCAGCCAGGTGCTGATGGTGCTCGGCATCATCGCGCTCTGCCAGCCATGGCACATGCTGCTGCACAGCTACGGCGTGACCATCATCCTGATCGGCCTGATCGGCTTCAACATCACCTCCAAGATCGCGCCGGAGGAGAAGGCCGGCACCGGGCAAGGGGCAAACCCGGGGGCACAGCATTGACCCAGATCGAGCTTCGCGGCGTCCAGAAATATTTCGGCGCCGTCCAGGTCATCAAGGACCTCAACCTGAAGATCGACGATAACGAGTTCATCGTGCTGCTCGGCCAGTCGGGCTGCGGCAAGACGACGACGCTCAGGGCCGTTGCCGGACTGGAGACGATCGACGGCGGCGACATCCTCATCGACGGCAAGCCGGTCCAGCACCTCAAGGCCGCCGACCGCGACATCGCCATGGTCTTCCAATCGTTCTCGCTCTATCCGCATATGAGCGTCTACGAGAACATCGCCTTTCCACTGAGGGCGACGCGCAAGAGCAAGGCCGAGATCGACAGCGAGGTGCGCTCGGTCGCCAAGACGCTGCAGATCAGCGATCTCCTCGCCAAGAAACCGTCGGCCCTGTCCGGCGGCGACATGCAGCGCGTCGCGATCGGCCGAGCCTTGGTGCGGCGGCCGAAGGCGATGCTGATGGACGAGCCGATCGGCGCGCTCGATGCCAAGCTGCGCGAGGAGATGAGGGCCGAGATCAAGCGGCTGCACATCAAGCAGGGCTCGACCAGCATCTACGTCACTCACGACCAGATCGAGGCGATGAGCCTCGCCGACCGCATCGTCATCATGCATGAGGGCGTACTGCAGCAGGTCGGCTCGCCGGACGAGGTCTATTCGCATCCGGCGAATCTTTTCGTCGCGCAGTTTGTCGGCAGCCCGGTGATGAACGTCGCCGACGCTTCGGTGACCGAGAAAGCCTCGTCGGCCTCGGTCACGGTCGGCGATGCGGCCGCCGGCTTCGAATTCCCGCGCACCTTGCTGTCGAAGCTCAACGGCCATGCCGGCGGCCAGCTCGCGCTCGGCATCCGGCCGGAAGGCGTTCTCGTTCGCCGCGAAGCCGCCGAGGGGTTCTTGCCGGTGGAGACGCAGATCGTTGAGCCGCTCGGCTCCTTCGATATCGTCGACCTCAAGGTCGGCTCCAAGATGCTGCGTGCACGCACCAAGAGCGGCTTCATCGGCGGCCCCGGCGAAAGGGTCTTCGTCAGAATCGATCCCAGCCAGGCGCATTTCTTCGACACGGCGAGCGGCAAATCGCTGGGAGTGAGACTCTGATGGCCCACATCCAGCTCAAGAACATTTCGAAGAGATTCGGCAACCACACCGCTTTGACCGGGCTCGACCTCGACATCGCCGACGGCGAGTTCTTCGTCCTGCTCGGCGAGACCGGCGCCGGCAAGACGACGACGCTGCGCATGATTGCCGGCCTGGAAAAACCGAGCGAAGGCCAGGTCTTTATCGACGGCGTCGATGTCGCCGATTGGGGCGCGGCCGAGCGCGACGTGGCGCTGGTGCTGCAGCAATATTCGCTCTATCCGCGTTATACGGTGCGCGAAAACCTCGAATTTCCGCTGAAGCCGAAGATCCGCCGGTTGCCCGATGCCGAGATCAAGGATCGTGTCGACCGCGCTGCCAGGACACTGCGGATCGAGCATCTGCTCGACCGCAAGACCGACCGGCTTTCAGGCGGCGAGATGCAGCGCGTCTCGATCGGCCGCGCCATCGTGCGCAAGCCGCGGGTATTCCTGATGGACGAGCCGTTGTCGGCGCTCGACGCCAAATTGCGCGAGGCGCTGCGCACCGAATTGAAGAACCTGCAGATGCAGCTCGGCGCCACCTTCCTGTTCGTGACGCACGATCAGATCGAGGCGATGTCGATGGGTGACAAGGTCGGCGTGCTCAACCATGGCCGCATCGTCCAGACCGGCACGCCGTACGAGATTTACAACAATCCGCGCGACACCTACGTGGCGAGCTTCGTCGGCTCGCCGCCGATGAATCTCATCGACGGCAAGCTTGTTAACGGGCGTGCGGTGATGGCACCGCTGAATTTCGAATTGCCGTTTGCGGGGGGTGCCAAGACTTCGGGGGGTGCCAAGACGGGCGCGGCGACCGACGGTCGCCCGCTCGTCTTCGGTATTCGTCCCGAGGACGTCTATCTCGAGACCGGCGCGCCGGTCGAGGCGCGGGTCCATGACGTCGAGAACCATGGCGTCGAGAAGATCCTGACGCTGCGGGTCGGCGACGCCATGCTGCGCGCCACTGTGCCGGCCAGGACCGACGTGCAGATAGAGCAGCCGGTGCGCTTTGCCTGGAACCCGGACAAGGTGGTGCTGTTCGATAAGGGCAGCGGAATAAGCCTGCGTCACGCCGGCTAAGTACAAGCCTCTTTACTGCAGCTAGAGCGGGATGCGTTCAAATTGACCGTGCATCCCGCTCTATCTATCTGTTTTAGTCGCATTTGTGCGACGCCGTGTGATTCCACTTGGCTGCGAAATGCTCGAGTCTTCCCGTCATCCCCCGTACGGGGGATGCGGATGCTCCGATTTGTCGAATAGGCTGATCCTTTGGTCCCAAACGGGCTTTGAGCCCAATTTGGAGGCCCAAAATGGAGGGTTGGCTATGGGAAATCTGTTCCGCAGTTTTGCTGCGATCCTGCTTGTCGCCGGTATGGGATTGTCGGCCGCACATCTGGGCGAGGCGCAGGCAGCCAAGAAAGTTGTCGCCGGCGCGAAGGTCGACGCCAAGAAGATCAAGGATCTCAACGGCACGGTCAATCTGTCCACCAGTGACTGCAAGCTGTTGTTGAGCGGCACCGTTGTCGAAGTCTCGGATGGCAGGTGCGGGGCTTCCGGCAAATATTGCAAGAGCAGCGCCGGCTCGGCCTGCATCACCGAGCAATAACCCGGCCAACGTTTAGCCGGCCTGGCGGATCTCCGCCTGTTCCTCGGCCCGGAAATGGCTGGGCGGCGATCCGATTACCCGCTTGAAGGCGCGGCTGAAGGAGGCGTCGGATTCGTAGCCGAGGCGCGCCGCGACGACGGAAATCTTGAGCCGGTCGCGGACCAGCCATTGCCGCGCCTGGTGCATCCGTACCTGCGTGACGTACTTTGCCGGTGTTTCGCCGACAATGGTTGCGAAGCGCTCGGCGAAACCTGATCGCGAGGCGCCCATCATCTTCGCCAGAGCGTCCACCGTCCAGTCGCGGCTCGGTTCCAGATGGATCGCGGCCAGCACCCGGCCGATCTCGCGGTCCCTCACCGCCGCGATCCATCCGGAAGAGTCGCCGCAGCCGCGCTCGACCCATGAGCGGATGAGGGTCGCGGCGAGCACATCGGCTAGCCGCGCCAGGATGCCGCCGGAGCCGACGCGTTCCATCGTCACCTCGCGGGCCATCGCCTCCAGCAAATGCGGGATACCTGGCTCATAGGCTTCCAACTCATGCGCGCGCATCACGTCCGGCATCATGCCGAGCAAGGGGTGCAAGCCATCGAGATTGAAATACATGCTGCCGAAAAACAGCAAGGTGCCCGGACGGCAGCCGGGCACGCCGTCATTCGACATGCAATAGACACCCTTGCAGATCTCCTCGACCTCATAGCCGTGGATCGGCGCCGCCTCGATACCCGGCTCGCTCGCCAGCGTGTGGGCTGAACCGCGCGGCAACAACACAGCGTCGCCCGCCTTGAGCTCGACCCAGTCGCCGGACGGCTGCAGCAACCAGCAGCCTTTGCTACCGATGAAATGAAACCGTGCCGCCGCCTGAGCCGGAAAATGGATGCCCCAGGGTTCCTTCATCTCGCAACGGCCGTAATCGACGCCTTCGAGGCGCAATCCGCGCAATATGTCTGTCAGCGGATCACCGGTGACAGGGATTTTGGACGAACGGTCAAGCATAATGGTGTTTCTAGCATGGAAACTCCGGACAGTCACTCCCTATGTTGCACTGCAGCCAGATGCTGCGCTGCAACCAGATCGGAGATCCCTCATGACCGAACCCGCGACAGGCGTCATGGACGCCGTTCTCGACGCATCGGAAACCGGCGAACGGTCCGAGCCCGCATGGGGAGCGGTGGTCTCCCTGGCGCTCGGAGTCTTCGGCCTGGTGACCGCAGAATTTCTGCCGGCCAGCCTGCTGACGCCGCTTGCGCAGGATCTCGGCATCACCGAAGGCGCCGCCGGGCAGGCGGTAACGGCCACCGCCGTCATTGGCGCGATTGCGGCGCCGACCATGGCCATTGTCACCAAGCGGCTGGACCGCAGGCTGGTCATGTGGGCGCTGACGGTGCTGCTTGTGCTGTCAAATCTGGTAGCCGCGTTTGCGTCGTCGCTTCCCGTTCTTCTGATCGCCCGCATCATGCTTGGCATTAGTCTCGGTGGCTTCTGGTCGATGTCGGCAGCCATGGCGATGCGGCTCGTTCCGATGCGGCTGATGCCGCGCGCCATGTCGATCATCCTCACCGGGGTTTCGGTGGCGACGGTCTGTGCGGCTCCGGTCGGCGCATATGTCGGCGACATCTGGGGATGGCGGACGGCCTTCATGATCGCCGCCGTGGTCGGCGCGCTGGCGCTGCTGGTGCAGGTGGCTACCATTCCGAAGCTGCCGCCGGCAGGTACGGCAGGTTTTCGCACGCTGCTGGAGGTGATGAAGCGGCCGATGATCAGGGTGGCACTGCTGGTGGTGCTGCTGGTCGCCTCGGGACACTTTGCCGGCTTCACCTATGTCCGCCCGTTTCTCGAGAAGGTGCCCGCGCTGGACATCGAGACGATCTCGCTTGTGCTGCTCGCCTACGGCATTGGTGGCTTCTTCGGCAATTTTGCCGGCGGCTTCATGGCGGAACGCAGCCTCAAGGCAGCCGTCAGCCTGGCGCCTCTGCTGATCGCGTTTTCGGCGCTCCTGCTGCTGGTGGTCGGAGGCTCACCCGTCGTGGCTGCAATAGCGGTGGCCAGCTGGGGCTTTGCCTTCGGCGCCGTCCCAGTCGGGCTGCAGACCTGGCTGGTGCGAGCCGCCCCCGATCAGGCGGAAAGCGCCGGCGGGCTGATGGTCATGACGTTCCAGGTCGCCATCGCGTTGGGCGCCGTCTTCGGCGGCCTGCTGGTCGACAATACCGGCGTTGCCAGCGCCTTCGCGTATTGCGCGGCGGCGACGTTGCTTGCGGCATTGGCGGCGTTCTTCCTTGGCCCCAAGCCGATCGACGGTCCCAAGGACTAAAGCGCGTCGCACTCGATCGGCCTTATGCGACGCGCTTTAGATTCTTTTTTTTATGCATGTCGTTATCACAAAACCGCTGCACACTTTTGCGCGACATGCATTAGACGGAACGGCCGTCGAAGTCGAAGACCGGCACGGCGGCGACGTCCAACGCCTCGATGCAATGAATGTTGATATAGGCACTTCGCCCGCTCCCTTCGCCGACATCCTCGGCGAAGGGGTGAATGCCGCAGCTGCGGCAGAAGCGGTGGGCGATGACATGGTTGCCGAAGCTGTAGCGGCCGAGATCATCGCCCCAGGCAAGCACCCGCATGCTCTCATGCGGCACTGCCCATAGCAGTGCACCCTTGCGCGTGCAGATCGAGCAATTACACCGTACGGCTCCGGTCAGCTCGCCTTCGACCTCGAACGCGACCTTGCCGCAGTGGCAGCTGCCTTCGTAGAGCATCGGGCCTTCCTCGTGCGGTTCGACAGGTGCAAACCTGACCGTGCCGGGCTATGTCTCCTGCGGCCAGTTTGTGGCTGCTACATTAAGACGTTGCAAGCGTGCGGAGTCCGACACCGAAAATGCAATCAGCCCGTGATCGCCTGGAAGCAATTGTTTCGCGTCTTGCTGCTCGCGTGGGCGATGAGAGCGTTTTCGCAAAGCTCTATCCTGAAGCAGCACGGGCGGCGGCCGACGCCGCCGATGCGCGGCGAAAAGCCGGCGTCACGCTCGGGCCGCTCGATGGGGCGATCACCTCGATCAAGGATCTGTTCGATGTCGCCGGCGAGCCGACGACGGCGGGCTCGCTGCTGCTCGCCACGGCAGCGCCGGCGTTGCGGGATGCCATTGTCGTGGAACGGTTGCGCCAGGCCGGTGCAGTCATCCTCGGCAAGACCAACATGACCGAGTTCGCCTTCACCGCGATCGGCGTCAATCCGCATTACGGCACGCCCGGCAATGCAAGTGATGCCCGCCGTATTCCGGGCGGCTCGTCCTCAGGCGCCGCGGTTTCGGTCGGCGAAGGCACCAGCGAAATCTCCATCGGTTCCGATACCGGCGGATCGGTGCGCATTCCGGCATCGTTGAATGGCGTCGTCGGTTTCAAGCCGACGGCGCGGCGCGTGCCGCTCGCGGGTGCGTTTCCGCTGTCGGCCACGCTGGACTCGATCGGTCCGCTGGCCCGCACCGTCGCCGAATGTGCGGCGGCCGACGCAGTGATGGCGGGCGAAAACCTGGCGGCACTGTTGCCGCTTCCGCTGGACGGCCTGCGCATCGGTATTCCGCGCGGCGTGCTGTTCGATGATACGGAGGAAGAGGTCGCGACGACGTTCGACCGGTGTCTTCGCAAGATGGAGCTTAGCGGCGCACGGCTTGTGGAGTTGTCGATCGACGACCTGCTTGTCGATCTGCGCGCGGCAACCAAACGCGCCTCGATCGCGGCAATGGAAGGGGCGGAGATCCATGCCGACTGGCTGGCGACGGGAGCGACGATGCCGGTCGACCCGAGGGTAAGCGGGCCATTGTCGCGCGCCGCCGCCATTCCGGCCACGGTCTATATCAGAGCAATGCGCCGTCGCGCAGCACTTGCCGCCGCGATGGATGACCGGCTGGCGTCGGTCGACGTGCTGGCCCTGCCGACCACGCCGATGACCGCGCCGACGATCGTCTCGATGACCGGCGACGAGGCCCTGTGCGACAGGACGGAAGGCCTTCTGCTGCGCAACACGCAGGTCGCCAACCAGTTCGATCTTTCAGCCATCTCGCTGCCGATGCCCGGAATGATGCGTCCGGCCGGGCTGATGCTGGTGGCGCGCAATGGCCATGACCACCACCTGCTGCGGATCGCCGCTGCGGTCGAGGCACTGCTTGCAAATTGATCCGATAGCGCGTGTCAGCGCGACGAGCAGTGGCCGCGCTCGTTGTCCTTGGCGGTGCGCTCGATGCTGGTGGCAACCAGCCAAGGCAGGGTGTATCGCTTGCCGTTGAAGGTCCGGGTGCGGTTCTCGATCGAGCCGACAACAACGACCTTGCCGGCATAGAGCTTGTCCGAAAGATCGAGGCCCTTGTCTTGCTGCGGCAGGCGATCGATGTCGATCGAAACGCCTTTGACGAACTTGCCGGTGTCGAGGTCGAGCGCGCTGTTCGATGGACAGGGTGCCATCACGCAGCGCAAGCCGTTGTCGCAGAACACGTAGCTGCCCTGTCCGTTGGCCAAGGCATGCGCCGCCGCCATGCAGACACTGGCGGTCAGCAGGAATTTTGTGGTGTTTCCCATACCGGCAACGTCGCTGGCGAATTCGGGAAAATTGAGGCGTAGCCTGCGCTTTAGAAATCGGCAGGGAACCGCCGCCGGTAGTGCTCGACCACTTCGGGATTGCGCAGATTAACCGGCAATCTGTTGGCCAGCACCAGCAAGGCTTCGCCAGCCGCGCCGACGCCCATGCGCATCATCGACTGTTCGGTGATCCCGGCCATGTGCGGGGTGACGATGACGTTGTCGAAGCCGAAGTAGGGATGGTTGGGCGGCAGCGGTTGTGTCGCAAAAACGTCGAGCGCGGCGCCGCCGATGCGGCCCTTCTGCAGGGCCTCGATCAGCGCGTCGTCGTCGATCACCGGCCCGCGCGAAACATTGATCAGCAGCGCATCCGGCTTCATCCGGTCGATACGTTCCCGGCTGATCAGCCCCCGCGTTTCGGGCGTCAGCGGGCAGCACAGAACGATGATGTCGCTCTGCTCGATGAGCGCATCGATCGACAAGAAGCCGACGCTGTCCGGCGCCGGCCGCATGCTGCGCGTCGTTGCCACCACATTCAGATCGAAACCATGGGCGGCGATGTGGCCGACCGCCTGGCCAATTGCGCCGAGGCCGACAATGCCGATCGTCTTGCCGGCAAGCTCATTGGCCATGACGGTGTGTTCGCGGCCGGCCAGCCAGCCCTTCGCCCGCAAGTCGCGGTCCAACACACGAAAGCGCCGAAGCAGCGCCAGTGCCGCGAACATCACATATTCGGCGACCGAGCGCGCGTTCACTCCCGGAACGTTCGCCACCAGCACGCCCGCCGCGTTGGCCGCTTCCATCGGTACCATGTCCAGCCCGGCGCCGTGGCGGATCGCGGCCCTGAGCCTGGTCGCGCCTTCGAAAAGCGCCGCAGGCAACGGAGCGCGAACAATGATGACATCGGCGTCCCTTGCCTCGGCGGCCAGCGTGGCCGCGTCGAGAGCGGAGGCAACGACGAGTTCGCCGGCCCCTGTCAGCATGGAAGAGGCACGGGGGTGCAGTCTGTGTGTCGACAGGATCTTGGGCATTTCAGGCCTTTTCGAGCGCTGGGCTTTGCGGTTCCGCCTCACGCCCCTCGATCAGCCCCTTCCAATAGCTTTCGGCGCCTTGCAGATGAGCGCTCATCAGCGCCTGGGCGAGGTTGCCGTCGCGGCGCAGCAGCGCCTCGTAGATCTGGATGTGCTCGGCATGCGAGCGCACGCTGCGTTCGGGATCGTTGAAATAGATCGGCAGGCGCATCTCGCCCATCATGTAGTAGACGCTGCAGACATTGTGGAACACACTGTTCTTGGTCGCCCGCACGATCTCGAGGTGGAACTCGCGGTCTTCCCTGGCAAGGCCTTCGCCGGCCGCTATGCGATCCTCTGAGGCCTTCAGGATCTCGCGCAGCCGCTCGAAATTCTCCTCGGTGGCGCGGGAACAGGCAAGTTCGGCGGCCTTGATCTCGTGGATCTTCCGCAACTCGACCGTCTCGTAGATCTGGACAGGATCGAGCGGCAGGCCGGCGCGGGCGAACAGCGCCATAGCCTCGACGCTCGCCTGCTTTGTATCGATGTAGATGCCGGACTTCGCCCGTCGTTCGACGATGCGCATGGCCTCGAGAATGGCCAGCGCCTCGCGGATCTGACCGCGGCTGACGCTGAAATGCTCTGCCAGTTCGCGCTCCGACGGCGTGCGGCCCGTCTCCTTGTCCGAATGGGAGAACAGGTAGGCGGCGAGTTCCGCGAGAAGGTTCTTTTCTTTCATGTCAGCCGTGTTGCGCGTGCGCCTCCAGGAACCGCTCCGAAATAGTGAATCCCAGCCCGGGTCTATCAGGGATCGCTACCATACCGTCCTTTGCTTCGACAGTCTCTTCGATCAGATCGTGGATCATCGGGTTGGCCCCGAGTGAATATTCGACGGTGAAGCTCGCCGGCGAAGCGGCGCAAACATGCAGCCCGGCAAAAAAGCAGGGCGCGCCCGCCCAAAGGTGCGGCGCAAAGCGCAGATTGAAGGCGCTGGCGATGGTTCCGATCTTCATCGCCTCGCTGATGCCGCCGCAAAAGGCCGGATCCGGCTGGAAGATATCGGCGGATTTGAGTACGGCGAGATCGCGGAAGGCGTAGCGCGTCGCCTCACTCTCGCCGGTGGCAATCGGGATCGAGCCGCAGGCGCGCACCTCAGCCATGCCGCGCTTGTCGTCGGCGATCACCGGCTCCTCGAACCAGGCGAGATCGAGGTCGCCGGCGAGATGGATGAAGCGCTTGGCTTCGGCCACCGTGTAGGTGCCGTGCGCGTCGACCATCAGGTCGATGTCGGGACCGAGCGCCTGTCTTGCAGCGCGGACGCGGGCGGCGGAGACGTGCGGGGCGCCGTCCATGGCGCCGACGCGCATCTTCAGCGCCTTGAAGCCGCCCTTGGCGACGTAGGATTGCAGCTGATCGCCGATGGCTTCCGCAGTGGCCCAGCCGCCGGAAGCATAGGCCGGCATGCGGTCCAGCTTGCGGCCGCCGAGCAGTCGCCAGACCGGAACGCCGAGTGATTTGCCGAGAATGTCCCACAATGCGATGTCGACGGCGCTGATAGCGGCGATGCTCATGCCGCGTCGCGCCAATTGCGGCATGGCGTGGCCGGCGCGGGCGGCGCTGTCGTGACGCGCGCCATTGTACAGCATCTCCCAGATGACGCCGATGTCGGCCGGGTCGAGGCCGACCAGCTGCGGCCCGACCTCATGGTTCAGCAAATGGACAAGGGCGCCGTAGCTGCCGGCGCTGCCGGCGGCGTTCTTGCCTTCGCCCCAGCCGACAAGCCCGTCGTCGGTTTCGATGCGCAGGATGGCGGCGTCGAACGTCGCCACCTGACCGAAGTCGCTGCGGTGCTGCTTCGCGGCTTCGATCGGTATGCGAACCCACCAGGCTTGGACCGTCTTGATGCGCATGTTCATCCTCGGCCCGGCCGCTGTGAGGCGGAAGGGCTTTTTCCAAACGGCTTGGCTACTTGATCAGCGGCAGCAGCGTTTCCGCATTGATGCGCATCTGGTCAGTGTAGAATTTTTCCGTGAGCACGCTGGAGCCGTGGTCCTGAATGAATTTCAGCTGCTCTGGCGAGATGTCGACCGGATTGCGTTCGACCATGTCGGGATAGGGGGCTGCCGGCGTGCGGTCGACTGGGGCGACGAATTCATTGGTCAGCGCGCCGTCATAGCCGATCTCCTTCAGCGTGCCGACAATCTTCGGCCAGTCGATCTGCCCGAGGCCGGCAGCGAAGCGGTTGTTGTCGGCGACATGGAAGTCGTACAGGCGCTTGCCGACCTGCCGGATGGCGTCATAGACGTTAAATTCTTCCATGTGGATGTGGTAGGCGTCGAGGCAGACGCCGCATTCGGGGCTGACCGCATCGGCAAGGGCCAGTGCCTGGGCGCCGCGGTTGAACAGGTAGGTTTCGAAGCGGTTGAGCGGCTCGACCGCGATCTTGACGCCGACCTTCTTGGCGTGGGTGAAGCATTCCCGGGTGGCGTCGACCACCCATTTCCATTCCTCTTCCTCGGTGCCGTCCGGCACGACCTTGCCGACGGTGGCGGGAACCAGCGTGATGATCTCGCCGTCGAGCTCGCTGACCATGGTCAGCACGTCCTTGACATATTGCACCGAGCGCTCGCGCTGGCCCTGGTCCTTGGCGGCGAGATTGCGCTCGCCCAGCATCAGCGTCACCGCTCCCCAGCAACGGATGCCGTACTCGTTCAGCAGCGCGCGTGTTTCCTTGGTCTTGTACTGTTCGGGTTCGCCGGAAATCTCGATCGACTCATAGCCGAATTTCTTGATGCGCTTGAGCGTCGTTTCCAGCGGCTCCGCCCGCATCCAATTGTGCGTCGAAAGATGCATGGTCTATCCTTCCCAGAATCGCCTGTACCAGTTCGCCTGCGACGCACTCTGCCGAAGTGCGCTGCATGATTCCTCCCCAAGGCCTCCCAGCATTTTTTTGGCAAACTGGTTCGACCAATTGGGCTTGATGGGAGGTCTACAGTAATTTCATCTGGACGGCAAGAAGTGCTACCATCAAGCGCCGTCTCTTGCTTACAGCATTGATTACGTTGAATTATGTTGGGCAGCTCGGCATGGTTGCAGGACTGCGGCCGCGCGTCAAATGGCTTGACCAGATTTCGGCATTTGGTAATACCAGAATAGCGGCGCCGAGCGCGCTGTGCAAAGAGACCAAAGAGGCTGGCCCTGTTTTCAATCGGCGCTATGCTTGGTCGCGAAACATAGGGAGATGCCGATGCCGATGCCGACGACGATGAAGGGGCCTGGTCTGTTCCTGGCGCAGTTTGCGGGCGACGCCGCTCCGTTCAACTCGCTGGCCTCGATCACCAAATGGGCGGCCGGTCTGGGCTACAAGGGCGTGCAGATCCCGACATGGGACGCCCGGCTGTTCGATCTCGAGAAGGCAGCGTCGTCGAAGGCCTATTGCGACGAGGTGAAGGGCATCTGCGCCGATGCCGGCGTCGAGATCACTGAACTGTCGACGCATCTGCAGGGTCAGCTGGTGGCGGTGCATCCGGCCTACGACGCACAATTCGACGGCTTCGCTCCACCTGCGGTGCACAACAATCCAAAAGCCAGGCAGCAATGGGCGGTCGAGCAGATGAAGTTCGGCGCCAAGGCGTCGAAGAATCTCGGGCTCAAGGCGTCGGTGTCGTTTTGCGGGGCGTTGGCCTTCCCTTACCTCTACCCGTGGCCGCAGCGGCCGGCGGGATTGATCGAGGAAGCATTTGCCGAACTCGGCAAGCGCTGGAAGCCGATCCTCGACGTCTATGACGAGAACGGCGTCGATGTCGGCTACGAAATCCATCCGGGCGAGGACGTGTTCGACGGCGCGACATTCGAGATGTTCCTCGATGCGGTCGGCGGCCACAAGCGCTGCAACATCAACTACGACCCGTCGCACTTCCTGCTGCAGCAGCTCGATTATCTCGAATTCATCGACATCTACCACGAGCGGATCAAGGCGTTCCACGTCAAGGATGCCGAGTTCAATCCGACCGGGCGGCAAGGCGTCTATTCGGGCTACCAGAGCTGGACCAACCGTGCCGGGCGGTTCCGCTCGCTCGGCGACGGACAGGTGGATTTCGGCGGCATCTTCTCCAAGCTTACCCAATACAACTATGATTCATGGGCGGTGCTGGAATGGGAATGCTGCCTGAAGCACCCGGAGGATGGTGCTGCCGAGGGCGCTCCCTTCATCCAGCATCATATCATCAGGGTTACGGAAAAGGCATTCGACGATTTCGCCGGCGGCACGACCGACAAAAAGGTGCTGCGCGGGATGATGGGGATCTAACACAGCTTTCCCTCCCCCTTGAGGGGAGGGTCGATCCGCGCAGCGGATCGGGGTGGGGTCGCTGGGTTGAGCTCGGCATTGACCGACCCTCCCGGCCCTTCGGGCCACCCTCCCTCAAGGGGGAGGGGTATCTCAGACAACGAGGGAGAAAATCATGGTCGGCGCATCGAAGGCGGAAACCGGGGGCGGTCCGATCCGCTACGGCATGGTTGGCGGCGGACAAGGCGCCTTTATCGGCGCGGTGCACCGCATCGCGGCGCGCATGGACAACGAGTTCGTGCTGGTCGCCGGCGCGCTGTCATCGAATCCGGAGCGCGCCAAGGCCTCGGCGGCCGAGCTTGGGCTCGATCCGGCACGCAGCTACGGCTCCTATGCCGAGATGGCCAAGGCGGAGGCCAAGCGGCCGGACGGCATCGAGGTGGTCGCCATCGTCACGCCGAACAATGTGCACGTGCCGGCTGCCAAGGCTTTTCTCGAGGCCGGCATCCACGTCATCTGCGACAAGCCGCTGGCGACGACGCTGGCCGAGGCAAAGAAGCTGGCGGCGCTGGTCGAAAAGACCGGCAAAGTGTTCGTGCTGACGCATAACTACACCGCCTATCCGATGGTGCGGCAGGCACGCGAGATGGTGGCCAAGGGGCAGCTCGGCGATATCCGCATCGTGCAGTCGGAATATCCGCAGGACTGGCTGACCGAGGACCTGGCCGCCACCGGCCAGAAGCAGGCTGCGTGGCGCTCAGACCCCAAGCAGGCGGGTGCGGGCGGTGCGCTGGGTGATATCGGCACCCATGCCTACAACCTTGCCCGTTTCGTCTCCGGGCTGGAGCTCGATTCGTTGTCGGCCGATCTCGATGCCTTCGTGCCGGGGAGGCTGCTCGACGACAACATCAATGTGCTGCTGCGCTTCAAGCCGGTCGGCGGGTCGCACCCGGCCAAGGGCATGGTCTGGGCCAGCCAGGTGGCGCCCGGCCACGAGAACGGGCTGAAATTGCGTATCTACGGCTCGAAGGGCGGGCTCGAATGGGTGCAGGCCGACCCGAACTATCTCTGGTACACGCCGTTCGGCGAGCCGAAGCAGTTGATTACCCGAAATGGCGCCGGCGCGCTCCCCGTCGCGGGGCGCGTCAGCCGCGTCCCGCCAGGGCATCCGGAAGGCTATCTCGAAGGTTTCGCCAACATCTACCAGGAAGCCGCGCGGGCTATTCGTGCGGCGCGCCGGACGGGCGGCAAGCCGGCTAAGGATGTCGTCTTCCCAACCGTGCAAGACGGCGTCGAAGGCATGGCCTTCATCGAAGCCTGCGTGAAGTCGTCTAAGAAGAATGGGGCGTGGACGAAGCTTTGAAGGGGTGGTGATATTCAGGTGAGGCCGGCCTGCAAATGGCAGTTTTCCTGCGCTTCCGGTGCTCACGTACCAAAAGTACGCTCCGCTCCGGTTCTCGGAACCTACCATTTTCGGCTCGGCCTGACCTGAATCTACCACTCCTCGGGGGCGATCGAGCGAATGAAGGGAGGGGCGTCGATGAAGATCGGCATGTGCATGCTGTTGTGGACGACGGCCGTGTCGAAAAAACACGAGCCGCTGTTGAGAGACATCAAGACGACCGGCTTCGACGGCGTCGAAATACCGGTCTTCTCCGGCGCGCCGGACGGCTACAAGAAGCTCGGTGATCTGCTCGACCGAATCGGGCTGCAACGCACCGCCGTCTCGGCCATGGGCGATCCGGCGATGAACCTGATCTCGCCGGATGCCTCGACGCGCAAGGCCGGTATCGACTACATGAAATGGGCGATCGACTGCGCGCAGGCGCTTGGCGCAGACACGTTGAGCGGCCCGTTGCATTCGACGCTCGGGGCCTTCTCGGGCAGCGGGCCGACGGCGGCCGAGAAAAAACGTTCGATCGCTTCGCAACGCGCTATTGGCGACCATGCCGGCAACAAGAGCGTCACCATCGGGCTGGAGGCGCTCAACCGCTTCGAATGCTATCTGCTCAACACGATGGACGATTTGTCGGAGCATATCGACGCGATCGACCGGCCGCACATCAAGGCGATGTACGACACCTTCCATGCCAACATCGAAGAGGCCGACCCGATCGGCGCCTATACACGCAACCGCAAGAACGTCGTCCATATCCACATTTCGGAGAACGACCGCGGCGTGCCGGGCCGCGGTCACATCCCCTGGAAGGAGACTTTCTCCGCCATCCGCGAGAGCGACTATGACGATTGGCTGACGATCGAGGCGTTCGGCCGCTCGCTGAAGGATCTGGCCGCGGCCACCAAGGTGTGGCGCGACTTTTCCGAAGGCCCGGAAGCTGTTTACCGCGACGGCTACAGGCACATCAGGAGCGGCTGGAAGAAGGCGGCCTAACTGCCGCCGGCGCAACGCGGCCGTCACCCCTGGCCGGCCTGGATCCTGTTGTAGTCGTGGATCGTCCTGCTCAAGCGGCGGCGCAGGAAATTGGAAATGTTGTCGAAGATGAAAACGACGAGCAGGACCAAGAGCACCATGTAGAAGACATTGGCCCAGTTGGAGTTGGTGCGCATCGCTTCCCAAAGCTTCAGGCCGATACCGCCGGCACCGACAGCGCCGATGATCGTTGCGCCCCTGGTGTTGGATTCCCACTGGTAGAGCGTCTGGCTGATGAAGACCGGAATCACTTCCGGCAGCACGCCATAGCGCTGCACCAGCAAGCCGTTGGCGCCGGTCGACTGGATGCCCTCGCGCGGCTTGTCGTCGATGTTCTCAAGGCCTTCCGAATAGACTTTGCCGAGCGTGCCGATCTCGGTGAAGAAGATCGCGGCGCTGCCGGCCAGCGGGCCGGGGCCGAAGGCGCGGGTGAAGAACAGCGCCCAGATCAGCATGTCGACCGAACGCATGAAATCGAAGAAGCGCTTGAGCACCTGACTGATCACGCCGCTCGGGGTGATGTTGCGGGCGGCAAAGAAGGCGAGCGGGAAGGCGACGATGCCGCCGAGCAAGGTGCCGAGAAATGCCATGACGATGGTCTGGAACAGCTTCGTCCAGACATCGCCATGCTGCCATTGGGCGTTGTTCCAGATGTTGTCGCCGGCCAGTGCCAGATTGGATGTGCCGGGCTTGAGCTGGGGTCCGGACATCAGCAACGAGACCACCTCGCCGGGCGACTTGCCGAAGAAGGGCGAGCGTGTGTCGAAGACGAAATTCGCCCAGCCGAGGAAGCGCTTGCGGACCTTGACGCGATCGACGGTTATGCGGACCTCGCCGGCAAAGCCCATCTTGGCGACGATTTCGTCGTCGTGTGCGGTGATCCAGTCCGGCACCAGGCCGGATATCACCGGCTTGCCGCTGGCCAAGGACACCGGCACCGTCTGGCCATTGGCGACCAGCATCGCCTCGGTCTTGTCGAAGGTAACCGATTTGGCCCGGCCGTCGATCAGAATGGTGTAGGAGCCGTTCGCACTGGTGATGACCCAGTCGGGATGAGGATCTTCGCCGAGCGCGGAAAAACGCGGGTATTTGGGCGTGATCTGAGGCTGATCGAGACGGAATTCCGGCTGCAGATCGTAGCTGATCCATTGCGTCAGAAAGAGCGGCAGGCGTTCCCAGTGCGATTCCCTCAGCACTTGCGGCAGGTTGAAGAACCACAAGGCGTAGAGGAGGTAGAGCAGGATGCCGGTGAACAGGACCAGCGGGCCGAAGCGTTTGTACAGGGGCCGCCGGAACACTTGGGGAAAGCGCTCCTCGATCGACCACATCTCATCGGCGGTCATTGCGGCCATGGGCAGTCTTCTTGTTGATTTGCCATGATCTTTTCCAAAAACCGGAATCCACTTTTTGGGATCATGGTCAGGCACCCATCATGAATGCCTGCTCACCGACGAGCTTGCGCCTTAGCCAGGCAGAGAACTGGTCGACGAGGAAGATCGTCGTGAACAGCAGCAGCACCAGTGCCAGCGTTTTGGCGCCGAAGCCGCGCGAGATGGAGAGCTTCAGTTCCTCGCCGATGCCACCACCCCCGACCGCGCCGATGATGGTCGAGATGCGGACATTGATCTCGATCCTGAGCAGCGTGTAGGACGTGAAATTGGGCAGCACTTGCGGCAGGCCGGCAAAGCGCACGCGCTCGAACCAGTTGGCGCCGACCGCGCGCAGGCCTTCTTCGGCGCGCATGTCGATGTTTTCGTTGATCTCGTAGAAGAGCTTGCCGAGGGCGCCGATGGAATGCAGGCCGATGGCGATGATGGGCGCGACCGGGCCGGTCGAGAGGATGGCTGCGAAAAGGCCGGCAATGACGATCTCCGGGAAGGCGCGAAGCAGTTCCATGAAGCGCTTGACGACGAGCCTGAGCACCGGACTGGGCGTCAAGTTGCGCGCGGCGATGAAGGAAAAGGGCACCGCAAAGACGAAGCCGATGAAAGTGGAAACCAGCGCCACGTTGAGCGTGGTGAGCATCAGCTCGAAATATTCGGGTAGATAAAAGCCGCCCCAGAGATAGATGCGGCCAAGCGGGAAGTTGAACTCCTGGCTGCCTTTGTCGTGCGGCGATGCGATGTCGAACAGCGCGCGCCAGACGTCATTCCAGTCCTTGGGAACAAGCCAGCTAAGGAAATCCAGTATGTGCGGCAGCCGATCGAAGAAATGTCCGGCATTGGCCTCGTCGGCGAACCACATGGCTGTGCACATGGCGACAAGCAGCAAGCCGATGCCGAGCGCGGTGTAGAACCGGCGCAAGGACGTCTGGCGTCGCCAGGTGTCGGCCGTCCGCCGGGTCGCGTCTGAACGGATCGTGGCTGAGATGGTCATGATCGGCATGCAAAAAGGGCGGCGCTGGTAAGGCCGCCCTTTTCAATTGCATTCACCCGCCGATCGCCGCTTTGCGGGCTTCGACGATGACGCTGTAGAAGTCCGGCTTCACTGGAACGTAGCCGGTGAAATCGCCGCCTTCGATGGCTTCGAAGCAAGGCTTGTCCTTGGCCGGCAAGCTGGTGAAGAAGTTGGCGAGCTTGGCGCTCATATCGCCGCCGAGCGCGGTGCGCACGACCAGCGGGCCATTCGGGATCAGGCCGGAGCGCCAGACTTCGACGAAGTCGTTGGGGTCGACGGCGCCCTTGGCGACTTCCTTGTGGAAGGTGCCGGACGTGTAACCGTTCTTGAAGTCGCCGATGCCCGAGGAGTCGTCAACCGCCACGTCGACCTTGCCGTCGCGGACGGCGAGAAGGTTGTTCTCGTGGCCGCCATTGAACTGGGTCGAGGCGAAGAAGGTTTCGTTCGAAGCGCCGGTGTCCTTCGGGATCTGGGTCAGCGGATCAGATAGCCCGACGTCGAATCCGGGTCGGCATAACCGAGCTTCTTGCCCTTGGCCGATTTGATGTCGGTGATGCCGGACGACTTCAGCGCCAAGCCTATCGAATAATAACCGGTCGCACCGTCGGTCTGCTGGGTGGTGAGGATCGGGGTCACCGCGTTCGGATCCTTGAGGTAGACGCTGGCATAGCCCGACGCACCAAGCTCGGCGAAATCGAGCGTGCCGCCGAGCAGGCCCTGGATGACGCCGTCGTAGTCGGCGGCCGGGAACAGCGAGACCTTCTCGAAGCCGAATTCGGACGTCAGGTGATCGGCGAGGCACTGAAAATTGCGCAGCCGGTCCGCTTCATTTTCACCGCCAAGGATACCGATGCGGAATTCCTTGATATCCTGGGCGTGAGCGGCACTGGCCGCGATGGCGAGCAATGAAACCGCGCCAAAAACCATCTTCCTGAACATTGGGTCTCTCTCCTTTGATCCGGCCTCGCGCCGGTTGCGATCGAATTTTGACGAGTGCCTTTGACGCGGGCGGCGATCAGGCCGTTCTCAATAACCAGGAAACGCTGGCTCGAGCGGTCCGGCGGATGCAGCGATTTTCTGTTTGATGGCGACACTGGTCGAGGTGATGGCCTCGGAGATTTCGCCGCCATTGCTGTCGGCGCCATAGACCATGCGCACCGCCTCGCGATTGAGGTCTTCGGGCGGGCCGTCGAAGACGACCTTGCCGGCGGCCATGCCGATGATGCGGTTGCAATAGTTGCGCGCCGTATCCAGCGTATGCAGATTGGTGATGACGATGATACCCTCGCGCAAATTGATATCCTGCAGCGAATCCATCACCACTTTGGCGTTGAGCGGATCGAGCGAGGCAATCGGCTCGTCGGCGAGCAACACCTTCGGCTGCTGCATCATGGCACGCGCGATCGCAACGCGCTGCTGCTGGCCGCCGGAAAGCGTGCCGGCGGGCTGCAGCGCGGTGCGGGCGATGTCCAGGTGCTCGAGGGCTGCAACCGCCTCGGCGCATTCGTTGCGGGAGAACATGCCGAACAGGTTGGACAGGGTCGAGCGGTGGTTGAGCCGGCCGAGCAGCACATTGGTCAGCACATCGAGGCGCGGCACCAGATTGAACTGCTGGAAGATCATGGCACAGTCGCGTTGCCAACGCCGGAGCGGCGAGCCGCGCAACCCGGAAACCTCGACGCCGTCGAACAGGATGGATCCCTGGCTGGGATCGATGAGGCGGTTGATCATGCGCAGAAGGGTCGATTTGCCGGCGCCGGAGCGGCCGATGACGCCGACCATCTGTCCTTGCGGGATCGAGATGTGAACATTGCTGACGGCGGTGTTCTTGCCGAACCGGCGGGTGACGCCGCGGATTTCGAGCGTAGCTGACATGGTGCAGGCTCCAGTCCAATCGCAATTGAAGGTCTGTTAACCCTCGCTAGCGCAGCTACGTGAACCTGCGGTGTCTGATTGATGTCAGTTTTGTTACCGCCCACAGCCTGGAGCGGGGCGGGATCAACTCGGCGCGAGAAGCTCGAATGGTGAATGGTGATAAGAAAGGCTTTCCTGAGCCTCGAAATTTATTCGCTGCCCGCCATTACCATTCACGATCCTTAGCCACCATACTTCTCCAGAAAAGCCTCCGCCGACAGCTCCCGGAAATCGTCGAGCGCGGCGCGCAGCCTTGCATGATCCCAATCCCACCAGGCGAGCGCCTGATAGCGCTCCGCGGTGCGGCGGTCGAAGCGCTCGCGGATCGGCTTGGCCGGTGCGCCGCCGACGATGGTGTAGGGAGCGACGTCCTTCGATACCACTGCGCCGGCACCGACCGCCGCACCGTCGCCAACGGTGACGCCGGGCAGGACGGTCGAGCCATGGCCGAGCCAGGTGTCGTGGCCGATGGTGACGCGTTTGGCGCGGCGCTGAGCGAAGAATTCGCTCTCGTGCTCGGCGTCGTCCCAATAGTCGGAGGCGCGATAGGTGAAATGGTGCAGCGTCGGCCGCCAGGTCGGATGATTGGTGGCATTGATGCGGACGCTGGCGGCGATGTTGGCGAATTTGCCGATTGTCGCGCACCAGACGCTGCAGTCCTGCATCATGTAGGAATAGTCGCCGATCATGCTTTCCGAAACTCGGCTTCGGTCGGCGATCTCGGTCCAGCGGCCGAGCGTCGAGTTCTCGATCTCCGCCGTCTCGTGGACCAGCGGGGCCTCCGACAATTTCCTGGTCATGCGGCGATTTTCCCAGCGGCGAAGGCGGTCACGTCTATGATGCGATCGGCGACGGCTTCGCGCACGTCGTAATCGTGGAAGATGCCGAGCAAAGCGACGCCCGCCGCCTTCTTGGCGGCGATCAGGGAAATCACGACGTCCCGGTTCTTCGCATCAAGCGAAGCGGTCGGCTCGTCGAGCAGCAGGATCGGATGCTCGGTGATGAAGCCGCGCGCGATGTTGACGCGCTGCTGTTCGCCGCCGGAGAACGTCGCCGGCGGCAGCGCCCAGAGTTTTTCCGGCAGGTTCAATTGGGCCAGCAAGTCGCGTGCCTTGCCGCGCGCGGCTTCGCGCTCCTCGCCGCGCTCGACCAGCGGTTCGGCGACGACATCGAGCGCCGAGACGCGCGGCACGGTGCGCAGGAACTGGCTGACATAGCCGATCGTGAGCCGGCGCACGGCTAGCACGGTGCGCGGGCTGGCCGTGGCGAGATCGATGAGCCCGTCCTCGTGCTGGACGATGATCTGGCCTGCGTCGACGGCATAATTGCCGTAGAGCATTTTCAGGATCGAGCTCTTGCCGGCGCCGGACGGGCCGCCGAGCACGGAGCATTCGCCGGCCCTGATCGCGAACGAGACGCCGGCGACGACAGGCAGTTTGATGCCGTCGCGCAGATGCATGGTGAAGCTCTTGGCGACATCGGAGACGACGAGCGGGGTTGCCATCAGAAGGACCTCCAATCGCCATTCGTTTGCGGGCCAACACCCCCCTCTGGCCTGCCGGCCATCTCCCCCTCAAGGGGGGAGATGGGCTGTCGCATTCGGTTTCGCCATTCTCCTGTGTCGCAGAACGGGCGGGACATAAAAGCTGCCGATCTCCCCCCTTGAGGGGGAGATGGTCGGCAGGCCAGAGGGGGGTACGCCAGAGCAATCATCGTCACACCTGCAGAATCGAGGAGACAAGCAACTGGGTGTAGGGCGCGCGCGGATCGTCGAGGACGCGGTCGGTGAGGCCGCTTTCGACGACGCGGCCGTCCTTCATCACCATCATGCGCTGCGACAGCAGCCTCGCCACCGCAAGATCATGGGTGACGACGATGGCCGCGAGACCGAGGTCGGTCACCAGCCCGCGCAGCAGATCGAGCAGGCGCGCCTGCACTGAGACATCGAGGCCGCCGGTCGGCTCGTCCATGAACACCAGCCGCGGCCCGGTGACGAGGTTGCGGGCGATCTGCAGGCGCTGGCGCATGCCGCCGGAAAAGGCGCGCGGCTCGTCGTCGATGCGGTCTTCGTCGATCTCGACACGCGACAGCCAGTCGACGGCCGTCGCGCGGATTTTTCCATAGTGACGGTCGCCGACCGCCATCAGCCGTTCGCCGACATTGGCGCCGGCCGACACCGTCATGCGCAGCCCGTCGGCGGGGTTCTGATGGACAAAGCCCCAGTCGGTGCGCATCAGGAAGCGGCGCTCGGCCTCGCTCATGCGGTAAAGCTCACGGAACTGGCCGTCGCGCATGCGGTAGCTGGCGGTGCCGGAGCTGGGCAGCAGCCGAGTCGACAGGCAGTTGAGCAAAGTCGTCTTGCCGGAACCGGATTCGCCAACCACCGCCAGCACCTCGCCCGGCCACAGGTCAAAGGTGACGTTCTCGCAGCCGACGCGCGCGCCGTAGAATTTGGACAGCGCCGAAACGCGCAGCAGCGGTGCGTCGGTCATTCAGCTGGCTCCATTTTTCCTGGGGCAAGATGGGTCTCGGGCGCGAGGTGGCCGCGATGGCCTTCGGCGCGCCGCTTCTCGCAATGATCGGTATCGGAGCAGACGAACATGTGGCCGCCATGGTCGTCGAGGATGACCTCGTCGAGATAGACGTTCTCGGCCGCGCACAGCGCGCAGGGCTGGTCGAAGGTCTGCACTTCGAAGGGATGATCCTCGAAGTCGAGGCTGACCACCTCGGTAAAGGGCGGCAGTGCATAGATGCGCTTTTCGCGGCCGGCGCCGAACAATTGCAAAGCCGGCGAACGATGCATCTTCGGATTATCGAATTTCGGCGTCGGCGAGGGGTCCATGACATAGCGGCCCTCGACCTTGACCGGGTAGGCGTAGGTGGTGGCGATGCGGCCGTGCTTGGCGATGTCCTCGTAGAGCTTCACATGCATGAGGCCGTATTCCTCCAGCGCATGCATTTTGCGCGTCTCGGTCTCGCGCGGCTCGAGGAAGCGCAGCGGCTCGGGGATCGGCACCTGATAGACCAGCACCTGACCGGCACTCAGCGGATATTCAGGGATGCGGTGGCGCGTCTGGATGATGGTCGCCTTGGCCGTCTCGGTGGTGACGGCGACATTGGCGACCTTCTTGAAGAAGGCGCGGATCGAAACCGCATTGGTGGTGTCGTCGGCGCCCTGGTCGATGACCTTGAGTACATCGTCCGGGCCGATGATCGAAGCGGTGACCTGCACGCCGCCGGTGCCCCAGCCATAGGGCATCGGCATTTCGCCCGACGCGAACGGCACCTGATAGCCGGGGATGGCAATGCCCTTGAGGATGGCGCGGCGGATCATCCGCTTGGTCTGCTCGTCGAGATAGGCGAAGTTGTAGGTGGCGATGTCGGTCGGTTGTCCGGTCATTCGGCGGCCTCCCTCTTCTCTTCGGCCTTGCCGGCGTTTTCGCGGGCGTCGTGCGCGGCGCGCATGCGGCGCACGAGGTCGAGCTCGGCCTGAAAATCAACATAGTGTGGCAGCTTCAAATGCTCGACGAAGCCGGTCGCCTGGACATTGTCGGAATGCGAGATGACGAACTCTTCGTCTTGCGCGGCGGCGACGACATCTTCGCCGAATTCGGTTGCACGAAGAGCGCGGTCGCATAGCGCCATGGCCATCGCCTTGCGCTCGCTCTGGCCGAAGACGAGGCCGTACCCGCGGGTGAATTGCGGCGGCGCCTTGGCCGAGCCCTTGAACTGGTTGACCATCTGGCATTCGGTGACGCGGATGCTGCCGAGCGGCACGGCAAAGGGCAGTTCCGGCACGTCCAGTTCCAGTTCGACCTCGCCGATACGAACCTCGCCGACGAAAGGATGGTTGCGCGCATAGCCGCGCTGGGTGGAATAGCCGAGCGCCAGCAGAAACCCCTCGTCACCGCGCGACAGCGCCTGCAGGCGGATATCACGCGCCATCGGGAATTCGAGCGGCTCGCGGGTGATGTCGCCGGGTACATGATCCCCGGGCATGTCGCCGTCGGGCTCGATCAGGCCTTCACGGGCGAGGATGGCGGACACGCGCGGCATCGCCTCCGCCTCGCCTGCACGCTGCTCCGGTTCAGCGACATCGCCGCCGGCGGCAAGCTCGGGGTCGAGCAGCCGGTGGGTATAGTCGAAAGTCGGGCCGAGCAGCTGACCGCCGGGCAGGTCCTTGTAGGTCGCCGACACCCGCCGCTCGACCAGCATTGTGCCGGTGTCGATCGCCCTGGTGTAGCCGAAGCGCGGCAGCGTCGTGCGATAGGCGCGAACCAGGAAGATCGCCTCGATCATGTCGCCGCGCGCCTGGACGATGGCGAGTGCCGCCAATTCCCTGTCGTAGAGCGAACCTTCGCCCATCACGCGGTCGACGCCGAGCGCCAGCTGCTCAACGATCTGGTCGAGGCGAAGTGCGGGCACCGAGCGGTCGCCGCGCCGGCGGTCGGCGAGCAATTTGTGGGCGTTGCGGATGGCCGCTTCACCGCCTTTTACCGCGACATACATCCTACGCCTCCATCGTCTTAATGCGCGTCGTGCGCGGCAGGCAGGCAATTGCGTCGGACGTGGCGAGGATGATGTCGACACCCCGCGGAAAGCGCTGATTGTTCTGCTTCCATTGCTCGACGAAATGACGCGGCATTTGCGCCGGCGCGATCGTCGCCGTCTTCTCGATGCCCGGGCCTTCGAGCAGCAGCGGAGCGCCGGAGACGAGATCGCCGACCTCAAGGATCAGCGTCGTCGAACGATCGGGATAATCCTGGGTGCCTTGCGAAAACCCGTCGAGCGCCATCATCTCGGCCGGCGTGGCAATCTGCGCGAAATGCGCGTCGGCCGGGGTGTTGGCCAGCGGCGCGCCGGTATGGAAGCCAAGCCAGGATTTCACCGCCGCCGACCCCTGCAAAGCCGGGTCGAGCCAGAGCGGCGTGTCGTTGTCGCACAGCGCCAGAGCAATGGCACCGGCGGTGGCCGACAGCGGCACGGGGGGGTGGGCGAGGGCCGGCAAGGGCTGCACGCTGCCCGGCCGCGCCATCGCGTCCATCACAGCGCGGAATACGGTCTGCGCGTTGAATACCGGATCGGCGAAGCCGCCTTCGATCGATTGAGTGGCGAGGTCCATCAGTCTTCTCCGCGCACCATTGTGAAGAAATCGACCTTGGTCGCCGCCGTCTCGGCGCGGCGCTGGTCACGGGCCTTGGCCAGTGCCGCCTGCAAGGGCGCGACGAGCCTGGTCTCGACCCCGTTGCGGTGGGCCGGGTCCTGCCACAGCGCATCGGCGATTGCTGCCAGCCTTGCCTTCTGCTTGTCGCGGCCGAGCGCATAGCAGTGGCCGACATGGCCGGACGCAAGCCGCACCGTGGCACGGGTGACCGTCGCCTCGCCGACATTGAACGGCGCGCCGCCGCCGCCGATGCGGCCGCGCACGGTAACCAGGCCGGTTTCGGGGCCACGCAGAAGTTCCGCTTCACAAGGCAGGCCGGCTTCGTCCCAGAGGCGGACAATGTCGTCCCCGGCCGATTGCGCCAGCGTCGCCATTACGGCCTTGCGCTCGGCCTGCTCTCGCGCTTCCCGTCCTCGCATGGCCGCTACTCCTCGTCTGCGTGCATTTGTCGATTGATATAGACAACTATACAAATTATATCCATTATCTAGCGCGTGTCTATGACGTGTACGTGACACGGGCCAAAAGGTCGGCGCAAAGATTGGGGCGGGAAATGATCGGGCAAGCAAACAGCATCGAGCGGCGCAGCGGTGTCGCGCTATGGCGGCAGATCGCCGACCAGATCCTGCACTCGATCGCCGTTGGCGATTTTCCCGAGAATGCCGCGCTGCCGCCGGAGGTGGCACTTGCCGAACGCTATGGCGTCAACCGCCATACGGTGCGCAGCGCTATCGCAGCCCTGGTGCAGGAGGGTGTGCTCAAGGCGGAGCAGGGGCGTGGCACCTTCGTGCTGTCGCGAAAGCGGCTGTCCTATCCGATCGGCGCCCGCACCCGCTTTTCCGAGGGATTGCAAGGACAGGCGTCCGAGCGGCATATCACCTTGCTCGCCTCATCGGTCGAGCCGGCCAACCGTCGTGTCGCAGAGGGCTTAGGCCTTGCGCAGGGGGCCGACGTGATACGCCTGGAAACGCGGGGCGAAGCCGATGGAATGCCGGTGTCCCGCGCTGCCGGCTGGTTCGATGCCAGGCGCTTTGCCGGCATCGATGCTGCCATGGCAGAAACCGGTTCGATCACGGCATCGCTGGCACGTTTCGGCATCGACGACTATCTCCGGCAATCGACCGTGCTGTCGGCGCGCCATGCCGATGCCGCCGACCTTGCCGACCTCGACCTGCAGCCCGGCGCCATCGTGCTGGTGACGGTCGCCGTCAACGTCACGCCCGACGGTCAGCCGATCCAGTTTTCGGAGTCGCGCTTCCCGGCCGAGCGCATCGAACTCAAACTGTCGGCGCTTTGAGACGCGGCTATCGTTGTGTCATCCGACCTGGATGACCGCCTTGATCAGCCCGGATTTCTCATGTGCCCAGCGGGCGAGGTCGCGCGGCGTCTCGCCAAGCGTGGTGCGGTGGGTGACTAGCTTTGCCAGCGGCACCGCACCGTTGCGGATTGAAGCGGCGACATGGTCGAAATCGGCGCGCAGAGCGTTGCGGCTGCCGATCAGCATCATCTCGCGCTTGTGGAATTCGGGATCGGAAAAGGCGATGTCGTCCTTGACGACGCTGACCAGCACCAGCGTGCCGCCATGCGCGACATGGGCGAAGGCCGACTGCACCGACTGGGTGTTGCCGGTGGCGTCGAAGACCGCGTCAAAACCATCGCCGTCGGTCGCCTGCCGCACCAGATCAGCGGCGGCGCCCTGCGAGCCGTTGAGGGTCGCGAAGCCGAGTTCGCTTTCGGCGAAACCCAGCCTCTCGGCACTCATGTCGAGCAGCGTCACGTCGAGCCCGGCGATGCGGGCGAACAGCGCCGTGCCGAGCCCGATCGGGCCGGCGCCGATGACCAGCGTGCGCGCACCTGGATCAGCCAGCGAGCGCCGCACGGCATGGGCGCCAATCGCCAGGAATTCGACGGCTGCCGCATCGCCCAGCGACAGGCCGTTTGCCGGATAAAGATTTTGCGCCGGCACCAGGATCTGCTCGCACATGGCGCCGTCGCGATGGACACCGAGCACCTCGATCCTGACGCAGCAATTCGGCTTGCCTTGCCGGCAGGCGATGCATTTGCCGCAGGCGAGATAGGGATTGACGATCACCGGCTCGCCGACGGTGAGATCGACGCCCTCGCCAACCTCGATCACGGTGCCCGAAACCTCGTGGCCCATGATGCGGGGATAGGCGAGGAACGGGTGCTTGCCGTCGAAAATGTGATAATCGGTGCCGCAGATGCCGACATGGTTGACCGCGACCAGCGCCCAGCCCGAGGGCGGCGCGCCAGGCGCCGGGCGATCTTCCAGGACAAGTTCGCCGGGCGAGCGGCAGACGACGGCTTTCATGCTTCAATCCAGTCGGTTCATGGCACCGCCGGCTCTGCTGTTGCGAGGCCGGCGGCTGTTAGGGGGCGATCTATTTGCCGCGGCGGCGCAGCCCGTCGAAATAGACGATGACGATGATCAGCACCCCGGTGATGATGCGCTGCCAGAAGGCGTTGACGTTGAGCAGATTGGCGCCGTTGTTGATGGTGGCAAGGATGAAGGCGCCGAGCAGCGGCCCGTGCACGGAGCCGACAGCGCCGAACAGCGACGTGCCGCCGATCACCGAAGAAGCGATCGCCTGCAATTCCCAGCCCTCGGCCTGCGTCGGATTGCCGATGCCGATGCGCGACGCGAGCAGCACGCCGACGAAGGCCGCACACAGCCCCGACAACGTATAGGCCATGTAGATTGTGCGCTGGACGTTGACGCCCGACAGACGCGATGCCTCGGCGTTGGAGCCGACCGAGAACAGGTAACGGCCCCAGCGGCTGTGGTGCAGGAAGATGTAGGCCGGAATGCCGACCAGGATCACCATCCAGAACAGATTGGGGACGCCGACGAAGGAACTGCGCGAGAACGTCTGGAAGGCGTCGTTGTTGATCGAGATCGAGTTGCCGTTGGTCATCAACAGGCCGATGCCGCGCAGCGAGGTCAGCGTCGCCAGGGTGATGATGAAGGGTGGCAAGCCCATCTTGACGATGCCGAAGCCATGGAACATGCCAATGGCGACGCCGACCAGCAAGGTAATCAGGATGGCTAGGAAAACCGGTGTGCCGGCGTTGATCAGCATCGCGACGATGACGGTGGCGAAGCCGACAACGGCGCCGACGGAAAGGTCGATGCCGCCGGTGATGATGACGAAGGTCTGGCCGACCGCCAGGATGGCGATCATCGACCCTTGCCGCAACAGGTTCGAGATGTTGTTGGCCGAGGCGAAGCTCGGCGTCGCCACCGACAGGATGATCCACAAAAGAACCAGCAGTGCCAGCAGTGTCAGCCCGAACAGGGCGTTGTAGTTGCGTTTCGGCCTTTCGGCGGCGATCGCCTCGGTGCTCATATCCGTCCTCCCGGTCTTTCTTGTTTCTCGGCCAGCGCCTGGGTGAGGATCTCCTCGTGATCAGCGGTACGAAACCCATGAGTGGCCACCAGCTTGCCGCGCCGGAACACATGCAGCGTGTCGGCGAGCTCATAGACCTCGGGCAGGTAGGACGAGATCAGGATGATGCCGGCGCCCTTGGATAGCAGCGCGCCAAACAGGCGGTAGATCTCGGCCTTGGTGCCGACATCGACGCCGACGGTCGGCTCGTCGAAGATGAACAGCTTGGCGCCGTGCGCGAGCCATTTGCCGATGACGATCTTCTGCTGATTGCCGCCGGACAGGCTGGAGGCCAGCGCACTTCGCGTCGGCGTCTTGATGCGCAGGTCGGCGATCTGGCGATCGGCCTGGGCTTTTTCCTGCGCGCGGGAGATCAGCAGATTGCTTGAGATGCGCTTGTAGATCGGCAGATTGAGGTTGAGCCCGACCGGCAGGTTGAGGCAGAGGCCTTGGTCGCGGCGGCTTTCCGGTGCCAGCGCCATGCCGAGCCTGATCGCGTCATGTTCGGAATTGACCTTGACCTCCTTGCCCTCCCAGAGGATCTGGCCGGCCGATTTGCGGTGGCGGCCATACAGCGTGGTAACGAATTCGCTGCGGCCGGCGCCGATCAGGCCGTAGAGGCCGACGATCTCGCCGGCGCGGACGGACATCGAGACATTTTCGAAACCCTTGCCGGACAGGTTCCTGGTCTCTACAAGCATCGCGCCCGGGGTGAAATGCTCCTTGTGGTAGACCTGCTCGATCGAGCGGTTGATCATCATCTTGACCAGCTCGGCGTCATTGGTCTCGGCGATGTTCCTGGTGCCGACCAGCGTGCCGTCGCGCAGCACCGAGACGCGGTCGGCGAGCTCGAACACTTCTTCCATGCGATGGCTGATGTAGATGATGGTGACGCCTTCGCCCTTAAGCCGGCGGATCAGCGTGAACAGCTGGTCGGCCTCCTTGCGGGTCAGATAGGCGGTCGGTTCGTCGAAGATCAGGAATTTGGTGCCGCGCACGGTGGCGCGGGCGGCGGCGATCAACTGCTGCTGACCGATGGTCAGGTCACCCAGCATGACATGCGCCGGCAGGTCGAAGCCGAGATCGTCGATGATCTTCTGCGCCTGCCTGACCATAGCCCGCTGCTGCAGGATGCCGAAACGGGAATCCTCCTCGCCGAGGAACATGTTGGCGGCGACGGTGAGATGGCGGCACAGGACGACTTCCTGATGCACGGCATTGATGCCGAGCGCCATCGCCTCATGCGGCGTCGCCAATGCGGCAGGCTTGCCCTCCCAGATGACGTCGCCGGAGGTGCGCGGCATGACGCCGGTCAGAAGCTTGATCAGGGTGGATTTGCCGGCGCCGTTCTCGCCGACGATGGCGTGGATCTCGCCGGCCTTGAAGGCGAGGTCGACCGGCTTCAGCGCGTGAGTGCCGGGATAGCGCTTTTCCAGCCCGCGGAGTTCGAGGATGGTCCTGCCCGGTTCAAGCGTTGGGGCCGGATGGAGTTCCTGCGCCGTCGACATCATGACAATCCTCCCAGATTGGCCCCCAAAGATTGGCCTCGCGATTGGCACGAGTGGGATGTTTCCGGGGCGAAAAGGCCCCGGAAACAGTTCACAGTGGCGATGCTCAGTCGAGCTTCGGGTTGAGCAGCGCGTCGATCTTCGGATCCTTCATGTTGGCCTTGGTGACCAGGTTGGCGCCGGTGTCGACATTGGCTTCGACCTTCTCGCCCTTCGAGGCGGCAAGCGCCGTCTTGATGCCGTCATAGCCCATCCGGTACGGATCCTGGACGACGAGCGCCGAAATGACGCCGTCATTGAGGAACTTGATCAGCTTCTCGTCGCTGTCGAAGCCGACCAGCCCGACCTTGCCTGCGAGGCTGTTCTCGGCGATCGCCTGACCGACGCCCTGCGCCATGATCAGGTTGGAGGCGAAGATGCCCTTGAGGTTGGGGTTGGCGGTGATCAGGTCGGTGGCGATGTTGAGGCCGGTGGTGGCCTGGCCGTCGGCGTATTTGTCGGCGACCAGCTTGAGGCCGGGATATTTGGCGGCGAGTTGTTCTTTGAAGCCCTGGGCGCGCTGTTCGAGCGAGCCGGCGCCCGGAAGCGCGGTGATCAGGGCGACGTCGCCCTCGACCTTGCCGCCATTGGCTTCGCCGATGGCTGCGGCAAGGCCGTCAGCGGCGACGCGGCCGCCCTGAATGTTGTCGGTGGTCAGGAACGAGGTGAAGGCCTTGGAGTCGGCGCCGGAGTCGATACCGATGATCTTGACCTTGGTGGCGGCCTCGTCGATCGGCTTGCCGAGCGCCTTGGCTTCGGTCGGTGCGATGACGACGGCGGCCGGGTTGCCGGCGACGGCATTTTCGAGGATCGAGATCTGGCCGTTGACGTCGGTCTCGGCCTGGGCGCCGAGCTCCGGCACGTTGACGCCCAGGTCCTTGCCGGCCTTGCGGGCGCCGGCCAGGACGATCTGCCAATAGAAGGACGTGGTGTCCTTGACGATGATCGGAATGGTCACGTCGGCCGCGGATGCCGGGGCCGAATGCATCACGCCGGCAAGCATCGAGGCGGCTGTGAGTGCCACGAAGGCGCGGCGATTGAGAATGCTGGTCACGAATTTCATTAGGAGTCCTCCCTAAGTCGCCCGGTGAATGTTATGGAAGCTCCATTCGGATGGCGCGGCCCAAACGGAACTTTATCAATAAAAAACATTTACCGCATTTTGATAGTGCATCAACTCAGTCGGCGCAAGCGCTGTTTGATGCCTGCCTCGGATGGCTGGGCGGAAGAGTTCTTTCTGTCGGAACTCCGCTGCCAATCTCCTCCAATATCCCGCATGGAATATTAATTCCATCACTCAGTCAATATGGAATGTTCATTCTTTTTTTGGGAGTGTACGAACTGCGACACCTGGCGATCACGTCAGGTGTTCGCGACTGTCGCGAGCGGTCCGGCTTAGAGCGTCGCGCCGAGGTGCCAAGGCACGAACTCGTTGTCGCCGTAGCCGAATTCCTCGCTCTTGGTCTTGCGGCCCGAAGCTGTCTCGACGATCAGTTCGAAGATCTCGCGGCCCATGCCGGCAATGGTCTTTTCGCCCGAGGCGATGACGCCGCAATTCACGTCCATGTCCTCTTCCATGGTGTGGTACATGGTCGAGTTGCTGGCGACCTTGATCGACGGCGTCGGCCGGCAGCCGAAGCAGGAGCCGCGGCCGGTGGTGAAGACGATGACGTTCGCGCCACCCGCCACCTGGCCGGTGGCCGAGACCGGGTCGTAGCCGGGCGTGTCCATGAACACCAGCCCGTGCCCGGTGACCTTTTCGGCATAGCCGAAGACGCCGTTGAGCGGCGTCTGGCCGCCCTTGGCGACCGCGCCGAGCGACTTTTCCAGGATGGTGGTCAGGCCGCCGCGCTTGTTGCCCGGCGAGGGATTGTTGTCGATGGATGCGCCATGCTTGGCGACATGGTCTTCCCACCATTTCACGTAGCCGTCGAGCTTGGCGGCGATCTCGGGAGTTGTGGCGCGATAGGCAAGCAGGTGCTCGGCGCCGTAGATCTCCGTCGTTTCGGAGAGGATGCCGACGCCGCCGACGCCGGCCAAAATGTCGACGGCCGCACCCAGCGCCGGGTTGGCAGTGATGCCGGACATGCCGTCGGAGCCGCCGCATTGCAGGCCGACGACGATCTCGCTGACCGGGATCGGCTCACGCTGAAGCTTGCCGACCTCTTCGGCGATCTCGGCCAGCACGACCAGCGCCTTCTCGACCGATTTGCGCGAGCCGCCGGCTTCCTGGATGTTGAAATGGCGTTTTCCCGCGGCGACGCCCTTCTGGCCATAGAGGGTGAGCTGGTTGACCTCGCAGCCGAGCCCGACCATCAGCACGCCGCCGAAATTCGGATGACGTGCATAGCCGGCCAGCGTACGGTGCAGCACCATCATGCCATCGCCGGTGGCGCTCATGCCGCAGCCCTGGCCGTGGACGATCGGGACGAAGCCGTCGATGCCGGGATATTGCGGCAGAAGCGTGCGGTTCGCCGCGTCGGCGATGGCATGGCAGACGGTGGCCGAGCAATTGACGCTGGCGAGAATGCCGATGAAGTTGCGCGTGCCGGCACGGCCGTCGGCACGGCGGTAGCCCATGAAGGTGCGGGCGCGGTCGGCCTCGGTCGCGTGCACGGCCTCGCTCGGCGGCACCACCGGCAAACGCCCGCTTTCGAAGACCAGATTGTGCGAATGGACATGCTCGCCGGGCGCGATATCCTGCGTGGCACGGCCGATTGCCTGGGCGTATTTGACCACGGCTTCGCCGGCGGCAATCGGCTTGATCGCCACCTTGTGGCCCGGCTCGATCAGCGCGGCGGCGGCGGCGCCGCCCGGCAGTACGGTGCCGATCTCGATGCGGCCATTGGCGACCGCGACATTGTCGGCGGGAGACAGAAGAATGCTGTTTGCGGCGTTCACGGGAGCTTCCTGGGTATGTTCCTGGGTGCGCGAGCGGATTGACACGCGGCTCTTAACATATAATGTCTTTTATCGTGAAAAAACATTTTTGCGTCAATTGTTTTTTCGCCAGAGCGCGACGCGTCTTTTGGATGCGCGACGTAGGCTCTACAACCAAAACTAGCGTTGCGCATGATGTTTTCCGAAGCGATTCCGATTTCATGCGCGAGAAAAGCTTCACGCCGGCCGCAAACGCCGGCGCGCCACGGGGCAGGGGATGTCGAAGAGCAACAACGTATACAAGGACGCCTATAATCGCGGTCTTAGGCTGCTCGACGAAACCAGGAGCCTGCCTTCGGAGCCGGAGCTGGGCACGCTGCTCGGCGTCAGCCGCACGACCGTCCGCACCATCCTTGCCCGCATGGAAGAGACCGGGCTGATCGATTGGAACAAGCGCAGCAAGACGGTTCTGCGCGAGCCGCGGCCGGACGATTTTTTTCCCGAGGAAGAGACCGACACGCTGGCCGAGATCATCGAACGCTCCTTCATGCGGCGGCTGCTTGCCGGTGGCGCCGAGGCCGGCATGCAGATCAACGAACTCGAACTGGCGCGCGAGATCGGCGTCGGCACCACCAGCGTGCGCGAATTCCTGATCCGCTTCTCGCGCTTCGGCCTGATCGAGAAGCGCCGCAACAGTCATTGGGTGCTGAAAGGCTTTACCCGCGCCTTCGCGCTGGAGCTGACCGAAATCCGCGAGATGTTCGAACTGCGCTCGGCCGCCGCCTTTGCCGCTCTGCCCGAGGACAGCCCGGTCTGGGCCGACCTCGACAGCCTGGAAGACGAGCATCGCCTGCTGGCGCGCGAGATCGCCGTGCGCTTCAACGCGTTCTCCGAGCTCGACGAGCGCTTTCACCGGCTGATCCACCGCGCCTCGCACAACCGCTTCATCGTCGATTTCTACGACGTCATCGCCATGATCTTCCACTACCACTACCAGTGGAACAAGGCGCAGGAGCGCGAGCGCAACGAAGTCGCGGTCCAGGAGCATCTCGCCTATATCGCCGCGCTCAAATCGCGCGATCTCGCCAAGGTCGACGCCGCCTGCCGCAAGCACCTGAAATCGGCCCGCCACACGCTGCTGACGTCGATCCCGGAGGGCAGGCAGCCGCTGCGCGCGTGATTGTGTTGCGTTGCCGCAGCAACGTTTTGGCGATTTTCCGGCCGCCGGCTCCGTGCTAGAGAACTGACGTTGCTGCGTGAAGAGGCTGGTTCTTGACCATACGCCGGAGACGATGGAGCATGCCGGTCGCGTTCGCCGCGGCCTGGCTTTTCGTGCTCCAGTCGATGTTCGGCGCGTTTGCTTCCGGCATCGAGCCGAACGCCTCGCAATTCGATGCTTTCGGCAACACGATCTGCACCCATGACGGTGCGGCGCAACTCCCGGCCGGGGATCCGCATCAGCAGCACATGCCGGCTTGCTGCATGCTTGGCTGCAACCTCGTTTCGGCGGTCTACGCGCCGCCCGATGCCACCGGGAGCCTGTCTCGCAGCCCTTCCGTCGAAACCATCGCCTTTTTCCTGCCGGCCTTCCGGCATCGCGATTTCGCCCGCGCCCGCACTCCGTCCAATCCGCGCGCACCACCGGCGACGGCCTGATCCGTTCTGGTTTGCGCAGCGCACACCCTTGGCCGGCGCGTTTATCGACATCGTTCGCGACCGGCATCGGCGCGATCTCTTAAAATCCACGGAGCAATCATGTCTCACTCTTTTCGCGCTGCCGCATCCAGCCGCAGGCGCTTCTCACTGGGTAGTTTCGAGCAGCGTCTCGGCGTCGCCCTTTGCGTTCTTGCCCTCCTGTTCGCCAACGCCCAGACGGTGTTGGCACATGAGTTCAAGCTTGGCGGTCTCGAGATCGGGCACCCCTGGTCGCGCGCCACGCCAGCCGGCGCCAAGGTAGCCGGCGGCTACTTCACCATCACCAACACCGGCAGTGCGCCGGATCGCCTGCTGTCGATCACCTCCGACATTTCGGCCAAGGCCGAACTGCACGAGATGGGCGTCAGCAATGGCGTCATGACCATGCGGCCGGTCACCGGCGGCCTCGAAATCCCGGCCGGTGGCAAGGTCGCATTGGCGCCCAACGGCTATCATTTGATGTTCATGGATTTGAAGCGGCAGCCCAAGGAGGGCGAAATGTTCTCCGCCACGCTGACCTTCGAGAAAGCCGGGCCCGTGCAGATTGAATTCGCCGTGCAAGGCATAGGCAGCGCGGCACCCCAGGACGACGACTGACTTGGCCGCTTCGAGAGGTAGCATCATGAAGAAATCTCTTTTGCCCGGCTGCGTGCTTCTCGTCCTCGGGACCGGCGCGGCCTTTGCCCACATTACGCTCGAAACGCCGGAGGCGGCGGTGGGCTCGACCTACAAGGCGGTTCTTCGGGTGCCGCATGGCTGCGAGGGCAAGGCGACGACCGCCTTGCGCGTGCAGATCCCGGAAGGGGTGCTCTCGGTCAAACCGATGCCGAAGCCGGGCTGGACGCTGCAGGTCAAGAACGGCAAATACGAGAAGTCCTACCAGCTCTACGGCCAGGCAGTGACCAGCGGCGTCAAGGAGGTCGACTGGAGCGCCGGCAGCCTGCCGGACGAATTCTACGACGAATTCGTCTTTCGCACGACACTGGCGTCCGACCTGCCGGCAGGCCAGACGCTGCATTTCCCGGTGGTGCAGGAATGTGACGGCGTCGCCGATCGCTGGATTGAAATTCCGGCGGTCGGGCAGGCTGAGGACGCGCTGGAATTTCCGGCGCCCGGCCTCAAGCTGCTGCCGAAGAAGTGAGCTCCAGCGGCGCGCTTTGGCGGATGAGCGCGCCGCTGCTCTTGGCGGTGAGATGAGCGCGGCATCCTTCCTGCGGCGAGCTTGCATGGCCGGCAACCATTCTGGCCGGCTTGTGGCTGGCCTGCTCGCCGCCATCGTGCTGCTCGCCGTAATTGCCATGCCTGATCCGGCCTTCGCCCATGCGGCGCTGATCAAGGCCGAGCCGGCTGACGGTGCGGTGCTGGCGCAGAGCCCGCCGCAGATGTCGCTGACCTTCAGCGAGCCGGTTTCGCCGCTGGTGCTGACGCTGGTGCGGCCCGACGGCACGGCGGTCCCGCTGAGCTCCTTCCGGCTCAGCGGCCAGACCGTCGAGATCGACAATCCGCAGGCGCTGACATCCGGCACGCATGTGCTGAGCTGGCGGGTAATCTCCGCCGACGGCCATCCGGTCGGCGGCTCGGTGCTGTTCTCGGTCGGCGCACCGAGTGCTGCGCCGGCCGCCTCCGAAGCCGTCGACCGGGGGCTTCGAACGGCGATCTGGATCGGCAAGGTTTTTCTATATATCGGCCTGTTTTTCGGCGTCGGCGGTGCCTTTGCGCTGGCCTGGCTGGCGCAAGGCGGTCGATCCGGCCAGGCCCTGATCGTCGCGGCAATCCTGTGCGGGCTGGCCGCCGCACCCCTGTCGCTCGGCATGCAGGGGCTGGATGCGCTTGGCGCGCCGCTTGCCCGGCTGGCGCAGCCGGTCATCTGGCAGACAGGGCTCGGCACCAGCTTCGGCTGGACGGTGCTGATCGCGCTGATGGCGCTCGGCCTCAGCCTATTATCGCTGGTCGTGCCGCCCGCCGACGCAAAGCCGCTCGCCTTGGCCGGACTGGTTGGCGTCGGCGCAGCACTTGCCGCCAGCGGGCATGCCAGCGCCGCCGAGCCGCAATGGCTGACCCGGCCGATGGTGTTTCTGCACGCCACTGGTATCGCCGTCTGGGTCGGGGCGCTGGCGCCGCTCGGTCTTGCCTTGAAACGGCAGCCGCACAAAGCCGGGCCATTGCTGCGTCGGTTTTCGCGAGCGATCCTGTTCGTCGTGGCCGTGCTTGCGGCAGCCGGCATCGTGCTCGCCGTCATCCAGGTGCAAACGCCATCGGCGCTGGTCCATACCGCTTATGGCCGGCTGCTGCTGCTCAAGCTGGTGCTGCTCGTCTTTCTGTTCACACTCGCCGCCATCAGTCGCTTCAAGCTTACGGCGCCGGCTGAGGCGGGCGAAACGGAAGTCCAGCGGCGGCTGGCCCGCTCGATCTTTATCGAGCTGCTGATCGTGCTGGCGATCTTCGGAGTTGGCGCCGGCTGGCGCTTCACGCCACCGCCGCGCGCACTAGCAATCGCCGCGGCACAGCCGGCATCGGTGCATATCCACACGTTGCAAGCGATGGCCGATCTCAGCATTGCGCCCGGCCATGCCGGGCCTGTTGCCGCTTCGATCTTCATCATGAGCGGCGATTTCGGCCCGCTCGACGCCAAGCAGGTGACGCTGGTCCTGTCAAAGCCCGATTCCGGCATCGAGCCGATAAAACGCCCTGCGACGAAGCCCGGCGACGGCACCTGGCGCGTCGACGATCTCGTCATTCCGGTCGCCGGCCGGTGGACAGCGCGGCTCGATATCCTGGTCTCGGATTTCGAGATGGTGAAGATCGAAGCGCCGATCGATATCCGGCCATGAAGACGGCGCTGGTCTGCGCAACACAATTCGGCGAGACGGTTGACGCCGCCTTGAAGGCCCGTCAATCATCGTCATCAAGAATGGGCATCCAACCCAATCGCGGGCTCAAACCAACAAGATCCGAAAGCAGGGAAGAAACGATGGAAAAAGCCGAAATCGGCCTGATCGGCCTTGGCACGATGGGCTCCAACCTGGCGCTCAATATCGCCGAGAAGGGGCACCGCATTGCCGTCTTCAACCGCACCGCGGCGCGCACCGATGCCTTTGTCGAAAATGCCGGCGCGCTCAGGGACAGGGTGGTGCCTTGCTATAGCCTCGAGGAACTGGCTGCCGCGATCCGGCCGCCGCGGCCGATCATCATCATGGTGCTGGCCGGCAAGCCGGTCGACGAGCAGATCGCGGCATTGCGCGGCGTGCTGTCGGCCAACGACATCGTCATCGACGCCGGTAATGCCAATTTCCGCGATACGATGCGGCGCTTCTCCGAGCTTACCGATTCGGGCCTGACCTTCATCGGCATGGGCGTGTCCGGCGGCGAGGAGGGCGCACGCCACGGTCCCTCGATCATGGTCGGCGGCACCGAAGAGTCCTGGAAGCGCGTCGAAAAGGTGCTGACCGCGATCTCGGCCAAGTTCAAGAGCGAGCCTTGCGCGGCGTGGCTTGGCACCGACGGCGCCGGCCATTTCGTCAAGACCATCCACAACGGCATCGAATACGCCGACATGCAGATGATCGCCGAGATCTACGGCATATTGCGCAACGGGCTCGGCATGGGACCGAAAGAGATCGCTGAGGTGTTTTCCCAGTGGAACACGGGCAGGCTCAACTCGTACCTGATCGAGATCACCGCCAAGGTGCTGGCCGCCGACGATCCCAAGACCGGCAAACCGGTGGTCGACATCATTCTCGACCGCGCCGGCCAGAAAGGCACCGGCAAATGGTCGGTGATCGAGGCGCAGCAGCTCGGCATCCCGGCCACCGCAATCGAGGCGGCTGTGGCGGCACGCGTGCTGTCGTCGATCAAGGACGAGCGGCTGGCCGCCGAAAAGGTCTATGGCGGCGGCGTGAGCAAGATTTCCGGAGACAGGGACGCCCTGCTCGGCGATCTCGAGCTGGCGCTGTTTGCCGGCAAGATCGCCGCGTACGCGCAAGGCTTCGCGGTGATGAGCGGCGCGTCGAAGGAATTCAACTGGAACCTGCCGATGCCGGTCATCGCCAAGATCTGGCGGGCCGGCTGCATCATCCGCTCGCAATTGCTGGATACAATGGCGGAGGCCTTCGGCGCCGGCGGCGCAGCCACCAACCTGTTGATGGCGCCGGCTTTCGTTTCATTGATGCAGGAGGCACATCCGTCGCTTCGCCGTGTCGTGGCAAGGGCAGCCGAAGCCGGCTCGCCGGTGCCGGCCCTGTCATCGGCACTTGCCTATTTCGACAGTTACCGGCAGGGCCGCGGCACTTCGAACCTGATCCAGGCGCAGCGCGATTTCTTCGGCGCGCACGGCTTCGAGCGCATCGATGGGCAGGGCGCGTTTCATGGCCCGTGGGGGAGTGGAGCGGCGGGTTAGCGCCCTGTTTCGGCCGTCCAAGCCGCCTCGGCGACTTCCCAATAGCTGCCGTTCTTTCGCCGGGGCAACGCCGCAACTGTCTGCTGCGCATCATAGCGCGTCCAAAAGCAAGGCACCCCGAGCCGATCCGACCAATGCTTGTGGCAGCTTCGGCGCGCGCCGCTATCCGACCACGAAAAAAGCGTGACCCGCGCAGGACGAAACGAAGCGGAGGCGAACGTTGGAGCTACCTCAATGCCCGATTGGAAGCGGTCAGTGGCGGTCGTTTGACCTGCGCGGGGCCGTCAATCGGCAGGCCCCGCAGGCTGCTGCCTCAGTGGCCGTTCGCCGCTATCGAAACCGCCTCCCAATCCTTCCAGGTCTGGAGGCGCTTGGCGTAGATATCCACGATGGTCTTGGTTGGGGTGAGCCCGAAAAAGATCCGGGTCGGGGGCTCGGCGGCATCGACGACCTGCAGGATCGCCGGACCCGTCGCCGTCGGTTCGCCAATGAACTCCGCGGGCAGGTTGGCCCAGATGTCTGCCTGGCCACGGCGCAGAGGGTCATACTGCGGCGCCGGGTTGGCGTGGACGGCCGAGCCCCTGCCCCAGTCGGTGGCATAGCCGCCCGGTTCCACCAAGGTCACTTTGATGCCGAACGGGGCAACCTCCTGCGCCAGCGACTCGGTGAGGCCTTCGACCGCCCACTTGGAGGCGTGATAGGCCCCCAGATTGGGGTAGGACATCAGGCCACCGATGCTGGACACCTGGATGATATGGCCATGCCCCTGCTTGCGCAGGATGGGCAAGACAGCCTGCGTGACGTTCAGCACACCGAAGAAATTCACTTCGAGCTGATCGCGCACCTGCTGCTCCGTGACTTCTTCGACCGCACCGAAAAGGCCGTAGCCCGCATTGTTGACGACAACGTCGAGACCACCAAATGTTTTGGCAGCCTGTCCGACAGCGGCAATTGCGGCGGCGCGATCGGTCACATCCAGCCGCAGGGGCAGGACCGCATCGCGGAATTGAGTGACGAGATCCTGCAAGGCCTCAGGCTGCCGGCTCGTCGCGGCAACCCTGTCGCCGCGCTTGAGTGCGGCTTCCGCCCACACTCGACCAAAGCCACGGTTGGCGCCTGTAATGAACCAGACTTTCGACATCGATCTACCTCATGGTTGCGTGCCATTGGGCACTTCTCTTGAGGTAGGCAGGCCCCCTGTCGAATTCATTTGCAGGTTGCGACAGAAAACTGGCGATGGGCGCCAATCTCTAGTTTAGGCGAGAGGCCTCGGTGTTCTGCTCGCGCCACCGTGCGGGGGTGACACCTTCCCATTCGCGGAAGGCGCGATAGAACGAGCTGGTATCCTGATACCCTAATAGATAGGCAATCTCATCAGCCGCGTTCGCGCCGCTGGCCAGCATTTCGCGACCGAGTTCCTGGCGGGAAGCCTCCAGTAGCAGCCTGAAACTTGTCCCAGATTCCGAAATACGGCGCTGCAGCGTGCGTTCGCTCATCCCCAGGACGTTGGCCACGTCCGATAGTTCGGGCTTGCCGCTGGCCAACCGCCGCTTCAGGACAATCTTCACTTGTTCTGGCAACGAGCTTTGCGCATCGATCTCGTCGAGCGAGGCCAACAGTGCCGGTGTAAGGATGGCGAGCAGCTCGGGGTTGTGCCCAGCGAACGGTCGATCCAGATCATCGGCACGCAGCACCAGCTGGTTCTTGGGCGCCCCGAAGGTTATTGGCGCTCCGAGGTACTCCTTGTGCGCTCGGGTCGTCGGGCCTTTTCGGGTCATGTCCACTCGCAGCGGGACGATGTGACGACCTGTTCCGCGTCGTCCCAGTTCAAGGATTGCTGCAAACGTCACATCGACCGCTACGTCAGGCTCCGTGCCAACGGCGTGGATCCAGTCGAAGCTGACAAAAGCCTCACCATCACGTTCTATCACGTGCAGCTCTTCCGGGGTGCAAAGCCGCTTGAACCTGGCAAGACGGTTGAGGCCGTCACGGAAATCCTTGGCGAAGAAGGCCGACATGGTCGCGGGGGGATGGACCGATGTATCTGCCGCGACTGTGATATGCAGCCCGATCGCAGGGTCGCCCGACAGCTCCTCCAGTGCTTGCCAGAGTTCGAAGTATTGGGCGGTATTGACCCAAGCGTCTTCGGAAATGTGGAGGGTCGCAGGCAACCGAGCTTGCCTCAACAATGCCGCTGGTGAGATGCCAGCCCGCTCTACAGCGCGCCAAAAGGCCTGTGGGACTTTGCATCTGTCGATTGGTAGCCGTGTCATGGCAGTCTTTCACTCACCCGTAATGGCGGCATATGAGCGCCGCTGTCCTATCGTCGTCTAGCCCGGCCCCAGTTCGATCACAACGTACCCGAATCCGCCACCGATCCAGTCATCCATCTGCCCTACCGGGTCGTCCACTGTGTGACCGGCAGGGTGGACCGTAACGGTTGCATGCTCAACTGCGTGGCGCTAGCGCGTCGGGGGGCGTGAGTGCTGGTGAGGACACTGCGCAGCTTAGCGGCCTGCTGGTCGATGGCCTGCGGGCCGTTGCCGGTGAGCAGCCGCACGGACGGCTCGTAGGCCAGTAGCGGGGCGGCGATGTTGAGGGAGGTCGCGAGTGTGAAGCCAGCTTCCTTGATGGCCGCGTCGACGAAGTAGGAGGTTCGGGTCTTTTTGCCGGGGACGCGTGGGTAGAGGAACCGCAGCGCGAACAGCTCGCCGATCGTGGGGACGGTCGAGATGGTGGCGGCGAGGAACGGGTTGTCGCTGACGAGGTAGGGGTGGCCCTGAGCGTCGATGCGCTGCCGGGTGGAGGTCACCGCCACAGGCGCGTGGCAGATCAGCGAGATGATGACGCTGTTCTCCCGGGCTATGTGGAGGGTTTCGCCGAGCCACGGGTTGTCACGGAAGTCGACCATGGGGGCGTGACCGCCGGGGGTGTGGATGAAGTCAAAGTCGGCGAAAGTGAACGGGTCGGCCGAGTCGCGGTGACGCTGGACGAGTTCCTGTAGCGAGTGGAAGGTGCCCTCGGGCAGCTTTGCGAGGCGGCGAACCAGTTCGGGGCAGTACTCGGCGAGCTCCGGCTCGCTGTTAGGCAATAGTTCGGAGACCGGGATCCGGCCGATGTGCCGCTCCAGCAGCTGAACTTCCTGCTCGCGGCGGGCGACCAACGCGGGGTGGCGCTGCCGGAAGCTGTTGACGTCGAACGAGCGGCGGCGCTGCTGCATACGGAGGGGGATGGTCATGGCGCCGGTCTTCTCGATGGATTGCACGGACAGGGCCATGCCGTTGATGTCGAGTTGAGGGGCGTTGCCGTCGGGGGTAGCGAAGGTGAACTCGTAGTCGTTCTCGAACTCCTTGAGCACTTGAGCCATCTCGACCAGGAAGAACCCGGTCGAGATCGACTTGACGTCGGCCGGTTCGGCCAGCGGCAGCTGGCGGCCGGACGAGATGAGGATCAGTGCGCGGCGCTTGGTGGTGGGCATGACTTGTTCCTTTCAATGCTTTCGGCCGGGGTGAGGGTCAGGCCGTCCCTGCCATTCATCGGCGGATTTAGGCACGCCTCCTGTCGCATTCACTTACAGGATGCGACAGAAAACTTGCGATGGCCGCCAATCTCTCGGTGTTCTGCTCGCGCCACTGTGCGGGGGTGACGCCTGTCACCTGAGCACGCGTCAGTACGCGCGGCTGGTCGACGAGTGGGGGACCGCGATTGGGCTGACACCTGAGGACTACGGCACTCACTCGCTGCGCAGGACGAAAGCGTCGCTCATATACAAGGCGACCGGCAATCTACGAGCGATTCAGACTTTGCTCGGACATAGCAAGATCGAGAACACAGTTCGATGCCGGACGGGCGCAAAACTTTCCTGCGCCGGGCAACATATAGCTTTCCGGCCCCTGCCAGATTGCCGAGGTCGAGACTACGCGTGTTGTAACCGCATCATAACACGAAAAAGCATCTGCGGATCGCCCGTTTCGCGAACCGTCTCGAGCGCCGCGGGTTCCTGAAGGTCCGCTTCTTAAGATCCGATCCTCGAAGCTGCCGGTCAACTACCGGCCCCAAGGTTGCCAGTCAGCAGCGCGCATTTTGCAGCCAAGTGGAATCACTCAGCGTCGCAGAAATGCGGCTATGACAAATAGATGGAGCCGGATGCCAGTTCAATCTGAACATGTCCCGCTCACGCCGGACGGCGATAGGCCTGCACTTCGCCCGGCTCGCTCAGGCTTTGCAGGGTGCCGGGTGCGGCGCCGCCGATCCAGCCCAGCACCGAGTGGGCGAGTTCGGCGCCGGCCAGCCGGAAGTTCTCGTTGACGACCAGCAATTCGCTGCGAAACAGGTGCAGAAGCTCCGACGATTGTTTGGACACCACATCGACATCGCGGCCAAGCTTGAGGCCGGCGTCTTCGATGCCGGCGACGATGGCGAGCGTCGCGGCGGCGGCGCTGCTGATGAAACCGTCCGGGCGGCTTTCGCGGCGCATCAGCTGCGCCGTCCGCATTCTGATCTGCTCGATCGAATGATCGATCGAAACGGTGTTGAACGGAATCTCGCTGGCGCCGACCTCGCTCAGCGCATCGGCAAAGCCGGCGAGCGTGTGGCCGTGATAGGTCAGCTCGACCGGCGGCGCCAAGAGAGCCAGCCGGCGGCGGCCGAGGCCGGCCAGATGGCGCACCGCCTCGGCTGCGAAAGCGTAATTGTCGAAATCATGATAGGGATGGATCAGCCCCATGTCGGTGCGGCCATGCGTGGCAAAGGGGATGCCGCGCTCCAGCATATAACGGGCCCTCGGATCGTTCGGCTGCGTGCGCGAAATGATGACGCCGTCGGCTGAACCGGTTTCCACGAGGTAACGGATCGGGTCGAGCGGATCCTGCGAGCGTGAATAGGGCGTCACGATCAAGTGATAGGGCGTATCGGCAATGACTTCCGAAACACCGTAGATGATGTCCGAGACAAAGCTCATGATCTCGTGCTCGGTGTTGAGCACCAGGCTGATGACATTGGTCTTGCCGGTGCGCAGGCGGACGCCGGCACGGTTGGGCCGATAGCCGATTTGTTTGGCGACAAGCTGGACGCGACGCCTGGTCTCGGCGCCGATCTCGGGCGCGTCCTTCAGCGCGCGCGACACGGTGGTGACGCCCAGCCCGGTCATGAAGGCGAGCGTCTTCAGTGTCGGCCGGCCCTGCCCCGACGCTTCGTCGGCCTTCTCTTTTTGATGCCTGTTCATTCGTCCCGCCCCGTCAGGCGCATAGCAGTTGCCGGGCAGGCCGGCAATCGGCGGGCCGCGGGTACGCCGCGGGCCTTCACCGAATGAGACCGCTATATACTGAAACGTTACAGATTGTCACTGCCGTCGCGATATCACTGGTGATAGGCGCAAAACGAGCGGTACTCCGGTCGGCGCAAAAAAGAACGATTGAAACGGGCTTTTCCGGGTTTCTGGCGTCGCAGCATCAATTTTTTGCAGTGCAACCTCTCTTGTTGCGATGCGGTAGCTCGACGGGCCAGGTGATTTTATTCGCGCTTCGAAAAAATTTGGCGCCGGATTTGCCTGAGGGGTTGCGCGTCCGAAGCAATTGCCGTATCCAAAATCTGTAACGTTTCAGATTCTGGGAGGAACGAAATGCGATACCAACTCATGACTGCTGCGCTGGCATTGACGACCGCGCTGCAATTCGCCGGCCCGGCGGCCGCGACGGATCTGGAAGTCACCCATTGGTGGACCTCCGGCGGCGAGGCGGCAGCGGTCGCCGAACTCGCCAAGGCTTTCGACGCAACCGGCAATCACTGGGTTGACGGCGCCATCGCCGGCTCCGGCGGCACAGCGCGGCCGATCATGATCAGCCGCATCACCGGCGGCGACCCGATGGGCGCGACCCAGTTCAATCACGGCCGGCAGGCGGAAGAATTGGTGCAGGCCGGGCTGATGCGCGACCTCACCGATCTCGCCACCAAGGAAAAGTGGACGGAAATCGTGCAGCCGAAGAGCCTGCTCGACGGCTGTACCCTCGATGGCAAAATCTATTGCGTGCCGGTCAATATCCACTCCTGGCAGTGGCTGTGGCTGTCGAACGCCGCCTTCGAAAAAGCCGGCGTGCCGGTGCCGAAGAACTGGAATGAATATGTCGCTGCGGCGCCCGCGCTTGAAAAAGCAGGCATCCAGCCGCTCGCGGTCGGCGGCCAGCCCTGGCAGGCCTCCGGCGCTTTCGACGTGCTGCTCGCGGCGGTCGGCGGCACCGATGCCTTCCTCAAGGTCTATAAGGACAAGGACGCGGAATTCGCCGCCGGGCCCGAAGTCGCCAAGGTCTTCAAGGCCGCGGACGACGCCCGCAAGATGGCGAAGAACACCAATGTGCAGGACTGGAACCAGGCCACCAACCTGGTCATCACCGGCAAGGCCGGCGGCCAGATCATGGGTGACTGGGCGCAGGGCGAGTTCCAGGTTGCCGGCCAGACCGCCGGCAAGGACTATACTTGCCTTCCGGGCCTCGGCCTCAACGAGATGATCGCCACCGGCGGCGACGCTTTTTACTTCCCGCTGCTGAAGGATCCCGAAAAATCGAAGGCGCAGGAAGTGCTGGCCCACACGCTGCTTGATCCCAAGACGCAGGTCGCCTTCAATCTCAAGAAGGGTTCGCTGCCGGTGCGCGGCGACGTCGACCTCAAGGCGGCGAACGACTGCATGAAGAAGGGCCTCGAAATCCTCGCCAAGGGCAATGTCATGCCTTGGACGGACCAGTTGCTTTCGCAGGATACGCAGAAGCAAAAGGAGGATCTGTTCTCCGAGTTCTTCGCCAAGCAGGACATGACCGTGGAAGATGCGCAGAAGCGCTTCGCCGCCATCGTCGGTTCGGCCGATTGAGCGATCGATCAAGCGCCTCACTCCCGCCCCTGCGAGCGCAGGGTCGGGAGCTCGGGTCAAGACCTCTTGACCCTCCCGCCCTTACCCGATCCAGCGCGGCTGTGCAGATGAGCAAGAGCGAACGCCCCAGCCAACTCTTTCGCAACCTCAATGCGAAAATCGCTTCGATCCCAATGATCTTCACCGCGCTGGTGATCTTTGTTGGCGGCACCGTCTGGACGGTGTTCTATTCCTTCACCAATTCCAAGTTGCTGCCGCGGCTGCACTTCGTCGGTCTCGACCAGTATTACCGGCTGTGGGCGACGCCGCGCTGGCTGATCTCGATCGAGAACCTGCTGATCTACGGCGTGCTGTCGCTGGTGTTCTCGCTGGTAATCGGTTTCCTGCTTGCTGCCCTGCTCGACCAGAAGATCCGGTTCGAGGACACATTCCGGACCATTTTCCTCTATCCCTTCGCCCTGTCCTTCATCGTCACCGGTCTCGTCTGGCAATGGCTGCTCAACCCCGAGTTCGGTGTCCAGGCAGTGGTGCGCAGCCTCGGCTGGACGAGCTTCAGCTTCAATCCGCTCTATGATTCCAGCATCGTCATCTACGGCATATTGATCGCCGCTCTCTGGCAAGGCACCGGGCTGATAATGTGCCTGATGCTGGCCGGCCTGCGCGGCATCGACGAGGATATCTGGAAGGCCGCGCGGGTCGACGGGATACCGACCTGGAAGACCTATCTGTTCATCATCATACCGATGATGCGGCCGGTCTTCATCACCACGCTGGTCATCGTCGCCTCCAACATTGTTCGCGTCTACGACCTTGTCGTCGCCCAGACCAGCGGCGGGCCCGGTATCGCCTCCGAAGTCCCGGCCAAATATGTCTATGATTACATGTTCTTCGCCCAGAACCTCGGCCAAGGGTTCGCCGCTTCGACGATGATGCTGCTGTCGGTGATCATCGTCATCGTGCCGTGGGCCTATCTCGAGTTCGGAGGCAAGAAGCGTGTCTGACCATGCCGTCTCATTGCCTGCTATTGGCGGCGCCGGCGGGCTCGAAGCCTACGGGCCGAGCGGACCGAAGCCGCGCCACACGTTCTCGCGCCGCAACATCTTCCTCTACGGCACGCTGATCGTGGTGGCGCTCTACTATCTTTTGCCGCTCTACGTCATGGTGGTGACATCGCTTAAAGGCATGCCTGAGATACGCCTTGGCAACATCTTCTCGCCGCCGATGGAGATCACCTTCGAGCCCTGGGTCAAGGCCTGGTCGAGCGCCTGCACCGGGCTCAACTGCGACGGGCTGTCGCGTGGCTTCTGGAATTCGGTGCGCATCACCATCCCGTCGGTGATCCTGTCGATCGCGCTCGCCTCGGTGAACGGCTATGCGTTGGCCAACTGGCGCTTCAAAGGGGCCGACACTTTCTTCATCATCCTGATCGTTGGCGCCTTCATCCCGTATCAGGTGATGATCTATCCGATCGTCATTATCCTGCGCGAGGTCGGCCTCTACGGCAGCCTCAGCGGCCTGGTGATCGTCCATTCCATCTTCGGCATGCCGATCCTCACGCTTTTGTTCCGCAACTACTTTACCTCCATGCCGGAGGAGCTGTTCCGGGCAGCGCGTGTCGACGGCGCCGGCTTCTGGGGCATCTATTTCCGCATCATGCTGCCGATGTCGCTGCCGATCTTCGTCGTCGCCATCATCCTGCAGGTGACCGGCATCTGGAACGACTTCCTGTTCGGCGTCGTCTACACCCGCCCCGACACCTATCCGATGACGGTGCAGCTCAACAACATCGTCAACTCGGTGCAAGGCGTGAAGGAATACAACGTCAACATGGCAGCCACCATCCTGACCGGCCTGGTGCCGCTGATCGTCTATTTCCTGTCCGGAAAATTGTTTGTGCGCGGCATCGCCGCCGGCGCGGTGAAAGGATGATGGCGATGAACGCAAACGGCAGTGTTGAGGTAAACGGCAGCAGCGGGGCAAACGGCACCAGCGTCTCGATCCAGAACCTGTCGCTGAATTTCGGCGCGATATCGGTGCTGCAGACGCTCAACCTCGATGTCGCAGAAGGCGAGTTCATCGTGCTGCTCGGCCCGTCCGGCTGCGGCAAGTCGACCCTGCTCAACTGCATTGCCGGGCTGCTGGACGTTTCCGAAGGCCGCATCTTCATCAAGGGCAAGAACGTCACCTGGGAAGAGCCCAAGGATCGCGGCATCGGCATGGTGTTCCAGTCCTACGCGCTCTATCCGCAGATGACGGTGGAGAAGAACCTGTCGTTTGGGCTGCGCGTTGCCGGCCTCGCCAAGGACGAGATCGCCAAGCGCATCGCCCGGGCCGCCGAGATCCTGCAGATCGAGCCGCTTTTGCATCGCAAGCCGGCGGCTCTGTCCGGTGGCCAGCGCCAGCGCGTGGCGATCGGGCGCGCACTTGTGCGTGACGTCGATGTCTTTCTGTTCGACGAGCCGCTCTCCAACCTCGACGCCAAGCTGCGCGCGGAATTGCGCGTCGAGATAAAGCTGCTGCATCGCAAGCTCGAGAACACCATGATCTACGTCACCCACGACCAGATCGAGGCGATGACGCTGGCCGACCGCATCGCGGTGATGAAGGGCGGCGTCATCCAGCAGCTCGATGCACCGCAGACCATCTATAACCGGCCGGTCAACCGGTTTGTCGCCGGCTTCCTCGGCTCGCCGGCGATGAACTTCCTCGACGGCAGGCTGGAGCAGGCGGACGGCGACTGGCACTTCGTCGCCGAGGATGTACGGATTCCGCTTGCCACCTATGCTTTCGAGAAGGACCCGGTGCCGGGACCGGCCGTGTTCGGCCTCCGCCCCGAGCACGTCGCGTTCAACAGCGGCACGGGATGGCCATTCGCAGCCACGGCAAGTGTCGAGGTCGTCGAGCCCATGGGTTCCGACACGCTGGTCTGGCTGAAGCTCGGCGGCCAGAATTTCACGGTACGGGTGACAGCCGAGCGCACGCCAAACAACGCCGAGGCGGTCGGCATCGGTTTTGATCCGATGCGCGCCTCGCTGTTCGACGCCGCCACAGGTAACCGCCTCTAGAGCAGATCTAGCCACCCAAGACCCTTCCATTCCCCCCAAGACTCATCCCCCCAAGACTAACCATCCACAAGAAAACGGACAGAGACGATGAACTGGTCATTCCAACTTTACAGTGCCCGCAATTTCCAGCCCTGGGAGGGCGTGCTCAAGATGCTGGGCGAGCTTGGTTACAGCCAAGTCGAAGGGTTCGGTGGTGTCTATGACGATCCCAAGGCATTCCGTGCGGAACTCGACAAGAACGGGCTTGCCATGCCGACCGGGCATTTCTCGATCGACGCGCTCGAGAAGGATTTCGATGGCGTGCGCAGGACGGCCGACGCGCTCGGCATCACGCTGCTCATCTGCCCGTTCCTGAACGCCGAGTTCAGGCCGGCCGACACAGCCGGCTGGCGCGGCTTCGGCGAACGCCTGGCCAAGGTCGGCGAGACGGCCAGGAAAGCCGGCTATGGCTTTGCCTGGCACAACCATGATTTCGAGTTCAAGGCGCTTGCCGACGGCTCGGTGCCGCAGGACCATATTCTGTCCTCGGCGCCTGACATCGGCTGGGAGATGGACGTCGCCTGGGTGGTGCGCGGCGGCGTCGATCCGCTGCCCTGGATCGAGAAGCACGGCAAGCGCATCGTCGCCGTCCACGTCAAGGACATGGCCAAGGCGGGCGAGGGACTCGACGAGGACGGCTGGTCGGATGTCGGCCACGGCACCATCGACTGGCCCGGCCTGATCAAGGCGCTGCGCGCCAAAAGCGCCGCAAAATACTACGTCATGGAACAGGACAATCCCAACGATATCGCGCGCTTCGCCCGCCGCTCGATCGCAGCCGCCAAGACCTATTAGGAGCACACCAGCATGGCAACAAAACTTGGCATCGGCGTCATCGGCTGCGGCAACATCTCGAAGGCGTATTTCTCGCTGGCGCCGCTGTTCCGTGGCATCGAGATGCGCGCCTGCGCCGACATCAACATGGAAGCGGCGAAAGCGCGGGCAAAAGAGTTCAAGCTGCGCGCCGAGACCGTCGAGGGGCTACTCAAGGCCGACGATATCGACATCATCGTCAACCTGACCATTCCGGCGGTGCATTACGAGGTGTCGAAGCAGATTCTCGACGCCGGCAAGCATGTTTATTCGGAGAAGCCCTTCGTGCTCTCGGTCAAGGAAGGGCTCGACCTGAAGAAACGGGCCGAAAGCAAGGGGCTGCGCATCGGTTCGGCGCCCGACACCTTCCTCGGCGGCGCGCACCAGCTTGTCCGCGACCTGATCGACACCGGCAGGCTCGGCAGGATCACCAGCGGCACCTGTCATGTGATGAGCCATGGGATGGAACATTGGCACCCCAATCCGGACTTCTTCTTCCAGCCGGGCGCCGGGCCGGTGCTCGATATCGGACCGTATTACATCACCAACCTGATCCAGCTGATCGGGCCGGTGAAGCAGGTCGCGGCTTTTGCTTCGATCCCGATGACGGAACGCATCATCAGCTCGAAGCCGCGCGCCGGCGAAAAGATCCCGGTCTCCACGCCGACGACGATCCATGGCGTGCTGGAATTCGAGAACGGCGCCGTGGTGACGCTCAACACCAGCTGGGATGTCTGGAGCCATGGCCACGCGCCGATGGAGCTCTATGGCGAGGTAGGCACGGTGTTCGTGCCGGATCCGAATTTCTTCGGCGGCGAGGTGCGCTACACCGAGGCCGCCAAGCCGGTGAAGAAGCTGCCGAAATGGCGGCATCCGTTCGGCGTGCCCAACGAGATGCATTCGCATGGCATGATGGCCAACTACCGCACCGCCGGCCTTGCCGACATGGCGATCGCGATTACCGAAGGCCGGCCGCACCGCTGCTCGATGGAACTGGCGCTGCATGCCGTCGATGTCATGACCGGCCTGTTGCGTTCTGGCGAGACCGGAAAGTTCGTCGCCATGCAGACCAGCTGCGAGCGGCCCGCGGCACTCGGCGTCAAGGCAGCGAAGGAGCTGCTGGCGAAGAAGAAAACGAAGTAGGCGGCGCACCTCCCAAGCACCGTAAAAACCTCTCCCCGTTTGCGCGGGGAGAGGCTAAAGGTGCGGAAGGCTCGGCTGCCGTGCGTCGCGGCGACAGCCGTCGGGCTCGTTTCGATATGAGGATTTCCCATGCCCTATGTTCCCGCCGAGAACCGCTACGAAAAGATGGTCTACAATCGCTGCGGGCGGTCCGGCCTGAAGCTGCCGGCGATCTCGCTCGGGCTGTGGCACAATTTCGGCGATGACACGCCGCATAGAACCAAGCAGGCAATCACGCGCAAGGCCTTCGATCTCGGCATCACGCATTTCGATCTCGCCAACAATTACGGCCCGCCGCCCGGCTCGGCGGAGCGGGCCTTTGGCGAGATCCTGCGGACGGACTTTGCCGGTTATCGCGACGAGCTGATCATCTCGACCAAGGCCGGCTACGAAATGTGGGCAGGACCTTACGGCGAATGGGGCGGCCGCAAATATGTGCTGGCCAGCCTCGACCAGAGCCTGAAGCGGATGGGGCTCGATTATGTCGACATCTTCTATTCCCATCGCTTCGACCCCGACACCCCTCTGGAAGAGACGATGGGCGCGCTCGATCACGCGGTGCGCTCGGGCAAGGCGCTCTATGCCGGCATTTCCTCCTATAATTCACAGCGCACCCGCGAAGCCGCCGACATTTTGAAGCAGCTCGGCACGCCTTGCGTGATCCATCAGCCGAGCTATTCGATGCTCAACCGCTGGGTCGAGGATGATGGCCTGCTCGATACGCTCGAGGGGCTTGGCGTCGGTTCCATCGTGTTCTCGCCGCTGGCGCAAGGCATGCTGACCGACAAATATCTCGGCGGCATCCCCGATGGCAGCCGCGCCAGCCAGGGCAAGTCGCTGCGCCCGGCATTCATCAACGACAAATCGATCGGCAATATCGAGGCGCTGAACGTCATCGCCCGTCGCCGCGGCCAGACGCTGGCGCAGATGGCGCTGGCCTGGGTGTTGCGCCGGGGCAGGGTGACGTCGGCGCTGATCGGCGCCAGCCGGCCGGAACAGGTCGTGGATTGCGTCGGCGCGCTCGAGACGCTCGACTTCAGCGATGCCGAGCTCGCCGAGATCGACACCTTTGCCCGCGAGTCGGACATCAATCTCTGGGCGACGTCGGCCGAGCGCAAGGGGCCGCCAAGGAAGTAGGCGAAGACGGTCCGCGGTCCGTTTTCATCGAAAGACGCGGCAGCGCAAACTGATAGCTGTCTTCGACACGGTGGCCAGCGGCTAACTTTCGGCTGCCTTGAGGTTCCGCGCGGCTTCTTCGAGTGCGGCTCTGTCGTTGCCGAGCCTGTCGATCAGCTCTTGCGCCTGATCACCGGTTATCCCGGTGCGCATCGCCAGTGCCTCGACCGTCAGAACGTCGGAACTGGCGATCACTCCAGCCGGACCGCGATCCGCGTCGTCGAGGTCAAGCTCTCGCTTCGCCTGCTGCCAATGACGCTCATGTTCGCCGTGCGGGCGGCCTTCGCGCACCCAGATTTCATAGGCTCGCTGCCGAATTTTTTCATGTCGATCGTCATCCATGGCGGTTCCTCCCTTGTGGCGTTTTCACCAACGCGGGGAGCGCTGGAACGATCCGATGTTGATGCCGAATTCGCACACATGCCGAACAAATCCCGGGTTCTCACCGAACAAACACCGGACAGAATCGTTTTGCCGAGGAACCTGCACAGTGGGCCGACCGTTGAGCCGAGCCTTCCGCAAAGGAGATTACCATGGCCGACGACCCGAACGAATCCGCAGCACCGAAGATGACTCAACGTGAAGCTCAGGAAGCCCTGGAGAAGCAGGTCGCGCAGCTGAGGCGTGAGATCAGCAAGATCAATCGGACCTTGGCCGAACGCGCGGAAGAGGCGATCGAAGAGGCCGGCGACTGGTATGACAGCGCTGCTGACCGCGCGTCCCGGACGGCGCAAGCCCTGCGCAACAGGGCGCAGACGGTTTCCGGGGTCGTCCAGGAGAATCCCGGCACAGTATCGTCCGCATTCATACTCGGAGCGGCCGTAGGGGCGCTACTGGGCCTCGCCTTGGCCGCCACAGACCAGCGCCGCGATCGCTGGTTCTAGTTCCGACCAAAAGTTTCCGGGCAGAAGCGGCGGGATTGCTCGCGCCGTTCGTTCGTTCAGCGGGTGACGCCGGTCAGGGGGTCGCCGGCTTCTGCGCCGTGCCGAGGGCTTTGGGTGCTGCGGGCACGGGCGCTGCCCTTTTCATCTTCTCCTCGATCCAGCCGGTGTAATTGGCCAGCCGCGTGTAGATGCCGTAGGCGTTCTTGTGGCCGCAGGCGGTGCCGCCGTCGGCCGGACCTTCGCCCCAGCTGACGACGCCGACCTGCACCGGACCATCGGCGCCGGTCATGAACAGCGGTCCGCCGCTGTCGCCATTGCAGGCGTCGCGCTCGCCGCTGGCCGTTCCGGCGCAGATCATGTTGCCGGTCAGCGGATCCGCCATGTCGGCAGCAATCGCGTTGGCGGCCGCCTCGATGCCCCTTTCCGAATAACGCATGCGGCGGGCGAGCTCGCCGAGCGCTGCTTTCAAATCATGCGCATAAATCGCCTTGATGCCGCTGTTGCAGGTTGCGTTCGGCTGGAGGTCCAGGTCGGCGACCATCAGCGCGGTGGGAAATGTTCCGTCCTGCATCTTGCCCCAGCCGGTGACTGTCGTCTTGCCGGCGTCGGGGGTCGGCTCACTGGCAATTTTGATGGTCGGGGCATCGGCCGGCTCGGCCAGCCGGATCAGGCCGAGATCGTTGTCCAGCGTCTGCTCGCTGTAGCCCTCGTTGACGATGATCTCCACCGCCTTGTAGCGCTTGCCCTCGCTGAGATCGGTGGCGCCGGTGAGCACGGTGACCACATCAGGCGAAATCGGCTCGCCGTCGTCATTGAGGCAGTGCGCCGCGGTCAGCACCCATTGCGGCGCGATCAGGCTGCCGCCGCAGAACTGCGCATTCGCCTGCGAGGCCGGGCTTTTGTCCAGCTTGCCCGTGGTCAGCAATGCCACCTGGAACGGGTAGGCGCCCGTCTCGGCCTGCTTGCCGCCGTAGACGCGATCGGCGCCGTCGGGGTTCTCCGCCCTGGCCTTTGCCCTGGCCTCGGCCACGCGTTTCATCGGCGAGATCGCCGCCTCCGGCCGGGCGGCCGCGTCCGTGGCATGAACGGAATCAACGACCGGCAAGGCCGCCGCGATGCCGAGCAGCGCGGCGGCGGCAATCGGTCTGAACCTATGGATGATCTTCACCTCGAACCCCCTGAGACAATATTCCGACAGGTCAGCCACGGACGCATGATCCACTGAAATGGAACCGGCCGGTGAGATCATGCTCCAAGGCGGAGCGCGATCCGTCACAAAACCGAGCACCACTTTTGCTAATCGTGCTGTCGAACCAAGCCCGCCCAAATCCTATAGCCCCCCACGGGCTATGTGAAAGCAATTTGTCATTGCCAATGTTGGATTAATTTAGGCAGTATACCGTTGCGGGCATTTTTGGCGGGGACCTAAACTGGCTGCACTGAATAATGGCCCGGTAAAGGCGCCGGCAACCAATTTCATTTTTCGTCACCACCACGATCTCGACAATATTTCTCTATCTTGATCCAGTCCTTGCTGACTTTTGGGAGAGTCTCACCATGACAAAACTGACACATAGCATTATTGCGTCCGCGTTGCTTTCCACCGCAATGTGGGCGGTTCCTGCCTTGGCTGCCGATCCAGGCTCCGCCAATGCTGGCAACGGCGAAAGCATGCGGGACGTGACATCGGGCGATTACAAGCCCGGCCGGGCGAAACCGATCGCCCCGCCGAAACTGACCGACGACGAGGCCAACCGCGCCGCGCCGCTCGCCGACGAAGCAACGGCAGTCAAATCTTATGGCATCGTCGGCCGCTCCGCCGATGGCAAGGACATCAAGATCGACCCGAACGAGACGCTGAAGGACCTTGTCATCAAGGAAATGAACGCGCCCGCCGACGGGCAGAAGTCCGATAATTCCGGACTAAGCGGAGGCGAAGAGGCCGGCCGCCAGGTGTTCGGGACGGACGACCGCGAGCAGATCAAGAATACCAAAACCTACCCGTTCACCGCGATCGGCTATCTCGAAGGCAAATCGAAGAGCGGCAGCTATGGCAGCTGCTCGGCGACACTGATCGGCCCGCGCACGGTGCTCACCGCGGCGCACTGCCTCTACAGCCACGAGGACAAGGCCTGGCTCGACGATATCCTGTTCGTGCCGGCTCTCAATGGCAAGACCGCCGACGACGCTCCGTTCGGCGCCTTCACCTATGAAAGCGCCTATATCGTCCAGGGCTTCATCGACAATTACCAAGGCTTTTACGGCTCTGTCGTGCCGTGGGATCTCGGCATCGTCACTCTCAAGCAGGATGTCGGCACCAATCTCGGCTGGCTGGGCTATGCCAACTATGTGGATCTCGGCGATTTCACCGCCAACATCATCGGCTATCCCGGCGACAAGCCGATGGGCACGATGTGGAAGGCGACCTGCGAAGTGCACGCCGAAAACATCGCCACCGAGTATTTCCAGTACGACTGCGACACGTATCCAGGTTCGAGCGGCAGCTCGGTCTATGCCTATGACAATGGCTCCAAGCAGCGCGTCATCACCGGCGTGAACGTGGCCGAGAGCCCGGATGCCAATACCGCCGTGCGCCTGAACGCCATCAACGTCCAGTGGATCAACAGCCTGTACAAATAGGCCTGCAGAGTGCGCGCCGCGATCATCGGGGCGGGTTATCTATTTTAGCGGCATTTCTGCGACGCCAAATATGATCACACTTGGCTGCAAAATGCTCCAATCAAAGCCGGCGGCGGAGCATTTCCGTCGCCGGCTTTCGCATTTTCGGGGATTATCTGGATTGGGCCGGGGGTGGCGCCTGGCGGACATAGTTCTCGATTGGCAGGGCGAAGGTCGGCGAACCGGCCTTGCGCTCCTTGTCGATATAGCCGGCAAAATAGCTCCAGAACGAGGCGGCATAGTCGCGGAAATACGAGTCGGCGACCTGACGCGAGCAAAGCCTGCCTTCGACGCAGAAGGAAAGACGGTTGAGGAAATAGACGATGCGGTCGAAATTGTCGCTGAACTCGGCAAGCGGCATGTCGCCGCCGGTTGCGCTCATCGCCTCGATGCCGATGCGTTGCCGATAGACCTGTTCCTCGGTCGGCGTGGGATTGGCGCTGAGCAGATTGCCGTATTTGGCATTGAGCGTCGCCAGGCGTTGCTTGAGGGCCCGTTGCGCCTGCTGGTAATCCTTGCTTTCCCAGAGCTCGACCAGCGACATCGTCTGTTCGACACGCTTCTGCTCCTGGTTTGCCAGGAACTGGTAGACCGAAAAGATCAAGGTGAAGATGATCGCCAGCCGTACCAGCAATCCGGACCAGGCATAGACAAGCATGCGCCAGTCGCGATCGGTGAACGGGTTGGCCTCCTTCTTGACCTCGTGATTGCTCACCCAAGGCAGGCCTTCGACGGTTTCCGGCAGTGACGCCGGCTTCTTTTGCGGTACCGGCGCCGCCCCTGCCTGCTGCGTTGCGTCGCTCCCTGCTTTCGTCATCCGCAGCTGTCCAGTTCGATGATAGCTGACGGATCGAGCACGATGCCCGGCGTCTCCAGCTTCTTCTTCAGGCAATCCAGCTGCGCCCGCGAAACGATGAACTGCACGTCAGGCTCCACCTGCGGCTTGCCAGGCGACGGCAACGGCTCGACCACGCCGCGTGAGGTGCAGCTGCTGAGATCGACGACGACGGCGGTGTTGCCGGTTTTGGCGATCTGGTCGTACTGATCGAGAAAGCAACTCGCCAGTTCGGAGTTGATGACGACCTCCTTGGCGCAAAGGCCGCAGATCTCGTCCGCCGAGGCATTGGCGGCCAGCAACAGCCCGGCGACAAAGCCGGCGGTTGTTGCGCGCCACGAAAATACCATCCTGTTCACGAACGCCCTCATCCGTTCCGTTCGGCCGCCGACAGCGGCGGTCGAAGAATGTTCATTATCAGCCGATCAGGCAAGAGGCCTGGCCGGGCGCTTGATCCCGCCTCAGGCGCGCGGCACCGTCTCCATCGGGAAGATCATCACGGCGCCCTTCGATGCCTTGTCGTCGGTGAGCCGCATGGCCGACCGCGTCGCCGGCGCCATGCCGATATCGGCCAGCATATCGGAGAAACTTGGCTGTCCCAGTCCGCGCGTTACCGAGACAACCCCCGCTTGCGCCAGGAAGCTCAGGTCCTGCTTCTCGCTCTGCGGCGGCGCCTCGGTCAAGACGGCGATCATCTGCTCCATGCCGAAGCTGGTGTCGGTGAATTTGAACAGGCCTTCCTCGAGCACGGCGCCCTCGGTCAGGCGCTCGGCAAGAAAATGCTGGATGGAATAGTCGGAGCCGACATAGAGCACGTTGATGTCAACCAGGTTGGTCGAGCCGTTCCAGACCAGCACATGCACCTGATCGTCGGGCGAAACACGCGGCACCGTCGACGGCTCGATAGGCTGCAGCGCGTCACTGTCCAGACGCTTGATCCGGAACTCGACGTCGACCTCTTCCGGCCGATAATCCGAAGCGGCGGCCAGCCTCGACAGGCCGATGGCGCGGAAGATTTTCGTCAGGTTCCTGGCCGCGGCGTCGATCAGCTTTTCGCGGCCGTCCGGATGAATGACGATCAGCGGCGGCTTGCTGCCATCCTTGAGCGTCATGTCGCCCGAAGCTGGCAGGAACCACAGCGCCGGCGCGTCGGTGGCGTCTTCTGCGGCGCCGGCAATGGCATTCTCGCGCAGCACGGCGAGACGCAGATCTGCGCTCTTGCCCGGCTCGACCAGCGCGATGTGGAACCCTGAGTTCTCCCTGGCCGCCAGATCGTCGAGAACCGAGTTCGCCAGCGCAGCCTCTTTCTCGAGGCCTTTGGCCGCTGCCGGCCGCGCGACCACGAGCTTGTAGTCGACGGCGAGCTCGGCGAGCCGGGCATAGGCATTGGCGGGGATGTCAGCCAGCTTGAGCGCCGGCTTGCCGCCGAACTCGACCGGCTGGACCCGGCTCTCCAGGTTCTTTGCCGATCGCACCTGGAGATAACCAAGCGCCTCGGACAGCGGCGACAGCGCCGACGGCAAGATTGCCAGCTTGCTGCCGGGGGTGAGGCGATGCAGCAGTCCGGCGCCGATGGTGGCTTTGTCGTCCTTGACGACGATCGGCCATTGCATGACCGCATCGGTCTTGTCGGTGCCGAAGACGCGTGCGTCGAGTTCTCCCTCGAACAGCGGCGTTGGCCGGGTGCGGCCGTCCGCCGAATATTGCTGCAGCACCGACTGACCGAGTTGGCGGTAGGTGATGTTGGGGTTCTCGGCCAGTTTCGACAGGATGGTGAAGGTGAACAGCCCGAAACGCGGCGCATCGGCCGTGCCCCTGGGCAGCGGCATCTCAGGCGTCGTCTCCACCGTCTGCGCCGCGTAGAAGGCGACCAATCTACCCTTGGTGGTCGGCTCGGCGCCGGTCGGCGCCAGCTTGAAGGCCGGCTTGCGCTGCCCGTCCTCGTCAAAGCCGCGCGGCGCGGCCGACGCAATCCCGTCATAGGCTTTCACCGCAGCCGCCCTGGCAGCATCGTCGCCGCCGACCAGATCGGCGAACTCGACCTTGCGTTCCAGCTCGTCGTCGACCTCGGCGGCGCGCGTCGCCGTGCCGGAATGGCAGCAGTCGAACACGGCCCAGATAAAGGCGCCCTTGTCGCGAATGGCGTCGAGCGCGGTGCCGATCTCGTTGTCGACCAGCGCATTGGGCACGCCCTGTTCGCGGTTGACCCATTTGTCGATGTCGGACGGCAAGAAAATTTCGTCGAGGCCGTCGGTCTCGTCGCCCTTGGTCGCCGCGGGCTGTTGCGCGCCGTGACCGGACAAATGCAGATAGACGAAATCATCACGCTGGACCTTGGCGGCAAGGTCGGCGAGTGCTGCCTTGATCGCCGCATGTGTCGGCGGTCCGTTGGCGCCTTCGACATCCTTGGCGAGCAGCGTGACGTTTTCGGCCAGGAATTTTACCGGCGCGGGCGTGTTCCCCAGGAGGTAATCGCGCACCAGGCCGGCATCGTTTTTCGGTCCGATCAGCCAGTTTTTCTTCGGCAGGTTCGGGTAATCGGTGCAGGCAACAAGCAGCGCATGGTAGGTGCGCGCCGCTGCGAATGCCCGAAACGGCACCAAGCCGGCAGCGGCCAGCGCAGACGTGCCGGCAAGCAGCGTCCGCCGCGTCACTTTGATCATGGTTGCTTCCCCAAGCCCGATCGAATTTCCAAGCACAGCCAGCCTGGCTGACGATTTTGTCAGTATTTTGAATATGGCGCCGCCGGCCAGCCGACCACCGGCTGCGAATAGAAACAGTAGCAAAAATAGCAGTTCGTCGCTATCTCAGTGCAAGAGGTCGAATTGCATGCGAACTGGCAGTGATCGGCACGGAGCGGCTTGGAACGGGATCATGGCGGCAAGGGATGTACTGACGAAGAACCAGCTTTGCGTTCTCGAGAAACTCGAGGCCGCCAGCGGGCCGCTCAGCGCCTATACGTTGCTCGACCAATTGCGCGAGCGCGGTTTTCGTGCACCGCTGCAGGTCTATCGGGCGCTCGACACGCTGGTGAAGTCCGGCTTCGTGCACAGGCTCGAAAGCCTCAATTCCTTCGTCGCCTGTGCCGAGCCGCACGACCACAGCCATTCGATGACGGCGTTTGCCATCTGCGACAGCTGCGGCCAGGTGACCGAGTTCTCCGACCACGATGTCGGCCACCGGCTCGACGAATGGGTGCGCTCGACCGGCTTCGCCGCTAAGAAGGCGGTGATCGAGTTCCGCGGCACCTGTGCGAAGTGTTTGGCTGAGGCGGCTTGAGGGCTTACTAAGCCGCGAGATGCTGGCGGGACAGCGCCCCCCTCTGTCCTGCCGGACATCTCCCCCACATGGGGGGAGATCGGCTAACATCCCGGCGTTTGCCACTTCCAATCGATGGTGCGCAGCGCCCAAGCTGCCAATCTCCCCCCTCGTGGGGGAGATGTCCGGCAGGACAGAGGGGGGCGCGACGAATCGCTACAGATTGCAGTTGATCGGCCCCGCCCTAATGCGCCTCTTCCCAGTTGTTGGCGGCGCGGGCGTCGACGTGCAGCGGCACCGACATCGATACCGCCGGCATGGCGGCGTTCTCCATGACGTGGCAGACGACGGGAATCGTCGCCTCGACCTCGGCTTCGGCCGTCTCGAAGACCAGTTCGTCATGCACCTGCAGCAGCATGCGGGCGGAAAGCTTCGCCTTCTCCAGCGCCTCGTCCATGCGGATCATGGCGCGACGGATGATGTCGGCGGCGGTGCCCTGCAGGCGTGCGTTGATCGAGGCGCGCTCGTTGAACGCCCGGATCGAGGGGTTTGACGATCTGATCTCCGGGTAGTGGATGCGGCGGCCGAAGATGGTCTCGACGAAGCCGTGCTCGCGCGCATAGGCCTTGGTGGCGTCGATATAGTCGCGGATGCCGGGGAAGCGCTCGAAATATTTCTTGATGTAGTCACCGGCTTCTTCGCGTGCGATCGACAGCTGGTTGGCGAGGCCAAAGGCCGAAATGCCGTAGATGATGCCGAAATTGATCGCCTTGGCACGGCGGCGCACTTCCGAAGGCATGCCCTCGACCGGCACGTTGAACATTTCCGAGGCGGTGATGGCGTGGATGTCGGCGCCGTCGGCGAAGGCCTGCTTGAGCTGCGGGATTTCGGCGACATGGGCGAGCACGCGCAATTCGATCTGGCTGTAGTCGGCGGAAACCAGCTTGTTGCCCTTGTCGGCGATGAAGGCCGTCCTGATCTTTCGCCCCTCGACGGTGCGCACCGGGATGTTCTGCAGATTGGGATCCGAGGACGACAGCCGGCCGGTCGTCGTCGCGGCAAGCGCGTAGGAGGTGTGGACGCGCTTGGTGTCGGGATGGATGAAGCCGGGCAGGGCATCGGTATAGGTCGATTTCAGCTTGGTCAGCTGGCGCCAATCGACGATCTTGCGCGGCAATTCGTGGCCTTCGGCGGCGAGGTCTTCGAGAAGCTGCGCCGAGGTTGACCATTGGCCGGTCTTGGTTTTCGAACCGCCGGGCAGGCCCATCCTGCCGAACAGGATGTCGCCGAGCTGTTTTGGCGAGCCGATGTTGATGCGCTCGCCGACCAGCTGGTAGATCTCGTCCTCGAGCCGCGCCGCACCTTGTGCCAGTTCGCCGGAGAGCCGCGACAGGATCTGCCGGTCGACGGAGATGCCGCGTTGTTCCATCCGTGCCAGGACTGGCACCAGCGGCCGTTCCAGCCGTTCATAGACCGAGACCAGGCCCTTGGCGGCAAGGCGTGGCTTCAGCACCTGCCAGAGCCTGAGCGCGACGTCGGCGTGCTCGGCGCCGTAAGCCGTCGCCTTGCCGAGGTCGGCCTGATCGAGGCCGACGAAGTTTCTTCCCGAACCGGCCAGTTCCTTCAGCGGAATGGTCGCGTGGCCGAGCCATTTATCGGCCAGCGCCTCCAGGCCATGGCCACCATGGGTGCCGGCCTCGAGCACGTAGGAGATCAGCATGGTGTCGTCATAGGGGCCGATCTCGATGCCATGACGGCTCATGACGACGAGGCGGTATTTCATGTCGTGCACGATCTTGAGGACAGATTTGTCCTCGAGCAGCGGCTTGAGCAACGCTAGTGCGTCGCGGATCGAGATCTGGTTGTCGACCGCGCCGCCGCCGAGCAGGTCGCCATTGCCGTTTTTATGGGCAAGCGGCACGTAGGCGGCGTGGCCGGGCGCGACGGCCATGGCAAGGCCGATCAGTTCGGCCCGCATCGGATCGGGCGAGGAGGCCTTAACGTCGAAGGCGACGATGCCTCTCTCCATCGCTTCGGCGATCCAGGCCTTCAGCGTCGCGGCGTCGCGGATGCAGGCGTAGGCGCCGGTGTCGATCTTGCGGACGGTCGCAGCCTCCAGGCGAAGCGCCGAAAGCAGGGATGGGGTGTCGCCTTGCTTGGCTTCGGCCGGGACTTCGGAAGCCGCTTCGTCCGACGGGGGTGCGCGCTCGGCGGCCGCGGGCACGCCAAAACCCATATCGGGGCCATGCGCGGTATCGGCACGCTCTATCGTCACGGCAGTGGCCGCAACGTCGCCCGCGTCGGTTCCGGTCGCTTCGGCGACGCGGCGGGTCAGCGTCGAGAATTCCATGGTCTTGAGAAAGCCGATCAGCCTGGGACCGTCCGGCGCGTGCAACACGAATTCGTCAAGCCCTTCGGTCACCGGCACGTCGTTCTTCAGCGTCACCAGATCACGCGAAATGCGCGCCTTGTCGGCGTTGGCGATGATCGATTCGCGCCGCTTGTCCTGCTTGATCTCGCCGGCGCGGGCGAGCAGCGTATCGAGGTCGCCGAACTGTTCGAGCAATTGCGCCGCCGTCTTCGGCCCGATGCCGGGCACGCCTGGCACATTGTCGACCGAATCGCCGGTCAGCGCCTGCAGGTCGATCATTTTCTCCGGCGGCACGCCCCACTTCTCGATCACCTCGGGAACGCCGATCTGGCGGTCCTTCATCGGGTCGTACATGGCAACCGTTGGGCCAACCAGTTGCATCAAATCCTTGTCGGAAGAGATGATGGTGGTGTCGGCGCCGGCTTCGCAGGCAAGCCGGCAATAGGTGGCGATCAGGTCGTCGGCCTCGTAGCCTTCCGTTTCGATGCATGGCAGGTTGAAGGCCCTGGTCGCCTGACGAATCAGGCCGAATTGCGGGATCAAATCTTCCGGCGGCGCCGAGCGGTTGGCCTTGTATTCGGGGTAGAGGTCGTTGCGGAAGGTTTTCGACGAATAGTCGAAGATCACGGCGAAATGCGTCGGCACGATGCCGACATCGGTGTTGCGGGCGTCCTGCGTCAGCTTCCAGACCATGTTGCAGAAGCCGAGCACGGCACTGGTCGGCAGCCCGTCGGACTTGCGGGACAGTGGCGGGAGCGCGTGATAGGCACGGAAGATGTAGCCGGAGCCGTCGACAAGGAAGAGATGATCGCCTTTTTTCATGGCACGAGGGATAGCGCGGCGCAGCGCCGCGGTCCATGCCAAAGGCGGCTTGCGCCAAGGGTTCCGGCAACACCCTGACAAATGGCGTGTGAGCTTGGCCGGCCTGGCGGCTTGGCCGGAACTTTGTTCGCTCACGCCTATGTTACAAAAGTGTAATTTTTGTGCCCTTGAATCGCCACGTTCGCAGACACAGATAAACGCTATCGGCAGTTTTCGCCGAAGTCCGGAGCAAGGCCCGTCCCCCGCCTATCCCGGACACTTGCGGCAGCCTATCCCCCCTCTCCGGGCTGCCGCATCGTTTCGAGTAAGGCCGCCGTGGTTCCCCCTCCACCACGGCGGCATTTTTTTGCCTTTCGACCCGATCCTGCCCGTGGCCCAACGTTCGCGGGCTTTCCGTTTGGCCGCATGGGCTCTAGATTCGCCGCCAGAATCGAAAGGCCCGCCTATGTCCGCAGTTTCCCCTGTCCTCGACCGCCTCGACAAGAACTTCGACCAGAGCCTGGAACGCCTGTTCGGCCTGCTCAGTATCAAGTCGATCTCCACCGATCCCGACTACGCGGCCTACTGCCGCAAGGCCGCCGAATGGCTGGTCGCCGAGCTCAAGCTGATCGGCTTCGACGCCAGCGTGCGCGACACGCCAGGGCATCCGATGGTGGTCGCGCATCACGACGGGCCAGCCGGCGCGCCGCATCTGTTGTTTTACGGCCATTACGACGTGCAGCCGATCGATCCGATCGAGTTGTGGGAAAGCGACCCGTTCGCGCCGGCGGTCAAGGAGATCGAGCCCGGCCACAAGGTGATCACCGGCCGCGGCGCGGCCGACGACAAGGGTCAGCTGATGACCTTCGTCGAGGCCTGCCGCGCGTGGAAGCAGGTGCATGGCGGATTGCCGTGCCGAATCACGATCCTGTTCGAGGGCGAGGAGGAGTCCGGATCGCCGTCGCTGAAACCGTTTCTCGAGGCGAATGCGGATGAGCTGAGGGCCGATTTCGCGCTGGTCTGCGACACCGGCATGTGGGATCGCGATACGCCGTCGATCTGCGTCTCGCTGCGCGGGCTGGTCGGCGAGGAGATCACGGTGAGTGCCGCCGACCGCGACCTGCATTCCGGGCTCTACGGCGGTGCGGCGGCCAATCCGATCCGCATCCTGGCAAAAATCCTGGCCGACATCCACGATGAGGATGGCCACGTCACCATTCCGGGTTTCTATGACGGCGTCGAGGAAACGCCGTCGCAGATATTGCAGTCGTGGCTGTCGCTGGGCGAGACCGCCGAGACCTTCCTCGGCCCGATCGGCCTGTCGATTCCGTCCGGCGAAAAGGGCCGCTCGGTGCTCGAACTGACCTGGGCCCGCCCGACGGCCGAGTTCAACGGCATCATCGGCGGCTATACCGGCAAGGGCTTCAAGACGGTGATCGCCGCGCAAGCCTCGGCAAAAGTCTCCTTCCGCCTCGTCCACAAACAGGATCCGGCAAAAATCCGCGCCGCCTTCCAGGCATTCGTCAGGGAGCGCGTTCCGGCCGACTGCTCGGTCGAATTCCATCCGCACGGCGCCTCGCCGGCGATCCAGCTTTCCTACGACTCGCCCTTCCTCGCCAAGGCCAAGCAGGCGCTGTCCGACGAATGGCCGAAGCCGGCAGTGGTGACCGGCAGCGGCGGCTCGATCCCGGTGGTCGGCGATTTCCAGACCTATCTCGGCATGGAATCGCTGCTGGTCGGTTTCGGCCTCGACGATGACCGCATCCACTCACCGAACGAGAAGTACGAGATGAGCTCCTTCCACAAGGGCCAGCGCTCCTGGGCGCGCATTCTCGAGGCGCTGACACGCTGAAATTGCGTCACAATCAACTTTGTGTTGATTTTTCACCGGATCACGGCAAGGACGGGCACGGCCCGTCGCGCATCGGTGCACGGGGCCGCGACCGGAGAAGACGATGAGCGACATACGTTTCCACAAAAACGATTTGCCCGGCCTGCTGCATTACGATGTCGGGGCGGTCGCTATCGACACCGAGACGCTGGGGCTGAACCCGCATCGCGACCGGCTCTGCGTCGTGCAGATCTCACCGGGCGACGGCTCGGCCGACGTCATCCAGATCGCGCCCGGCCAGAGGAAGGCGCCGAACCTCGTCAGCCTGCTGAAGAACCGCAGCATCACCAAGCTCTTCCATTACGGCCGCTTCGACCTCGCCGTGCTCTACAACGCCTTTGGCGTCATGCCGGAGCCGGTGTTCTGCACAAAGATCGCGTCGCGGCTGACGCGCACCTACACCGACCGGCACGGGCTGAAGGACATCTGCTTCGAGCTTCTCGGGGTCGGCCTGTCGAAGGCGCAGCAATCCTCGGACTGGGCGGCCGAGACGCTATCGCCCGAGCAGCTCGAATATGCCGCCTCCGACGTGCTCTATTTGCACCGGCTGCGCGACGTGCTGAGCGCGCGGCTGGCGCGCGACAACCGGACCAGGGAAGCCGATGCCTGCTTCCGCTTCCTGCCGACGCGTGCGAAACTCGATCTGATGGGCTGGGATGAGGAGGATATCTTCGCCCACAGCTAATGGCCTTCATGGTAATTCTACTCCGGCGGCCATCTGGCGCAGTTTTCTCCGCTTCCGGTGCTCACGGACCCAAATGTCCGCTGCGCTCCGGTTCTCGAAAACCACGCCATATGTCTCGCCGGAGCGAATTCTCATAAAGGCCATCGGCCAGGAACCGAGGGCGCTTGTCCCGGCGCTCCGTTCGCTTCACCGGGAGGAATGGAAATGGCTGCGCGAAAACCGATCGAAACGGCACCGAAGGACGGTTCCAAGGTCACCGTCTACTGGCAGGATAGGGACGGCGTGATGAACGAAAGCATCGCGCAATACCGTTCGCTCGACCGGCTGAAGGCGGCCGGCGGCGACTGGGACGAAAGCGACGCCGGCTGGTGGGCCTATACGGACGGCCATACGCAAAAGAAGATCGAACCGATCAGCTGGCGGCCGGCCTCCGACGACCCGGACGCGGACGACTGAGGGTTGTCGCAACCGCCGAACTGAAGTGATTATTCTGAGGCGAAGCGTATTTTGTTCTTGCTTTGTGCCGGCAGCTATGCTATTAATCCCGCTATGGTGCTTATTGGCGCCAACGACCCGCCCGCCGAGGCGGGTTTTTTCGTTTCGGCTTTGGCACTGTCGCGAGCCGGGCGTGCTTCGCAAGTGATTGAATACAGTTTACTTCGATTTTTCCCGACTTAACCCGCCCTTAAATCGCCGCATCTAGTCTTCAACCCGAACGCCATAGGCATGGGGAAGACAGCACAGCGCATGGCGAACCGGAAAGACAGTCGCATCGAACCCAGCTTCGAGACATCGCCGGGGGCGAGGTCCTCGGCGGGTTTTTCGGTGAGCGAGGAGGACCGCGTCGTGCCGAGCAACCGTAAAGCCTCTACTGCAAAGCGCAAATCGTCCAAGGCCAAGCCGTCGCGTGGCGGGCGCGGCAAAGGCCGGCGCGGCCTGTTCGGCGTGCTCGGCCGGCTGTTCTACTGGTGCTTCGTGCTGGCCATCTGGGGCGGCATCGCCACTGCCGGCATCGTCGTCTACTACGGCGCGAAGATGCCGGCGGCCACCACCTGGGCCATTCCCGACCGCGCGCCCAACATCAAGATCGTCTCGGTCGACGGCCAGCTGCTTGGCAATCGCGGCATGAGCGGCGGCGAGGCCGTCGGCCTGCACGAAATGTCGCCCTATATTCCCGAGGCCGTTATCGCCATCGAAGACCGCCGCTTCTATTCGCATTTCGGCATCGATCCGATCGGCCTTTCCCGGGCCATGGTGACCAATGTGCTCGGCGGGCATTTTTCGCAGGGCGGCTCGACGCTGACCCAGCAATTGGCCAAGAACCTGTTCCTCACGCCGGACCGCACGCTGGAACGCAAGGTGCAGGAAGTGCTTTTGGCGCTGTGGCTCGAGCACAAGCATACGAAGGACCAGATCCTCGAAATGTACCTCAATCGGGTCTATTTCGGCTCCGGTGCCTATGGCGTCGAAGCGGCCTCGCGCCGCTATTTCGGCAAGAGCGCGCGCGACGTCACACTGTCGGAGGCCGCCCTTCTCGCCGGCCTGCTCAAGGCGCCGTCGCGGCTGTCGCCGGCGCGCGACCCGAAGGCGGCCGAACAGCGTTCGCAGCTGGTGCTCGCCGCGATGCGCGACGAGGGCACGATCAGCGCCAAGGAGATGACCACGGCGATGAGCGCGCCGGCGACGCGCGCGCCGTCCTACTGGACCGGCTCGGAAAACTATGTCGCCGACACGATCATGGAAGAACTGCCCGACCTGATCGGCGACGTGCGCCGCGACATCGTTGTCGACACGACCGTCGATCTGACGCTGCAGAAGCTCGCCGAGCAATCGATCCGGAGGCTGATCGACCAAAGCGGCAAGAAGCTCAATGTCAGCCAGGGCGCGCTGGTGTCGATCGACAATTCCGGCGCGGTGCGCGCCATGGTCGGCGGCTATGATTATTCGACCAGCCAGTTCGACCGCGCCTCGGAGGCGCGCCGCCAGCCGGGTTCGGCGTTCAAGCCGTTCGTCTATATGGCGGCGCTGGAATCCGGCCGTACGCCCGACAGCGTGCGCAACGACGCGCCGATCAAGATCGGCAACTGGACGCCCGACAATTACGGCGGCAAATATTTCGGCAAGGTGACGCTGGCGACGGCGCTGGCAAAGTCGCTGAACTCGGTCGCCGCGCAGCTGACCATGGAAGTCGGGCCGAATGCGGTGGTCGAGGCAGCGCACCGCATGGGCATCCAGTCCGAGCTGACGGCCAACACCTCGATCGCGCTCGGCACCTCGGAAGTGACGCCGCTGGAACTGACGTCGGCCTATGTTCCCTTCGCCAATGGCGGTTATAAGCCGGACATCCATTTCATCCACCGCGTCACGACAAGCGACGGCAAGGTGCTCTACGAAAACAATGGCGGCGGCGCGCCGCGCGTCGTCAAGGCCGACATTGTCGGCATGATGAATTCGATGATGACCGGCACGGTCGAGATCGGCACGGCCAGGAAGGCGGCGTTCGCCTGGCCGGCCGCCGGCAAGACCGGCACCAGCCAGAATTCGCGCGATGCCTGGTTCATCGGCTATACAGCCAATCTGACCACCGGCGTCTGGTTCGGCAATGATGACGGCAGCGCGATGAGGAAGGTCACCGGCGGCGCATTGCCGGCGCAGGCCTGGCACGAGTTCATGGTCGCCGCGCATGAGGGCGTGCCGGTGCGGCCGCTGCCTGGAACCTGGAAGTCGACGCCGCCCGACACCATCGTCCCGGACGAGATACCGTCCGATACGGCGCCGCCGGCGCCGGTCGCTTCCGTTGGCCAATCAGCGGCGCCCGCGGCAGCTACCCAGTCGGCTTCGCGTCCCGTGCGTCCCGCCGAGACGGTCGATGCCGGCGGCTTGGCCATGCCGGGTGTCGACGGCACAACCGGATCGATCAAGCATCCGGTGCCGCCCGGCAATGTCGGCGGCCCGGTCAAGAAGCGGCAGACCTCGATCCTGGACATTCTGACAGGCGGCTGAACGACAGGCCCCTCGCCACCGCTGCCGCGTTCCGCTACATCTCCCGCTTGGAGACGCGACATGGCTGAACCCGACACCAGAAAGACCATCGTGCTGACCGGCGCCAGCCGCGGTATCGGCCATGCCACGGTCAAGCGCTTTTCACGTGAAGGCTGGCGCGTCATCACCTGCTCGCGCCAGGCCTTTGCCGAGGACTGCCCGTGGCCGGCCGGCCCGGAAGACCACATCAAGGTCGACCTCGCCGACCAGGAGGATGTCGGCATCGCCATCTCGGAAATCCGCCACCGGCTCGAGGCGCATGGCGGGCAGTTGCATGCGCTGGTCAACAATGCCGGCATCTCGCCCAAGCTCAAGGACGGCAACAGCCGCATGAACTCGATCGACACGCCGATGCATGTCTGGCGCGACGTCTTCCAGGTGAATTTCTTCGCCCCGATCATGCTGGCGCGAGGACTGTTCAAGGAGCTGGCATCGGCCAAGGGCTCGATCGTCAACGTCACCTCGATCGCCGGCACCCGGGTGCATCCCTTTGCCGGCACCGCCTATGCAACGTCGAAGGCGGCACTCGGCTCGCTGACCCGCGAGATGGCGCATGATTTCGGCCCGCACGGCATTCGCGTCAACGCGATTGCGCCGGGCGAGATCGATACGGCGATCCTGTCGCCGGGCACGGAAAAAATCGTCGAGACCATCCCGCTGAGGCGCCTGGGCACCACGGCGGAAGTCGCCGACATCATCTTCTTCCTGTGCTCGCAGCAGGCGTCCTACGTGACCGGCTCAGAAATCCACATCAACGGCGGCCAGCACGTTTGAGCGGTTGGTTTTGATCAATCGTTGACGCTGCCCCTCATCCCCCTGCCGGGACCTTCTCCCCGTGAAGAACGGGGAGAAGGGGCTTGACCGCTACGCTGGCGGGGCAGCGCAGGCTTAGGCTGCCGTGGGCGCTTTCGGTGCTGCCAAAACCTCCTCGACGATCCCGCGGGCGATCTCGCGTTCACCCATGATGACGGTGTCGGCACCAAGGCCCTTGAGGTGCTCGACCTCGGCATCGGAATGGGCGCGGGCGATGATTTCGATTGCCGGATTGGCGGCGCGGGCGCGCAGCACGACCTGCCCGGCCTCGAAGGCGTTGGGAATGGCCAGGATTAGCCGCATGGCGCCCTCGGGATTGGATGCGGCGAACACGTCGCCACTCGCCGCGTTGCCGGGTACGGTTTCGACGCCTTCGGCCTTGAGCTTCGCCAACGTCTTGTCGGCATCCTCGATGACGAGGAAGGGCACAGCGGCCTGCTTCAGCGATGTGCCGACAAGGCTGCCGACGCGGCCGTAGCCGATCAGGATGGTGTGGCCGGTCAGCCTCGTCCTGGGCGGCGGGCCATCCTCCTTCGCGGGCGCCGCGACCGAAGCCACCTGGCCGGGTTCGGTCGCCGGGCCGATCGGCCTTGCTTCGCCGGACGGCGCCGTCCTGCCGGCGCGTGCTTCCAGCCAGGGTTTCATCCGGTCGGCGGCAAGAAACATCAGCGGATTGAGGACGATCGACAGGATGGCGCCGGCGAGGATGAGGTCGCGGCCTTGTTCGGGCAGCAGTTTCAGCCCGACGCCGAGTTCGGCCAGGATGAACGAGAATTCGCCGATCTGGGCAAGGCTTGCCGAAATCATCAATGCCGTTGCGACCGGATAGCGGAAAACGACGACGATGACGAAGGCTGCCAGCGACTTGCCGATAACGATGATGGCCAGCGTCGCCAGGATCGGCCAGCCATTGCTGATCAGGCTGAACGGGTCGAACAGCATGCCGACCGAAACGAAGAACAGCACGGAAAAGGCGTCGCGCAGCGGCAGCGATTCCTCGGCCGCCCGATGGCTGAGCTCGGATTCGCTCATGATCATGCCGGCGAAGAAAGCGCCGAGAGCCAGCGACACGCCGAACAGCTTGGCCGCGCCGAAGGCGACGCCAAGCGCAATCGCAAGCACCGCCAGCCGGAACAGTTCGCGTGATCCGGTATGGGCGACGTAGTGCAGGATCCAGGGGATAAGCCGGCGGCCGACCACCAGCATGACCACGACAAAGGCCGCGACCTTGGCCAGTGTGATGCCGACGACGCCCCAGACGCCGTAGCTCGCCGGCAGCGACAGCAGACCGCCGGAGTGCACCTCCACCTGCTCCTGGCCGCCGAGCACGCCGGCCAATGCCGGCAAAAGCACCAGCGCCAGCACCATCGCCAGATCCTCGACGATCAGCCAGCCGACAGCGATGCGGCCACGCTCGGTCTCGATCAGCCGCCGCTCCTGCAGCGCGCGCAACAGCACCACGGTCGAGGCCACGGAAAGCGCCAGGCCGAAGACCAGCCCGGCGCCCATCGACCAGCCGAGCATCCAGGCGAGGCCGGCGCCAAGGGCTGTCGCGAAGCCGATCTGCACGATGGCGCCGGGCACGGCGATGGCGCGGACCGACAACAGGTCCTTCAGCGAGAAATGCAGGCCGACGCCGAACATCAGCAGGATGACGCCGATCTCGGCCAGTTCATTGGCGAGGCCGGCATCGGCAACGAAACCCGGCGTGTTCGGTCCAACCAGAACGCCGGCGATGAGATAGCCTACCAGCGGCGGCACGCGAAAACGGTTGGCAAGTGCGCCGAAGACGAAAGCCAGCCCCAGACCGGCAACGATGGTGGCGATAAGGGGCGTGTCATGCGGCATTGTCTATGGAGCGCCTTCAGGAATTGCCATGTCGGACGTGCGCCGCCCGAAAGCCGCCGCCTCGGCAGTATGGGGGCTCGGACAGTCGCGAGACAACCCGCAATCCCCATGAAATCGATGGCAAAGAAGCAAAAGGCAGAGAGCCGGTAAGCGTTGCCACCCGGCGCGGCTTGCTCCAGGCAGGCGATTGATACGGAAAAGGGCTTATCCCGTTCGCGCAGGCAGACGCTGCTAATTGTGCATTGATAGAACTGGGATTCATCCGTTAGCAGACCGAAGCGGTCCTCGGGATGGAAGATGGGTGCGACGCATCAGGCACGATTCGCCAACCCGTGTGGCAGCCTCCTACTGCGCCACAGGCGTTTTTGAAGCCGGGCGCTTGCGGATGAGACAATCTTCGACAAAGACTTTGGGAAAGCGGAGAACCTTGGAGGAAGTATGGTTGAAATCGCCAATACAGCCGCAGAGCACATTGAGAGTTTCCATGCGGCTCTCGACGTTGTCGCGCGGGAGCGAAAATACCTGACCACGCTTGAAGCGTTCCCGCTTCCTGAGACACGCGATTTCGTTTTGAATATGATTAAGCAGCGAAACCCGCATATCGTGGCGACGGAAGGAGACCGCGTTGTGGGATGGTGCGACATCACCCGCCATTTCTTTCCATCCCACGCTCATCGCGGAAGTTTAGCGATGGGAATCATACCCGATTATCGTGGACAAGGACTGGGCCGTCGCCTTATCACCGCCGCCTTAGAAAAGGCTCGGCAAGAAAACTTCGTTCGCGTTGAACTCTCGGTGCACGCCGATAATAGCCGGGCCATAACGCTGTATGAGAAAACTGGTTTCGTTACGGAAGGTGTCCTCAGGCGTAGCGTTTGCATTGATGGTCGCTATGTCGACACCATCTGCATGGCCGTGATGCTCGACGGTCAATGACCATGCTGGCGCATCCCGACCGACAGTACGTTTTGTCGCCGTGATCCGGCCCCGGTCAGCTTTGAACCGATTGGAACGTGGCGAAGGAGGCCCATTTCGACATCTTCCGGAGCGAGGCTTGGAGGGTGAACGTGCCGCCTTGTGTTTCTCTCCTCACCCCTGCGTCGGGGTGGGAGGGCGGAACGCTGCCCCTCATCCGCCTACCGGCACCTTCTCCCCGTAAGTGACAGGGAGAAGGGGCTTGGACGCAACGCTGGCAACCCCCTCTCCCCGTCTTTCACGGGGGTCCGAAGGACGGGCGAGACAAGCGGCTCGCCCCGGAATGGGTAAGGGTGAGGGGCAGCACAAACCTGATGCGATTGCCCTGGGCTGCTTCAGCCTCACGATCAATAAGGAATGTACGCACCGCCGATGCCCGATCAGGTCGCCTGCAGCAGGCTCTCGATATCGGGTATGCTGTGGTTGGTCAGCGTCTTTGGAATTTCGGCCGTTATCTTGTCGGTGACCTCCTTGTGCAGTTTCCGGCGCATGTCGCCCAGCACTGGCGGCGGTGCGATCAGCACGATCTCCTTGAAGGTGCCGCGATGCGCGAGCTTGTAGAGCCGGTCGGCAATCTCGTCGGCAAAACGCTCCTTGCCGAGGCGGTGCCAATCGGTGTCCTCGACCGCACTGCGGTGGACGGAAGGGCCGTCGCTGTAGCGGCCGGGGCGGTCCGTGCCTTGCTCTCGGGTTGACGGATTTTCCTGCTCCATCTCGTGCACGACCTGAAGGTCGGGATATTGGACGTCTCCACGGTTCTCGAGGAACAGCGCCTTTTCGCCATCTGCCACCACGATCCACAGTCCGCGTTTCAGTCTGACGTTGCTCATGGGGCGCTCCTTTTTGATTTTTCAAGCCCATAGCCGGGCCTTTGCCGCAGGGGCATGACCGGGCTTGGCCCTATAGAGCAAACGCGTGCCGAGGCGTGAATGTTCCGGTACTCGGACCCGGTATCTCCGACAGGAGCCGGCGAGAGCGCCAGGCTGTCTTTGATGGCTCGGCTGGCATGCGGCGGCTTTAATCTACTAAATTGGTAGAAATTGGAAAAATCTGTTTTGTGGCTGGCTCGGCAAGCCGCTAGAAAGGCAGCGGATCAAGGGCCGCAACAGCAGCTTCAATCCGCTCCGCATCTGAATGTGGAATATTTTTCTCTTGGCCGTTATGCTTGCAGAAAAGAGATTGCCTGCTACGAAGCGATGCGCGAGTGGGTGCCTTCTGGTTTTTCGCGCCCCCGCGTAGAACTGGCAAACGGTTCCAGGATTCCGCTCGTCATGCCGCAAGCCAAGCCTAAGCTCAATGCCTTTCCCGTCTTCATGCGGGTCGAGGGCGAAGCCGTCGCCATCGTCGGCGGCGGCGAGGAAGCGCTGGCCAAGGCGCGGCTGCTCGCTCAGTCGAGCGCTGTGCTGCGCATCGTCAGCGATGCCGCAAGCGCCGATCTGCTGGCCTGCATCGCCGAGACGGGTGCCACCCACATTGCCGACGCCTATAATGCAGCACATCTCAATGGTGCGGTGATGGTGTTTGCCGCCAGCGGCGATGAGGCGCTCGACCGCCGCGTTGCCGGGGATGCGCGCCGGCTGGGCATTCCGGTCAATGCCGTCGACCGGCCGGAGCTCTGCGATTTCTTCACGCCGGCACTGGTCAACCGCGCGCCGGTCGCCATTGCCATCGGCACGGAAGGTGCCGGCCCGGTGCTTGCGCAGATGCTGCGCAGCCGCATCGACCGCATGCTGTCGCCCTCGCTCGGGCCGCTCGCGGCACTTGCCGCGTCGTTTCGCGGCGCCGCCGAAAAGCTGCTGCCGAAGGGCAATGCCCGCCGCCGCTTCTGGAGCGATTTCTTTGGCGGCGCGCCGGCCCGTGCCGTGGAGGCCGGCGAGCTTTCGCAGGCGCATGATGCCGCCGTCGGCCTGCTGCTTTCGAACGAACCGGCATCGGGCCATATCGCGCTTGTAGGCGCCGGTCCCGGCGCCGAGGACCTTTTGACGCTGCGCGCCCATCGCCTGCTGATGGAAGCCGACGTGATCGTCCATGACGCGCTGGTGCCGGAGGCCATCGTCGCCATGGGCCGCCGCGATGCCGAACGCCTGCCGGTCGGCAAGCGCAAGGGCTGCCATTCCAAGAGCCAGGCCGAGATCAATGCGCTGCTGGTCGAGCTTGGCCACGCCGGCAAGCGCGTCGTGCGGCTGAAGTCCGGCGACCCGCTGGTGTTCGGCCGGGCCGGCGAGGAGATGGCGGCACTTCGCGATGCCGGCGTCGCCTACGAAGTGGTTCCGGGCGTCACCGCGGCCTTCGCCGCCGCCGCCGATTTCGAACTGCCGCTGACGCTGCGCGGCGTGTCGTCGTCGATGGTGTTCACCACCGGCCACGACCTCAAGGGAAATTCGCTGCCCGATTGGGCAAAGCTCGCCATTTCGGGCGCGACGGTCGCCGTCTATATGGGGCGCTCGGTCGCCGCCGAGGTCGCCGGCCGGCTGATCGAAGCCGGCCTGTCGCCGGACACGGCCGTCGCCGTGGTCGAGAATGCCAGTCTTGCCAACCGCCGCCGTTTCCACGGCACGCTCGCCGACCTGCCGTCGCTGGAGGCGCGCGCCGACCTCAGCGGCCCGGTGATGACGATCATCGGCGACGCCGTCGCCGGCGCCAATTTCGAACGGTCCGAGCCGCTGGCCGCACACAGGCAGGACAGCGTGGCCCGTGCTGCCGCGGAAGGAGTGAACCAATGAAAGTGCTGACCGCGAACCGTCTCGCCGACGGCATAGCCGTCTGGTACGCCAATGGCGGCTGGGCCGAGATCATCGACCATGCCGACATCGCCCATGACAAGGCGGCCGAGGACCGGCTGGAGGCGATCGGCGCCAAGGCCTCCGCCGACAACGAGGTGGTCGACGTCAATCTGATCGACGTGACTGTGGTCAACGGCACTGTCGAGGCGGTCCGGCTGCGCGAAAAGATCCGTGCCGCCGGCCCGACCACCCGCCACGATCTGGGCAAGCAGGCCCGTCCGCAGGCCGCACGCGCGGCATAGATGACACAAGCATGATCCCGATCGTGCTCGAACGAAAAAAATAACGGGCGGACGCGCCCGGAAAGACCTGAAAATGTACCGTTACGATGAGTTCGACCACGATTTCGTCAAGGCCCGCGTCGCCGAGTTCAGCGACCAGGTCGCACGGCGGCTTGCCGGCGAGATCACCGAGGACCAGTTCCGGCCGCTTCGGCTGATGAACGGCGTCTATCTACAGCTGCATGCCTATATGCTGCGCATCGCCGTGCCCTACGGCACGCTGAACAGCAAGCAACTGCGTATGCTCGGCCACATCGCACGCAAATACGACAAGGGTTATGGGCATTTCACGACCCGCCAGAACATCCAGTTCAACTGGCCGGCGTTGTCGGACATCCCGGCGATCCTGGCGGACCTGGCAAGCGTCGAGATGCACGCCATCCAGACCAGTGGCAACTGCATTCGCAACGTCACCGCCGACCACTTCGCCGGCGCCGCCGCCGACGAGGTTGCCGATCCGCGCCCCTATGCCGAAATCCTGCGGCAATGGTCGTCGGTGCATCCGGAGTTTTCGTTCCTGCCGCGAAAATTCAAGATCGCGGTGACCGGCGCCGAGCGCGACCGCGCCGCCATCCAGACGCATGACATCGGCCTGCATCTGAAGAAGAACGCCGCCGGCGAGCTTGGTTTCGCCGTCTATGTCGGCGGCGGCCAGGGCCGCACGCCGATGGTGGCCAAGAAGATCCGCGACTTCCTGCCCGAAGCGGATCTGTTGTCCTACTGCACGGCGATCCTGCGCGTTTACAACCTCTACGGCCGTCGCGACAACAAGTTCAAGGCGCGCATCAAGATCCTGGTCCACGAGACCGGCGTCGAGGAGATCACCCGCCAGGTCGAGGCCGAATGGCAGGAGTTGAAGGACGCCGAGCTGAGGCTGCCGGAAGAAGACATCCGCGCCATCGACGCCTATTTCGCGCCGCCGGCGCTTGTCGATCGGCCGGAAGGCGACGAGGCGGTCAAGCTTGCCCGGCTCGACTCGAAGAGCTTTTCCGAATGGCTGGACCAGAATGTGGTCACCCATCGCCATCCCGACTACGCGGCGGTGACCATCTCGCTCAAGGGCATTGGCGAGACGCCCGGCGACGCCTCCGACAGCCAGATGGAAGCGGTCGCAGACATTGCCGAAAAATATTCCTTCGACGAGCTGCGCGTCAGTCACGAGCAGAACCTGATCCTGCCGCATGTCGCGCGTGCCGACCTCAAGGCGGTCTATGACGCGCTTGTCGATATCGGGCTGGCGACGGCCAATTCCAACCTGATCAGCGACATCATCTCCTGCCCCGGCCTCGATTATTGCGCGCTGGCGACAGCGCGTTCGATTCCCGTGGCACAGGAAATCTCGCGGCGCTTCGCCTCGCTGGAGCGCCAGCGCGAGATCGGCGAATTGAAGCTGAAGATTTCCGGCTGCATCAATGCCTGCGGCCACCATCATGTCGGCCATATCGGCATCCTCGGCGTCGAGAAGAAAGGCGCCGAGCTCTACCAGGTGACGCTCGGCGGCTCGGCCGACGAGAACACCTCGGTCGGAGAGATCATCGGCCGCGGCTTCAGCTCGGAAGAGATCACCGACGCCATCGAGCAGATCGTCGAGACCTATCTCGGGCTTCGGCTGGACAGAAACGAACGATTCATCGACGCCTACCGCCGAGTCGGTCCCGCGCCGTTCAAGGAGGCGCTCTATGCTGGCGAAACCAAGGCCGCTTGACCGGATCGTCGACGTCGAGGCCGGCATCGCCGCCGAAGCGGCGGGCCTCGACGCGCTCTATGGCCATCTGAAGCCGCTGGAGATCATCGAGCGGTCGGCCCGGGAATTCTTTCACGGCGAAATCGCCGCCGTCTCGTCCTTCGGCGCGGATTCGGCGGTGCTGCTGCACATGATCGCGGAGATCGACCGCACGCTGCCGGTGATCTTTCTCGACACCGGCAAGCATTTCGAGGAAACGCTCGGCTATCGTGACGCGCTGGTCGCCGATTTCGGGCTGACCGATATCCGGGTGATCAGGCCCGACGATGCGGCGCTGGCAAGGATCGACCCGACCGGCAATCTGAACGAGACCGATACCGACGCCTGCTGCGACGTGCGCAAGGTCGAGCCGCTGGCGCGCGGCGTCGAGCCGTTCCGCGCCTGGTTCACCGGACGCAAGCGCTTCCAGGCCGCGACCCGGGCAGCGCTTCCGGTGTTCGAGGCGGTCGGCTCGCGCATCCGCATCAATCCGCTGGCGCACTGGACGACATCAGACCAGGCCGGCTACATGCGCGCACATGCGCTGCGTGAAAACCCGCTCGTCGCCTATGGCTATCTGTCGATCGGCTGTTTCCCTTGCACGCAGCCGGTGCAGCCGGGCGACGACGCGCGCAGTGGCCGCTGGGCCGGGCACGCCAAGACCGAATGCGGCATCCATTTGTCGGGGCTGGAGAAGTCGCTGACCGATGCCTCACTTTAGGATATATTGATATTCAGGTGATGCCGGCCTGCAAACGGCGGCTTCCTGCGCTTCCGGCGCTCACGTACCCAAAAGTACGCTCCGCTCCGGTTCTCGGAAGCCACGCAGTTTGGTCGCTTCGCGCCCGCCTTCGGCTCCGGCTCGGCCTGACCTGAATCTCAACACACCCCTGAGGTGTTTTGCACTTTAGAACCTTGTGGACTTGGGAATTTCTTGATGAGCGAATTGATAGCGGAAAACGCCACCCGGCTGTGGACGCCGAATGGTTTTTGCGAGGACGAGTGGGTTCATGCCGAAAGCGCCGAGGCGCTGGTCGGCAATGGCCGCTTCATCCTGCCGCTGCAGGCGTTTCTCGGCCTCGATCCGGAGGTGCGGCGGTCGGCGAAGGAACGCATCGGCGTGCTGCTGCAGCCCGGCGATCAGCTCGAGAAGATCGCCGGCCTGCTCGACCAGCTGTCGCTGGTGGCGCTGGCCTTCCCGGCGTTCAATGACGGCCGCTCGTTCTCCAAGGGCGAATTGCTGCGCAGCCGTTACCATTTCACCGGCGCCATGCGCGCCACCGGGCAGGTGCTTATCGACCAGCTGCCGCACATGCTGCGCCTCGGCTTCGACGAATTCGAGATCTCGCACCCGGTGCTGCTGAAGCGGCTCGAGCAAGGCCGCACCGGCGGACTGCCGCTGTTCTACCAGCCGGCGGTGAAGCCGGAGGCCAAAGGCCCGAAATACTCCTGGCGGCGGGTGCGCGCCAGCTGATCTGCTCCAGGGGACCAGAAGCGCGATCTGGTCGGACCACATTGCCGATTCGATCTTTTATTTTGCCCGTCCCCGTCTTAGGATAGGTCCATTATTTCGCGATCCGAATAAATGTGGCCACAAGGGAGGAACCGGGTATGGCTGGCAAGAAGATATTGATGCTCGTTGGCGAGTTCAGCGAGGAATACGAGATTTTCGTCTTTGAACAGGCCATGCATGCGGTGGGCCATACGGTCCATGTCGTTTGCCCCGACAAGAAGGCCGGCGAGATCCTGAAGACCTCGTTGCACGACTTCGAAGGCCACCAGACCTATACGGAAAAGCTCGGCCACGACTACATCCTCAACAAGACGTTTTCCGAGGTCAACCCGGCCGACTACGACGCCGTCTACGCGGCGGGCGGGCGTGGGCCGGAATATATCCGCATCGACAAGCGCGTGCAGGCGCTGGTGCGGCATTTCCATGACACGGGCAAGCCGATCTTCACCATCTGCCACGGCGTGCAGATCCTGATCGCGGTCGACGGCGTGGTGCGCGGCCGCGAAGTCGCGGCGCTGCAATATTGCGAGCCGGAAGTCACGCTGGCCGGTGGCATCTATATCGATGTTGCGCCGACCGGTGCCCATGTCGACGGCAATCTTGTTTCGGCCAAGGGCTGGCCGGGCCTTGCCGCGTTCATGCGCGAATGCCTGAAAGTGCTGGGCACCGAGATCCGCCAGGGCGAGATCCTGATGCGCGACCAACGCCAGGCGGCTTAAGCTCGGAATTTGGAACCCGCCGCACCCCTAATGCATGTCGCGCAAAAGTGTGCAGCGGTTTTGCGATAACGGCATGCATAAACAAGAACCTAAAGCGCGTGGCATGAGGCCGGTCGAGCGCGACGCGCTTTAGGTGCGGCGGTGCGTCTACACGGCCATCCGCGCTTCGCGGAACGATACGAGCTTGCTGCGGCTCTCGTCCCATAGCGCCAGCTTGACGCAGCGCAGGCTGTCGAGAAGCGTGACGCGGCCGATCTCACGCAACTCCGGATAGTCCCTCAGCACTTCCGGAAGCCGGTAGCACGGCACTTTGGCCGAGAGGTGGTGCACATGGTGGACGCCGATATTGCCGGTGATCCAGTTCAGAACCGGCGGCAGGTCGTAATAGGACGAGCCGTGCAGGGCAGCGTGCTGGAATTCCCACTCGGAGTCCTTTGTCCACTCCGTTTCCTCGAACTGATGCTGGACGTAGAACAGCCAGATGCCGGCCGATCCGGCGAGAATGACGATCGGCAGATGCACGACCAGGAACGCGCCGGGGCCGACGAACCAGATGAGCAGAGCGGCGATGACGGCGATGGCGAGGTTGGTGGACATCGACGACACCCAAGGGGTGAGGCCGCCCCGCATCATGCCCAAGGGCAGTCTCTGCTCGAAAATGAAAATCCATATCGGGCCAAGGCCAAACATCACCAGCGGATGGCGATAGAGGCGATAGGCGAGCCGGCGCCGCCACGACAGTTGCCGGTATTCGGCGACGGTCAGTGTCTTGATGTCGCCGGTGCCGCGCTCGTCGAGATTGCCGGCGCTGGCGTGATGGGTTGCGTGGGCGCGGCGCCAGCAATCGTAGGGCGTCAGCGTCAGCACGCCAAGGACGCGGCCGATCCAGTCGTCGGCATAGCGATTGGCAAAGAAGGAGCCGTGACCGCAATCGTGCTGGATCATGAAGATCCGCACCAGAAAGCCGGCGGCCGGAAGGATGAGGACCAGACCCCACCAATGGCCATAGGCATAGGCGGCCGAGGACAGCGCCCATAACGTGGCGAAAGGGATGAGGGTGATGGCGAGTTCGACAGCGCTGCGACGTCTGTCGGGCTTTTTATAGCGCGACAGGATTTTCAACCAGGCGCGCTTGCTGTTTGCCACAGCTTCGGGGGAAATCATGTTCATCATGAAACATAGGCGGAGCAGGGCGCTGCCGCAAGACGGAGATCACGCAAAGTTACTGCGCGTAAATGTCGCGCGATGGCAACCGGCCACAATTGCCGGTCGCGTCCCTGGCAACGGCGCGCTACCGACGGCGCCCGCCTGCGACCACCTTGGCTTCCACGCCGTCCAGGCGGTCGAGCAATTCCTTCAGACGGTCGGGAATATCGGACTCGGTGCGGAAGGCCGGCAAGGTGCGCAGAAAGCGCTTGGTCGCTTCGGTGCCGAGCTGGCGCCGGATATCGGCGGCGAGCCCGTTGCGTTTTTCGCCGTTCCTGCGGGGCATCATCTCAAAATCCTGTGTCGGCTTCGAAACTCTTCCAAGGGAGGAATGGTTCCCGCATTGTAGTAGCCTGGCAAGCAAAGCCGGCGGTTACGGTAAAGTTTGAATTAAAATCGAAAGGTTTGCGCCGTCCGCCATCAAGCCGCAACAGCGGCTGCAGTATCGCTTGCCCCTTGATTTTTGGCCGCTAAACCTCGATATCGGGCGCAAATCCACACCATTTGAAAATGACGGGAAACGGCGATGAGCGACCAGGCAAAAGACGAACGCGCGCCCGATGAAGCCGAGAAGACCGAGGCTGCCGCGGAGCCAAGGGAAGGCGGCGTCGACGGCGACTATGAAGCGCTTGTGCGGCTTCTGAAGGAAAACGAAGAGCTGAAGGATCGCGCGCTGCGCGTGGCGGCCGACATGGAGAATTTGCGCCGCCGCACCGCCCGAGACGTCCACGATGCGCGCGCCTATGCGGTCGCCAATTTTGCCCGCGACATGCTGTCGGTATCAGACAATCTGCGCCGTGCGCTGGATGCCATCCCGGAGGAGGCCAAGGCGTCGGGTGATGCCGGCTTCAAGGCGCTGATCGACGGCGTCGAGATCACCGAGCGCGCCATGCTGTCGGCGCTGGAGCGCCACGGCGTGAAGAAGCTCGAGCCCGAGGGGGAGAAATTCGATCCGAATTTCCACCAGGCGATGTTCGAGGTGCCCAATCCCGACGTGCCGGCCAACACGGTCGTCCAGGTCGTGCAGCCCGGCTATTCGATCGGCGAGCGCGTGCTGCGGCCGGCCATGGTCGGCGTCGCCAAGGGCGGCCCCAAGCATGTGGCAAGCGAAGCGCCGGTGGAGCCGGGGCCGGTGAACGAGCAGGCTGAGAAGGATGCGTGAACTGGGAGTAGGGCTCCGTTAGCCAGCAACCGCCACCAAAGCGTGAGGGATGATCGACCGCCCCCAACCTATCCGATTTCAGGGCGATCAAACAGTTCGCCGTGCAGGCTTTCCTGCCCTCAGCTCAGCAGTTCACAGCCATAGCGGCGGACCACGTCGGGGAATGTCTCCATGTCCGGCATTCCTTCGCCGTCCGGAGGAATGCGCCTGTCGGCGGTGGGCACACTGGTCGCCCTCAGAAGTTCCTCGAAACCGCCAGGCGTGAAGAAGAACAGCATCCGGGCCGGCCCACGCTTGACCGTATAGCGGTGCGGCACATCGCGTGGCCCAAAGAGAAACGAACCGGGTCCAGCCATAATCGCCTTACCGCCGATCTCGAACTCGATCTCGCCTTCCATCACCAGGAATGACTCGTCCTCGCGATGGTGCACATGCAGCGGCGCCTCACCTTCGCTCTCGAGCACTTCGATCAGCGTGAACTGGCCCGCGGTCTGGACCGCTGTCGCCTTGATCACCGCTAGCGAGCCAAGCCACCAGCGCGCCTCTCCTTCCAAGGCGTGACTGCAAAAGGCGTGGGGAGTGCTCCTGCCAGCTTCGCCGCCAGCCACGGCCGCCACAGAATGGTAGCCGACCTTGATCGAGGCGGAATTCACCATCGAGCAATAGTTTTTGATGCCGGGCAGGGAGGACCAGACCTCGCCAGCCGCCTTGGCGCTGTCCATGTCCGCCCATTCGAATATCTCCGTCCAGCCGCCTGCGGATTTGAGCAGGCGACGGTTGAGGAAACCCTTGAGCTTTCGCACCTCGTCATTCACTTCATCCCTAGTCTGCAGGAACATCTGCTCGGTGAATCCGGGCTTCAATGCAAATTCAGTGATTTCAACGACATTCGTGTCCATGACTTCCTCCCTTTGCCATCTGACCTTTGTTTCGCCTCCCGCATTCTGTTCGCTCAAGACGTGCTCGTCCGGCCTCTGCCTTTGAGCCAGCAGAGCGCCATTGTCGTTGCCGTTTCGACGGCGAGGTCCACCGTCATGCCGCGTATCCGCATGGCGTTGAACGTCGGAAAGTCGAATAGAAAGCTGATTGCCTGCACGACATCATCGCCCGGACCGTCGTGCGCCAGTGCCTCACGCACGAATCCGGCCACCATGTGTCGCAGGTATTCCTCCCATTCCCGCATGGCCGGAAGCTCGCGCTCGCGCAGGTCGCTTTCGAGATGCCGTCCGCCACGTTGGTAGAAGGCGAACAGCTCGTTGGCGACCCGGCGTAGCCGTTCTTCAGGATCGGTCGCGTCGCCGATTATCTCCGTCACTGCTTCGGGCGACGGAGGACGCAGGCGCTCCATCAGCAATTCGCCGCACGCTGGCACCAGGTCATCCAGAGTAGGAAAATGCTTGTAGACGGTGCCAACGGCGACATCGGCTTCCGTAGCGATATCCTTCCAAGTCGTGCCAAAGATGCCGTTCTGGGTGTGCAGCTTGATTGTCGCGTCGAGAATGCGCTGCCTCGTCTTGGCGAAGGCGGCAGTCCGGGAAGCCATGCTGTAGCGGCGAGGGGACATAGACGTCCACCCAAATAATTGAATGAACAATTCAATCATTTAATTTATCTGGAGTCAATCCAGATTCGCAGGAGCCACTCGCTATTCCCCACTCGGTATTTCATTATTCCCTCCATGAACCCGATCGAGCTTCTCGACTATGCCGGCGTCGCCGTCTTCGCGGCGACAGGTGCGCTGGCCGCCTCGCGCAAACAGCTCGACATTATCGGTTACCTGTTTCTGGCTAGCGTTGCCGGCATCGGGGGCGGAACGTTTCGCGACGTCATCCTCAACGTGCCCGTGTTCTGGGTGGGAAACCGCGACTATGTGCTAATCTGTGCGGCGGTGGCGGTCGTCGTCTTCTTCAGCGCACATCGTTTCGAGTCGCGCTACAAATTGCTGCTCTGGCTCGACGCCATAGGTCTTGCCGCATTTTCGGTGATTGGCGCGGCCAAGGGGCTGACGATCACCGGGTCACCTGCAGTTTCGATCGTCACCGGCATGCTCACCGCAACCCTTGGCGGCATTCTGCGCGATCTGTTGACAGGCGAGCCTTCGGTGCTCCTGAGACCGGAAATCTACGTTACCGCAGCGCTTGCCGGCGCCGGCCTCTACACACTTGGCGATTTCGCCGGACTGCCGCCGCTTGCGTCGGGCCTGGCAGGTTTCATGGCGGCTTTCTGCGTACGCGGCGGCGCGCTGAAATTCGGCTGGGCCTTTCCGTCCTACAAAAGCAAGCCTGGCCGGCGTCCGGAAGATATTCCCTGATTTAAGGTGTCAGGCTGCAAACCGCTGCGCTTCCCCGCCATAATAATTGACGTAGCGGGCACCGATCTCCTTGACCGGCATCACCACGAACACGTCGACCGTCGAGAATTCACGGTCGATGACGCAACCGTCGCCGATGCGCGCGCCGACGCGCAGATAGCCCTTGACCAGCGGCGGCATCGCGGCGATCGCCGCCTTGGTGTTAACGGCTTCGATCGGCATCAGATCCATCGAACAATAGCGCCCGGCGACGGCACGCACGTCCCACGATGAATTCGTCCGGCAGTGGTGGGCAAGATAGGTCAGCGCCTCTGCATGTGCCGCCGGCACGGTGCCGTGGAACGACGCGCAGCCGGTCATCACGCCAATGCCGTAATGATTGATATAGGCCCAGATGCCTTGCCACAGCGCCTCGATGGTGCGCTTGGAGCGGTATTCCGGCAGAACGCAGGAGCGGCCGAGCTCGAGGAAGCGCTGGCCGGGATGTCGCGCGATCAGCTTGGTCAACTCGAATTCGCCTTCGGAATAGAAGCCGCCCGCCGCCGCGGCAATCTCCTGCCGCAGCAGGCGGTAGGTGCCGACGATGCGGCGATGCTCGGGACCGGAAAGCGAAGTATCGAAGACCAGCAGATGGTCGCAGAGGGGATCGAAGCGGTCGGCATCGCGGCGGTCCTGCATCTGGAACAGGTCCTTCCTGGCACCAAGCTCGTCGTAGAACACCCGGTAGCGCACTTCCTGCGCGGCAGCGATCTCGGCCTCGTTGCGGGCGAGCCGCACTTCGAGATTGCCGATGCGGCCGAGCGATGCGCCTTTTATGACGGCATCGGCGTTCCGGCCGACGAGCAAAGGCCCGCTGGCGTTCGGCCGAGCATCACATTCCGGCATGACTGTATGCACGAGTGATTCTCCTTCGAGCCATCCCTCTTGGCACGGGGATACGGTGTAGGTGCAACAGGATTGTGACAGTACCGTGATACGGCTCTGCGGGCAATACTTCGTCGGCTGGGTAATCTATCGACCGTCTATGTTGTGCCTCAGGCGGCCACTTGCCCTTCAACCGCATGAACCAGGGCATCAGGGTCGAGCGGCTTGGTGACGAAGCCGCTGGCACCGTGGGCGAGCACGGCGTGGCGGGTCTTTTCCTGGCTGTCGGCCGACAGCACCATGATCGGCACCGGCGGAACCGCGGTCTCCTCCTCATGGCGGCGGATGGCGGCGATGGCGTCCAGCCCGTCCATGACAGGCATATGCAGGTCCATCAGCACCACGTCGTAGCGGTGCTTATGGCCGGTGCTGATGACCGCCTCGACCGCGGCCTTGCCGTTGCCGACCACTTTCACCCGATGCCCGGCCTTCAGGAGGGTGGCGCGGGCCAGCATGGCGTTGATGTCGTTGTCCTCGGCGATCAGCACCGACAGGCCCTGCTGGCGGCCGCCAATGGCGTGCCCAGCCTGCGCGCCGCGCTTTTGCGGTTGCGGCTCGGCGATGACCGGTGCGTGGCTGGTCAAAAGCACGCGCAGCAATGTCTCGCCGCGCACCGGCCTCGCCAGGAAGGTGGCGTAACCGTTGGCACGGAACTCGCCAAGCATGCCGCGGTCGGTCGGCGCGATCAGCGTCACCGCCTCGCAATCGACAAATCCGCTCTGGCGCAGGCGCCTGAGCAGCCTGCCGTCGCTTTGCTCCATGGCAGCATCGACCAGAAGCACGTTGCAGCCCTCGGCGAAAGGGGCGGCCTGGGCGGCGGCGGCGGCCAGATCGACCGTTCCGCCATTGGCGCGAATGGTGCGGGCGATGGCTTCGGCCTCGACCAGGTTCTTCGACACGATTACCGCATGCCGGCCCAACAGCGCGTTCTGGCGGATCTGCAGCGCCTCGACGGCGGAAATAGCGGGAATCTCGAAGACGAATTCGGATCCCTGGCCAAGCCGGCTCGACACCGAGATAGTGCCGCCCATCGCCGTCACCAGGCGCTTGGAAATCGCGAGACCGAGGCCGGCACCACCATGCGTACGGGTCGAGGTGCCGTCAGCCTGTTCGAAGTCCTCGAAGATGCGCTCCATGTCCTCCTCGCGCAGACCGGGGCCGGTGTCGGTGATGGTGAAGCGGATGCGGTTGGTGGTTTCGGTGCGGACGCGGCCGATGCTTGCCAGGACGCCGCCGCTGTCGGTGAACTTGACGGCGTTGCCGATAAGGTTGAGCAGCACCTGCCTGACCCTGCCGGGGTCGGCGGTGATCAGCTGCGGCACGTCGGGTTCGACATGGCAGCCGAGGCCGATATCCTTGGCAAAAGCCCGCGCCGCCAAAAGCTCGATGACATTGTCGGCGATCTCGCGCACCGACATCGGTTGCGGTTCGGGATCGAAGCGGCCGGCCTCGATCTTGGAATAGTCGAGCAGGTCCTCGATCAGCGCCAGCAGCGCGCTGGCCGAGGTCGAGATGGCGCCGACATAGGTCCGCTGCTCGGGCGAAAGGCTGGTGTCGGCGAGAAGCCGGGCCATGCCCATGATGCCGTTCATCGGCGTGCGTATCTCGTGGCTGACGGTGGCGAGGAAGCGCGATTTGGCCTGGCTCGCATATTCGGCCCGTTCGCGGGCGGTGATCAGCGAGGATTCGGCGCGTTTGCGGGCGGTGATGTCACGGGCGATGGCGCGATGCGAAACGGCGCCGCTGTCCTTGTCGCGCACCGACAGCTCGATCCAAGAGAACCAGCGTGGGCCGTCCGGCGTGCGAATGGCGACATCAGTGGAACTCAGGCATTCATGGTCGGAAAAGGCGGCGTCGGGAACGATGCCGACATCGATGCCTAGTTCGGCCAGGGTCTTGCCGGCGAGGTCGCGCTGGTCGGTTTCGACAAGGTCGGCGAAAACCTTGTTGGCGTAGACGATATGGCCGTCGCGGTCGCGGTGGACGACGAGATCGCCGAGTGCATCGATCAGACCGCGAAAGCGCTCCTCGCTCTCCTGCATCTCCCACATGCGGTCGGCCAGCGTCTCGATCTCGGCGCGACTGCGGGCGGTCGTGGCATCGAGAAGGGCCACCGCGCGACGCTGGGTGCGCCTGTTGCGCAGATGCATGGCGAGCCCGGCGATGGCTGTCGCCAAAAGGCCAATGGTGATGAAGATCGGCGCTCCGGTCAGATGCGACAGGCCTGCCAGCACGACGATGGCAACGAGAGTCAGGAAGGGCAGGCCGTGGCGGTTGGCGTCCGGCAATTCCGGCGCCAGCGGCGGCGCGGCGACAAGCTGCCGCCCTGACGCCTCGGGGGCCGCCCGGTCGGCCCGTTCGGCTGGTTCCGCCTCTCTGATGCCGGGTTCCGCAATCATACGGAATTCCTGCCAGACAGAGCTTATTGAAGGTTGTGGTTGATCGTTCGAATTTTAGCGGTCGCGCTCTTTTTTCCCTTTGGAGCCTCACATGTCCACCACCACGCGGCCGCGGATCTTGCCCTCGACGATGTCATGCGCGGCGCCGATGATGCCGTCGAACCCGATGCTCGTCGACAGGCTGGCAAGCTTTCCGTGATCGAGATCGGTGCCGATGCGGCGCCAGGCCTCGATGCGGACCGCCTTGGGCGCCATCACCGAATCGATGCCGAGCAGCGAGACGCCGCGCAGGATGAACGGGGCGACGCTTGCCGGCAGGTCCATGCCGCCGGCGAGGCCGCAAGCGGCAACGGCGCCGCCATAGGAGGTCATCGACAGGACGTTGGCCAGCGTGTGGCTGCCGACAGCGTCGATGCCGCCGGCCCAGCGTTCCTTGGCTAGCGGTTTTGCAGGCTGCGCAAGCTCGTCGCGTGAAATCACTTCCGCGGCACCGAGGTCGGTCAGATAGGGGCTTTCGGCACTGCGGCCGGTCGAGGCGATGACGTGATAGCCGAGGCTGGACAGGATCGAGACCGCGACCGACCCGACGCCACCGGCAGCGCCCGTCACCACCACAGGGCCGCGGTCGGGCACGATGCCGTGGCGCTCCAGCGCGATGACGCAAAGCATGGCGGTGTAGCCGGCGGTGCCGACCGCCATCGCATCATGCGGGCTCATGCCGTCCGGCAGCGGTACCAGCCAGTCGCCCTTGACGCGGGCGCGTCCGGCAAAGGCGCCGAAATGCGTCTCGCCGACGCCCCAGCCGTTCAATATGACCTTGTCACCCTCGCGCCAGTCGGGATTGGAAGACGAGATGACGGTGCCGGCGAAATCGACGCCCGGCACCAGCGGCCAGCGGCGGATCACCGGCGCCTTGCCGGTGATTGCAAGGCCGTCCTTGTAGTTCACCGTCGTCGCCTCCACCGCGACGGTGACGTCGCCTTCCATCAGGTCTGCCTCGGTGAGCTCGGTCACCGCGACCGACTGGTTTTTCTCGGCGTCGCGCGAAACGAGGATGGCTTTGAAGGTTTCGGGCATTTTTTCTCCTCGGGCTTGCAAATAAGAAATGTGCGGTGCCGGGCGAGTGAGGTCAATCGCTCGATGTTCCGCGCCACCAGCCAATGAGCTCATCGAAGACGACCAGCACGGCACCGACCGAAATGAAGGCATCGGCGAGGTTGAAGATCGCGAAGGACCAGACCGGCGTGTGAAACAGAATATAGTCGATGACATGGCCATAGGCAGCGCGGTCGATCAGATTGCCGAGCGCGCCGCCGACGATCAGCGCGAAGCCGACGCGGGCAAGCAGGTGGCCGGGCGGCGTGCGGGCCGCAAGATAGAGAACGAAAGCGACCACCAGAACCGCGACGACCACCAGGCCGGTGTCGCCGAAGGACGAAAACAGCGAAAACGCGATGCCGGTGTTGTAGGTGCGGTACAGCGCCAGGAACGGCAGGAGATCGAGCCTTTCCTGGAAGGCAAGGCCGGTCTCGACCAGATATTTCAGCCACTGGTCGAGCGCTATCGCGGCGACAACCAGAAAAGCGTAGGGGCTCCAGGACTTCATGGTTTGCAGTTTCACGGTTTGGGATGTCACGATCGGGCATCCTCCGGGCCGAGCTTCAGCGCGCCGCGCCGGATCTCGAACAGCATGACGCCGGTGGCCACCGCAAGGTTGAGCGAATCGGCGCGGCCTGCCTGCGGTATCCGCAGCAGCTTGTCGCAGCTTGCGGCAAGCTCGTCAGGCAGGCCTTGCTGCTCGTTGCCCATCATCAAAAGCACCGGGCCTTTTGAAAAATCGACCGAGCGGTAATCGACCGCACCCTTAAGATGGGTGCCGGCGACGAGGCCGGGAAAGCTCTTTCGCCAGGCGAGAAAAGCCTCGGCCGACGCCTTGGCGACCGGCACGGCGAAGATCGAGCCCATGGTGGCGCGTACCGTCTCGACCGAAAAGGGATCGGTGGTCTCGCCGACCAGGATGACGCCTTTGGCGCCGACGGCGTCGACCGTGCGGATGACGGTGCCGAGGTTGCCGGGGTCGCGGACGCGGTCGAGCACCACCCAGACGTCGCCATCATGGGCGCGAATGTCCTTCAGCGGCAGCAATTTCTGCGAGAACACGCCGACGACCATTTGCGGATTGTCGCGGCGGGTGATGGCGACCAGCACGTTTTCCGAAACTTCAAGTACGGTGCCGCCGGCGGCAACCGTGCGCGCCGCAACTTTTTCAACCGCCGCATTGCCACGTCCGGCCTTGGCGAAAACCAATGTCCTGATAGACCAGCCGAGATCGAGCGCGTCGATGACCAGCTTCAGGCCTTCGGCCATGAAGGCATTCTGCTGGTCGCGGAATTTCTTCTGCGCGAGCGCCTTGATGTCCTTGACCAGCGGATTGGCGAGGCTGGTGACTTCCTTCACCTGCCCTGGCGCGCCCGCGTGCCGTTCGTACGCACTCATTCAGGCCACCCAGCGCGAGAACAGCGAGGTCGAAAGCGCCCGGCCGGCGGATTTCTCGCGGATGATCAATTCGCCGGATTCGACCGTGCCGCCCATGCCGGCGAAGGTGTCGCGCATCAAGGCGTGGATGGCGAAGAAAGAGGCGCGGATCGAGTAGGCGGTCAGCACCACAGCGAGCGGCTTCGGCGTCAGGATCCCACGGCAGATGTCGGTCAGCGCCGGCAAATCCTCGAACAGCTGCCAGACCTCGCCCTTCGGTCCGCGGCCATAGGCGGGCGGGTCGAACAGGATGATGTCGTAGCGGCTGCCGCGGCGCTCCTCGCGCTCGGCGAATTTCACGGCATCGTCGACGATCCAGCGGATCGGCTTTTGCGACAGGCCCGCCATCTCCTGGTTTTCGCGTGCCCAGCCGATCGCCTTCTTGGAAGCATCGACATGGGTGACCTCGGCGCCGGCACGCGCTGCCACCAGCGAGGCAAGGCCGGTATAACCGAACAGGTTCAGCACCTTCACCGGCCGTTTTGCCGCCGCAATCAGCCCGGCCATGTGGTCCCAGTGCGAGGCCTGCTCGGGAAACACGCCGACATGGCGAAACGAAGTGAAGCGGCCGAGATAGTCGATGCCGTCATGCTTCATCGGCCAGATCTCGCCGAGCGGCGTCTTCGGAAAGCGCCAGCGGCCGATGCCTTCCTCGTCAGTATCGCCGGTGAAAATGGCGTCGGCGCGCTCCCAGTCCCTGGCCGGCAAAGCCTTTTGCCAGATCGCCTGGCCCTCCGGCCGAACGATGCGGTAGGGGCCGTATTGCTCGAGCTTTTCTCCGGTGCCGCTGTCGAGCAGCGCGTAGTCCTGATTGGCGCCGACTTCGAGGATCAGCGGCAGATGTTCGGCAGGCAGCGCGCCATCGCGGCGCGAAAGAGGGCGCGGCGCTGCTTTCTGCTCGGACCGGTCCTGCGGTTTCGTCTCCGGACCAGCGGTTGGATTGGCGTCGCGCCGCCGTGGCTGCTCCATCCCGCCTTTCGAGGGCGAGCGGCTGTCGCGGCGTTTGTCGCGAAAAGGTTTCAAGAAGGCGCATCTCCGGACGGCGGCTGCGCCGCTTCTGCCACAGCGAATTGACCGGCGCAACAAAAGGGCTGCAGGCGTTTGCGAACGGATCAGCCACGCCTGATCGACAGCAGCCCGACTGCGAGCGCGATGAAACCGACGGCCTTGAAGCCGGTGACGACCATATGGCCGGCTTCCCAGCGGCTCCGGATAGCTTCGAAATTGCCCGGGATCGGTCCAGGCACCCAGGTGGCCAGGACATCGTTTGCCGGTTTGACGAGCGCAACCCACGCGACAAGCGCCATCAGATAAAGCATGGTGGCGGCCAACACCCACCAGAATGCCGGGCGGTCGCCGCGCAGCATCCATGCGAGGAGCCCCGGACAGGCGACGGCCGCCACGTCCAGCGGTGCGCCGACAGTCAAAAAGAACTGGAACTGAGCATTGAAGACCGTGGTTTCTCGCCAGAGCGAAGGCGGCCATCTGGTCAGCCGCGGCACCGATTCCAGTACGTGGGCGAAGGATGGTCCGAGGCTTAGGGCAGCAACGGTGGCGGTCAAAACAGACCAGAACAACAGAAGACCGCGTATATCCATAATGGCCAGACAACGGCGTCAGGCCGCATACGTTCCGGTCGGCGATCATCCTGCTTGCCGCCGAAAGCGCAGGCGCACTATCGTCCATCCAAATTGGGCATCCATCCAAACCGGGTTGCGATCCATGTCCCGCGCCGAACGCCTGCTCGACTTGATCCAGATCCTGCGCCGGCATCGCCGGCCAGTCAGCGGCCGCAGCCTTGCCGGCGAAATGGGTGTGTCGATCCGCACGCTCTATCGCGATATCGCCACGTTGCAGGGGCAGGGCGCACCGATCGAGGGCGAGGCGGGGCTGGGTTACGTGCTCAGGCCAGGTTTCATGCTGCCGCCCTTGATGTTCACCGACGAGGAGATCGAGGCGATCGTGCTCGGTTCGCGCTGGGTGGCCAAGCAGCCGGACTGGCGGCTTGCCAACGCTGCCACCGACGCGCTGGCCAAGATCGCCGCCGTGCTGCCGGACGATTTGCGCGAAGAGCTCGATGCCTCGACGCTGCTGGTCGGGTCGCGCACCGAGGTCACCGAAGGCATCGATCTCGGCGTGGTGCGGCAAGCCATCCGCGAGGAGCACAAGTTGAGCTTTGTCTATCGCGATGCCGGCGGCGCTGCCTCCGAGCGCACCGTCTGGCCGTTTGCACTCGGCTTCTTCGACAAGGTGCGCGTCGTCGCGGCGTGGTGCGAGATGCGCCAGGATTTCAGGCACTTTCGCGCCGATCGGATATCCGGCCTCAACGCCACCGAGACGCGTTATCCGCGCCGTCGCCAGGTGCTGCTCAAAGAATGGCGGGCGACGCTCGACAAGCCAAGCTAAGGCTGCTGCTCACTTAAGACTGCTGCCAGAATCTGGCAGTAGCTTGCGCTATGCTGCTCCAGTCGAAACCATCTGGAGAGCAATTCATGACACCGCCCAATTTCGTCATCCTCTATGTCGACAAGCCTGAGCAAAGCGGCGCCTTCTACAGCGCGCTGCTCGGACGCGAGCCGGTCGACACCTCGCCGACCTTCGTGTTGTTCGTGCTCGACAACGGCTTCAAACTCGGCCTCTGGTCGCGTCATACCGTAGAGCCGGCCGCGGCGGCCGCAGGCGGCGGCGCCGAGGTCGTCTTTGCGCTGGATACGCCTGGCGCTGTCGACACCACCCATGCCGAGTGGGCCGACCGTGGGCTGACCATCCTGCAGAGCCCGACCGACATGGATTTCGGCCGCACCTTCGTCGCGCTCGATCCGGACAACCACCGGCTGCGGGTTTATTGGCAAAAGGAGTAAGGCAGTAGGGCAGTAGGCGAGAGCAAAGTAGCACTAGGCGCGGCGCCGCACGATTAGCACGGTTTCCTACTGCCCTACTGCCCTACTGCCCTACTGCCCTACTGCCCTACTGCCCTACTGCCCTACGCTTGCGCGATACACGGCAATGCCGGCGGCCAGGTCCTCGAGGGCCGCGCCGACCGACTTGAACAGCGTGATCTCGTCATTGCCCTGCCGGCCTTTTTTCCGGCTGCGCGCCAGTTCATAGAGGTCGGCGACGATGGCTTGCGGCTTCAGCACGCCGGAGGCCAGCGGCTGGACGATGTCGCCGGCTTCCTTGGTGGCGCCGGCGCGGGTGTCGACATAGACGCGGGCGCGTGCAATCGCGTCGTCGTCGCTTTCGCGCATCGCCGGCGTGAAGCCGCCAACCAGATCGACATGGGTTCCCGGCTTCAAGAGTGCCCCCTTGATCAGTGGCGCGGTGGTGATGGTCGCCGATGACACGATATCGGCTTGGCCGAGTTCGACGTCGAGATCGCCTGCTGCTTCGGCCGCAAAACCCTCGGCACGCAAATTTGCCGCGACCTTTTCGGCATTGGCCGGCGTGCGGTTCCAGATGCGGATGTTCTTGATTGGCCGTACCGCCGAATGCGCCTTTGCAAGGAATGGCGACAGCGCGCCGGCGCCGACCACCAGCAGCCGTGATGCGTCCTCGCGGGCCAGATAGGAGGCGGCCAGCGCCGAGGCGCAGGCGGTGCGCCACTGCGTCAGCCTCTGGCCATCGATCAAGGCCTGCGGCTCGCCGGTGGCGCCGTCCAGCAACAGGTAGAGGCCCATCACCGCAGGCTTGCCGACGGCGTTGTTGTCGGGCGACACGGTGACGATCTTGACGCCGATATGGCCATCGACCGAGGTGCCGGCGGCGTTGAAGTCGGTCCAGGCCGGCATCAGAAGCAGCGTCGAGGCGGCACCGTCGGGCCGCTCGACCGTGTGATGATGCCTGACCGGCTGCACGGCGCCGTCGCGAAAAGCGGCGCGCAATGTCTCGACCAGCCCGGGAAAGGTCAGCGCGCGGTCGACCTCGGCGGCGGAAATGGTCAGCATGATGGCTCCGTGGAGAAATAGGCCGGTTGCGCTTCCTGCCCGAGCCGCGGCTCAGTTCATCGGCTTCGGCAAGGCCGGGCCCTGCGCCGCTGTGGGCGCGCGGCTGACTGCCAGACGCAGGTTCTCGGCCTCGGCGCCGCGCTGGCGCGCCAGCTTGCGGTAGCGGCCCTGCTTGATCCAGGTCGCCAGGCTGCCGACGATCATGCCGATGGCCAGCGCCAGGAACAGGAAAATGAACAGCGGCACGGTCAGCGTCAGCGCCGGATTGCCGGGATTGAACGGATCGAGCGTGAAGGCCACCGGTTCGCGGTTGGCGACGGCCAGCGCAATCAGGATGACGGCCAGCGGCACGAAAACCACGATGAGGATGAAGCGATTGAACATGTTTTTCCGTTCGGAAGAAAAGGCAGCAACGGGTCGGCGGGCGCCGCGCCTATTTGCCTCCGTTCAGCCTTTCACGCAATTCCTTGCCGGTCTTGAAGAACGGCACCCATTTCTCCTCGACCTCTACGGATTCGCCGGTGCGCGGATTGCGGCCGGTGCGGGCAGGGCGGTTTTTCACCGAAAACGCGCCGAAGCCGCGCAACTCGACCCGGTTGCCCTCGGCAAGCGCGTCGGTGATTTCATCGAAGATGGCGCCGACAATGTTTTCGACATCGCGCAGGAAAAGATGCGGATTGCGCGTGGCGATGATCTGCACAAGTTCGGATTTGATCATGAAAAGGCTCCCCGTGAAAGCAGTGCCGCCGAAATTATCAGAATGATTTTATTTGCTTTTTCACTCCCAAGCGGCTCCTCAAGGGTGCCAGACGGAAACGAGACCGTCAAGAAACAAGCGGTCCGCTCCAATTTCGTGAAGGACGTCGCCGCCATGGCCAGGCAGGCCAAGCGCAGCGCCGACGGTCTGCGCCATCGCCTTGGAGAACAGGAAACCACCGCGTTTTTCCGTGTCCTTCCATTCCACCACCTTGAGCTTGGCATCGACACCCTTGCCTGCAAGCCAGTCGATCGCTTCGGCCTCGCCGCCGACCGCGTCGATCAATCTGTTGGTGACCGCCTGCCGGCCGGTGAAGATCGACCCGTCCGCGAGCGCCAGCGCCTCCGGCTTGGTCATGTTGCGGCGCTCGGCGACGATGCCGACGAACCAGTCGTAGCTGTCGAGAATGAGTTTGCGGACCATGGCGCGTTCATCGTCATTGGTCGGCTTGAAGGGGGAAGGCGAGGCCTTCAAGGGCGAGGATTTCACCTCCTCCAGCTTGACGCCGAGCTTGTCCATGAGGCCGCTGACGTCCGGGTACTGGATCAGAACGCCGATCGAGCCGACGATCGAGGATTTGCGTGCGACAATATGGTCGGCCGCGGTGGCTATCATGTAACCCGCCGACGCCGCGAGCGTGCCGACCTCGGCCACCACCGGCTTGTCGGCGGCGAGCTTGCGCACTGCCTCGTAGATCGACTCGCCACCGACGGTGGTGCCGCCGGGTGAATCGATCGACAGGATCACAGCCTTGACGCGCGGCGACTGACGGATGGCTTCCAGCCGCTTGATCAGTTCTTCGTCTTCGGTGATGGTACCTTCGATCTTGACCTTAGCGATGTGGTCGACAGCCGCGCCGGTGAATTCGTCACCATAAATCCACGCGGAAAAGGCGATCAGCCCGGCTGCGGCGACAAGAATCGCCGCAACACGCCAGAATGTCAGCTTGCGGCGCAAGCGGCGGCGGTCGATCAGGTCGTCGGCTCTCAATGCCATGGTCAGCCTCGTAGTCGGTGGGAGCAGATGCTTTTAAAGCAACCATTCGCGCCCGGCTACCGTTTCCTGACGGCCTTCGCCAAAGCCGTCTTCGGCGTTCGGGCAAGCTTCAACCTGTCGCGTTCCACAGGCTCTAACACTGTGCGCCCATATCTGGTATGAGGTTCAGGCTGCGCTGGGGCCATTTTCGTTGTATAGGGGCGGCTGTCATATTTTTGCGGTTTTCCTCGGCTTGTGCTTGCTTGAGGGCGCCGGCACCCCACCTATAGGGCGGCCTGGCGGGCAGGGGTTTAGAAGAAGCAGTCATGTTAGCGGGACCAATCGAACCGACCAACACCGAGACGGAGTTGGCTCCCAAGGCCGCAGGCCGGGCGCGGGTCGACGCCTTTGACATCGCGCAGCGTCATTCGCGCCGGGTGCGGATCCTCAAGCTGGCCGTGCCGCTGGTCGCCGCCCTGATCGCGGTCGCGTTTCCGGTCTATTCCTATCTCATGGCTCCCGCTGCAATCGAGGTGCAGGCCGACGGCGGCTCCTTTGCCAATGGCAAGCTGGTGATGGCCAATCCCAAGCTCAACGGCTTCACCAAGCAGAACTTGCCCTATTCGATGACGGCCCTGCGCGCCATACAGGACGTCAGCAAACAAGGCATCATCGATCTGGAAGGCATCAAGGCCAGGCTGCCGATTGCGGCCGACAACACGGCCGCCATCGATGCCGCGCGCGGCACCTATGATCGCGACGGCAACACGTTCAGCCTGACCAGCGACGTGACGGTATCGACCACGGATGGCGTGGTGGCAAAATTCAAATCAGTCTATCTCGACATGGGCGAAGGCACTATGAAGACAAGCGAACCCGTCGATGTCAGCCGCGGCGGGTCGCGGATCAGGGCGGATTCGATGTCGGTCCAGGACAATGGCAAGGTCCTGGTTTTCGAGAACAAGGTGCGCGTCGACATCGATCCCGCCAGTTTGAAGGCGGCAGAGGCAAAGAGCGGAGAGACCAATGCGGTTCAGTAGTTCGGCACGGCGCCTCGCCGCGGTTTCGGCATTGCTGACCCTCGGGCTGCCATTGGGGCTCACCCTGGGGACGGCTTCGTCGCTGGCGCAGTCCAGCGCCACCAGCCAAATGTCCGGCCTCAGGCTGTCGGGCGACAAGCCGATCCAGATCGAAAGCGACAAGCTCGAGGTGCGCCAGGCGGAAAGCGTCGCCGTCTTCACCGGCAACGTCAACGTCGTCCAGGGTCCAACCGTACTCAAGGCCGGCAAAATGACGGTCTATTACGTCAGGGATGCAGCCGCCGCCAAAGGCGCCGAGCCGGCGGGTGCCGCGGCGATGACCGGATCCGCCAACATCGACCATCTCGTGGTCGACGATAAGGTCTACATCAAATCGGACAATCAGGTTGCCACCGGCGACCGCGGCACCTTCGACATGAAGACCGAGGTGCTGGTGCTTTCGGGCAGCAAGGTCGTGCTCTCGCAAGGCGACAACGTGCTTGTCGGCTGCAAGCTTACCGTGCAGATGAAGAGCGGCCTTGCCCAGGTCGACGCCTGCGGCGGCCGCGTCATGATGTCGATCACGCCGCAGTCGAAGTCTGGAGCAGCGAAACCCTGATGACCGGCATATCGTCGCTGCTGGCGCGTCTTCCAGGGCGCGCCGCCAGCAAACTTGCGGCACCGGCCAGGGTCACCGTCGAAGCGGCAAAGTTCAAGGGAACCTTGATCGCCAAGGGGCTGACCAAAAGCTACAAGGGCCGCAAAGTCGTCAGCGGCGTGACGCTGGGCGTGCGCGCCGGCGAGGCGGTTGGGCTGCTCGGCCCCAATGGCGCCGGCAAGACCACCTGTTTCTACATGGTGACCGGGCTGGTGCCGGTCGACGAAGGCACCATCGAAATCGACGGCTTCGACGTCACGTCGATGCCGATGTATCGCCGGGCCCGTCTCGGCATCGGCTATCTGCCGCAGGAAGCGTCGATTTTTCGCGGCCTGAACGTCGAGCAAAACATCCGGGCCGTGCTCGAAGTGGTCGAAAAGAGCCGCAAGGAGCGTGAGCGCCTGCTCGACGAATTGCTCGAGGAATTCCACATCAGCCATCTGCGCAAGGCTCCATCGCTGTCGCTCTCCGGCGGTGAGCGGCGGCGCCTCGAAATTGCCCGTGCGTTGGCAACCCGCCCCGCCTACATGCTGCTCGACGAACCGTTCGCCGGCATCGACCCGATCGCCGTCGCCGACATCCAGCAGCTCGTGCGCCACTTGACGGCACGTGGCATCGGCGTGCTGATCACCGACCACAATGTGCGTGAGACCCTTGGCCTGATCGACCGCGCCTACATCATCCATGCCGGTCAGGTGCTGACCCATGGCCGAGCCGACGAAATCGTCGCAAATGCCGATGTGCGGCGGCTTTATCTTGGCGAGGGATTTACGCTCTAAATGCGAAATTCCGGTTCGAACGGGATTTCCGGCGTAGTCCGGCAACTTTTTCTTCGATTTTCTGCCTGAAAAACGCGCTGGCAGGCGAGTTTTCCGCACCTCGCCTTGACAAGCAAAAGCCGGGCCAGTTTCTATGCTGGCCTGGAAAATTCTTTCCGGCAGTGCGGGTGCGTAGACGGGGCGTTTGAAACCGAACCATGGCGTTGACGGCAAAACTACAGCTACGACAGTCGCAGTCGCTGGTGATGACGCCGCAGCTGATGCAGTCGATCCGCCTGCTGCAGTTCACCCACCTCGAGCTGGAACGCTTCATCGACGACGAGATCGAACGCAATCCCCTGCTGGAACGCGCCGAACCGCAGGACGACGCCGCCAGCGACCAGGCGCAGAAGAGCGACGCCGCATCGGAACCGGCCGCCGACGGCGACTGGTTCGAAGCGGAGACGGCGTGGAGCGCCGAGGCGATCTCGGAAAAGCTCGATACGTCGCTGGAAAACCTGTTTCCCGACGATCCTGGAACGAGCGAGCGGCTCGGCCCCGACCTGACGGCGCAATGGAAATCGGCGTCCGGCAATAGTTCCGCCTCTTCCTCCGACGGCTTCGATGTCGCGGATATGGCGGCGGCTGCCATCACGCTGCGCGACCATGTCGGCGAGCAGGTGGCGCTCGCCTTCGCCGATCCGGCCGCGCGCCTGATCGCCAGCGAGCTTGCCGACGGCGTCGATGAGGCCGGCTACATGCGTGCGGACATGGCCGAGATCGCGGCCCGCCTCGGCACGGACCCCCCGGCGGTGGCAAGGGCGCTGGCGATTTGCCAGACATTCGAGCCCGCCGGCATCTTCGCCCGCGACCTCGCCGAATGCCTGTCGCTGCAGCTTGGCGTGCGCGACCGGCTCGATCCGGCGATGAGGGAATTGATCGCCAATCTCGAACTCCTGGCACGGCGCGATTTCCAGACGCTGAAGCGGATTTGCGGCGTAGACGAGGAGGATCTGCTCGACATGCTGGCCGAGATCCGGGCGCTCGACCCGCGGCCGGGAATGGCGTTTTCGCGCGGTGCCAGCGATGTGATCGTGGCCGACGTCGAGGTGCGCGCAGCCAATGACGGCAGCTGGACGGTCGAGCTCAATGCCGAGACGCTACCGCGTGTGCTGGTCGATCACATCTATTTCGCTCAGGTCACGCCGCATACGAAAAACCAGGCGGAAAAGGATTTCCTCGCCGAATGCCTGCAGAATGCCAACTGGCTGACGCGCAGCCTCGACCAGCGGGCGAAGACTATCCTGAAGGTCGCCTCCGAGATCGTGCGCCAGCAGGACGCTTTTCTCGTCCACGGCGTGCGGCACCTGAAGCCGCTCAACCTGCGCACTGTGGCAGACGCTATCGGCATGCACGAATCGACGGTCAGCCGGGTCACGGCAAACAAATACATGCTGACGCCGCGCGGCGTGTTCGAGCTGCGCTATTTCTTTACCGCCTCGATCGCTTCGTCGGGTGGCGGCGATGCGCATTCGTCGGAAGCGGTGCGCGACCGCATAAAGCAGCTGATCGACGAGGAGAAAGCCGTCGATGTGCTTTCCGACGATGCCATCGTGGACATGCTGCGGGAAAGCGGCGTCGACATTGCCAGGCGCACGGTTGCCAAATACCGGGAAGGCATGAACATACCCTCTTCGGTGCAACGGCGGCGCGAAAAACGCGCTTTGGCCAGCGCCGGCCGTTGAACTCCGGCAGAATTTCCACAGCTTTCGCGTTCATTGACAAGCGGCAACGAAGTGGCTAGAAGCCCGCCCGCATGAGACGGGCTGGCGAGTGGATTTGAGTTCGCTGATGCCCGCACGAGAGATGGTCCGTCACGACGTAGGCCACGGACGGCCAAGAAGGCGGCTTGTGATCAACCGGAAAGTTCGGATTTAAAATCGGCGCAAGTGACGCCGCAAAGCTTGTGCGCACGGACCACGAGTATAAACTCGGGACAGTTTGAAGCCTGAGCAAGGAAGGTCAGTTTTCAGATGACACTGCGCATATCGGGAAAACACATGGATATCGGCGATGCGTTCCGTACGCGCATCAACGACCGTGTCGGGGAAGTGATCGGGAAATATTTCGATCGGGGCTTTTCAGGGCAAGTCGTAGTCGTCAAATCGGGGTCGCGCTACACGGCCGATTGCATGATCCGGCTGGATTCCGGTGCTTCGCTGCAGGCGACCGGCGATGCCCAGGATCCGACGCTTGCCTTCGATGCCGCGGCGGACCGTCTGGAAACCCGCCTCAGGCGCTACAAGCGCCGGCTGAAGTCGCACAATTCAGGCAATAGCAATGGCGAACTCACCGACGTCGCCTATACGGTGATGGCCCCGCTTGCCGATGACGACGAGGAGATACCGGAGAATTTCGCGCCGGCCATCGTCGCCGAATCGACCATGACGCTGCGGACCATGTCGGTGGCGTCAGCCGTGATCGAGCTCGACACCAAGGACAGCCCGGTCCTGGTCTTCCGCAATGCCGGAAACGACCATCTCAACATCGTCTATCGCCGGCCGGACGGGAATATCGGCTGGATCGACCCGTCTACGGCCAAGGTCGCGCAGGGGTAAAAACCAGCCGCACGCAAGCGTGGGGACTGGCGACGGCAGGCGAACAAGGGATTTCAAGCATGGATCTGAGCGATCTCGTCAACGTTCCGGCAATCATGCCGGCGTTGAAGGCGAACTCCAAAAAGCAGCTGCTGCAATTGCTGTCTGAAAGGGCGGCGGCAATTTCCGGCATTCCGGAGCGGGAGGTGTTCGACACCATCCTGCAACGCGAGCGGCTGGGTTCGACCGGCGTCGGCAACGGCATCGCCATTCCGCATGGCAAACTGGCCGGGGTGAAGCGGATCGCTGGGGTTTTTGCCCGGCTGGAGACACCGGTCGATTTCGAGGCCCTCGATGATCAGCCGGTCGACCTGGTGTTTCTGCTTTTGGCCCCCGAAGGCGCCGGCGCCGACCACCTCAAGGCGCTGTCGCGCATCGCGCGGGTGCTGCGCGATGCCGACACGGTTGCCAAGATCAGGGGCACGCGCGATGCCGTGGCTATCCACGCGCTGCTGTCGGATACACAGGCCTCGCACGCCGCCTGAGTTGATTGGACCCGTTGAAGGGCCGCCGTGAGCGGCCCTGTCCGTTTCAGCCAGATCGGCGCGCCGTGTTGTTAGTGGATAGCGACGGGGGTCAGATCGTTTTCCAAGGCGCCGGCCAGCGCCCGGTCGCGAGCGTCCGAAAGCAGGATCGGCTGGCCGTTGGCGGCAAACAGGGCCCACAGTTCCAGCCCGGGCGCGATTTCGCCGAGGCCCGGGAAACGGCCGCGCAGATCGTCGCTCGACACTTTCCTGAGATAGGCGACCGAGCCTTCGCCGAGATGAGCGAATTCGCCGCTGGTCATGATGATATTTTCGTCAGTTCTGGTCATTTCAAGCCTCCTTGCCGCGAGACGCCGCTCAAGGCCATCCCGCATGAGAGCTATCGGCAAAACTCAGTCTTTCACCGATATGTTTATTTTTCGTACCAGCCGTTCGGACTCCGGCCGATCGAGATCGATCGACAAAAGGCCGTTCTTCAATTCCGCCGCAATCACCCGCATGCCGTCGGCCAGCACGAAACAGCGCTGGAACTGGCGTGCGGCGATGCCGCGGTGGAGGAATTCGCGCTCGGTGTCGTCGTTCTGACGGCCGCGCACGACCAACTGGTTCTCCTCCGTGGAGACATCGAGATCGCTTTCCGCGAAACCGGCGACGGCGAGCGTGATACGCAGCCTTTCGGTTTTGCCGTCGGCACCGCTGAGGCGCTCGATGTTGTACGGAGGATAGCTGTCACCCGACTTCGCCAAGCGCTCCAGTGTCTTTTCCATGGAATCGAAACCGAGGAGAAGCGGGCTGGAAAAAGGCGTCATTCGGCTCATGTTACAGTGTCCTCTCAAGAGCGACATAAAGTGGAAAAACCCGGATGGCATTTTTCCCGATGGTCTTGATATGGTCCGCCGCCCGGCAGACTTCAAGCCGTCACACGTCCCGCCCAAAAAGACTTGCCAAAACAAGGAATTGAAATGCCCCAATCCCGCAGGATCATCATCGACACTGACCCCGGCCAGGACGATGCCGTCGCCATATTGCTGGCGCTCGGCAGCGCCGAGCTGGAGATCGTCGGCATCACCGCGGTGGCCGGCAACGTGCCGCTGAAACTCACCGAAAAAAACGCACGCAAGATCTGCGAGTTGGCCGGCCGGCCGGATGTCAAGGTCTATGCGGGCGCCATCCGGCCGCTGGCGCGTGAACTCGTCACCGCCGAGGAAGTGCATGGCAAGACCGGCCTCAACGGACCGCAACTGCCTGAGCCAAAGATGAAGCTGCAGGATCAGTATGCGGTCGATTTCATCGTCGAGACGCTGATGAAGGAGGAGACCGGCACGATCACGCTTTGCGCGCTCGGGCCGCTCACCAATGTTGCGCTGGCGCTGATCCGCGAGCCGAAAATCGCGCCGCGCATCAAGGAGATCGTGCTGATGGGCGGCGGCTTCTTCGAGGGCGGCAACGTCACGCCGACTGCCGAGTTCAACATCTATGTCGACCCGCATGCCGCCGATGTCGTGTTCAAATCCGACATTCCGATCGTGATGATGCCGCTCGACGTCACCCACAAGGCGCTGACCACCGCCAAGCGCACGAAGGCTTTCCGCAAGCTCGGCACCAGGGTCGGCACGGCGACGGCGGACATGCTGGAATTCTTCGAACGCTTCGACGAAGAGAAATACGGCACCGATGGCGGCCCGCTGCACGATCCTTGCGTCATCGCCTATCTGTTGAAGCCGAAGCTGTTCAAGGGCCGCAACTGCAATGTCAGCGTGGAAACTGCCTCGGAGCTCACCATGGGCATGACGGTGATCGACTGGTGGGGAGTGACCAAGCGGCCGAAGAACGCCATGGTGATGCGCGACATCGATCATGATGCGTTTTTCGCGCTGTTGCTGGAAAGGCTGGGGCGGCTTTAGTGCCGCTCAGTCATTGAGCAGGCGGTAGGTGCTGGTGCCGTTCTTGCGGTGCTGTTGTTCGATCGAGACTTCCGATCCGATCTTGTGGGGCGTCTCCACCTCACCATCGATAAATACCAGTGCGTTGCCGTCATGGAGACGGACTTCGTATCTATAATAAAGTCCATGGCCGACGGAACCTTTCGGATTTAGAGGCATCGTCGCAACATCTTCGACGATGCCTCCTACGCGTTGCGTGCCCATGATCGTGCTATTCTGTCTTGTTACAATCGCCACGGCGGCCACAAGAGCGAATGAGCAAAAGAAAGCGACGCCAATGACTGTATCGCGAAACTCTTCCCGAAGCAGAAGAAGGCGGTTTCTAAGAGAAAGATTTGTCGGACCCATCACTTAGAGTTGAGTAGCGCAGGGGCGTTGTTCATGAGCGATTTCTTCGAAGAGAGCTCTGTCACTCGTTTTACCTTCGAAAACAGCTTCATTGATCGATCGCCGTTCAATTTGGAAATCGGTAGAAGACAAAGCCATTGTCGCGCGTGACGCGCTCGATGCCGACGTGCGAGCCGATCAGGCGCGGACGATCGTCGTCGATGAAAACAGATGAACCGTCTTCAAGGACCAGCATGTAGACACTTCGGCCTTTGCCCCAATGGGCACTTTTGACGGCTGCATCGATTGGGTCCACCGAGCGGATCGGGCTGGCGTTATCGTCCACTTGAGCGGATCGAGGGCCAACACCGCCGCAAACAAAGCAACAACCAGGATCACGCCGATCGCGTGCCTTTTCACATCCACAAAAGTCCATGGCACCGGCATGAATCCCCAACTATCGATTCATGTGGTGCACAGAAGGCTGACTTTCAATCGGCCTTCCTGTTCCAGGAGATTGCTATTTGCGTCCCGGCTCGCGGCTGTTACTTCGCCTTGGAAAACGCCAGCCACAGGCCGCCGCCCACCAGGAAGCTGCCGCTGATTCGCGACAAGAGCTTGACGCGGCCGGCCGAGAGCAGGCGTCCGGCGTGGCCGGCGGCCAACGCGTAGGTCGAATCCGAGACGGCGGCGAAGATCATGGCGGTGAGACCCATGACGCCGATCTGTAACGCGTAATTGCCTTCGGGGGCGATGAACTGCGGAAAGAAGGCGCCGAAGAACACCAGCGTCTTCGGATTGCTGATCGCCACCAGCAGGCCCTGCAGGAAGAAGCCGCCGCGCGGCTTTTTAGCCGATCCGTCGGCGTTCAGCTTGCCTTTCGAGCGGAACATCTGCACGCCCATCCAGATCAGGTAGGCGGCGCCGATCAGCCGGACCCATTCGAACCAGTGGCCCATGCCGGCGATAAGCGAGGTCAGCCCGATGCCGACGATGGCGATCATGATGGCCAGCCCGGCCTGGGTGCCGGCGACATTGGCGAGGCCGGCGCGCGAGCCGTGGCGGATGCTGTTGGCGATGATCAGCGTGACCGTCGGCCCCGGCACAAGAATGATGACGATGCAAGCGACGACGTAGGTGGCGTAGAGTTCCAGCGACATTTTTCCCTCCGCAGAATGCCGCTCGTGCGGCGCGCTGTCGCGATCAATGCATGGCGATGAGTTGCGTGCAAGTCGGCGAGGCGCCGACAATGCGGAGCTGATTTCAGCAGGCGCCGGCCTGCCATGGCAGCGTTGCCTCATAGGCGGCAGCCGCCCCCAGCACCGAGAGGTCAGCGCGTGGCCGCCCGATCAATTGCATGCCCATCGGCCTGCCCTTGGGGTCGAAGCCCACCGGCACATTGATCGCCGGGCAGCCGCCGAGCGTGGCGAACGCTGAAACCTGCATCCAGCGATGATAGCTGTCCATGGCACGCCCGGCCACTTCCCTTGGCCAGTGGGTGGAGACCTCGAAAGGGAAGACCTGCGCGGTCGGCAGCGCGATGAGATCGAATCGATCGAAGAGCGACAGCAGGGTTTTGTGCCATGACGAGCGCCTCACCGTGGCGGCGTGGATCTGCGGCGCGGTGAGGCCCAGTGCATGTTCCACTTCCCACACGGCCTCCGGCTTGAGAAGGCGGCGTTTCAAGGGATCGTCGTAATGCACCTCGAGCGCACAACCGCTGCTCGCCTGGCGAAGCGTTACAAAGGCCTGCCACAGCGCTTCGAACTCGAATTCCGGCATCAGCGGCTCGGCCTCGAAGGATAGATCCGCTAACCGGCCGAGTGCTGCCTCGCAAAGCTGTAGAATGCCTGCTTCAATCGGCAGATGACCGTCAAGATCGCCGAGCCAGGCGATGCGCCCGCCGGCCGCCCGCGATTCCAGCCCTTCGAGGAACGAGCCTGGCTTATCATGCGACAGCGGCGCGCGAGGATGATAGCCGGCCTGAACGTCGAGCAGCAGGGCGATGTCGCGCACGTTACGCCCCATCGGCCCTTCGACGCCCATTTGCGCATGAAACACATCAAGATCAGGGCCGGCCGGTACCAATCCCTGCGACGGGCGGAAGCCATAGACATTGTTGTAAGCAGCGGGATTGCGTAGCGAGCCGCCGAAATCGCTGCCATCGGCAATGGGAACCATGTCGAGCGCTAGCGCGACCGCCGCGCCGCCGCTCGAGCCGCCGGCGGTCAGCGCTGGGTCGAACGCGTTGAGCGTCTGTCCAAACACGGTATTGTAGGTGTTGGAGCCGAGCCCGAATTCGGGAACGTTGGTCTTGCCGATGATGATGGCGCCGGCCTGCCGAACACGCTCGACGAAGAAGTCGTCTTCCTCAGGCACGAAATCGGCGAAGATCGGCGAGCCGAAGGTGGTTCTCAGGCCTTTTGTCAGCGCAAGATCCTTGATCGCGATCGGCAGACCGAACAGCGATCCGGTATCTGCTCCTCGCGCCAAATGAGCGTCTGCCTCGTCGGCCTCGCGCAGGATGTCGGCACGCTCACGCAATGAAACGATGGCGTTGACCTGTGGGTTCACCGCCTCGATCCGGTCCAGGAATGCAGCGATCACTTCGCGCACCGAAAGCTGCCGGCGCCTGATCCTGTCGGCCAGTTCCACGGCGGACAGGCGGCAGATGTCGCCGGCGGGCGGCACGGCATGCCCGGTGGTCGGGCGCGTGGCTGTCATCGCGCTTCAGCCGGCAGATGTCGGCATGGCGGCGTCGACATCCCTGGCCAGCGGGATGGCAGGCTGGGCGCCGGCTTTCAGGCAGGCCAGCGAACCGGCTGCGGCAGCGCGGGCAAGCGCCTGGTCGAGCGGCAGGCCTGCCGCCAGTCCGGCAGCAAAATAGCCGCAGAACGTGTCGCCGGCGCCGACCGTATCGAGCGGAGTGATCTTCAGCGCCGGAACCATCAGGAGATCGTCCGGCGTCGCGGCGAGAACGCCGTCTGGGCCAAGCGTGACGACGATGGTGCGGCCGGTTCTCGAGGCATAGTCGCGCATCCGTGCCGGGCGGTCGCGGCCACTCAACGACAGCGCCTCACCATAGAGGTCGAACTCGGTCTCGTTGGCGACGAGATAGTCGGCCTTGCCGAGGAAGCCGGCCGCGTCGCCGTGGAAAGGTGCGGTGTTGAGCACGGTGACCGCGTTGGCCGTCCTTGCCGCGTCAAGCGCTGTCTCGACCGTTTGCAACGGGACCTCCAACTGCAGCAGCACGACATCGCTGTTTTTCAGGAAAGCCTTGGAAAGGTCACCCGGCACGACCGAATCATTGGCGCCCGCCACGACGGCGATCACGTTCTCGCCGTCGGCGCCGACCATGATCAACGCGGTACCCGTCGAGGCAAAGGTCTCGCCGACGCCGGACAGGTCGATCTTGCCGTCGCGCAGCAGCGCCAAAGCCTCGCCGGCGAAGCTGTCCTTGCCGACCGCGCCGACCATGCGCACCTTGGCGCCGGCGCGGGCGGCGGCCAGCGCCTGGTTGGCTCCCTTGCCGCCGGGGGCGGTGGCGAAACCGGAGCCGCGCACCGTTTCGCCGGGACCGGGCAAACGGTCGACACTGGCGATGAGGTCGAGATTGATGGAACCGATGACGACGATCAAGAAGTGCCTCCCGCTAACGCATGTCACTCTAATTGCGCGGGAAGCTACTCCGTAAGATCGCTGCTTGTCACCCTCGGGGCCCTTCGCTCCTATCGTTCCATTCGTTGGCTATTCAAGAAGAGACTTGTCCCGCCTCCCAGCCGAGGATGGCGCGTTTGCGAGTCAGGCCCCAATGGTAGCCGGTGAGCGCGCCGGACTTGCCGAGAGCCCGGTGGCACGGCACGACGAAGGACATCGGATTTGCGCCGACTGCGGCACCGACAGCCCGGCTGGCACTCGGTGCGCCGAGGCGCGCGGCGATCGAGGAATAGGTGCAGGCCTTGCCCATCGGAATGCGCAGCAAGGCCTCCCAGACGCGGACCTGGAAGTCGGTGCCGATCATGACGACGCGCAGCGGCTGGTCGGCGCGCCACAGCGTCGGATCGAAAATGCGCGCGGCATAGGGCGCCGTCGCCGCCATGTCCTCGACATAGGTCGCATTCGGCCAACGGCTGGACATGTCCGCAAAGGCCGCACGCTCGCCGCCGGGGTCGTTGAAGGCGAGGCCGGCAAGGCCGCGGTCCGTCACCATGATCAAAGCGATGCCGAAAGGCGAGATATGATAGCCGTAGCGGATGGTGAGCCCGGCGCCGCGGGTCTTGTAATCGCCCGGCGACATCGCTTCATGGGTGACGAACAGATCGTGCAGCCGGCCTGGGCCGGACATGCCGAGTTCGAACGAAGTTTCCAGCAGCGGCATGCCGGAATCCAGCAGTTTGCGCGCATGATCGAGGGTGACGGCCTGCAGAAAAGCCTTCGGCGACAGGCCGGCCCAGCGGGTGAACAGCTTCTGCAGCCCGGTCGGCGTCTCGCCGACCTCCTCGGCCAGCACTTCCAACGAAGGCTGATCGCGATAGTCGAGGCTGATCTTTTCGATGGCACGACGGACGATTTCGTAGTCGCCACCTTCAGGCGTGATGTCTTTCTGAAGGATTGCTGTCGTTTTGAGAGGCATTTGGGCGTTCATGGCAGTATCTCCTTGAGTGCGAATATCGTCCTTCGCGGCGCCGATCACCACCCGAAACTTGCTTTCCCGCAGCATGTACCCAGATAGAGTTGGCTTTGAATGGGGAGGACAATCATGGCCGGCGAGAAGGTGCAGCTGACCAAGGAAAGAGAAACGCTGCTGATCACCGTCTACGGCAAGGCGCTGGAAAGCCGGCTTCCCAACTCGCTGCTGAAAGACCGCTTCGCGGACGAGGCGGTTCGCCGCATCGACTACGACTTCTCGCGGCTCAAGGTCGACAACAATCTCGGCGTCGGTCTGGCGATCCGGGCCAAGACGCTGGACGACTGGGTTGCGGCTTTTCTGGCGAACAACCCGAACGCCATTGTGCTGCATCTCGGCTGCGGGCTGGACACACGAATATTCCGTATCGACCCGCCAGCCGGCGTCGACTGGTTCGACGTCGACTACGCCGAAGTCATCGAGCTCAGGCGCAAGCTCTACCCGATGCGCGAGCATTACCACCTGATCGGATCATCCGTCACCGAGCCTGGCTGGTTGGATGAAGTGCCCGGCGATCGCCCGGCGATGGTCGTGGCGGAGGGCCTGACCCCCTACCTTGCCGCTGACGAGGGCCCAAGACTCGTTTCGCGGCTTGTGTCGCATCTGGCCAGCGGCGAATTTATCTGCGATGCCTACAGCGACCTGGGTCTAAAGCTCGTGCGCCTCAACCCGTCGTTCCGCGCCACCGGAGCCGAACTCCACTGGGCGATCAACGATCCGCGCGACTTGGAACGGTCAGTGCCCGGCCTGCGGTTGGTCGAGGAAACGATGGCGTACAAACCCGAACATGCCGCCCGTGTGAGCTGGTTCGCCGGACTGGTCTTTCGCCTCTGGAGCCACGTTCCGGCTCTTCGGAGGGTCGGCAGGCTGTTGAGATTTCGGTTTTGATCGTCAGCGCGCCTTGGCGGTCGCCAGAGCGCGCGAAAATGCGGTGGCAAAACTTTCGCGGTCGTCGGGGTTGAGGAAGCCACCGATCGAGACTGTTTTTCCTTGCGCCTCGACCGCCATTCTGGTGATGCCGATTTCGGTGTGGCGGGCGATCGAAAAGCGTGCCCAGAACGGATTGAAGCGATGTGCTTCCGATTTGCCTGACGGGGCAGTCTTGCGGATATCGAGGCTGGTGCGAGACACCGACACCTCCTCGCGAGCCCGAGCGGCACGATAATTGGCGCGGAAGGCGATATAGATGGCAATAACATCGAGGCCGAAGAAGCCGAACACCGGCCAGGCGCCGCGCGACAGGAAAAACGCTCCGGTCACCAGCCACCCGAACAGCAATGCGCCCATCAGGATGACAAAGCCGGTCTTGCCCAGCGACCGGTGCGGTATCAGCAGCGCCTGGAAGAATGGCTCGTCGGCCTGAAATGAGGCGTTTGTGTCGCTCATTACAGAATATTATAGGAAAGCAATGACAAGCCCCAAGTCCAAAAACTCTTCGGCGCTAAAAAAAGACCTGTTGCCCGGCCGCCGCGACGGCTCGAACGCCAAGCCGCGTCCGCGGCCGGCGAGGTCGCGGGCGCTTTACAGCCCGGCCGAGGTGCATGAGATTTTCCGGCGCTTTTCCGTTCAGCGGCCGGAACCGAGAGGCGAACTCGAACATATCAACGCCTTCACGCTGCTGGTGGCGGTGGTGCTTTCGGCGCAGGCGACGGACGCCGGTGTCAACAAGGCGACGCGGGCGCTGTTCAAGATCGCCGACACGCCGCAGAAAATGCTGGCGCTGGGCGAGACCAGGCTCGGCGACCATATCCGCACCATCGGGCTGTGGCGCACCAAGGCCAAGAACGTCATCGCGTTGTCGGAAGCCCTGATCCGCGACCACGGCGGCAAGGTGCCCGATGATCGCGATCAACTGGTCGAGCTGCCGGGTGTCGGCCGCAAGACCGCCAATGTCGTACTCAACGTCGCCTTCGGCCAGCATACGATGGCGGTCGACACGCACATCTTCCGCATCGGCAACAGGCTCGGCCTGGCGCCGGGCAAGACGCCGGAACAGGTCGAACAAGGGTTTTTGAAGATCATTCCGGATGAATATATGCGGCATGCGCATCATTGGCTGATCCTGCACGGCCGCTATGTTTGCAAGGCACGCAAGCCGGATTGCCCTGCCTGCGTCATCGCCGATATCTGCAAGGCCAAGGAAAAGACGACCAGCGTGCCTGCACCACTGGTCGAGATCGCGCCGCTCGGGCCAGTAGAGGCGGCTACTGAATCAGTGCCAGCCAAGTGACTCTGAAGTTCCTCCTATGTGGCGCCATCCACGTTCAGGAACTCTCCTCGACGAACACCTCCTCGCGCTTCTTCTTGACCGCGGGAAGAAAGACGATGACGAGCACGGCGAGCGCGATGAGGAGCAGGCTGGCGCTGATCGGTCTCGTCACGAAGGTACTCGGATCGCCGCGAGAGAGGATCATGGCGCGGCGCAGGTTTTCCTCGAGCAGCGGGCCGAGCACGAAGCCAAGCAGCAGCGGCGCGGGTTCGCAGCGCAGCTTGGTCAGGAGATAGCCAAGCAAGCCGAAGAGTGCGACTGCATAGAGGTCGTAGACGTTGGTGTTGACGCTGTAAACGCCGATCGAGCAGAACGCCATGATGATCGGGAAGAGCACGTAATACGGGATCGTAAGCAGTTTCACCCAAAGCCCGATTAGCGGCAGATTCAAGACGATCAGCATCAGATTGCCGATCCACATCGAGGTGATGATACCCCAAAACAGTGCAGGCTGTTCGATCGCAACATTGGGGCCGGGTACGATGCCCTGGATGATCATCGCGCCGATCATCAGCGCCATTACCGGGTTTGCCGGAATGCCGAGCGTCAGCATCGGGATAAAGGAGGTTTGTGCGCCGGCATTGTTGGCCGATTCCGGTCCGGCGACGCCTTCGATTGCGCCTTTGCCGAATTCCCCCGGACTTTTCGAGACACGTTTTTCGACGGTGTAGGAGGCAAAGGCGGCAAGGATCGCGCCGCCTCCCGGCAGGATGCCGAGCGCCGAACCGATGATTGTTCCGCGCACGATGGGGGCCGCCATGCGCCGAAAATCTTCGCGGGTCGGCATAAGGCCGGAGATCTTTCGGATCAGCACGGAACGCTCATGCTCGTTTTCGAGGTTGCGCAGTATCTCGGCGACGCCGAAGACACCGACCGCCACTGCGACGAAATTCAGCCCATCGGCATATTCGCGGATGCCGAGCGTGAAGCGGGGCGTGCCGGTGTAGATATCCGTGCCGACAAGTCCGAGCAGCAGGCCGAGCACGACCATGGCCAGTGCCTTGACGATCGAGCCGTGGGCGAGCGCGACGGACGAGACCAGGCCGACAATCATCAGCGAAAAATACTCGGCTGCGCCGAATCTCAGCGCTATCGCCGTCAGCGGTGGGGCAAAGATGGCGACGAGGAAGGTCGACACCGTGCCGGCAAAGAACGAGCCTATCGCCGCGGTCGCCAGTGCCGCCCCGGCGCGACCGTTCCTGGCCATTTGGTAGCCGTCGATGGCGGTGACGGCCGACGAGGATTCGCCGGGCATGTTGATGAGGATGGCGGTAGTCGAACCGCCATACTGCGCGCCGTAATAGATGCCGGCGAGCATGATGAGGGAGGAAACCGGATCGCCGATCTGGAAGGTGATCGGCAACAGCATGGCAATGGTTGCGGTGGCGCCGATGCCGGGCAGGACACCAATCAGCGTGCCGAGAAGGACGCCGATCAGGCAGAAACCGAGGTTTGCCAAAGATGTGGCCGTCGAAAAGCCGAGTGCGAGATTGTTGAGGAGTTCCATTTCATCTCCTCACAATGATAGGGGCAGCCACGGGCCGAAACGCCGGAACGGCAGGCCGAGTGCGTAGCTGAAGACGACGAATGCGAACAGCGTCAGGCCGGCCGACAGCACGAGCGCGGTCAGCGGCTTCATACGGCCGCTGCCGAACGATGCGATTAGCGCCGTCAGGAAGATCGAGGGGATAAAGCCGAGGCCGCGCACCGTCAGGCCGAAGAAGATCGGAGCGGGCAGAATGAACAGCATGCCGCGCCACGCGATGTGGCCGATCGGGTCGCTCTCGAAACGCACCGCTTGGACGAGGATGACGGCGCCAAGCAGGATCAGCACGATCGCCAGCACCAGCGGGAAATAGCCCGGTCCCATACGGAAGGCGGTGCCGATTTCGAGGCCGAGCGACTGCAGCGCGAAAAATGCGCCGAGGAAGATGAACAGCGCTGCGCAAATGCCGTTGGTTCTGTCGATTGCGAACGGTTTCATGACGTCCTCCCGGGCCGCGCCGCGGGCTTTGCCGATGCCGTGTAAAAACGGGGCGCTGGTGGCGCCCCGTTCAAGCTTTAGTCGGCGTACTGGCCGGCCGCTTCGATGATAGGCTTCCACCGCGCGATCTCACTTTCCAGCTTGGCCTTGAGCGCGGCCGGCGTGGCGTCGGCCTCGGGCGACGGCTTGGTGCCGAGTTCGGCAAAGCGGGCGACGACGTTCTGATCCTTCAGGGCCACCTGCAGCGATTTCGACAGGCGCTCGGTGATCTCGGCCGGCGTGCCCTTGGGTGCATAGATTCCGTGCCAGATGCCGACCTGCACCTGCGGAAGGCCGGCTTCCGTCGTTGTCGGCACGTCCGGAAGCACGTCGAGGCGTTGCGCCGAGGTTACGGCATAGCCCTTGATCGTGCCGCCCTGGATCTGCTTGGTGGTGTTGGTCGTCTGGTCGCACATGATGTCGACCTGGCCGCCGAGAAGGTCGGTCATGGCCGGGCCAGTGCCTTTGTAGGGAACGGTGACCAGCGGCGTGCCGATGGCGCTCATGAACAGCATGCCGCACAGATGCGAGGCCGCGCCTATCCCGGCATTGGCGACGGTGACGGTGTCCTTGTTGGCCTTGGCATAGTCGACCAGTCCCTTCAGATCGGTCGGCTCGAGATCCTTGCGGCCGACGATGGTCATCGGCACTTCTGTGACGAGACCGATATATTCGAACGCGTTCAGCGTGTCGTAGGCGAGGTTCCTATACAGCGTCGCGCTGGTCGCCATGCCGATGTGATGCAGGAGCAGCGTATAGCCGTCAGGATCGGCATTCGCGACGCGGCCGGCGCCTAGCGTGCCGCCGGCGCCGCCGACATTCTCGACGATGACCTGCTGGCCGAGGTCCTTCGACATGGCTTCCGCGACAAGACGCGTGACGGTGTCGGTTGGGCCGCCGGCCGAAAACGGCACGACAACGGTGATGGTGCGTTCGGGGTACGTCTGCGCGCCCGCGGCCAACGGGTAAAGCATGGCGACCGCAACGGCAGCCAGCGCGGCGACGAATTTTCTCATCGTGATTTCCTCCCAGAATACGAATTACCAACCGCTGCGCGGAGTTCCTCTCAAACCGAATGTAGATGGAGCAATAACTAGCGCAACCCGACAAATGACAATCGCCTCAAACGGCAAACTGCACATTTGTCCGCGCAAATGAGTGGAAAGGTCGGGCCGCGCGATGCCCTTCCTCCGACCTATCTTAATAGCCGTAGCCGCGCGCCATCGCCGCCGCGAACACCGGGATCAACAGGAAGATGAATGCCTCGGTGCGGACATAGGTGCGAACGGACGCTAGCTCCGCCGCAGGCACCTGGAAGCCGGGACTGGCGCTCGCCTGCCTGCTCCAGGACAGGAATCGGACGGTCGGGATAATCGACAACAGGCCGACAATTGCGAAAGCGGCCATCTTTGCCCAGAACATCCAGTTGTAGACGTAGAATTCCCAGCCCTTGAGACCATAGATGACGCGGCCGATGCCGACGACGATGATCAGCATGGCAATGATGCCGTAATGGCGATCGATACCGACAAGCCGCTTCAGCGTCGCGGCGGACAGGTCGCTGCGGATCAGGACGAATTCGGCGCCGATGATGCCTGCCAGCGAAAACACCAGCAGATGATGGAAGATGGCAAGCACAAGGTCGGTGGTGTCCATGCTGTTTCCCTCTGTCGGACGGCAGCGCCGAAACCGAACGCAGTGAACCAAATACTGGCGAAAAACTAACACCGCTTGGCGGGATTCACATCAGCCTGGAAGATGATCTACACAGCCTTGGTTCTTGTTTTACGCAACGGATTTTGATTCCCCATTTCATGCATGTCGCTGTCCTAACCGTTGGATGACCGGCATTAGGCACCGGCAACACAACCGAGGCATGACCATGACCAGTCCGCAGACAATTGTCGCCCCAGTGATTGAGACCTCTCGCACGGTCCTGCGACCGCACCGGCTGGACGATTTCGACGCCTATGTCGCAATGTGGGCCGATCCCGTCGTCACCCGTTTTATCGGCGGCAAGCCGCGCACGCGGGAGGAAAGCTGGATGCGTTTCCTGCGCCATGCCGGCCTGTGGTCGCTTCTGGGCTACGGCTTCTGGGCGGTCGAGGAAAAGGCGACCAGCCGCTTCATCGGCGAGGCCGGCTTCCACGATCTGAAACGCGACATGACGCCGTCGATCGAGGGCATTCCGGAGGCCGGATGGGCTCTGGTTTCGGGCGTGCATGGCCAGGGGTTGGCCAGCGAAGTCGTCGCACGGGTGCTTGCCTGGGGCGATGAGGCATTTGCAGCCGCGAAGACCGTCTGCATCATCGATCCGGAAAACACCGGCTCGCTGAACGTCGCGGCAAAATGCGGTTATGGCGAAGTGCTGCGAACCGTCTATCAAGACAAGCCGACCATTCTACTCGAGCGGCAACCCTGACGGATGCTGTCTGGGCACTGCCTGCCACATCGTCGTCGGGCGTCGAGTTCTCCAGCCTGAACATCGCACGGGCCGATTGTGGCGCATGCAGCGTGTTCTGTCTTTGACAGGATGACGCAAAGTCTGCATGAATTTTATCGAGCGGGTCTGAATTCAGGCTACGTTTCTGGCAGGCACCGGAGGAGGTGTCGCGATTGGAGGAATCCCATGCTGAACAGACGCAGATTCTTGATGAGCACCGCGGCGGCAGGTGCTGCCGGGCTCGCGGCATCGCATTTTATCCCCGCTTTCGCGCAGGACGCACCGCAGCTGCAGATTTTCGTGCCGGCGGCGCCGGGCGGCGGCTGGGACCAGACGGCGCGCGCCATGGACCAGGTGCTGCGCAGTGAAAAGCTGATCTCCGGCTCGCAGATCACCAATGTCGGCGGCGCCGGTGGCACCGTCGGCCTGCCGCAGTTCGTCAACCAGTGGAAGGGCAAGGGCAATGCACTGATGGTGGCGGGCATGGTCATGGTCGGCGCCATTATCGCCAACAAGGCGGCCAACAACCTTACCGAGGTCACGCCGATCGCCCGCCTTACCGGCGAGTTCGAGGCGCTTGTGGTGCCGGCCGCCTCGCCGTTCAAGACTGCGGCCGACTTCGTTGCCGCCCTCAAGGCCGACCCGACGCAGGTTCCAGTCGCCGGCGGTTCGGCCGGCGGCTCGGACCACATCTTGTTCGGCCTCATCGCCAAGACCGTCGGTGTTCCTGCAACCAACCTGTCCTATGTGCCGTTCGCCGGCGGCGGCGAGGCGCTGTCGGCGCTGCTCGGCAACCAGGTCGCGGCCGGCATCTCGGGCTATGGCGAGTTCGCCGAACAGGTCAAGGCGGGCGCGCTGCGGCTGCTGGCGATATCTGCCGACAAACGCCAGGAGGGCATCGATGCTCCGACCATGAAGGAAGCCGGCATCGACGTCGAGCTGTTCAACTGGCGCGGCGTCTTCGCGCCGCCCGGCGTCTCGGACGCCGACAAGGCAGCAATGATCAAGCTGATCGAGACGATGGCCAAGAGCGACGCCTGGGCCACCGAATGCAAGAACCGCAACTGGACGCAGATCCTGCTCACCGGTAACGACTATGCGAAATTCGTCGCCGAAGACACGGCCCGCATCGGGACGATCCTCAAGGACCTCGGCCTGGCGTGATGCTCTCGGCAAGGGGCGGCCTGCGCCAACCCTTGCCGACTTTCGCCAGCCGCATGGACATACGCGGCGCCGGAGGTGAAACTACGCCGAGATCGGCCGAGTGAGACCGGTCCAAGGAGAACCGGCCCCAAGGGACCGACATTGGGAGGACGATGATGAGCACCAGCGACCAGCAGGCGCCGCCGCGCCTTGCAGTGCCCGAACTGCTGATCGGCGTTGGGCTCCTCGCCTGTGCGGGTGCGGTTGCCTGGCAGACGCTGGCAATCCCGGTGTCGCCGCTCTATTCCAAGGTCGGTCCGACCGTCTTTCCCTACATCACCATGACGGGGATGGTGATCCTGTCGCTGCTGCTCATCATTGCCGCCTTGCGGGGCGGATGGCAGCCGGAGGACGAAAAGGAGACGCCGACCGACTGGAAGGCGATGGGCATCGTCGTCCTCGGACTGATCGCCAACCTCGTGCTGATCCAGCCGCTCGGCTTTACCGCCGCATCTGTCATCATGTTCGTTCTCATCTGCCACGGTTTCGGCAGCCGGCGTCCGCTGCGTGACGTGCTGCTCGGTCTGATCCTGGCGCTGGCCGCCTATTTCGGCTTTGCCAGGGCACTCGGCGTCAATATCGGCGCCGGCTTCATCGAAAACCAGCTGAACGCGATCGTCGATTCGGTCGTTGCCATGCTGAGGGGCTGACGCCATGGAAACGCTCGGCCATCTCGCGCACGGATTTTCGGTCGCCTTCTCGCCGATCAATCTCATATGGTGCCTGGTCGGAACCACGCTGGGGACTGCGATCGGCGTGCTGCCCGGCCTCGGGCCGGCACTGACCATCGCGCTGCTGTTGCCGATAACCTATCAGGTGGCGCCGGAGGCATCGTTCATCCTGTTTGCCGGCATCTATTACGGCGCCATGTATGGCGGCTCGACGACATCGATCCTGCTCAACACGCCTGGCGAAAGCGCCACCATCGTCACCGCGCTCGAGGGCAACAGGATGGCCCGCTCCGGCCGTGGCGGTGCGGCCCTGGCGACCTCGGCGATCGGCTCCTTCGTCGCCGGCACGCTGGGCACGATCGGCGTTGCCTTCCTGGCGCCGATCGTCGTCAAATTCGCGCTGGCTTTCGGTCCGGCCGAATATTTCTCGCTGATGGTGCTGGCCTTCATCACGGTTTCGGCGGTGCTCGGCTCGTCGTCGGTGCGCGGCCTGACCAGCCTGTTCGTCGGCTTCGTCGTCGGCATGATAGGCGTCGATCTGCAGACGGGGCAGCCGCGCTTCACCTTCGGCATGAGCGAATTGTTGGACGGCGTCGACGTCATCGTCGTCGCCGTTGGCCTGTTCGCCGTTGGCGAGACGCTTTACATGGCCTCGCGCCGCTATGCCGGCAAGGACGACATCGTGCCGTTGAAAGGGTCGCTCTACATGACCGCGGCTGAATGGTCGCGCTCGTGGAGGCCATGGCTGCGCGGCTCCCTGATCGGCTTCCCGATCGGCGCCATGCCGGCCGGCGGCGCCGAAATCCCGACCTTCCTCTCCTATGCCATCGAGAAGAAACTCTCCAGACACAAGGAGGAGTTCGGCACGGTCGGTGCCATCGAGGGCGTTGCCGGGCCGGAAGCGGCCAATAATGCATCCGCCGCCGGCGTGCTGGTGCCGATGCTGACGCTCGGCCTGCCGACCTCGGCGACGGCCGCGATCATGCTGTCGGCATTTCAGAGCTACGGCATCAATCCGGGGCCGCTGCTGCTGACGACGCAGGCCGACCTGGTGTGGGGGCTGATCGCCAGCCTGTTCATCGCCAATGTCATCCTCGTCGTCCTCAACCTGCCGCTGATCGGGCTCTGGGTGCGATTACTGAAGATTCCGGCGCCGCAGCTCTATGCCGGCATTCTGGTGTTCGCCACGGTCGGCACCTACGGCATTTCGCAATCGCCGATCGACCTCATCATCCTCTATCTGCTCGGTGCCGCCGGCTTCCTGATGCGGCGTTTCGATTTCCCGACCGCGCCAGTCATCATCGGCATGATTCTCGGGCCGCTTGCCGAAACGCAGTTCCGCCGCGCGATGACCATCTCGAACGGCGATTGGACGGTGTTCTACAAGCATCCGCTGTCGCTGACGCTGCTGACGCTGGCCTTCATCGGGTTGGTTGGACCGCATATCTGGGCTTACATCGAGCACAGGCGCATGCGCGGACCGGAGCACGTGCCGGGCGATGCCTGAGCTGTTCGTGACGTCATGACAGACCTGCTTTCCGGCATCCGCATCCTTGACCTGACCAATGTGCTGGCCGGCCCCTATTGCGCCTACCAGCTGGCATTGCTCGGGGCCGACGTCATCAAGGTCGAGACGCCGCAAGGCGGTGATCTGGCGCGCCAGCTTGGCGCCTCGCCGGAGCTCAACCGGGTGGGCATGGGCGCTTCGTTCCTGGCGCAGAATGCCGGCAAACGCTCGGTGGCGCTCGATCTCAAGCAGGAGGCCGACCGCGAACGCTTCCTCGATCTGGTCGCTTCGGCCGACGCGCTGGTCGAGAATTTCCGCCCCGGCGTCATGGACCGGCTGGGGCTTGGCCATGCCAGGCTGAAGGAGGTCCGGCCAAGCCTTGTCTATTGTGCGATATCGGGCTTCGGCCAGACCGGGCCGATGCGCGACAATCCAGCCTATGACCAGATCATCCAGGGTCTTTCCGGCATCATGAGCATCACCGGTACACCGGAAACGGCGCCGCTGCGTGTCGGCTATCCCGTCGCCGATACGCTTGGCGGGCTGGTCGGGGCGTTCGCCATTACCGCCGCGCTGGTCAAGCAGAAGACGACAGGCGAGGGTGCGTTCCTCGACGTCTCTATGCTCGAATGCACGCTTTCTGCGCTCGGCTGGCCGGTGTCGAACTATCTGACGGCGGACGTCGAGCCGCAGCCGATGGGCAATGAAAACATGACGGCCGCACCGTCTGGCGCGTTTCGCACCGGCGACGGCTTGCTCAACATCGCAGCCAACAAGCAGGAGCAGTTCGTCACACTGTGCCGGTTGATCGATCGGCCGGAGCTGGCGTCGGATGTCCGCTTTGCCGAGCGCGAAACGCGCAAGCAGAACCGCATTGCATTGAAAGCGCTGATCGAGGATGCCTTGGCGAGCGGCTCTGCCGCCTGGGAGGAGACGTTCAATCGCGCCGGCGTGCCGGCAGGCCGGGTGCTGACAATCCCGCAGGTACTGCAAGAGCAACAGGTGATCCAGCGCGGCATGACGGCGCGCTTCCAGGCTGTGTCCGGGATGGACCGGCCGCTGACCGTGGTGCGCGGCGGCTTCATGGTCGATGGCGAGGCACCTTTGCCGAGCAGGCCGCCGCCGGGGCTCGGCGAGCATATGGACGAGGTTTTTGCCGGTTTGCCGCCACGCGCCAAGAAAAGAGCGAAGGTATGAGCGGCACGGAAAAGAAGGCATGAGCGACACGGAAAACAAGACTGGCCGCGCGCGCGGCGAGGAATGGTGGCAGACCGGCATCATCGAGATGCGGCCCGGCGTCATCCGGCTGCGCGGCTATGAGATCCAGGATCTGATCGGCCGCGTCAGCTTTCCGGCAATGATCTGGCTGATGATGCGCGGCGAACTGCCAAGCGAGGAGCAGGCGACGCTGCTTGGCATCGCGCTGGGTGCCGCCGTCGACCACGGACCGCAGGCGCCGTCGATCGCCATCGCCCGTATGGCGATCACTTGCGGCGTCGGCATCAACAGCGCCATGGCGTCGGCCATCAACGTGCTTGGCGACGTGCATGGCGGCGCCGGCGAACAGGCGCTTTCCTTCTACGGAGACATCGCCGCCGAACTGGACGCCGGCGTGCCGCTCGCGGACGCCGTGTCGGCGCGGGTTGATCGTTTCCTTGCTGGGGAAGACGGTTATGTGCCGGGGCTCGGCCATCGTTTCCATCCGGTCGACCCGCGGGCACCCCGCCTCATCGAGCTGACCCGCGACTTTGCCGCGCTCGGCGTTGTCAGCGGGCGCTTCGCCGACATCGCCGAGGCGATCGAGGCCGAGGTTGCGCGGCGCAAGGGCAAAAAAATCCCGCTCAATATCGACGGCGCCACGGCCGTCATCTACGGAGAGCTCGGCTTCCCGCCGCCGCTGACGCGAGGCCTTTTCGTACTGTCGCGCTCGGTCGGCATCCTGGCCCATGCATGGGAACAGTCGCAGGAAAGCGACCGCAACAAAGGGCCGCTGCCGCGCGAATGGCTGTGGGCCTATACCGGCACGCCGGCGCGGCCTTTGCCCGAGGAAGACGAAGGCAGTCAGTGAGATGTCGGTTCAAGCGACAGCGGAGGGCGCTGGAGCCAATTCCCGATAGAGTCGGGATAGACCCCCATGTTTTATTGAGCGTGATCTTTTCCGAAAGCCGGATTCTGCTTTTTGGGGGTATGCTCCAGCTCGGGACTCCTGATGTTCCTCACCAGCGTCGAAAGATCCGGCTCGTCGATGAGCAGCGCCGCGTCGGCCGGTGCCAGCCATGCCCGCTGCCGCCTGTTGGCTTCTTGCCAGTCGGCAAGTTCCTCGGTTACCTCCAGCAAATAGACGACGACGTCGACGCGGACGAAGCGGTTCGCCAGCCGCTTCCAGTAGCAATAGGTGCCGGCCGGCTGTTTCAATATCCTGCCGAGGACGCCGGCTTCTTCCTGTGCTTCGATGGTGGCCGCCTTGCGACCGCCCTTGCCCTTCATCGGCCAGCCTTTCGGCACGATGAAGCGCCTCGTCGTTCGCGATGTGACGAGCATAACCTCGACATCGCCATGCTCGCTCAGCCGAAAGGGGATCGCCGCGACCTGGCGAATCCGGGCGCCCTTCCTTGCCTTACGGACGACCTTCTTTCTGCTGGCTGCCATTCAAAAATCCAGTCGAAGCGGTGCCCAAAGCACGAAGGGCAGCATTGCTAAATCCAAACCGCCTTCGATGTTATCTCAGGTGCGGCGGCATCCAAGCATAATAAGTCGGCTAAATAAATGAAAACGTTAGCGGCAAGTGCTGACAAAGCCGCTCCCTGACGGCAGCAACTGACAAGTCGGCTTCATCTGCGGCACCACCTGCGGTTGGGGCGCCGGGATTTGGCGGTCCTGCGCACGGTATTGCTGTTGCTGCTGCTGATATTGCTGCCGCTGCAGCCTGTTCTCCAGCATCTGCAACTGGTTTTGCTGGATCAATGCGTTGCGGTCGGCGGGGCTGACGATCTGTGCCGATGCGGCAGGATTTACGCCCGACAGCATCATCGTTGCCAGCATTGCCGACCCTAAAAACGTCAATAGACGAAGCTGTGACATTCATTAATTCCCGCACAAAACCGACCTCAGATTAATATAGGGGTTTTGCCCGGCGATGCCATGGCCGCCGCTGATTCGCGGCGAATTGCTACGTCGTCCTGCCGGCTTTGAGGAGGCATTGCGGTACGCGAGGCTGGCTCTCCCATTTCACTCGACTTCGCGCAGCCGATATCCGACGCCGGTCTCGGTGGTGATATAACGGGGCTGGTCAGGCATCTTTTCGATCTTTTGCCTGAGTTGCCGGACATAGACCCTGAGATATTGAACGTCGGTGGAATCGCCCCAGACCTGCTTCAGCAGGAATTGGTGGGTGAGAACCTTGCCGGCGTGCTGTACGAGGATGCGGAGGATGTCGTATTCCTTCGGCGAGAGCTTTATCTCCTTGTCCTCGACCTTGACGATGCGCTTCACCAGATCGACGGAGAGGTCGCCGGTGTGGAACACCGGTTTCTCACCCTGCTGCTGGAACTTGTGGCGCAGCGCCACGCGGATGCGTGCCACAAGCTCGTTCATACCGAACGGCTTGGTGACATAATCGTCGGCGCCGAGTTCGAGGGCCGAGACGATGCCGGCCTCATCAGTGCGGCTCGAAAGAATAACCACGGGAATGTCCAGGCCATCATCCCGCCATTTGCGCAGCAGCTCATGCCCGCTCATGCCGGGCAGGCCGAGATCGAGGAGGACCAGGTCCGGCTTTTCCGTCTCCATGAGTTCAATCGCCGCGCTGGCGTTCGGCGCCTCGCTGATCGCATAGCCTTGGCTGCCGAGCCCGACGCGAAGCAGTTTCCGGATCGGCGGCTCGTCGTCGACCACCAATATCCTGACGTCCAAATTCGTCATGACAGGTGGTCCATGTTTCGATCGTCAGCATCGGGTTCACCGACATCGGGGAGTTCTGCCGGCACCGGCATTCTTATGGTGAAAACCGCGCCCGAGCGGTCGGTCCTGTTCGCCGCCGAGAGCGTCCCGCCCATCGCTTCGATGAAGCCGCGGCAAATCGACAATCCGAGCCCGGTGCCGGCACGCACCTGGTCACCCTTGCGCACACGGTAGAAAGTGTCGAAAACGCGCTCCAGGTCCGCTGGCGGAATGCCTGGTCCCTCATCCATGATCTGCAGGATGACGCTGCCATTGTCGGCCCAGGCCTGCAGGCGGATCGTCGAACCTGGCGGCGCGTATTTTGCAGCATTGTCGAGGAGATTGAACAGCACCTGCTCGAACAGAACGGGGTCGAGCCGCAACATCGGCAGATCCGATGGAATATCGGTCTCGGTCTTATGCTCGCCGACGATTTTGCGGGCCCGATGCAGGGCTGAGCCGACAATGTCGCCGACATAGTGGAATGCATAATTCGGCTCCATCGTGCCGGATTCTATCTTGGTCATGTCGAGCAGATTGGCGATGAAGCGGTTCAGCCTTTCCGATTCATCAAGCACGGTCGACAGCAGTTCCGCCCGGTCCTGCTCGGGCAGTGCGGCCTCGAAGTCCCTGAGTGTTCCGGCCGCGCCCATGATGGCGGCAAGCGGCGTTTTCAAATCGTGGGAAATGGAGGTGAGCAAGGCCGAGCGCAGACGGTCTGCCTCGGCCGCAAGCTTGGCCCCGTCAACATCGGCGACGAGCTGGATGCGCTCGATGGCGACCGCCGCCTGGTCGGCGAGCGCATCGAGCAGACGTTGCTGCTCGGGTGTCAGCAGCGGACCTTGCTTGTCGTTGTCGAGGCCGACGACGCCCACCGCCGTGCGTCCGGTCCGCAAGGGCAGATAGAGGCGTTTTGCTCCGGGCAGCGTGTCGGCGCCGCGCCCGGCGGCGCGGTTATGCTCCCACGCCCAGCGGGCTGCTGCGATGTCGGCCTCGGCCAGCGTGTCGTCGGGTGGGTAGCCGGCTTTGACCGCGATTGTGCCGTCCTCGGGCAAAAGCAGCACTACGCGCAGCTTCAGCATCAAGGCGATCTGGAAGGCAGTGGCCCATAGCACGTCGTCCAGGGTACCGGCGCCGGCGAGCTTCTTTGAAAACTGATAGATGTCTTCCGTGGCGCGCGCCCGTGAGCTGGCAGCGATCGCTTGACGCTGCACCCGCGCCGTCAGATTGCTGGCGATAACGGCGACAACAAGGAAGACGGCAAGCGCAACGATGCTCTCCGGATCCCTGATCGTCAGTGTGTAGCGCGGCTCTAGGAAAAAGTAGTTGAATGCAAGGGCGCTGACGACACAGGCGTACAACGCTGGCCAGAGCCCGCCCATTACAGCCGATGTGAGCACCGCCAGCAGAAAGACAATGGCCAGATTGCGAACGTCGAGAAACTGGTCGAGAACAGTGCTGAAGGCCAGCGAGCCCATGACATAGGCTGTAGCTAGCAGGTAGGGCCTAACCTGAAACTGCTTCTGCTCGGTTGCCGCGCTGACATTTTTCGAGGGTGCGTCGGTGCCCTGGTCGGTTCCCGAAATTACATGGACGCTGATGTTGCCGGCGTCGCGGATGAGATCATAGGTGAGCGAGCCTTCGATCAATTCGCGCCAGCGTGATCGGGTCGGCCTGCCGATCACGATATGGGTGAAGTTGTTCGCCGTCGCATGGCGAACGATGTCTTGCGCGACATTCTGACCCGGAATGGTCGTCACCTCGGCACCGAGCTGCTCGGCAAGGCGCAACTGCGTCGCCAGCCGATCCTTGTCCTCCTCGGGCATGGCGGCTGAGCGAGGGGTGTCCACATGAAGCGCCGTCCAGGGGGCACGGAGGCGGTCGGCCAGCCTGCGCGCATAGCGTATGCGAGCCGCTCCGCCAGGACGCGCGTCGACGCAGACGAGAACCCTTTCTCCGGCCGCCCACGGTCCCGGGATCGCGTGTGCCTGCATATGGTTGAGCAACTGCTCATCGACCCGCTGGGCGGTGCGGCGAAGCGCCAACTCCCTGAGCGCCGTCAGATTGCCCGGCGAGAAATAGTTCTCGATGGCGCGCTGGGCGGTGTTGGGGAAGTAGACCTTGCCTTCCTCCAGCCGCTTGATCAGGTCGTCGGGGGTGAGGTCGATGATCTCGACATCGTCGGCTTGATCGATGATGGAGTCGGGGACGGTTTCACGCACCCTGACGCGTGTGATCTGGGCCACGACGTCGTTCAGGCTTTCGACGTGCTGGATGTTCAGTGTCGTGTAGACATCGATCCCGTGCGTCAGGATTTCCTGGACGTCGAGGTAGCGCTTGGGGTGGCGGCTGCCGGCGACGTTGGTGTGGGCGAGTTCGTCGACCAGAACCAGCGCCGGGCGCCGGGCGAGGATGGCGTCGAGATCCATCTCCTCGAGAATGCGCCCCTTGTAGTCGATCTCAAGGCGAGGAATGACCTCGTAGCCTTCGACCAGCGTCTGCGTCTCCTTGCGACCATGCGTCTCGACGATGCCGATCACCACGTCGATCCCGTCGGCCAGCCTGGCGCGGCCTGACATCAGCATCTCGTAGGTCTTGCCGACACCGGGAGCGGCGCCGAGAAATATCCTCAGGCGACCTCGCTCCTCCCGCTCGGCATGCTCAAGCAGCGCGTCGGGAGAGGGCCTGGTTTCGGCGGTGCGGCTGTCGTCTGGCATTAGGATCAATCATGAACGGCGCCGGCTTCGGTGTCGATCCCGGCGCCCGCCATCATTGTTTCGTGGCATCGTCCAGCGCAAGGTTGAGGGCCAGCACATTGACCACCGGCTCGCCTATAAAGCCCAATTCGCGATCCTCGACATGGCTGTCGACAAGCGATTTGATCCTGGATTCATCGACGTTCCTGGCCCTGGCCACCCTGGTGACCTGAAAATAGGCCGCATCGGGGCTGATATGCGGATCGAGGCCGCTGCCGGACGTGGTGACCAGATCCATCGGCACCGGCTGGTTCGGGTTTTCGGCCCTCAACTTTTCGGCGTCGCTCTTGATACGGTCGATCAGCTTCGGGTTAGTCGGGCCGAGATTTGAGCCGCCCGAGGCGGCGGCATTGTAACCGTCGCCGGCAGCTGACGGACGGCCATGGAAGTAGCGATCGCTGGTGAAAGTCTGGCCGATCAGCTCGGAACCGATGACCTTGCCGTTCCTCTCGATCAGGCTGCCATTGGCCTGGCCCGGAAACAGCGCCTGGGCAATGCCGGTCATGCCGATCGGATAGACCAAACCCGTCAGAACGGAGAAGAAGACGATCATGACGATAGCGGGCCTGATTTGATTGAGCATCGACGTGGTTCCTTATGCGAGACCGAGAGCAGTGATGGCCATGTCGATCACCTTGATGCCGACGAAGGGGACGATGACGCCGCCAAGGCCGTAGACAAGAAGGTTGCGGCTGAGCAGCGCACCGGCGCCGACCGCGCGGTATTTGACGCCCCTCAGCGACAGCGGGATCAGTGCAATGATGATCAGCGCGTTGAAGATGATGGCCGAGAGGATAGCGCTCTGCGGCGTCGCCAGATGCATGACATTGAGCGCTTGCAGCGGCCCGGCGGTCTGGCCCGGGGCGATGTAGAAGACGGCGAATATTGCCGGGATAATGGCAAAATACTTGGCCACGTCGTTGGCTATGGAGAAAGTGGTCAGCGAGCCACGCGTCATCAGCAGCGCCTTGCCGATTTCGACGATCTCGATCAGCTTGGTCGGATCGCTGTCGAGATCAACCATGTTGCCGGCCTCGCGCGCCGCGACCGTACCGGTGTTCATGGCGACGCCGACATCGGCCTGCGCAAGGGCCGGCGCGTCGTTGGTGCCGTCGCCGCACATGGCGACCAGCTTGCCCTTGGCCTGCTCGTCGCGGATCAGCTTCAGCTTGTCCTCGGGCGTCGCCTGGGCAAGGAAATCGTCGACGCCGGCTTCCGCCGCGATCGCCGCCGCGGTCATCGGATTGTCGCCGGTGATCATCACCGTGCGGATACCCATGCGGCGCAATTCGGCAAAACGCTCGCTGATGCCGCCCTTGACGATGTCCTTCAGATGGACGACGCCGAGCAGGCGCCCGTCGCGCTCGACCGCCAGCGGTGTGCCACCGGATTTGGCGATCTCGTCGGCGATCGCCTGGAGGTCGCGGACTGTGTCGCTGCCGGGCCGAGTACCGCCCGTGGCAACGGTCGAGAGGTTGACGTGGGCGAGCACCGCATCGACGGCGCCTTTGCGGACCGAGGAGCTCTCCAGGTCGACGCCGCTCATGCGGGTTTGCGCGGTGAAGGGCACGAAAGTCGCGTGCAAGCTTGCCATGTCGCGGGCGCGGATGGCGTATTTCTCCTTCGCCAGCACGACAATCGAGCGGCCTTCCGGTGTTTCGTCGGCAAGCGAAGCAAGCTGGGCGGCGTCGGCCAGTTCCTGTTCGGTGACGCCCCTCACCGGACGGAACGCCGTCGCCTGGCGGTTGCCCAGCGTGATGGTTCCGGTCTTGTCGAGCAGCAGCGTGTCGACGTCGCCGGCCGCTTCGACGGCGCGGCCCGACATGGCCAGTACATTGAAGCGCACCAGGCGGTCCATGCCGGCAATGCCGATGGCCGACAGCAGCGCGCCGATCGTGGTCGGGATCAAGGTGACGAACAGGGCGACCAGCACCGTCACCGAGATATAGCCGCCCGAATAGGAGGCAAAGCTTGGGATTGTAGCGGTGGCCAGCACGAAGATCAGAGTCATGCCGACGAGCAGGATGTTGAGCGCGATCTCGTTGGGTGTCTTCTGGCGCTCGGCGCCCTCGACCAACGAGATCATGCGGTCGAGGAACGTATGGCCGGCAGCCGCGGTGATGCGCACGCGGATCCAGTCGGACAAGACCTGCGTGCCGCCGGTCACCGCCGAACGGTCACCGCCGGATTCGCGGATGACCGGTGCGGATTCGCCGGTGATCGCCGCCTCGTTGACCGAAGCCACGCCTTCGACCACCTCGCCGTCCGAGGGGATGATGTCGCCGGCTTCGACGAGCACGATGTCGCCGACCTTCAGGCTGGTGCCGGGCACCAGCTTGAACTTGCTCCGATCGCCGCCGGTCAACAGCTTGGCCTGCGTCTCGGTGCGCGCCCGGCGCAGCGAGTCTGCTTGCGCCTTGCCGCGGCCTTCGGCCACCGCTTCGGCGAAATTGGCGAAAAGCACGGTGAACCACAGCCAGATGATGATCTGCAGCGTGAAGCCGAGATCACCGCCGCCGGTAACGAGATCCTTGACGAACAGCACGGTGGTGAGCGCCGAGACGACGGCGACGACGAACATCACCGGGTTTCGCACCAAGGTGCGCGGGTTCAGTTTTCTGAAGGAACCGCCGATAGCGGGCCACAGGATGCGGGTATCGATGATGCTCACGGATTTCGACTGGCTCATTTGGTGGCTCCAGTGTCGATGTTGTTGACCGGTCGATCGTGTGCCGAACGAAGGTGCGGCGGCCCGTAAGCCAGCAGCCAGATCATGATCAAGGCTGCCGCAATAGCGAGGAATGTGGACAGGGTCGGGAAAGGAGGGGGCGTTTTCTCCCCCTCCGGCTCGGAACGATGCCGGACCTTTCGAGACATGATCTTGAACCTGGGCATGGCCGTTTCAGCGTTTCAGAAGGTCTGACCGTTGATCATGGCCAGGTGCTCGACGATCGGTCCGACCGCGAGGGCCGGGAAGAAAGTCAGGCCACCGACGATCAGGATGACACCGACCAGCAGCCCGACGAAGAGCGGCCCGTCGGTCGGGAAGGTGCCGGCGGAGGCAGGGACGGTCTTCTTCGCCACCAGCGAGCCAGCAATCGCCAGCGCCGGAATAATGACCAGGAAGCGGCCCATCAGCATGCCGATGCCGAGCGTCATATTGTACCAGGGCGTGTTGCCGCTGAGGCCGCCAAAGGCGGAGCCATTGTTCGCCGCGGCCGAGGTGTAGGCATAGAGGACTTCGGAGAAACCGTGCGGGCCGGTGTTGGCGATGGAAGCAACACCGGTCGGCAGCACCACCGCGATAGCGGTGAAGATCAGCATTGCCAGCGGCAGGCAGAGGACGGCAAGCATCGCCATCTTGACCTCCTTGGCCTCGATCTTCTTGCCGAGATATTCGGGCGTGCGTCCGACCATCAGCCCGGCAACGAAGATGGCGATCACGATGAACATCAGGATACCGTAGAAGCCGGCCCCGACGCCGCCGACAATGACCTCGCCGAGCTGCATGTTGATGATGGGGATCATGCCGCCGAGTGCGGTGAAGCTGTCATGCATGGCGTTGACCGCGCCGCAGGACGCGGCGGTGGTGATGACGGCAAACAGTGCCGACAGAGCGATGCCGAAGCGGCTTTCCTTGCCCTCCATGTTGCCGCCGTCGATGCCCAGCGCATGGACGAGCGGATTGCCGGCGGCCTCGGCCCAGTAGCAGACGGCAACGCCGGCGATGAACAGCACGCCCATCGCCGACAGAATTGCCCAGCCCTGGCGCTGGTTGCCGACCATGCGACCGAAGACATTGGTTAGCGCCGCGCCGAAGGCGAAGATCGTCACCATCTGGATCAGGTTCGAGATCGCGTCGGGATTTTCGAAGGGATGCGCTGCATTGGCGTTGAAGAAGCCGCCGCCATTGGTGCCGAGCATCTTGATGGCAACCTGCGAAGCGACCGGCCCGACCGCGATCGTCTGTTGCGCGCCTTCCAGCGTCGTCGCGTTGACGTAAGCACCAACCGTCTGCGGCATACCGAGATAGACATAGACAAGCGTCAACACGATGCAGAACGGCACAAGCAGATAGAGCGTGCAGCGGGTCATATCGACCCAGAAATTGCCGATCGATTTGCCTGAGGCTCTAGCAAAACCGCGGATCAGTGCGACCGCGATGGCGATGCCGGTCGCGGCCGACAGAAAGTTCTGCACGGTCAAGCCGGCCATCTGCACGAGATAGGACATCGTGCTTTCGCCGCCGTAGTTCTGCCAGTTGGTGTTGGTCATGAAGCTGGCGGCGGTGTTGAAGGCAAGCCCAGGTTCGACGGCGGTCATGCCGGCCGGATTGTAGGGCAGGCCGCCTTGCAGCCGCTGCAGGAAATAGAGCACCAGGAAGCCGGCCAGGTTAACGAACAGCAGGGCCGCCGCATAGGAGGTCCAGTGCTGCTCCTCGCGCTCGCTGGTCCCGGACATACGGTAGAGCCCGCGCTCGAGCGGGGCCAGAATTGGCGACAGGAATGTGCGCTCGCCGCTGAAAACGCGATGCATGTAGCCGCCGAGCGGCTTGGCCAGCAAAACGACGATCCCGCAATAGACGAGGATCTGCAGCCATCCGTTGATTGTCATGGGGTTGGCTCCTTGCCAGCGGAGATCAGAAGCGTTCCGGGCGAACGAGGGCGTATGTCAGGTAAGCGAGAAGGAACAGGGTCACGGCGCCGCCGAGGATATAGTCGAAGAGCATGTTTCGATCCCTAAACTTACAGCCCGTCGCAGGCTTTGATGTAACCGAAGCATAGAGCAAAGAACGAGATTCCTATCCCGACAACAATGATGTCCATCGTGCAATTTCCTATATTGAGTTTGTTCTTTTCAACTTGGACAAAACTGTCCAAGCCCGCTCACCGCTTCACATCGGCGGCCGGATACATCGCTCTGCCGAATATGGATCAAAGTGCCATAAAGGTTCGAGACGGGACGCGGAGCAAAGAAATCAAAATCCCATAAGGATTTCGCCGCCTCGGCGCTGGCCACAGCTTCAGGGGGAGGTGCGCACCGGCGCGCGAAGCTGCCGGGGATCAGTCTGCGCGGGTATAGATCAGAGCGTAATCGTCCGCATAGGCCCGCTTCCAGCCCAGTTCGTCGAAGAACGGAATGCGGCTGTCGTCGGCGGTCAACAATGCCCAGCCTATCGCATATTTCTCGAGCTGGGCTTTCAGGATCGGCTTGCCCCGGCTGTGCCCAGTCTGCTCATCCGTTTCCGTAAAGCCGTTCAGGAAGAGCTGATCCGCCCGGCCGTCGATAAACGTCTTGATGCCATGGAAAATCAGCGTGCCGCCGAAATTGTAGGAATTCAGCAGATTGCCTGACAGATTATGGGTTTGGGCGAAGGCCAGCGCATCCCTCGCCGAAGTCTTCTGGCTCGGCACGACCGGATAGGCCAGGAAGACCGCGGCCGCCAAAACCAGCAAAACGGCAAGTCCAGCGCAAATTCTGGAAAATTGGCGCGCGAAAAATTGTTCAAGTCCGTCGCGCTTTTCCGCCGCCCATGTAGGGGCTGAAAGCGCTGGATATTGTTGCGCAACCTCGACGGCAAGGACGACCGGGACAAGAAGAAAGAACAGGTACATGAACCGTATGTGGGTGAGATAGACGTGCAAGGTGAAGACAAGGAACAGCGCCTTGGCCCAGCCAATACGCAATCTCGACACGAGCAGCCCGAAAAACGCCACCAGCAGGGCCACCTCCTGGAGGGTATGCCGCGAGGCGTCGAAGGGTTGCCACTCCGCAATGTAAGGCACCGCCTCATTGCCATAGGCCACGGTGAATGTGGCGAGTATGGCCTTGACGCCATAGGGATTGAGCAGGCTGACCAGCGGGCAAAGCAGCCCGAAAGCGATCCACTTGGCCAGCAGCCGGGAGTTCGACAAGCGCGTGCGCATGACGAGATCGAGGCCGGCGAAGGCGGCGATAATGAAACCGAAGGTGAAGGTGGCATGGAGATTGGCCCACAGGCAAAGCAGCGCCAGCAGCCATAGAGGCGGCGCTTTCTCGTTGCGTGCGGCTTGGAAAAGACCGGCGGTCCAGACGACGATAATGGGCAAGGTAAAGATGTGGGGTCGGGCGACATAGATTGGCCCGATCAAGAGCGCGAGCACCAGTGTCAGTGCTATCGCCAGCGTCGGCTTCAACGACGCGCTGAGATACCACGACGTCAAGAAGGCCGTCAGCGCGATTACCGCAGTCGCCAGCAGTACCACGCCGTTCCAGCCGCCGGCTTCGAAGGCAAGGGCAAGGAGAACCTGGCTAAGCCATTCCTTGGCGATCCATGGCTGGCCGGCAAAAGTGTAGGAGTAAATGTCGACGGAGGGGAATGTGCGGCTTGCCAGCATATCCATGCCGACCTTGATGTGCCACCAGCTATCGGGATCCTGCAGGAGGGAGGTGGCAAAGGCGAGGAGCGCCGTCGCCATCACGACGGCCGCCAGCAGGCAAAACACCAGCCTCACATGCCGTATGTCGTCTATCGACGGCCTCGCCTCACCAGACATCCCGCGCATATGGCATCCCTGAGCCGCGATAGCGGAAGGGATAGCCCGAATTTGTTAGAAAACCGATAAGCTGCAGGATTGCGGCCACAACCCTGTGCCGCGCGTCTAACCGGCTGGGCACGTTGAGCAGCGACTACTAAGTTGCGGGTGAGGGGCAGACCTCCGGCCGTTCAGCCCTCGGCCTTGAAGTTCTTGGCTTCCTTCTCGACTTTCGGGCTGTCCTTGCCGTGCTTGCGCATCAGATCCTTCGCCTGCTTCGGCGAAACGTCGGTGGTTTCGGCCAGGTGCAGAGCCTTCTTTTCGTCCGGATCGCGCGTCTTGCGGTCGGCCATTGCGGTTTTCTTGTTAGCCATTACGACGCTCTTATGCTCTCGGCGATTTCGTTCAGCACCTTGCGGTCGGTGCCGTGGCGCTTGATCAGCGTGCGTGCCTGATCAGGGGTAATGCCCGCTTCCTCGGCGAAATGGCGTACCTCATAGTCTTCGCCGCCCGCCACTCGTGAGCGGTCGCGACTGTCGGTCCTGGTTTTGTCGTCGGCCATGGCAGCTCTCCTCATCTCAACGAGAGCATAACGGGCAAGATTTCAGCGAGTTCCTTCGAGCGTGTCGCCCAGTTGCCTACCCTCGGGCATGACCCGACATGAGCGGCGGTTTTTGCTCAAAGCAAGGGCACGGCGCCAGGCTGGCCTTCGCGCACAAAAAGGCTCGCTTCCTTGGCCGCACCAGTAAATTTCCGCCGCGCGCTGCCAACCGCCCGCCACTGCTCCTGGGCGCAGCCTGGTATTCGTTGCGGATTGCTAAGGGTAGCGATGGTCGAACACGACCCCCATGGTCCTACCAACGGCCGTCATGACGATAATCTCGACCAGATCGTCGTCACTGTCACCGCAGGCCGGGGCCGTCCGGCGAACGATGTCCAGCATCGCCCTCGTCGATATGGTGTCGCCGGTGCCGAATCTTGAAAGCGCAGATGAAACAAGCTCTTGGGCCGTCAAGTCGGCGACAGTCACCCTCTGCACCACGTTCATTGGCTTCCTCCCACCATGAACCCTCTCCCGCGAGAATGATACGCCGAACGTCGGGTTTCGCCAGCGAAATGGTGGTCCTACCAGCGCGCGGGGCAGCGACCGAAATCGTCGGTTTTGCGTGAGGCAATCCAGGCGCGAGGCGGCAGCACTTTTGTGCCATGCGACTTCGCCACAGACCCATCCCGGCGGCCGGGATGGGTCTCAATTTATTTACTTGGCAGTTTGATTGCTTGGCAGTCGGGTCTGCTCGGTTGCGGTCGAAGTCAGCGCAGCAAGAACCACGGTGCGGGCAGGACCAGGACGGTTCTTCGTTTCACGGAACGCCGAACCGGTCTGTCTTTTTTGTTTGACGCAATTCCGGATGGAAAACCGTTCACACGTTTTCCTGGAATTGCTTGTCTTATGACTCTAGGCGGCCAGATCGCTCGGAAGCTTGCCGCCATTCTCGACCAGCTTTTTCATCAGTGCATCATGCAGCCACAGATTCATCGTTACGGTGTCGTTCATGTCGCCGGTGTAGTTCAGCTCGTGAGCAAGCTCCTTGCGGGCGCCGAGGCTGCTATCGATATTCAGAGCCTTCATCAGGTCGACGATCGAATTCTTCCAGTTGAGCTTTTGCCCTTTCGCGGCCACCGCCTTGTCGAGAATGGCAGCGATGTCAGGAGCAGAGGACGGCGCGGATGGCGTTGCCGGAGCCGGGGTTGCAGCCGGGTCGGGTCGGGTAGGCGCCGTCGGCTGGGTGGCCGTGCTCGAAGCAGGCGCGGGAGACGGTTGCGCCGGCGGCGCTTCGGCCGCAACCGCGTTTCCGAAAATCGCACCTTTGATACTGTCGAAAATGCCCATTGCTATCTCCTGGGTTGCCTTCACGGTGTGTTGCCTTGACGGTCGGTGAGGCGACCGTTGCCGAATTCGCATTGAGCGCCCTGGTTGTACCGGACCACGAACGCAACGCAGGGGCAACTCCAAACTGGCTGAAAGGTAAAGGCTTGGTTGCATGGTGAAATCGGCTCAGTGATCCGATCCCAGAGTAGAATGGTCAGATCGCGGCACGACAAATAGTTACGCGCAATGGGCGAGGAAACGGTTGGCAGCCAGTTTTGCTGACGCAGACCAGAAAAATCATCTAGATTCGTGTTCGCCATTCGCTGAGAGGAACGAAGCCATGACAGCAGTCGTCGCATCCGACAGGCTCGAACGTTCGCTGGTTTGGGCAGAGGACGATCCGTCGGTCAAATGGGCCGGCGCTTTCGCGGTTTACGGCGGGCACGGCACCACCCAGTCCTCAGTCATTGTCTACGAGATCGAGCCCGGCAAGCGGCTCGGCTGGCACACCGACGCCACCGAGGAGACGCAATACATCATCGCCGGCACCGGCGAGCTGCACATCGAGGGCGGCAGCATCCACCCGGTCAGGCCCGGCAGCGTCCTGGTACTTCCGACGCCGGTCCGGCACGACCTCGTCAACACCGGCACCGAAACCCTGCGCGCCGTCGCTTTCTTTGCGGCGGCGATGTTCACGCAGACATTCGACGACGTCATGCTGCCGCCGAAATCCCATGTCCTCGGCACGCCCAATCGCGCAGGCTGAACGCGTGCCAGCGGGAATCATCCGGCCTGCGGATTGCGGACTTGGAGCTGAGATGAGCGCGCGCGCGGCCGGCAAGCGGTTCGGCGTCGTTACGCGCCTGTGTCACGGGCGGACCGGCTGATGGCGCCCGTCAAGGTCGACCCGGCCAAGGTGCGCGAGTTCAGGGATGCCGAAAGCTTCCATGCCTGGCTTGGCGAGCATCACGACAGCGAGGACGAAGTCTGGATCAAGATCTATAAGCGCGATTCGGGGCTGCCGTCGATCACGCCGAAGCAAGCCATCGACGTGGCGTTATGCTGGGGCTGGATCGATGCGGTGCGCAAGGCCCTGGACGGCAAAAGCTATTTGCAGCGTTATACCCCGCGCGGCAAGAAGAGCACCTGGAGCCAGATCAACGTCGACAATGTCGCCCGGCTGATCGAGGAGGGCCGGATGACCGAGCATGGGCTGAGGCAGGCCGAGGCAGCCAAGGCCGACGGCCGCTGGGCGCGCGCCTATAGGAGCGGCAAGGAGATGAAGATCCCCGACGACCTCCAGGCGGCAATAGACGCCGAGCCCAGGGCGAAAGAGATGCTGGCAAAGCTCAGCGAGCAAAACCGCTTCGCGCTCGCCTTCCGCACCCACAACATGAAGACCGAAGCCGGACGCAAGAAGAAGATCGCGGCGTTCGTGGAGATGCTGAAGCGCGGCGAGACCATCCATCCGCAACGAAAAAGCGATTCTGGCTGAACATTTGGCCGCGCTTGTCTCCGGCATCTTGTGCTTGTCCCGAATGCGGCCGGATCGCTGCTCAGCCTTCGATCCTGGCGATGTCGCCGACGATTGTTTTCGGCGAGCGTCGCCTGACATTTCGACAACATCTCTCATTCGTTTGATCGATGCAGGAACAAAGCTCCGTCCTCACAGTCGGTATGGTATATTAGCAGGCGCTGTTATGAGGTTTTTGCCCGTTCAGGAGCCGACTGGCACGTGGGCCGTGTTTGATGCGACCGTGGACGTGCCTGCGGATTTCGCAGGCAGTTGCCTTATCGGCTTGCCGCGGGAGCGGGCGGAGTGGCTCGCAGCAAGAGCCAATCGAGATGCTGCAAAAGGCACTTCGACTTGGCGGTTGTCAGCTGCCGGACCGGCAAAAGCCGCGGTTCTTAGACTTAGACCGTTAGGAGAGATTTCGATGATGCACGAACAGGTAATGGAAGCTGCGTTGGCAGCCAGAAATCAGGAAGTGGATATTTGTGGTGTCTTCGACATCACCAACAAAACCGATGCGCCAATTGGCTCTCGCCGATTGGGCGAGGCTATCCACTTTGTCGCCAATGCACCTATCGTTGGCTATGATGTTCACGCCGCCGTCATCCGATATGGCCCACTCGGAACCCCCAGCCTCAGAGCAACAGATTGCACACAGCTGTGGGAGAAGTTTGGCGAGGCCTTGCTGCAACACTGACGGGCTGACCTTTGGCGCGTATGGCACCACCATCGTGCAGGACACTTCCCTTGTGAGAACGACGTGGAAGCCTGGCGGGTGATATTGCAATCAAATTAGCGTGAGCGCATATTTTTTACCGGCTGGACTCGCAACCGGCCAGGCCCGGCGGCCGGCCGCCAACGGGCCGTCAGGCCGCCAACAAATGGTTCGGCAGGCCCGACGGTCCCCCCTTGGCAAGGTCGCCGGAAACAAAGCATGATGCGGCGGCAAAACGGGTTTGGGAGAATGACATGCCTAAGGTTTCGGAGCTCTTTTTCAAGACAGCCATCGTCTTTCTTATTCTGGGAATTGCAGCTGGCCTGCAGATGGCAATTTCAGGCGATCACGGCGCGTTTCCGGCTCACGCGCACATCAACCTGCTGGGATGGGTCACTAGTGCAATATTCGGCGGCTACTATGCGCTGAACCCGGCGAAGGCTGCCCGCAGGACGGCGATGATCCACTACGGCGTGTACAATCTCGGCTTGGTCGTGATGCTGCCGGCGCTTTACCTGATGCTGCAGGGAAATCCGGCGCTCGAGCCGATCGTCGCCACCGGCTCAATGATTGTCGCTGTCGCCGTGCTGATCTTTGCCTTCGTGGTTTTCTCCGGCGAAACAGAGCGCTCGGTCTCGGGAATACAAGCGGTTCCGCGCTAGACGCGTAGCGACACTAACGAGCCTGTCGAAGCCCGCGCTCTGGTGGAGCGCGGGTCGTTCGGCTTGTGGGCTGATCTGGGGTAAGGGGTGCGGCGCAGATGGAGCCGCTCAGTAGCGATCCTTCGCGCCCTCTGCAAATTACGAATTACGGTGACAGTGCACCATTTTCTTTTTCCCGCCTGTCGCGTTTCCCAATTTCACTGCTCTTTCCGGTTTGCTCGGCAATCACGGTCGAGAAGTGCTTCGCTGCCCATCGGTTGCGCGACATCGGCGGAGCGGTAATGCAAGTCGAGCCATGCGTTCAATTTACGCACAGCGACAGCCGAGCAAACATGACAAATAGTGCACTGTCAATTCTGTCGCCGTAATTCAAAGTGCACTGTCACCGTAATTCAAACGTCCGCTTGCTGACCCTTAGCTGACTCTCACAAGCTTCTTGCAAAGTGCAATGTTGTACGGAACGCATCCTTGCGACCCAAAGAAATGCCGCGCGTCGAGATTGGCTGCCCAGATGCCCATAGCAATTTCGTCGATACCTTCGCAAGCAGCTCGCTGTTCAACATGGCACATCAAAGCTGCGGCAACTCCACGACGACGAGCTTCCGGCATAACCGAGATGTGGTGCACCTAGATCAGGGGCCGAGGGAAAGTGAACGGCGTTTCTGGCAGCGACTGAATTTCAAACCAGACGTAGCCGACTGGAGCACGATCAATCTCAGCAATCGCGATCGAGCTCTTCGGATCAGCCAGCCTCGCTGCGAAGAATGTCCTCACCGCAGACGGATCGGCTGCCTGTTTGAAAACGTCTGGATGCAATTCAGCATGGAGACTCTGAACCACCTGATTGAGCCGAACGAGCGCGTCAAAGTCTGCCTCCGAGGCAGCCCGGATTTCCACTGACATTGAGACACCTCCCCGTTTGTAGACGACGCTGCGACGGTGATGTCTTTCTGTCAGCGAACGTCGGTCTTCCACCCATCTCGGCCATTGGCGGAGTTTTGACCCTAGTGATTAGTAGGCTGGTTAGTAGGCTACTAACCGAACCTTACCAAACGCCCGGAAAATAAAGGGTTTCTCGGGATTAGCTGGCGGAGAGAGCGGGATTCGAACCCGCGTTACGGTCTCCCGTAAACACACTTTCCAGGCGTGCGCCTTCAACCACTCGGCCACCTCTCCGTCCTTTTAGCATCTTCGACGCGGCCGGTTTCGCCGTGCGGGTTGGGGAGATGCATCTCCTTTGGGATTCCGGCCCGGAATTCCGGCCGTGGGCGCCGTCAACCAGCGGATACCCTTTCCCCGCACCCGAGCCGTCAAGCAACAGGCGCGGGGCTCATCTAGTCGATCCGGTGCCGAATGCCAAGACACTCTATTCGCTTTGCCGGACAGGGATGCTCAGCCCATGGCATCAGTGTGCTCGTTGGGCGCCTACAAACCAGTCGGCCGCGGCGTCTTCGCCGTCTGGCTCGTCAGCCGGCCCAGGTGCAAGCCGCCGGCGTAAGTTCAACTTCGCGTGTCGCGATTGCAGACGAAGCAGGTAAATCCTATTTAACAGTCCGACACGACATTCCGATAAACTCCTGGGGAGGAAGGGTCTGGATGTTCCGCTTCGTCTTTCGTCTCGCTGCAATGGTCGCGCTTTCGGTTTCGGTCATCATGGCCGTGCTCGACGCGACCCGGTCGGTGGCGGCTTCGGCGCTGGTGATGACCCCGCTCAACACCAGCTGGCTCGCCGTCTCACCGGCCACGCGCAGCGCCTTTGAAAGCTTCGTCCGCGACAAGCTCAATCCGCTGCTGTGGGACGGCGCCATCGCCTGGGTGCTCAGCCAGCCCGGCTTTGCCGTGTTCGCGGTGCTGGCCTTCGTTCTTTATGCCATCGGCTACAGGCGGCAGCGCCCCAGCGGGCGGTTCGCCGCGACCTAAAATTCCTGCGTTCCCGGATCCAGCGTTCCCCGGATCGGGGAAGGCTCAAGCAAGAAGAAAAGGAAATCGCACATGTTTCTCAGCGATATGCTGAACAAGAAGCTCAACCTGCCGAAGCCCTCCGAGGCGTTGCCCGGCCGCGACCGGCCGATCCCGACGGCATCGAAGCATTTCGTCTCGAACAGGCCGCTCAAGGGTCCCTATCCCGAAGGGCTTGAGACGGCGATGTTCGGGCTGGGCTGTTTCTGGGGTGCCGAGCGCCTGTTCTGGCAGGTCGATGGCGTCTGGGTCACGGCGGCCGGCTATGCTGGCGGCGTCACGCCCAACCCGACCTATCAGGAAACCTGCACCGGGCTCACCGGCCATGCCGAAGTCGTGCTCGTCGTCTACGATCCGAAGATCGTGTCCTATGCCGAGCTTTTGAAGCTGTTCTGGGAAAGCCACGACCCGACGCAAGGCATGCGCCAGGGCAATGATGTCGGCACCACCTACCGTTCGGCGATCTACACGTTCAACGACGCGCAACACCAGGCGGCGCTCGCTTCGCGCGATGCTTACGAGGCTTCGCTGCGCGGTGCCGGACGCGGCAAGATCACCACCGAGATCGCGCCGGCGCCGGAATTCTACTTCGCCGAGGAAGACCACCAGCAATATCTGGCGAAGAACCCCTACGGCTATTGCGGCCTGCACGGAACCGGCGTCTCCTGCGCCATTCCGGCCGCCGTCTCCGCCTGATTTTGCGCCCCTGACGCAAGGAATATGCTGTGGTGCCGCGATGCGGCGCCCCGCTTTTACAAAGGGTCAAAATTCCACGTGAATTTTGTTTCGGGCCGTGCCAGATTGGCCCGAAGCGGGAGGAAGACACTCCTGCCTGACGCCGAATGCCTGCCGGAGAACCGGGCCGGCATGCGGTGCATAATGGACAAATAACCGACAGGGGTGTGGATCACATGAAACGTATCGTACTCGGCCTCATGGCCGCAGCTGCAATGGTTCTTCCGGCCTTCGCCGCGGACATTCAACCCGCGCTTCTCTATGATCTCGGCGGCAAGTTCGACAAGTCGTTCAACGAGGCGTCCTTCCACGGCGCCGAAAAGTTCAAGACCGAGACCGGCATCCCCTATGTGGAATTCGAGGTCAGCAACGCCACCCAGCGCGAGCAGGCGCTGCGCCGTTTCGCCGAGGACGGCCGCAATCCGATCGTCATGGCGGGCTTCTCCTGGTCGGATGCGCTTGACAAGATTGCCACGGAATTCCCCGAGACCAAATTCGCCATCATCGACATGGTCGTCGACAAGCCCAATGTCCGCTCCCTCGTCTACAAAGAGCAGGAAGGCTCCTATCTCGTCGGCGTGATGGCGGCGATGGCTTCGAAGTCGAAGAAGGTCGGCTTTATCGGCGGCATGGATATTCCGCTGATCCGCAGATTCGGCTGCGGCTTTGTCGGCGGCGCCAAAGCGGCCGGCGCCACCGACGTCATCCAGAACATGACCGGCGATACGCCCGCAGCCTGGAACGATCCCGCCAAGGGCGGCGAGATCGCCAAGACGCAGATCGACCAGGGCGCCGACGTGATCTATGCTGCGGCTGGCGGCACCGGTGTCGGTGTGCTGCAGGCGGCGGCCGACGCGGGCAAGCTCGGCATCGGTGTCGATTCCAACCAGAACGGCTTGCAGCCCGGCAAGGTGCTGACCTCCATGGTCAAGCGTGTCGACGTTGCCGTCTACAACACCTTCATGGATGCCAAGGACGGCAAGTTCACGGCCGGCATCAACGATCTCGGCCTCAAGGAAGGCGGCGTCGACTACGCCATGGACGACAACAACAAGGCGCTTGTCGACGATGCGATGAAGGCAGCGGTCGAAAAGGCCAAGGCCGACATCATCGCCGGCACCATCAAGGTGCACGACTACATGTCGGACAATGCCTGCCCGTATTGATCGACAGACATTGCTGAGCTGACGAGCCGCCGGGTGAAAGCCCGGCGGTTTTGCATTGTCAGGCCGCTCACCAGTGCGGCGGCTTGGTCACCGGCACGTCGGGTGCGGCCTGTTCCTCCAGCGCCAGGAAGCGCTCGGCCAGCGCGTCGAGCTTGCGCTGCATGCGCTCGATCACCTTCCACTGCTCGGCGATCTGGCCGGACAGTTCCTCGATGGTCTTCTCCTGCTCGGCGGCGCGGATTTCCAGCGTCGTCAGCCGGTCGTCGGGCATGGTCATTTGAAATCCTCGATCAGGCGATTGTGCAGGGTGCGGCCACGTTGGAAATTGACAAGCATGACGGGATTTGTCGAGAGTGAACCGTGCTCCGGCCAATTGGCACAGACCCAATTGGCACAGACTGGGCGTCATGCTAGGCGTTTGACCAAGCGGTAAAAAAATAACAGTGGGAACAGGCTGCATGGCGCAAGCCGCAATCGAGCTGATCGGCATCGACAAGAGCTTTGGCGCCGTGCGCGCCAACCGCGACATCAATCTGGAAATTACGCGCGGCACCATCCATGGCATCGTCGGCGAAAACGGCGCCGGCAAGTCGACGCTGATGTCGATCCTTTACGGCTTCTACCAGGCCGACAGCGGCGAAATCCGTGTCGGCGGCCAGCCGGCATCGATCAAGACACCGAACGATGCGATCGCGCTCGGCATCGGCATGGTGCATCAGCACTTCATGCTGGTCGACAATTTCTCGGTGCTGGAAAATGTCATTCTCGGCGCCGAAAGCGATGCGCTGCTGAAGAAAAGCATCGCCAAGGCGCGTTCCGAGTTGGAGCGGCTCGAGCGCGAATACGGGCTCGAAGTCGATCCGGACGCGATCATCGAGGAGTTGCCGGTCGGCCTGCAGCAGCGCGTCGAAATCCTCAAGGCGCTCTATCGCGGCGCCGAGATCCTGATCCTCGACGAGCCGACCGGCGTGCTGACGCCGGCCGAAGCCGACCATCTGTTCCGCATCCTCAGGCAGTTGAAGGAGCAGGGCAAGACGATCGTGCTGATCACCCACAAGCTGCGCGAGATCATGGCGATCACCGACACGGTCTCGGTGATGCGCCAGGGCACCATGGTGGCGACACGCGAAACCAGGAAGACCACGGTCGAGGAGCTGGCCGAGCTGATGGTCGGCCGGCGCGTGCTGCTGCGCGTCGAGAAAGGCGAGGCGAAGGCCGGCGGCGTCAAGCTCGCGGTCAAGAACCTGACGGTCAAGGATTCCCGCGGCGTCACCATGGTCGACGACGTCTCCTTCGATATCCGTGCCGGCGAGATCGTCGGCATTGCCGGCGTCGCCGGCAACGGGCAATCCGAACTGCTCGAGGCGATTTCCGGCATCAGGCGCGCCGTTTCGGGTTCGGTGACGTTGGACGGCAAGCCGATCGACCTCACCGGCGCCGCCGATCCCGGTGAACTGCGCGAGCGCGGCCTTGCCCATGTGCCGGAGGACCGCCATCATGTCGGCCTGGTGCTGGCCTTCGAGGAGAACGAGAATTCGATCCTCGGCTACCAGGACGACGAGCGCTATCTGAAGGGGCCGTTTCTCGACATCGACGCCATCCGTAACGATGCCAGGGACAAGATCGTCAAATACGACATCCGACCGGCGGACTGCCGCCTCAAGACCGCCAATTTCTCCGGCGGCAACCAGCAGAAGATCGTGCTGGCGCGGGAAATGGAGCAGGATCCCGGCGTGCTGATCGTCGGCCAGCCGACGCGCGGCGTCGATGTCGGCGCCATCGAATTCATCCACAAGCGCCTAATCGCGATGCGCGACCAGGGCAAGGCGGTGCTGGTGGTTTCGGTCGAGCTCGACGAGATCCGCTCGCTTTCCGACCGCATTCTGGTGATGTTTGCCGGCCGCATCGTCGGCGAGCGCGGCCCCGACGCGACCGAGGGCGAACTCGGCCTGCTGATGGCCGGCGTCGAGCACCGGGAGGCCGCGGAATGAGCACTCCCTATGCCAAGCTGCCGGCCTGGGCCGATTATGTACTGATCCCGCTGATCAATCTGTTCGTCGCCTTCGTCGTTGCCGGTTTCGTCGTCATATTGGTCGGCGAGAACCCGCTGCGTGCTGCGGTCATCCTGGTCGAGGGTGCCTTCGGTCGCGGCCAAGGCATCGCGTTCACGCTTTTCTATGCCACCACCTTCATCTTCAGCGGGCTGTCGGTGGCGGTTGCGGCGCATTGCGGCCTGTTCAACATCGGTGGCGAGGGCCAAGGCTATATCGCCGGTCTCGGCATCGGCATCGTTTGCCTGGCCTTCGACAGCGTGCTGCCTTGGTGGCTGACCTTCCCGATCGCCATTATCGCCGCCGCGGCGATGGGCGCGCTGTGGGCGCTGATCCCGGCCTATCTGCAGGCCAAGCGCGGCTCGCACATCGTCATCACCACCATCATGTTCAATTTCATCGCCGCCAGCGTCATGGTCTATGCGCTGGTGGGCATGCTGAAGCCGCCCGGCTCGATGGCGCCGCAGACGCGCACCTTCCTCGAAGGCGCACAATTGCCGAAGCTCAACTGGATCATCGAATTGTTCGGCGCCAAAATCCGTTCGGCGCCGTTCAACGTCAGCTCGCTGCTGGCGCTGGCCATGGCCTTTCTGGTGTGGGTCCTGATCTGGCGCACCAAGCTCGGCTACGAGATGCGTACCTACGGCCACAGCCCGAAAGCGGCGCGCTATGCCGGGATTTCGGAAATCCGCATCATCATCATTGCGATGATGATCTCGGGCGCGCTGGCCGGCATGATGGCGCTCAACCCGACGATGGGCGACCAGCACAATGTCGCGCTCGAATTCGTTTCGGGCGCCGGTTTCGTCGGCATCGCGGTGGCGCTGATGGGGCGACTGCACCCGGTCGGCATCGTGCTTGCCGCAATCCTGTTCGGCATGCTCTACCAGGGCGGCGCCGAGCTCGCCTTCGAGATGCCGGCGATCAGCCGCGACATGATCGTCATCATCCAGGGCCTGGTCATCCTGTTCGCCGGCGCGCTCGAGCATATGTTCCGGCCCTATGTCCAGGCGCTGTTCGCCTCGCTCAGCCCGAGATCGGTCGGCATGGAAGCGGTCAAGGGGAAGGGCGCCTGAGATGGATTTCTTCAACGCCATCGTACAGGTCCTGGACTCGACCATCCGTCTGTCGGTCCCCTTGCTGCTCGCCTGCCTCGCCGGCCTCTATTCAGAGCGGGCCGGCGTCTTCGACATCGGGCTCGAAGGCAAGATGCTGGTTGGGGCCTTCGCCGGTGCCGCCGCCGCCTCGGTCTTCCACTCGGCCTATCTCGGCCTCGGCATGGCCATCCTCATTTCGGTCGCCTTCGCGCTGATCCATGGCTTTGCCTCGATCACCCACCGCGGCAACCAGATCGTTTCCGGTGTCGCGATCAATTTCATTGCCGCCGGATCGACGATCATGCTCGGCCAGGCCTGGTTCCAGCAAGGCGGGCGCACGCCGGCGCTGGCCGCCGGCGAGCGCTTCGAGACAATCATCTGGCCGGGCGCGGATGCGCTCAGGAGCATGCCGATCCTCGGGCCGATCTATTCGGAACTCATCTCCGGCCACTCAGTGCTGGTCTATCTCGCCTTCCTGGCCGTGCCGTTCACCTGGTGGGTGCTGTTCCGCACCCGCTTCGGCTTGCGCCTGCGCGCCGTCGGCGAGAACCCGGCCGCGGTCGATACCGCCGGCATATCGGTCGCCTGGCTGCGCTATCGGGCGCTGATCTGCACCGGCGTGCTCACCGGCATTGCAGGTGCCTACCTGTCGATGGTGCAGAATGGCGGCTTCGTGAAGGACATGACCGCCGGCAAGGGCTACATCGCGCTGGCCGCGCTGATCTTCGCCAAATGGAAACCGGTCAACGCCATGTTCGCCTGCCTGCTGTTCGGCTTCCTCGACGCGGCGTCGATCCGCCTGCAAGGCACGCCGCTGCCGCTGATCGGCAAGGTGCCGGTGCAATTCATGCAGGCGCTGCCCTATGTGCTGACCGTCATCCTGCTTGCAGGCTTCATCGGCAAGGCAATCCCGCCGCGTGCCGGCGGCGTGCCTTATGTCAAGGAACGCTGATTTATCATGGCTCGTGATCTGTTCGAAGCGGCGAAAGCCGCCATGGCCAAGGCCTATGCGCCCTATTCGAAATTTCCGGTCGGCGCGGCGTTGCGCACCGAGGACGGCCGTGTCTTCACCGGCGCCAATGTCGAGATCGCGTCCTATCCGGAGGGCTGGTGCGCCGAAACCACCGCGCTCGGCCACTACATCATGGGTGGCGGCGGCAAGATTACGGAAATCGCCGTGATCGCCGAACGCGTGGCAAAATGCTCGCCCTGCGGCGGCTGCCGGCAGCGGCTGGCTGAATTCTGCCGGCCGGAAACGAAGTTCTATCTCTGCGATGATAGCGGCGTGGTCGAGACCGTGACCATGGGCGAGTTGCTGCCATACGGCTTCCAGGGCGATGTGTTGAAATGAAGGAAGCACTCGATCACCTCGTCGAAAGGCTGGACGGGCTGGCGCCGACCACTGCGCTGGTGCTGGGATCGGGGCTTGGCGGGCTTGTCGACAAGGTCGAGGATGCGGTGCGCATTTCCTATGCCGACTTGCAGGGCTTCCCCAGAAGCGGCGTCAGCGGCCATGCCGGCGAGGTGGTGGCGGGGCTCTTTGCCGGCACGCCGGTGCTGATGCTGTCCGGTCGCGCACACTATTACGAGCACGGCAACGCGGCGGCGATGCGGCCTGCACTCGAGGTGCTCGCCGGCCTCGGCATCTCCAGGCTGATCCTCACCAACGCCGCCGGTTCGGTCGATCCCGGGATGGGCCCGGGCTCGGTGATGCTGATCACCGACCACATCAATTTCTCAGGCTCCAACCCGCTGATCGGCGAGCCGAGCGACCGCCGCTTCGTCGGCCTGACCGAAGCATACGACGCCGGTCTCCGCTCCGCCATCGAGCAAGCCGCGAAGGCCACCGGTACCAGGCTGCACAAGGGCGTCTACATGTGGTTCTCCGGCCCATGCTTCGAGACGCCGGCCGAGATCCGCATGGCTCGCATCATGGGCGCCAACGCGGTCGGCATGTCGACGGTGCCGGAGGTCGTTCTCGCCCGCTTCCTCGGGCTGCGCGTCGCAGCCTGTTCGGTCGTCACCAACCTTGCCGCCGGCATGACCGGAGCCGAGCTGTCGCACCAGGAGACCAAGGACATGGCGCCGGTCGGCGGCGCGCGGCTGGCGACCATTCTGCAGCGTGTTTTTCAGGACGGGCTTCCGGAGCACAGGGTAGACGCCTGATGCTTCCCCAGGAAATCATCCGCCGCAAGCGCGACGGTCAAAAACTCTCGGCTGAGGAGATATCGGCTTTCATCGAGGGCCTGACCGCCCGCACCGTTACCGACGCGCAGGTCGGCGCCTTCGCCATGGCGGTGTTCTTCAACGGCATGAGCCGCGACGAGGTGGTGGCGCTGACTATGGCGATGCGCGATTCCGGCGATGTGCTCGACTGGTCGGATCTGCCCGGCCCGGTCACCGACAAGCATTCGACGGGCGGCGTCGGCGACAATGTCTCCTTGATGCTGGCACCGATCGTCGCTGCCTGCGGCGCCTATGTGCCGATGATTTCCGGCAGGGGCCTCGGCCATACCGGCGGCACGCTGGACAAGATGGATGCCATCCCCGGCTACATCAGCCAGCCGGATGTTGCACGCTTCCGCAAGACCGTGCTCGAAACCGGCTGCGCCATCATCGGCCAGACCGCCGACCTCGCACCCGCCGACGCCAGGCTCTACGCCATCCGCGATGTGACGGGAACGGTGGAATCGGTGCCGCTGATCACCGCTTCGATCCTGTCGAAGAAGCTGGCGGCCGGCATCAATTCGCTGGTGCTCGACGTCAAGGTCGGCAACGGCGCTTTCATGGAGAAATCGCGCGATGCAACGGTGCTGGCCAACAGCCTGGTCGACGTCGCCAATGGCGCCGGCCTTAGGGCCTCGGCGCTGGTCACCGGCATGAACGAGCCGCTGGCGTCCGCTGCCGGCAATGCGGTCGAGCTGCGCAACGCCGTCGACTTCCTCACCGGCCGCTTCCGCGACCGGCGGCTGGAGGAAGTGACGCTGGCGCTGGCCGCCGAGATGCTGCAATCGGCAGGCCTGGTGCCGTCCAACCAGGACGGCCTGCGTCGCGCCGCCGAGACGCTGGCCGGCGGTCGCGCCGCTGCCATCTTCGCGCGCATGGTGGCGGCACTTGGCGGTCCCGCCGATTTCATCGAGAATCCGGAAAAATATCTGCCGAAAGCGGCAACGGAATTCGCCGTCAAGGCGAGCGCGAACGGCTTTGTCACCGGCATAGCAACCCGCGAGATCGGGCTTGCCGTGGTCGGGCTTGGCGGCGGGCGGACGCGGCCGGACGACAGGATCGATCACGCCGTCGGCGTCACCAGGCTGCTGCCGGTCGGCGCTGAAGTGCGGACCGGCGAGGCGCTGGCGCTGGTCCATGCCCGCAATGCCGGGGATGCCGAGGCGGCCGCGGCCGCCGTGCTTTCGGCCTATACGATCGGGACTTCCAAACCGGCCGCGGAGAAAACCGTCATCCGGCGGATCCTGCCGCGCTGATAGTCACTGAACCAGCAGCAGCGTGCCGTCTTCGACCTGATATTTTTCGAGCCGCTGCAGAAAGCTCATGCCGATCAGGTTGGTGTGCAGCGCCCTGTCGTCGAGTACGACGGCCTCGACGCCCTCGACGGTGATCCTGCCGATCTGCAGGCGGTCGATCGTCACCACGGCGGCCTTGATCGCACCGTTGGCGGTGTTGACCTGATGGCTGAAGTCGGTCGAATTGAGCGAGATGCCGATCCTGCGCGCGGTCGAGCTGTTGATGGCGACGAGCGTCGCACCGGTATCGATCATGCCTTCGATCTGGCGGCCGTTCAACTTGAAGACCGACATGAAATGCCCGCGCGCGTCCGCGGTGACGACGACCTTGCGGCCGAGCGGCTGCGGCGTCGCCGGCCTGTCCGGGACGGCGGCGAGGTTCAGGTCGGTTTGGGTGTCGGCCGGCTTGGCTCCGATGGCGGATTTCAACAGCCGCTCGATCGTCTGTGGATTCGACTGATAGACGATCGGCAGCGATGCCGACGTTCCGGCAAACACGCCAAGGATGAGAAGCTTGCGCAGCATGGACCGGCCTTTGTGGTTGCCGATCCTTAGTCCGACAAGGTGTTTGCCGCTTTAACGAATGCGGAAACCAGCCGTTTGCGTAAACAATCGGTAAACGGACCTATTTGGTGCCGTACATACGGTCGCCGGCATCGCCGAGGCCGGGCATGATGTAGCCCTTTTCGTTGAGTTGGCGGTCGATGGAAGCGGTGAAGACCGGAACATCGGGATGCGCCTGGGTAAAACGCTCGAGGCCCTCTGGTGCCGCCAACAGGCAGAGGAAGCGGATGTTGGTGGCGCCGCGGCCTTTCAGCTTGTCGATCGCCGCGATCGCCGAATTGGCGGTCGCCAGCATCGGATCGACGACGATCACCAGCCGGTCGGCGAGGTCGCCCGGCGCCTTGAAGAAATATTCGACCGCTTCCAGCGTCTCATGGTCGCGGTAGAGGCCGATATGGGCGACACGCGCCGCCGGCACCAGATCGAGCAGGCCTTCGAGCAAGCCGTTGCCGGCGCGCAGCACGGAGGCGAAGACGAGTTTCTTGCCCTCCAGCGTCGGCGCCTCCATCGTCTCGATCGGCGTCTCGATCGTCGTCGTGGTCAGTTCGAGGTTGCGGGTGACCTCATAGCCGAGCAGTAGCGAGATCTCGCGCAGCAGCCGCCGGAACCCGGCCGTCGAGGTTTCCTTCTTGCGCATGATGGTCAGCTTGTGCTGGACAAGCGGATGGTCGACGACGGTGACGCCCTTCATGGTGTTCTCCGAACTGCGCAGGTGAATAGTGAATGGTGTATGGTGAATAGTGAATAGTGAACTGGTTTGCGAGTCCTTGGTTGCGCGGAAAAACTCGCGGTTGACGGACCGAAGCGCCAGGCTCGCAATTCACCATTCACCTGCCCTTGGCGCCGAGCCTGCCCAGCAGCGCCGCCCTGGTCTTCCTGTCGACGAAAGCTGCCTCGATGGCCGTCCTGGTGACGGCGGTGAGCGCCTTGTCATCCATCGCAAAATGTTCGGCGGCGATGTCGTATTCGCGCTTCAGCGAGGTCCAGAAATAGGGTGGGTCGTCGGAGTTGAGCGTCACCTTGCAGCCCGCCGCCCTCAAAGCAGGAAAGGGATGGTTGGCGAAGCTGTCGAAGATTTTCAGGGCGATGTTGGAGCCGGGGCAGCATTCGAGCACGACGCCTTCGTCGGCGATGCGCCGCACGAGATCGGGGTTCTCGATGGCGCGCACGCCGTGGCCGATGCGAGAGGGGCGGATATGGTCGAGTGCCGCCTCGACGCTCTCCCAGCCCATCAATTCGCCTGCGTGCACGGTGATGCCGAGGCCGGCCTCGCGGGCGATCTCGAAGGCCCTGACATAATCTTCCAAATCGCCAATCCGCTCGTCGCCGGCGACGCCGAAGCCGGTGACCAGCGGATGCCCGCTGCGGGCGGCGAAACGCGCCGCCCGCTCGATCGATTCGACACCGAAATTGCGCACGCCGGTGACGATCATGCGGCCTTCGATGCCGGTCTTCGCCTTGGCGCGGGCCATGCCTTCGCCGAGCGCATCGGTATAGGCCTTCGGCGACAGCCCGGCCTTGCCGGCATGGTCGGGCGAGGTGAAAACCTCGGAATAGATGGCGCCGTCGCGGGCGAGGCTGGTCAGGTAGTGATCGGCCAGCCGCGCATAATCTTCTTCGGTGCGGAACAGGTCGGAGGAGAAGTCGTAGGCGGCGAGGAAGGAGGTGAAATCGTGCCAGGCGAAGGAGCCGTCCCGGATGTAGGGCGAGGCATCCCTGCCGTATTTCTCGGCCTGGCGGAGGACGAGTTCAGGCGCCGCTGCCCCTTCGATGTGGCAGTGCAGTTCTGCTTTCAAAGGCATTCAATTATCCCGTCAGGCTTTTTCTTATGACGCAGGTTCTTGTCGGAAAACCGTGCGACGCTTTTCCGGAACCTGCTTCGAAGCGCGGCCGAACACCGCGCCTTAAACAATAGCGCCCGCACCATCGATCGGCTATGGTCCCGCCGATTTTATGGCGGATCAAAACGATGTCGGTTGAAAGAACCACGGCTGCGGGCGGCATGGAAACCTCCTATGGTTTCAAGCGGGTAGGGCCAGGCGACAAGCAGCCCCTGGTCAATGATGTTTTCCACAAGGTGGCGAACCGGTACGACCTGATGAACGACCTGATGTCGGCCGGGTTGCATCGGTTGTGGAAGGACGCCATGGTCGCCTGGCTCAATCCACCGAAGCGGCCGGGCTGGCGCGTTCTCGACGTTGCCGGCGGCACCGGCGACGTCGCCTTCCGCATCGTCGAGGCGAGCGCCAGGCACGCCCATGCAACGGTTCTCGACATCAACGGCTCGATGCTCGCCGTCGGCCGCGACCGAGCCGAGAAAAAGGGCCTGTCGGCAAATACCGATTTCGTCGAGGCCAATGCCGAGGAACTGCCTTTTGCCGACGCTACTTTCGATGCCTACACCATTGCTTTCGGCATCCGCAACGTGCCGCGCATCGATGTGGCGCTTGCCGAAGCCTATCGCGCGCTGAAGCCTGGCGGGCGCTTTCTCTGCCTTGAATTTTCCGAGGTCGAGATGCCGCTGCTCGACAAGGTCTATGAGGCATGGTCGTTCAACGCCATCCCGCGGATCGGCAAGGCGGTGACCGGCGACGGCGAGCCCTACTCCTATCTGGTCGAATCGATCCGCAAATTTCCCAACCAGCAGAATTTCGCGGCGATGATCTCGCGCGCGGGCTTCGAGCGCGCCTCATTCCGCAACTATTCCGGCGGCATCGCCGCGCTTCATTCGGGCTGGAAGCTTTGAGGCTGGCCCGCATTTTCATAGCCCGACGTGCCTTTCGCCAGTTCAGGAAACCGGCAAGGCAAAGCCAGCCATGAGCAGCATAGGCGCTGGTTTCAGGCTCGTGCGGGCCGGCTGGGTGCTGGTCCGCGAGGGTGTCATCGCGGCGTTGCCCGGCGACGAACTCTTCGGCCTGCCGAAGTTCGGCTGGCGCATGGCCCGGCTGTTCACCCGTCGCCGTGCGCTTGCCTACGAGCGCGGCGACCGGCTGGCCAAGGCGGTCGTGCGGCTCGGCCCATCCTACGTCAAGCTGGGCCAGTTCCTGGCGACGCGGCCGGACGTCGTCGGCAACGACATAGCGCTCGATCTCGCCATGCTGCAGGACAAGATGCAGACATTTCCGAAGGCCGAAGCCATAGCGGCAATAGAGGCCTCGCTCGGACGCAAGGTCGGCGAGCTCTATGCCAGTTTTGGCGAGGCCGTCGCCGCCGCCTCGATCGCCCAGGTCCATACCGCCGAAACCCTGCAGGACAGCGTCGTTACCCGGGTGGCGGTGAAGGTCATCCGGCCGGGCGTGCGCCGCCGCTTCTTTCGCGATCTCGAGAGCTATTTCCTCGCCGCCCGGCTGCAGGAAAAATACATCCCGTCGTCGCGCCGGCTGCGGCCGGTCGAGGTGACCGAGACGCTGGCCCAGACCACCAAGATCGAAATGGATTTGAGGCTGGAGGCGGCGGCTTTTTCGGAGCTCGCCGAAAACACCAAGGACGATCCCGGCTTTCGCGTGCCGTCGGTCGACTGGGAGCGCACCGGCCGCGATGTGCTGACCATGGAGTGGGTCGACGGCATCAAGATGAACGATATTGTCGGCCTGACCGCCGCCGGCCACGACCTGAAGGCGATCGCCGCCAATCTGGTCCAGTCGTTCCTGCGCCATACGCTGCGTGACGGTTTTTTCCACGCCGACATGCATCCGGGCAACCTGTTCGTCGAGGCCGACGGCACCATCGTCGCCGTCGACCTCGGCATTGCCGGCCGGCTCGGCAGGAAGGAGCGCCGGTTCCTCGCTGAAATCCTCTACGGCTTCATCACGCGCGATTACCAGCGCGTCGCCGAGGTGCATTTCGAGGCTGGCTACGTGCCGCGCCAGCACAATGTCGCAGCTTTCGCCCAGGCGATCCGGGCGATCGGTGAACCGATCCACGGCCAGCCGGCCGAGACCATCTCGATGGCCAAGCTGCTGACGCTGCTGTTCGAGGTGACCGAGCTCTTCGACATGGCGACGCGATCCGAGCTGGTGCTGCTGCAGAAGACCATGGTCGTTGTCGAGGGCGTCGCCCGCACCCTCGACCCGGCCTTCAACATGTGGAAGACGTCGGAACCTGTGGTCAGCGGCTGGATTGCCCGCAATCTCGGCCCGCGCGCTTTGCTGGCCGATGCGCGCGACGGCGCCAACGCGCTGCTGGCGCTGGCCCGCCAGGCGCCGGACCTCGCCGCCCGCACCGAGCGGCTGTCGCGCGAGATCGACCTGATGGCCGAACACGGCCTGCGCTTCGACGAAAGGACCGCGCACGCGATCGGCAAGGCCGAGGCGCGCTACACCCGCTCCGGCCGGCTGGCGCTGTGGGTAATCGCATTGACGCTGGTGTACATCGCCTGGAAGCTGCTTTAGCGGCTTGTTCCCGATTGATCGCATTGATATCATTGCTTGCAGCGATCTCGGGCAAAGTGCAATCACATGGCCAGCATCACCATCCGCAACCTTGATCACGAGGTCAAGGATATGCTGCGCCGATTGGCTGCGGAGAATGGCCGGTCGATGGAAGACCAGGCGCGGGTCATGATCCGCGCAGCGGTCGAAGGTCAACTCGGTTCGTCCGGCCGCATCGACCAGATCGAGAAAACGTTGCGCGAACTGACAAGCTTGCAGAATCCTGCAGCTCCGGTGGTCGCGGTCCCCAGCCAAGTCGCGCGAGGTGTCCTCTCCGGCAAGCGCATCCTGCTGATCATCGGCGGCGGTATCGCCGCCTACAAAGCGCTCGACCTGATCCGCCGGCTGCGCGAGCGCGGTGCTTCGGTGCGCGTGGTGATGACCGCCGCGGCGCAGCAATTCGTCACCACGCTGTCGGCCGGAGCGTTGTCCGCCCATCATGTCTTCACCGAGCTGTTCGACCGGCAGGACGAGCACGACATCGGCCACATCCGGCTTTCGCGCGAGGCCGACCTTGTGGTCGTGGCGCCGGCCACCGCCGACCTGATGGCAAAGCTCGCCAACGGCCACGCCAACGACCTTGCCTCGACGGTGCTCATCGCAACCGACAAGCAGGTTTTGATGGCTCCGGCTATGAACCCGAAAATGTGGACGCACCCGGCGGTCCGGCGCAACCGCTCGATGCTGGGTAAGGACGGCGTCGCATTCGTCGGCCCGGCGAAGGGCGAGATGGCCGAAAGCAACGAGGCGGGCGAGGGCCGCATGGCCGAGCCGCTGGAGATCGTCGCCGCGATCGAGGCGCTGCTCGACAGTCGGCCAAAGCCGCTGGCGGGCAGGAAGATCATTGTCACTTCCGGGCCGACGCATGAACCGATTGACCCGGTCCGCTACATCGCCAACCGTTCGTCGGGCAAGCAGGGCCATGCCATCGCGGCGGCGCTGGCCAGGCTCGGCGCCGACGTGCGTCTCGTCTCCGGTCCGGTCGGCATTGCGGATCCGGCCGGCGTCGCCACGCTGCATGTCGAAACGGCCGTCGAGATGAAGGATGCGGTCGAACAGCTGCTGCCGGCCGACGCGGCAGTGTTCGTCGCGGCTGTCGCCGACTGGCGCACTCAAAGTTCGGCCGGGGAAAAGATCAAGAAGGTGGCGGGCGAGGGGCCGCCGGCGCTGCAGATGGTGGAAAATCCCGATATTCTTGCCGGTGTCGGGCATCACAAAAGGCGGCCGATGCTGGTGGTCGGTTTCGCCGCGGAGACGCAGGACCTGGTCAGGAATGCCGAGGCCAAGCTTGCGAAAAAGGGTGCCGATCTTATCGTCGCCAATGATGTCTCGCATGAAGATGGTTCCCCGGGCGTGATGGGCGGCGACCGCAACAAGGTGCGGATCGTCTCGAAGGCCGGCGTCGAGGAATGGCCGGAGATGAGCAAGGAAGAGGTGGCGACGCGGCTCGCGGCACTGATCGCCGGCCGGCTGAAGACGGTCGTGGTTTAGCGATCTCCCCTCGGGTGTTTAGCCGATCTCACCTCTCGTGGGGGAGATTGGCAGCTTCGCCAGCCGCGCGGCGTCGCTCGCGCCCGAAATCCGCAAGGCGGCAAGGCATCCCAGGATGCCGAGCGGGATGAAGGCGAGGAACAGCCAGGCGGCGACATTTGCCGCGGCCTCGCGGTTCAGGCCTTCGGAAAAGCCGCTGGCGTTGGCGACGATGCCGGTCAGTGCCGCACCCACGGCATAGCCGATGCGCTGCATGGTCGGCACGGCGGCCGAGGCGATCGTCTGCTCGCCTTCCTTGGCCGATGCCACGATGACACGCGTGACAAACGGCCAGGCGATGCCGAAACCGCCGCCTTGCAGCAAGGCACAAAGCAGGATCAACGGGATCGAGCCCGCCGGCACCGTATAGGCGAAACCCGCGACGCCCGTGGCGATCATCAGCGCCCCGCCGACGATGATCAGCCGCTCGCGCTCCGGCGGGGCATTGGCGACGAGGATCGACAGGATCGACCAGGCGATCGATTCGGCGGCGATGATGTAGCCGGTGGTGAGGATCGGAATGCCGTGCAGGCTGGTCAGGAGCAGTGGCCCGTAGACCGCAAACGAGCAGGTCGCCACCGAAAACGCCGCGACCATGGTCATGCCCGCGCCGACCGGCGAGCGCCATGAAAACAGCCGCGACGGGAACAGGCGCGAGCGCGGCTTCAGCGCGTCGATATAGACGAACAGCGCCAGGCCGATCATGCCGAGGGTGAGCAGCAGCGACGAGCGCAGCAGGGCGATGTCGACGCCGGCGGTGGCGATCAGCACGACGCTGACGGCAAGACAGCCAAGTGCCGCAAACGGGAAGGGCGGCGCCGACCCGCCGGTCGCCTGCGGCCTTGTTGCTTTAGGTGTATCGAGCACGAGGAAGCTTGCCAGCGCCATGGCCATGCCGCCGAGGGTGAAGACGCCGAAGGCCCAGCGCCAGGACAGCAATTCGGTCATGACCGCGCCGAGCACCGGCCCGCTGAAGGCGGCGACGCCCCAGATCGCCGACATAACGCCGAAAAGCTGCGGCCAGATCGCGCGGGCAAACAGCCGCTCGACCGAGGCGAAGGCCAGCGACACCAGCGCGCCACCGCCAAGCCCTTCGATCAGGCGGCCGGAGAGGAACAGCGGCATCGAAGGCGCGGTGGCGCAGACCAGCGCGCCGGCGGCATAGAGCAGGGCGGCGGCCGTCATGTTGGTGCGCAGCGCGACATAGCTCACCAGCCGTCCGGCGGCAGCACCTGCGACGATGGCGCCGAGCTCGTAGATCGCCAGCGACCAGCCGACCAGCTACACGCCGGCGAGCTCGCCGACCATGGCCGGCATGACCGTTGCCACCATCGTTTCGTTGGTGGCGTGCAACAGGATGCCGAGGCTGATGAAGCAGAAGCGCGCCAGATCGCCGCTCGCCCACAGCGCACGCCAGTCGACCCTGTTTGTGCTTGTTTTGGTCAAGTCCACCCCCGAATTCCCTGCCGAGCCAGAGCATCTTTGGCACTTCAGGCGCGATGCACGCCTTGTTCGCGTGCGGTTTGTAAAACCTCAACTGCGGTTGAGCTCAAGCGGTTTTTTGATCGCCGTTAGCGCGGCGGATGCCAAAGATCATGCGGCGCGAGACAGTCACGAGATGTCGAGATCTTAGTCAGGCCGAAGATGTAAGCAATATTGGATCGCCGCAATCTTCGGTCACGGTAACGGCATGGATCCTAGGATCCATGCCGTGATCTTCGAGCGCTGCAACTTTGAACATCAGGGCGGCCCATCCTCTGCGGAGCGGGCCTGCCGGAATCCATGAGCTTTCGGCAGCTATTCGCAGGCCGACACCTACGCTGCCCGGCTGCTCGGGGAGCCATGCTACGCCGCTATTTGAACGAATGGATCAAGTCCAGCGAAGTGACGGCGACCGCCAGATTGACGCCGGTCTGCGCCTGGACACTGAGCGGCTGCAGCGAAAAGGCGCTGCCGAGGCCGCCGACCAAAAGGTTGGCGCCGCCACCGGTGACCACGCTCGCCTCGGCATTCACGCCATAGTAGCTGCCGGCAAGATCGCCTTCATCGTGGTTGCGGGTTGCCGCCAGAACCGCCCATGCCAGTTGGCCCTGATGCGTCCGGCCGACGTCGACGCCGAGCTTGGAAATTACCCCGGTATAGACTTCGGGTGGGCCGCCACGATGCGGACGAAAGACACAGGAAACACCCTTGTTGGAGGTGACCAGATAGGCCGTGCCACCGTCGATGGTGCAGTCGAGCACGCCGAGCTGGAGCTTGCCGGCGCTGGCGGGAGCGGCAACGACGGTCGTGGCGAGTGCGGCGGCACAGGCAAGTTGCTTGATCATGGGAGGGTCCTTTCCAAATGGCTTTGAACAACGGCTGACCACGCCGAGCGTTCCGCCGAAAACTTGGCGCCAGCAAGGCAAGGCTAAACGCAGGGTTGTCGGAGTGCGGAAACGGAGGCCCGATAAACCGGCCCGGTCAACCGGCGCTGGTGCGGGCCAGACCGTCCTTGGCCGGTTGGTAGTTCGGATTGAGGTGCACTGCCTCGCGGTAGGACTTCGCGGCCCTGACCTTGTCGCCGCGCCGCTCGTAGATCAGCGCCTGGTTGGACCAGGCCTCGGCGTTCTTGCCGTCGAGCTTGATGGCCATGTTGAAGTCGGCGAAGGCATTGTCCTCGTCGTTCATGGCAAGGTAGGAGAGGCCGCGTCCGTTGTAAGGCTCGGAAGCATCCGGCGCCAGCGAAATGGCGGTCGAGAAATCCTCGATGGCAAAGGCGTGCTGGCCCTGGCTCTGGTAGATCAGGCCGCGATTGTGATAGGCGCGCGCGTCGGTCGTGTCGAGCTGGATCGCTTTCTGGAAATCGTTGAACGCCTCCTGGACCCGGCCTGCCTTGCGGTAGAGATTGCCGCGGCCGATATAGGCGGCGTCGTAGTTGGAATTGATCTGGATCGAGCGGTTGTAGTCGGCCAGCGCGCTTGCCTGATCACCGAGGAAGCGCTGGATGAGCGCCCGGTTGGAATAGGCCTGGTAGAAATTCGGATTGAGCTGGATGGCAGTGTTGAAGTCCTTCAGCGCTGCCTGGTACTGGCCGCCGCGGCCATAGGCCGAGCCGCGCACATTGTAGGCTTCCGGATCCTGCGGGTTGCGCTGGATCACCGCCGACAGCGAGGAAATGTTCTCGGTCGAGGCTTGCGCCTTGTCGATGTTGTTGAACTCGCCGGTCGGAACGCTCTGGCAGCCGGCAAGCGTCAACCCGGAGAGCAGGGCTGCCGTCAGGGCGAGGCCGCGCCACGCGGTTCTGCGCTCTACGGTGATTGCGTCCATGTCTGCCCTGTCCTTACTGCGCCGTCTGGTCCGTTCCCCCTCCGAACCGGCATCTCTCCCAACCGGTCCTCTCGGACCGGGTCGAAATCACAACAAAAAGGTGGCGGCGATTCCGCATCGCGCCACCTTGGATATCCTTGGAAAAGGACGAAAAATTGACGTCAGAACCGCGGCGGACGCGGAGCACCGGCGCCGGCAGCACCGGCCGCGACCGGACGTGGCGTCATCGGCAGAAGGCCTTCGCGCTGGGCGCGCTTGCGGGCCAGCTTGCGGGCGCGGCGCACGGCTTCCGCCTTTTCACGGGCGCGCTTCTCGGAAGGCTTCTCGTAATGTCCGCGCATCTTCATTTCGCGGAAGATGCCTTCACGCTGCATCTTTTTCTTGAGCGCGCGAAGCGCCTGATCAACATTGTTGTCGCGGACGAGTACCTGCACGTGCAATCCTGTCTTTCGGTTTGAAATCAACAGGCAAGCGGCCATAGCCACAAGCCTCCGCGGCGCGTTACACCACGAATTGGGGCGGCTGATAGCAGAATCAAGGGGCGCTGTCCACAGCCGATTGAGAGGCGGTGCCGATCCCGAAACGAAAACCCGCCTCGGCGGCGGGTCTCTGGTGTGAATCAGCACCATGCGTAATTTAGTAGCATAGCTGCCGGCACAAAGCAAGAACAAAATTCGCCTTGGGTCAGATAGACGCCGCTATGCCGTGGCCAGGGCCGTGGCCAGGTGGAGCTGCTCGAAACCCTCGAAGAACTCGCCGTAGTCGCAGGTTATCTCCTCGCCGGCGGCGATATTGCGGATCGCGGTGGCCCCGCCATATTGCGAAAAATCGGTGTTCGGCTTGTCGGCATGGTTCATGAAGCGGCCATTGTCGACCTCATAGACCATGAAGCCCGGCCGGTCCGGGCTGGGATAGGCATATCTGTCGAGCAATTCCTTGAGGTGCGGCGGCGCCGTCTCGTATTTTTCCCTCGGGATCAGCCGGTCGAAGTCCGGATCGAGCCGCCAGATCTGCGCGCCTTTCCGGATCGGCTCGGCGGCAAACACACCGACGCCTTCGATTGCGCTTGCAGCGATATAGGTCCTGATCAGCAACATGTTTCCAACCCGTCTTCGAGGAGAAGACGGAATCGTCAAATCGCCGAAAAAATCAAGGGCCGGTTCGCGACATTTCGGCTGGCGGGCATGCGTTGCGCCCTCCGAACCCTCACGTCCGGGTGATCGAGACGCCGCCGTCGGCGAACAGCGCCGCGCCGGTGGTGAAGCTCGATGCGTCGGACGCCAGGTAGAGCGCCGAGCGGGCGATCTCCTCAGGCTCGGCGACGCGCTTCAAGGCATGCAGGTTTTCGACGAAGGCTCGCGATTCAGGTGTCTTGAACGTCGCCGAAGGCGTGTCGGTGCCGCCCGGCAGCAGCGCGTTGACTCGAATGCCCTTGGCGCCATATTCGGCGGCCAGCACCTGCGTCAACCCGATCAGTCCGGCCTTGCTTGCGGCATAGCTGGTCATGCCCGGCATGCCGACGGTGTGGCCGACGAAGGTGGAGGTGAAGATCAGCGAGCCGCCGCCGCGATCGATCATCGCCGGCACCTGGTATTTCGCGCCGAGAAAGGCGCTGGTCAGATTGGTATCGAGCGTCTCGCGCCAGCCCTCCAGCGACAGCTCCGAAACCGGCCCCATCCTACCGACCGAGCCGGCATTGTTGAAGGCGATGTCGAGCCCGCCGAATTTCCCGACCGCCAGGTCGACGAGGGCTTTTGCGTAGGCTTCGTCGCGGACATCGCCGGCAAGAGCGACGGCGGTGCCGTCGGCGTCTTCGATTTCGGCAACCAGCGCATCGAGCTCCGCCTGGCGGCGGGCTGCGACGACCACCTTGGCGCCTTCCTCCGCAAACACCTTGGCCGTGGCGCGGCCGATGCCGGAGCTGGCGCCGGTGACGATGGCAACTTTGTTGGCAAGTGCGAACATTTTTGCATCCTTTTTCGCGCCGGCCCTTGCCGGCAATCGGGATCCTTGGTCGCAAATCAGGGCGGCGCGAGCCACCCGATACCTGCGCTGTTTTCAACAGCGCTTCTTGACGCCCGCTGGCCACCAAGCTACGGGTCCTCATCCAAAATCGCGGGTGGACGCGCCACCCATTTGCAATGACCCCCCAAGACATGATGAGCAAGTTGCTGGAGCCCGGCTACGAGGGCGACGGCGAATTGGCGAATGCGCTTCGTTCGGAATTCCTCAAGGGTTTTCCGCTCGAAAACCTGCGGCAATTGTTGGTGTCCAGCAATGTCCAGACCCAGGCCGCGGCCGTCTTTATAACGGTCGAAACGGTCTTTAGGTTGGGCTTCGAGCTGAATTGTGTAGTGGCGGAAATAGCCAACCTGCTCGACAGCAAAAGTTCAACGATACGCTTCGATGCGATCCAAACGCTCAGAAGTTGTACCACACCTGCAGATGGCGCCTTTCTAGGTCGCGTGATGCTGCGACTGGATGATGAGCATGCGGGCGTTCGGTGGTCCGTCGTCAAGTTCATCTGCTTTGCGCAGCGCTGGCAGTTGCGGCTCGGGGTGGAAAATGCCGCCGCACTGCGTCCAGACCCTGCTTTCGCGATGCTGGTTAACGCTTACGGCAGGTATTTCATGCCGAGCGCCAAGGACCGGCGGCGACTGCTCGAGGATCCGGATGCGGTGTTGCGGCGCTTTGCAGCGGCAGTGGCTATCAGGCCACGCGACGTGATCATCGAGCGCTTCGTGGCCATGGCGGAGCAGTCGGACGACGCGGAAGTTCGTAAAATCGCCAGCGATTGCCGTGAGGGTTATTTGCGGCCGACCTATGCAATCGGGCCGTCCATCTTCAAGCGTGCTTCGTCTGAAACGTCAAAAGGCGAAACTCAGAACAGCGGCCGTTGAAGGCACGGCGCAAAACGGCAAGCGCCGTCGCAAACAGTGCAAGGCTGGCAGTGCGGTTTCGCTAGTGATACAGCTCGCGCGCCGGGGTTGGCTGATCTGCCCGGCCGCCATTTGCGAGGCCTGCAACGTTGAAGAAATACTCGGTATTCGCTATCGCCCGCGAGGCCATGCGCGGCCACAAGGGCTGGGAGGAACAGTGGTCCTCGCCGGAGCCGAAGAAGGAGTATGACGTCGTCATCGTCGGCGCCGGCGGCCACGGCCTGGCCACAGCCTATTACCTCGCCACCGTGCATGGCATCACCAACGTCGCGGTATTGGAAAAAGGCTGGCTCGGCGGCGGCAATACCGGCCGCAATACCACCATCATCCGCTCGAACTATCTCTATGACGAGAGCGCCGGCATCTACGACCATGCGCTGAAGCTGTGGGACGGGCTCAGCCAGGAGCTCAACTACAACGTCATGTATTCGCCGCGCGGCGTCATGATGCTCGCCCATAACATCCACGACATTCAGGTGCTGAAGCGCCACGTCCATGCTAACCGGCTGAACGGCATCGACAATGAATGGCTGACGCCGGAACAGGCCAAGGAATTCTGCCCGCCGCTCAACATTTCGCGCGATGCCCGTTATCCCGTGATGGGTGCCGCGCTGCAGCGCCGTGGCGGCACGGCGCGGCACGATGCTGTCGCCTGGGGCTATGCGCGCGGCGCCTCGGCGCGCGGCGTCCACATCATCCAGAATTGCGAGGTCACCGGCGTCAAACGGGCGCCGAACGGCGCGGTTACCGGTGTCGAGACGACGCGCGGCTTCATTGGCGCCAGGAAGGTCGGCGTGGTCGCCGCCGGCCACTCCTCGGTGATCATGAACATGGCCGGCGTGCGCATGCCGCTGGAAAGCTATCCGCTGCAGGCGCTGGTGTCGGAGCCGGTCAAGCCGGTGGTGCCTTGCGTGGTGATGTCGAACACGGTGCATGCCTATATCTCGCAATCCGACAAGGGCGAGCTGGTCATCGGCGCCGGCACCGACCAATATGTCTCCTATTCGCAGACCGGCGGGCTGCACATCCTGCAGCACACGCTCGACGCGATCTGCGAGATGTTCCCGATCTTCACCCGCATGAAGATGCTGCGCTCATGGGGCGGCATTGTCGACGTGACGCCGGACCGTTCGCCGATCCTGGCCAAGACGCCGGTGCCCGGCCTCTACGTCAATTGCGGCTGGGGCACGGGCGGCTTCAAGGCGACGCCGGGTTCGGGCCACGTCTTTGCCCATACGATCGCCAGGGACGATCCGCACCCGATCAACGCACCCTTCACCATCGAGCGCTTCCGCACCGGCCGCCTCATCGACGAGGCGGCGGCGGCGGCGGTGGCGCACTGATGATGACCGAGATGGCCGTCGCCATGCCGCTGATGCTCGCCGGCGAGCAAGGCCTGTTTCATTTTCCGTCACCGGACGAGGTGCGCACGCAGCCGATCAGTCGCGCCGGGAACGAGGCCGACTGGCCGTTTTCCATCGATGACGGCATGCTGACCTGCGTCTGGAGCGGCGGGCGAAAGATCGTCTTCTTCTTCGAGGCCCGTCCTTCCGATCTGGATCCGGACGAGCCTTTCCAACCGCGCGGCGTCATCGTCACCACCGATCCAATCCAACTGACCATCGGCAACATGGCCAATCGCGCTCTGTTTCGCCCTGCGGCAAGCATCGAGGAGCGCATCCGGCTCGTCGCGCCTTTCGTCACGATGGGTCAGAGGCTTTGCGACCAACCTGCCGGCGCTCGCGTCGGCCACGGCGAACTGTAGGACCAACCATGCTTCTCATCCGCTGCCCCTATTGCGAGGAAGAGCGTCCCGAGCTCGAATTCCGCAACGCCGGTGAGGCGCATATTGCGCGTTCCCCAGACATCGCCGGCGAGAGCGACGACGACTTCGAAAAGTTCTTCTTCATCCGCTCCAATCCCAAGGGGATCATCTATGAGCGGTGGCGGCACATGCATGGCTGCGCGCGGTTCTTCAACGCCGTGCGCGACACCGTCAGCGACAGGTTCCTGATGACCTACAAGGCCGGCGAGCCAAAGCCGGCGAAGCTGCCGGGAGCCGCCAAATGAGCGCGACGTTCCGCATTGCCGGCGCCGGGCGGCTCAAGCAGGCAAAGATAGCTGGCTTCAGCTTCGACGGCCGCCCCTATACCGGCATCGAGGGCGACACGCTGGCCTCGGCGCTGCTTGCCAATGGCGTCCATCTCGTCGGCCGCTCGTTCAAATACCACCGGCCGCGCGGCTTCCTGTCGGCCGGCGCCGAAGAGCCGAACGCGCTGGTCGAGATCAAGCGCGACGCGGCACGCAAGACGCCGAACGTCCGCGCCACGGTACAGGAACTCTATGACGGGCTGACGGCACAGTCGCAGAACCGCTGGCCGTCGCTCGCCTTCGACATCGGTGCGGTCAGCAGCATCGCCTCGCCGATGCTTTCGGCCGGCTTCTACTACAAGACCTTCATGTGGCCGAAGGCTGCGTGGAAGAACCTCTACGAGCCTAAGATCCGGGCCGCGGCCGGTCTCGGCGTCGCCCCCGACCAGCCGGATCCCGACCATTATTCGGCGCGCTTCGCCCATTGCGAGGTGCTGGTGCTTGGCGGTGGTGCGGCGGGTATTGCCGCGGCATTGGCTGCCGCCGAAACCGGCGTGCGCGTCATCCTTGCCGACGAGCAGGCGGAATTCGGCGGCAGCCTTCGCTTCGAGAGCGGGGCGAAGATCGAAGGCCAGGACGGCTTTTCCTGGGCGCAATCCGCTCTCGCCAAGTTGAGCGCGATGGACAATGTCCGCGTACTGCCGCGCACCACGGCCTTCGGCTATTACGCGCAGAATTTCGTCGGACTGGTTGAGCGCGTCAGCGACCATCTGCAGAGCCCCGGCCGCGACCTGCCGCGCGAGCGGCTGTGGCAGGTTCGCGCCAAACGCGTGGTGTTGGCGACCGGCGCCATCGAGCGCCACATGGTGTTTGCCGACAACGACCGTCCCGGCGTCATGCTGGCGTCGGCGGCGCGCACCTATCTCAACCATTACGGCGTCGCGGTCGGCAGGAATATCGGCGTCTATACGGCGAACGATTCCGCCTATGCGGCGGCGATCGACCTGAAGAAGGCCGGCATCAACGTGGCGGCGATCGTCGATCTGCGCGACAATCCGACCGGGCCGGTGATCGACGAGGCGAGGGCGCTCGGCATCGAGATCAATTTCGGCCGCGCGGTGATCCGCGCCGGCGGCAAATTGCGCGTGTCGTCGATGACCGTGCAACCGAAGAATGGCGGCGGCGAGCGCACCATGCCGGTCGACGCAATCCTGATGTCGGCCGGCTGGACGCCGTCGGTGCATCTGTTCTCGCAATCGCGCGGCAAGGTTGCCTTCAACGACGAGACCAAGCGCTTCGTGCCCGGCATTTATGCACAGGATTGCGTCTCGGTCGGCGCCTGCAATGGCACGGACGGGCTGTCGGCGACGATCGACGAGGCCTATGCAGCGGGCGCCAAGGCGGCCAAGGAAGCCGGCAGCAAGCCAGCCAAGGGCACCAAGCCGAAAGTCGATGTCAGCGAGAGCTGGTCGCGCGGCATGCTGGGTGCGGCGCCCGGCGCCGGGGCGGATACGACGGTAAAGGCGTTCGTCGACTTCCAGAACGACGTCACCGCCAAGGACATCCGCCAGGCGGTGCATGAGGGCATGCGCTCGATCGAGCACGTCAAGCGCTTCACCACCAACGGCATGGCGACCGACCAGGGCAAGACCTCCAACATGCACGGCCTGGCGGTTGCCGCCGAGACGTTGGGCAAGCCGATCCCGCAGGTCGGGCTGACGACGTTCCGTGCGCCCTATACGCCGGTGACGTTCGGCTCGATCGTCGGGCATGCGCGGGGTCCCCTGTTCGACCCGACCCGCAAGACGGCGATCCATCCCTGGGCAGAGCGTCAAGGCGCGATGTTCGAGGATGTCGGCCAGTGGAAGCGCGCCTGGTATTTCCCGAAGCCGGGCGAGGACATACATGCGGCCGTCGACCGCGAATGCGTCACGGTGCGCAAGACGGCCGGCCTGTTCGACGCGTCAACGCTGGGCAAGATCGAGGTGGTCGGGCCGGATGCGGCCAAATTCATGGAACTGCTCTACACCAATCCATGGGAGAAGCTCGAGCCCGGCCGCTGCCGCTACGGCATCATGCTGCGCGAGGACGGTTTCATCTATGACGATGGCGTGGTGGGAAGACTCGCTGCGGACCGTTTCCACGTGACGACGACGACCGGCGGCGCGCCGCGCGTCATGAACCATATGGAGGACTATCTCCAAACCGAGTTCCCGCATCTCAACGTCTGGCTGACCTCGATCACCGAGCAGTGGGCGGTCATTGCCGTGCAGGGGCCGAAGTCTCGCGACATCATCGCATCGCTGGTCGAGGGCATCGACATGTCGGATGAGGCGCTGCCGCATATGTCGGTGCGCGAAGGCCGGATCTGCGGCGTACCGACCAGGCTGTTTCGCATGTCGTTCAGCGGCGAGCGCGGCTTCGAGGTCAATGTGCCGGCCGATTACGGCGAGGCGGTCTGGGAAGCGCTATGGGCCGAGGGCCAGAAGCATGGCGCCTGTGCCTACGGCACCGAGTCGATGCATGTGCTGCGCGCCGAAAAGGGCTACATCATCGTCGGCCAGGATACCGACGGCACGGTGACGCCGAACGACGCCGGGCTCGACTGGGCGGTCGGCAAGAAGAAGGCCGACTTCGTCGGCATTCGCGGCATGGCGCGGCCGGATCTGGTCGCCAAGGGCCGCAAGCAGCTTGTCGGCCTGAAGACCAGGGATGCCAAGGTGGTGCTGCAGGAGGGAGCGCAGATCGTCGCGGACCCGAAGCAGGCAATCCCGATGAAGATGATCGGCCATGTCACGTCGAGCTATTGGTCGCAAAATTGCGGCCGCTCGATCGCACTGGGGCTGGTTGCCGGCGGCCGCGATTGCATAGGCAAGACGCTCTATGTACCGATGCCGAACGGGGTGATTGAGGTGGAGGTTACCGGTATGGTGTTCTTCGACGAGAAGGGGGAGCGCCTCAATGGCTAAGGCCGCTGTGAAAACCGCCGTCGCCGGGCCGTCGGTCGAACGCCGTCCGGCTCTCGCCGGCCAGTCGCTTTCCGCCACCGCCGTCACACTTGCCGTGCTGCCGCCGGCCGAACGCATATCGCTGCGCGCGCCGGACGCCTCGATCGCGGCACTTTCGAAAGCACTCGGGGTCGCCCTGCCGCAAAGGCCGAAAACCTCGGCGGCAAAGGTTGGACGCACCGCCTTGTGGCTCGGGCCGGACGAATGGCTGGTCATCGATGAGAGCGGCAAAGATCCACTCGCCGATTGCGCCAAGATTTCCGCGCTGCATTCGGCGGTTGGCATCTCGCACCGCAATGTCGCGATATCGGTCACCGGTCCGGCGGCCGCGGCGACGATCAATGCCGGCTGCCCGCAGGATCTGTCGCTCGACGCCTTTCCGGTCGGGGCGGCGTCGCGCACCATTCTTGGCAAGGTCGAGATCGTGCTGTTGCGCACGGCGGCCGACGCGTTCCGCGTCGAATGCTGGCGTTCCTTCTCCGACTATGTCTTTACTTTTCTGTCGGAGGCAGCGCGCGACGCGGCAGCATAGCAATGTTCGCCGCGCCCGGCCGCTCTGCGACAGCGAGCCGAGGGAGAATGCAAATGCCGTCGAACTCCGCGCCGAAGTCGCCGGCCAAGACGCCGGCCGTGCGCTCTTTCGAACACGAGCAGCGCACTGAGACGGATATTGAAGAGGAACTCGAGGAAGGCCTCGAGGATACATTCCCGGCCAGCGATCCGGTGTCGATCACCGGAACGGCCATTCCTGGCGCGCCGGCAAGACCCGGCAAGGCGAAGAGGGTGGCGGGACAGAAGCGTAAGAAGTGATCTGCACGGCGCGATAAGCAGGGCTGAGGCCGGCAAGATGGGCGGGCGGAAATTCCTGCCGCCCTTTCGGTTCATCGCCGCATATTATCGCCGGTCGGCTCAGAAGCTGCTGGGCACGATCCACGGGTCGATGCCGATGCCGAGCCTCGGGCCCTTGCTGCCGGCCTTGTGGGTCGCGGCATCGGCGTTTTCAAGCGATCCGGTCGGCGCGCAATCGAGCTTCACATCGGTCTTGGTGTCGATGCAGGCCGCTTCTTGCTTGGCTGGCTGACTGCTGCCGGCAAATGCCGCGCCAGAGAGCGCCAGCAGGGCGGCGAGCGTGAGAATTGCCTTCTTCATGATCTGTCTCCGGTTCCAGCATTCGTACATGTACGGTATTGCGTACAGATACGCCCAGGATTTAGGGAGTTCAAGTAAAATCGTACATGTACGGAGAAATTGAGCGCAGGAATTGGCGAACGCTTGGCGCCGGAGCGCGGATCGTTCGGAGAAAGATTCTACAGATCGGGAGGAGCGCCGCTCCTCAGCAGTTGACCGGCGGGCCGAGCGGCGCAATCTCGTGCGCGGCGATGGCTTCGAGCATGATGTCGCCGATCCGTGTGATGAACGTCGTCTGGTCGCCGAACGGGTAGAACGGGAAGGTGATCAGCAGCGAGATGGCGCCGTGGCCGACCGCCCACAGCATGGTGGCGATGGCGCGCGGATCGCCCTTGAGCCTGCCGGCGGCAACGCAGGCCTCGACCCTCTCGATCAGCACTTTCATCGCCGGGTTGCCGCTCTGCATTTCGGCGAACGTCTTGCCGGCCGGCGGCCTGACTTTTTCGGTCATGAAGACGGTGCGGTATTCGTTGGGATTCTCGAGCCCGAAGGCGGCATATTCGACCAGCACCGCCTTGAGCGCCTCGATCGGGTCGTCGGCCGTATGATTTGCGATGCGCCTGGCCAGGGTCTCGAAGGCGTTTTCGGCCAACGCGAACAGGATGTCCTGCTTGTCGGCGAAATAGGAATAGACCGACATCGGCGCATAGCCGACGCGCTTGGCGAGCTTGCGGATGGTGAGGCCGTCATAGCCTTCTTCCTGGACAAGCTTGTGCGCGGCGTCGACAAGTTCGGAACGCAGTTCGGCCTTTTGTTTTTCGCGGCGCTCCTGGACGCTTAGCTGCAATTGTTCGACTGCCTTACCTTAAATGACTGATGGCTGGATGCAGCATATATACGCTGTACGGCGTCGGGCAAGGGTGGCACGAAGCAGAAGCTCGACGTCACAAAACGCTGTAACCCGGCAATAAAGCCGGCAACATCGGACTGTTACAGACAAACGCTAATTCCCGGCTCTGCAAGAATTGTGATCTGGGAGGCCAACATGGCCCTGACTGAGCTTTCGTCCGGCGTGCCGGACGTGAACCCGCTTTCCCATCGCGCCAGGATGGCGCTCAGGCGCGTCGTCATGGTCGCATGGCTGGCGATCGCGCTCGGCTTCGCCATGGAGGCTCTCATTCTGACCGTCAGATTTGCGGCAGGTTCCTACCCGGCGACGACGCTGATCCTGATCGAACTGGCGCAAGGCGTGACCTGGTCGTTCTTCGTCTGCGCCGGCGTCAGCCTCGGCACGGCGCTCGCCAAGGTGCGAGCCTCGCTCGGCGGCCTGATCGCCGCGATCTCGGCGCCGCTCGCCATGGGCATCGCCAAGGGGACGCAAAAGGTCATGGTCAGCGCGCTCGATGCGGCGGCAAAGCCGGCCGTTCTCTCGCTCACGACGCTCGGTGTGCTGCGGGCCATAGAATACGGGCTGCTCGGCTGGATACTGGCGTCGCTGGCATCGAAGGAAGAACCCCGTCCGCTCCATTTCGCGCTGGCAGGCGCCCTGATAGGCGCGGTATTCGGTGGCGGCATCACGGTGCTGACGATTGAGACGGCCGCGGCGAACGACGCTGCTCTGGCACTGCCACAGGCTATCGCAACCGGCCTCAACGAGATCGTGTTCCCAATCGGTTGCTCACTGGTCGTCTACATTGCGCTGCAGGTCAGCCGCCACATGAAGTACGTCGCGGCCGAAGCCAAATAGATTTAGGTTCCCAGGCTTGGATGCCAGTCAGACCGCCTCCGGTTGGCGTTCGATCAGCGTCAGGGTCAGCCAGCGCGCGGTCAGCGCCGGCTTTTTCGAGCCCTCGATCTCGATCGTCACGTCGTGCGCAGTCTGCACCCAGCCCGACGGCCTGACCTTGACGTCGGCGAGCACGAAGCGGGCGCGGATGCGCGAGCCGGTTTTCACCGGCGCCAGGAAGCGCAGCGAATCGAAGCCGTGATTGACGCCCATCTTGCTGTTTTCCAGCGGCGGCATGGTTTCGAAGGTCATCGCCGACAACAGCGAAAGCGACAGGAACCCGTGCGCGATGGTGCCGCCAAACGGCGTCTCGCGGCTGGCGCGCTCCGGATCGCAATGGATGAACTGATGGTCGTCGGTGGCATCGGCGAACTGGTCGATCATCCGCTGCGTGACCACCCGCCATGGCGACACGCCGACTTCCTTGCCGACGTTGGCCAGAAGCACATCGAGACTGATCGGTTCCACGCTGATGTCCTCCATCTTCACCCCCGGCATTTCACTCGCCGGATGGCGTGCGTCTCATTCCTTGAACAATGTCAGCCCGTGTTGCACCGACTGCCCGCCATCGATCGGCAGGATGGCGCCGGTGACATAGCTGCCGGCACGGCTGCACAAATAGAGCGTTGCGCCGGCAATGTCATCCGGTGCGCCGATGCGGCCGATCGGAACATGGTTGCCGACATGTCTTGCCTGGTCTTCGGTGCCGGTGGCGAAGGCCGTCATCCGGCTCTGGAAAGGGCCGGGCGCAAAGGCGTTGACGGTGATGCGGCGGGCGGCCAACTCGATCGCCAGGATGCGTGTCAGGTGGTGAACCGCAGCCTTCGAGGCCGAGTAGGAGTAAGCGTCTTCGGCCAACGGCTGCGTGCCCATCACCGATCCCAGATTGATTACCCGGGCCGGGTCGGCCTCGCTGGCAGCGGCCTCGAGCAGAGGCAGCAATTCGCGCGTCACATGGAAGACCGCAGTGACGTTGACGCCGAACACCTTGGCCCAGGCATGATAGGGAAAGCTTTCCAGCGGCGCGCCCCAGGAGATGCCGGCATTGTTGACCAGTATGTGCAGCCGTTCGGTCCGCGCCCTGACCTCGGCGACAAGCGCTGCAATGCCGGCCTCGCTCGCGACGTCGCCGGCGAAACCCTCGGCCCGGCCGGATGCGCCAAGCCCGTTCAACTCGCCCGCTACCTTGGCGCAATCCTCGCCCTTGCGCGAGGCGATCATCACAGTGGCGCCGGCCCTGACCAGAGCGGTCGCCGCCATGCGGCCGATGCCGGTCGCGGCGCCGGTGACCAGCGCCGTCTTGCCGGCGACTGAGAACAGCTCGTCCAGATAGTTCATCGAATTCCTCCGCGCAGTTCACCGCTGTTTGATGGTGGGTCAAGGAGCGGCTTCGCGTCGCCAAGGCTAGCCGAACTTCGATCACCCTTGCCACGGGTAAAGTATCTGGACTGGGGCGAGGGCACGCTTTGCGGCTGAAATGGTTAAGCCCCAGCGGCAAGGTGGTCATTCGGCCGTGACATGGGTCGGATGAATGATGCAGCCGTCCCCCTAAGCGAGCACCTTGGCCAGCGGTTCATTTCGCGCGTGAAGCAAGTCGTCATTACTCCTCCGCCCAAGCCGCAGGCGGATCTTGAGGACTTGGGACGGTAGCCGAGCGATAGGCAGGACTGACGTTCGTGATCGTGGGGGAGCTATGCCTTCCCGAGGGAGCTGTGGGTAAGAAACAACGCATCGTCCTGTTGGCAGCGGTCTTTGCGTCTGTCTTTGGCGTCTTTTTGCTGATCCTGATCCTGCAGATGGTCAGCCTTTTGGTTGACTAGACCCCAACGAAGACCGTTCGCCCGAAGGGCCGCTCTACCGTAGGCTTTCCAACTCGCGGATGCGTTTGGTGCCGTCGGCCTCGAGCTGCCTTGTGACGGCGCCGATCAGCGTTTCGACGACGACGAAAAGGGCGGCGGATGAGTCCCAGGCCGAAGGCACGGCGGTGCGCCCGGCGATGACGTGGCGGGCGAAGCGGGCGATCGGCGACAGCCACTGGTCGGTAAACAGCACGATCTGCACGCCACGCTGGTTGGCCGTCTCGGCGAAGCGGACAAGGCTGTCCTGGTAGCGCCTGATGTCGAAGATCACCAGCACGTCGCGTTTACCCATGTCGATCAGCCGGTCGCGCCAGACGCTTTCCTGCCCGCCGAGGTGAAAAACGTTGGGCTGGATGATGGCGAGGTGGGCGGCCATGTAGCGCGCCAGCGGGTCGGTGAAGCGGCCACCGATCAGGAATGTCTTGCCGCGCCGGTCGGCCAGCTTGGCGACGATGTCGGCAAGCTGCTTATCCGAAAGGTGCCGGAAGGTCTCGCGCATATTGTCCAGCGTCGCTTCCAGCATCGGCGACACGGCGCTGCTGCCCGGCGATGGCGGATTGAGCGTGCGCGAGGCCGGCGACTGCAATTGCGCCGCCAGTTCGTCTTGCAGCGCCGACTGGAATTCCGGATAGTTCTGGAAGCCGAGCCGGGCGACGAAACGCAGGATCGTCGGCGACGATACGCCGGCGGCAGCCGAGAATTCGGCGACCGTCTTCAGCCCGATCAGCGGATAGCTGGCGATCAGCGTTTGCGCTGCGCGCCGCTCGCCGGCCGGCATGGTGCCGATGCGGTCGGAGATCAGTTCGGCAATGCTGGAAACCATGTTTTTCCCCACCCTGGCCGGGCCGTTACCGCATTATCGAAATCGCGTTTGACAAAGCCGGCCAAACTGTATGAAATCATCCGTAGGGACGCAATGAGGCAAAATACGTAACATACGGTACAGCGCTCCCCGGGGACGGCAGACAATGGAGACAGCACGGCCCGCCAGCCTTGCATCGCCTGAAACCGTAAGGGTGACGAACCCCGGCGGATTGAGCCCTTTCGTGCTGACCTGCGACCACGCCTCCAATTTCCTGCCGCCGGAATTCGGAACGCTCGGACTTGCCGCCGAGGAGCTTTCCCGCCACATCGCCTGGGATCCCGGCGCCTTGCCGGTGGCGCGCCGCATGGCCGAGGCACTCGATGCGACGCTGGTCGAAACCTGCATTTCGCGGCTCGTCATCGACTGCAACCGCCCGCTCGATGCACCGGACCTGATAGTGACGGTCAGCGCCAGCGAAAAAACCGTGGTCCCGGCCAATCAGGGGCTTTCGGCCGATCAGCGGGAGGCGCGCATCGCGCTCGCTTGGCGGCCGTTCCACGACCGGATCGCGACGATCATCGACGAGCGCCTGGCGGCCGGACGGGAGACGCGGCTGGTCTCGGTCCATTCTTTCACCCCGGTCTACAAGGGCAGCAGCCGGCCCTGGCATATCGGCGTTATCCACGACGAGGACCGCCGGCTGGCGGCGCCGCTGATCGCGGCGCTGCAGCGGCTCGCCGGCGTCACCGTCGGCGTCAACGAACCCTATTCGCCGGCCGACCGCGTCTATTTCACGCTGGAACGCCATGCCCGCTCGCGCGGGCTGCCCTGCGCAATGATCGAAATCCGCAACGACGAGATCTCCGGCGCAGCCGGGCAGCGGAAATGGGCGGATCTGCTCACGGGTATTTTTCTCAATCTGGAGCCCGAAGCGGCCAAGGCCTCCAGACCAAGCGCAGTCGGAAAGTCAGTTCAATCGGCCAGCTAAGAAACCAAAAGGGGACTAAAAAATGGCAGCACCGGGCTATACTGAAGTTGACAAGGCAGAGGACGTAAAGGTTCTCCACAACATGGGCTATGCCCAGGAACTGGAGCGGCGCCTCAGCCGCTTTTCGAATTTCGCGGTTTCCTTCTCGATCATCTGCATCCTGTCCGGCGGCATCAACTCGCTGGCGCAGGCAACCTCTGGGTCCGGCGGCATCGGAATCGGCATCGGCTGGCTGGTCGGCTGCTTCGTCTCGCTGACCTTTGCCGTCGCCATGTCGCAGATCAGCTCGGCCTATCCGACTGCCGGAGGCCTCTATCACTGGGGCTCGATCCTCGGCAATCGTGGCACCGGCTGGGTGACGGCCTGGCTCAACCTGCTCGGCCTGATCACAGTGCTCGGCGCCATCAATGTCGGCACCTGGACGTTTTTCCTCGGCGCCTTCGGACCGGCGCTCGGGATCGAGGGCACGCTGACCAACCAGATGATCTTCCTGGTCGTCATCACCGGTGCCCAGGCACTGATCAACCATCTAGGCATCAAGCTGACGGCCAAGCTGACCGACTTCTCGGGCTATCTGATCTTCTTCGGCTCGATCCTCATCGCGCTCGTCTGCCTGATCTCGGCCGAAACCTGGGATTTCAGCCGGCTGTTCACCTTCCACAATTATTCCGGCGATGCCGGCGCTGGTGTCTGGCCGTCCGTATCCAATGCCTGGGTATTCGCACTTGGCCTGCTGCTGCCGATCTATACGATCACCGGCTACGACGCGTCGGCGCATACCTCCGAGGAGACCATCAAGGCGGCGAGCTCCGTGCCACGCGCCATGGTGATGTCGGTAATCTGGTCGGCCGTCTTCGGCTATCTGTTCCTCGCAGCCTTCGTGCTGATGATCCCGAATATGGACGATGCGGCCAAGCAGGGCTGGAACGTGTTCTTCTGGGCCTTCGACCAGCGCGTCAGCCCCGGCGTCAAGGAGTTCGTCTACCTCGTCGTCTTCCTGGCACAGCTGCTTTGCGGCCTCGCCACCGTCACCTCCGCCTCGCGTATGATCTTCGCCTTCTCGCGTGACGGCGGCCTGCCGGGTTCCTCGGCACTGGCCAAGGTCAGCCCGACCTACCGCACGCCGGTAGCTGCGATCTGGACGGCATCGATCCTGTCCGTCCTGTTCGTCTGGGGCTCGACGCTGGTTTCAGTCGCCGGCACCTCGGCCTACACCATCGTCGTGTCGTGCACCGTCATCTTCCTGTTCCTCTCCTTCACCGTGCCGATCGTGCTCGGCATGCTGGCCTGGGGAACGCCGAAATGGGACAAGATGGGACCGTGGAACATGGGGCGCGCCATCTTCATGCTGTTCGGCGTGCTTTCGATCCTGTCGATGCTCCTGATCTTCGTCATCGGCATCCAGCCGCCGAACGACTGGGCGCTCTACATCACCGTCGGCTTCTTCATCCTGACGGCAATCGTCTGGTTTGCCTTCGAGCGCAACCGCTTCCAGGGTCCGCCGCTCGGCGACATTATCGCGGCGCGTCAGGCAGCGATCAAGGCTGCGGAACAGGCCGTCGGCGAAACCGGCCACTGAGGCCAGTCCTCCAGCCATGGCCGGCGCCTTGCCGGCCATAGCTTCCCACATCTTCAAAGTGACTTTCCACATCGTCAAAGTGACGAGCCCAAAACGACTAGCGCTGGAGTGCCGTAAGAATGGCCGGAAATTTCTCGTTCGATCAGTTGAAGCAAGCGGTCTCCAGCGGCGAGGTCGACACCGTGCTGGCCTGCATCGTCGACATGCAGGGGCGGCTTGCGGGCAAGCGGTTCCTGGCCCGGTATTTCGTCGATTCCGCGCATGACGAGACGCATGGCTGCAACTATCTGTTGGCCGCCGACATCGATATGGAACCGGTGCCCGGCTACAAGGCGGCGAGCTGGTCGAAGGGTTATGGCGATTTCGTCATGAAGCCGGACCTTGCGACGCTGCGGCGCGTTCCGTGGCTGGAGAAGACGGCGCTGGTGATCTGCGACGTGCTCGACCACCATACCCATGACGACCTGGCGCATTCGCCGCGCGCCATGCTGAAGAAGCAGGTCAAGCGGCTGCAGGAACGCGGCTATATCGGCTATTTCGCGTCCGAGCTCGAATTTTATCTGTTCAGCGAGACCTACGATTCCGCCCGCAGAAAGCACTGGCAAGGCCTCGAGACGGCATCGCCCTATATCGGCGACTACCAGATCGGCATCACCACCAAGGAAGAGGGCGTCATGCGCCGGCTGCGCAACGAGATGGAGGCGGCCGGCATCCCGATCGAGAATTCGAAGGGCGAGTGGGGTCCCGGCCAGGAAGAGATCAATGTTCGCTATGCCGAGGCGCTCGACATGGCCGATCGCCACGTCATCCTGAAGAACGGCGCGAAGGAAATCGCCGAGTCCGAAGGCAAGGCGATCTCGTTCATGGCCAAGTACAATTACGGGCTCGCCGGCAATTCCAGCCACATCCACAATTCGCTATGGAGCGCCGACGGCAAGACGCCGTTGTTCTACGACAAAAATGCTGAGTGGACGCTGTCGACACTCGGCCAGCAATGGGCGGCCGGCCAGCTCAAATATGCCAAGGAATTCACCTGGTTCCTGGCGCCCTACATCAACTCCTACAAGCGCTTCCAGGCCGGCACCTTTGCGCCGACCAAGATCATGTGGAGCGAGGACAACCGCACCGCCGGTTTCCGTCTTTGCGGCGAGGGCACCAAGGGCATCCGCATGGAATGCCGCATCGGCGGTGCCGATTTGAACCCCTATCTGGCTTTCGCCGCGCTGATCGCGGCCGGGCTTGCCGGCATCGATGAAAAGCTTGAACTGCAGAAGCCCTTCGTCGGCGACGCCTACCAGGCCTCGCAGTTGCCTGAAATTCCAAAGACATTGCGCGACGCTACCGCGACGCTGGTGGAATCGAAGATGCTGAGGCAGGCACTCGGCGACGATGTGCTGGAACACTACGTCCACACGGCACACTGGGAACAGTTCGAATACGACCGCCGGATTACGGACTGGGAACTGCACAGGGGGTTCGAGCGGTATTAAATGACCTGGCAATGTCGGCGCCGCCCGTCCCTCACCTTTACCCGCTCGCTGTGAAGAACGGGGCCAACGCCGGTGTTTCGTCCCTTCCAGAGCGGCGTGACCAACGAGAATTATTGTAGAATGCGAGGACCCAAGGCATGACCGAAACGGTCAAGATAAAATCCCCCATCGACGGTTCGATCTATGCCGAACGGCCTCTGGCCACGGACCAGGCGATCGGTGCCGCGGTCGAGCGCGCCAAGGCGGCGCAGGAGAAGTGGGCGCAGACGCCGGTCGTCGAGCGCGGCAAGTACATGCTTGCCATGCTGGAAGCGCTGGTCGCCATGAGCGACGAGATCGTGCCGGAGATCGCCTGGCAGATGGGCCGGCCGGTGCGCTATGGCGGTGAGTTCGGCGGCGTCAGGGAACGCGTCAGCTACATGGTCGAGATCGCCGAGGCGGCACTGAAGCCGGTCATGGCCTCCAACCCGAAGGACAGCTTTCGCCGCTATGTGAAGAAGGTGCCGCTCGGCGTGGTCATGGTGATCGCGCCGTGGAACTATCCCTATCTCACTGCCGTCAACACGATCGTGCCCGCGCTGATGGCGGGCAGCGCCGTCATCCTCAAGCACGCGGCACAGACATTGTTGGTCGGCGAACGGTTTCAGCAGGCGTTCGACGGAGCCGGCCTGCCCAAGGGCCTGTTCCAGAACCTCGTTCTGAACCATGCGCAGACCGAAAGGCTGCTCGGCTCCGGCAAGATCGACCATGTCAACTTTACCGGCTCGGTCGCCGGCGGCCGCGCCATCGAAAAGGCGGCGGCGGGCACCTTCATGACGCTCGGCCTCGAGCTTGGCGGCAAGGATCCGGCCTATGTGCTGCCGGACGCCAAGATGGACCATGCCGTTGCCAATCTGGTCGACGGCGCCTTCTTCAATTCCGGCCAGTGCTGCTGCGGCATCGAGCGCGTCTATGTCCACGAGAAGGTCTACGACGAATTCGTCGAAGGCTTCATCGCCGAGACCAGGAACTACGTCGTCGGCAATCCACTCGACCAGGCGACCACCATGGGGCCGATGGCGCAGGCGCGCTTCGCCGACCTGATCCGCGAGCAAAAGGCGGAGGCGCTACGCAAGGGCGCCAAGGCGCACATCGACACGAAGGTGGCTAACGACAGGCAAGGCTCGCCCTATCTGGCGCCGGAAGTGCTTACCCAGGTCGACCACCAGATGAGCGTGATGCGCGAGGAAAGCTTTGGCCCGATCGTGGGTATCATGAAGGTGCGCAACGATGAGGAGGCGATCGCGCTGATGAACGACAGCCCCTATGGGCTGACGGCCTCGATCTGGACGCGCGACACGGACCATGCGGCGGCGATCGGCGACCGCGTCGAGACCGGCACCGTGTTCATGAACCGCTGCGACTATCTCGATCCGGCGCTGGTCTGGACCGGCGTCAAGGACACCGGCAAGGGTGCGGCACTGTCGGCCATCGGCTACGACAATCTGACCAGGCCGAAATCATACCATCTGCGCGAGGTGATCTAAGGTGGCGATCGGCAAGCCAACGATCGCTGTTGAGAGGGAGTAATGGCGGATACGCAACAATCGGCGCTGCCGGATCGTGAAGGTCCCGAGGGTATCGGCGGCTGGCTTGTCCTGCCGATGCTCGGGTTGATGCTCACCCCGATACTAGGGTTGGTACAATTGCACAATACCGACTATCTCGGCATGTTACAGAACTGGCAGGCCTTCAGTTTGTCCCAAGGTGTGCTGATTGTTGCCGAATTGGTGATATCCGGCATACTAAACCTTACGGCCCCGGCCCTATTATTGTTCTTCATGTTCAAGCGCTGGCAGATATTCCCCCGCTGGTACATGATTTGGGCATTCGCGATGCCGATATATTCCGTTGTCGATTCATGGGCCGGGTATCTGGCTTTTCCCGACAGCTTTCCATCGCTGGACGATGCGTTCGATAAAGAAACGATGCGCGACATTTACCGTTCGGTCTGGGCCGCAGCCATCTGGATTCCGTACATGATGCGGTCAGACCGTGTGGCCAATACCTTTGTGAATTAACAACATCCGAGAGCATGAAAGCAGTCAAGAAGGTCGAAATGACAAAACTCGTTTCCAAATGGAATTACCCGACGACCGTCCGCTTCGGCGCCGGACGCATCAAGGAACTGCCGGAGGTGCTGGCGGCGACCGGCATCAAGCGGCCGCTGTTCGTCACCGACCCGGGACTGGCCAAGCTGCCGGTGGTGGCCTCGACGCTGAAGATCCTCGACGACGCCAAGGTGCCGTATGGCGTGTTTTCCGAGGTCAAGCCGAACCCGGTCGATTCCAACCTGACCGCCGGCATCGCCGTGTTCAAGAAGGGCAAGCATGACGGCGTCATCGCCTTTGGCGGCGGCTCGGCACTCGACCTCGGCAAGCTGATCGCCTTCCAGGCCGGGCAGACGCGGCCGGTCTGGGATTTCGAGGATGTCGGCGACTGGTGGACGCGCGCCGATGCCGATGCGATCGCGCCGATCATCGCGGTGCCGACCACGGCCGGCACCGGCTCGGAGGTCGGCCGCGCCGGCGTCATCACCAATGAAGCGACCCACACCAAGAAGGTCATCTTCCATCCGAAACTTTTGCCTGCGATCGTCATTGCCGATCCGGAACTGTCGGTCGGCATGCCCGGTTTCATCACCGCCGGCACCGGTATGGATGCGCTCGCCCACTGCCTCGAAGCCTATTGCGCGCCGGGCTATCACCCGATGGCCGACGGCATCGCCGTGGAAGGCATCAGGCTGGTCTTCGAAAACCTGCCGAAAGCCTATGCCAACGGCAAGGATCTGGTCGCCCGCGCCAATATGATGAGCGCCGCTGCGATGGGCGCGGCCGCCTTCCAAAAGGGCCTTGGGGCCATTCATTCGCTGTCGCATCCGATCGGCGCGCTCTACGACACCCACCACGGCATGACCAACGCAGTGTTCATGCCCTATGTGCTGGCCTTCAATCGCGAGGCGATCGAGCCGCGCATCGCCCGGCTCGCCGCCTATTGCGGCATCAAGGGCGGTTTCGACGGCTTTGCCAAGGCGATCGTCAAGCTGCGCAAGGAGCTCAAGGTGCCGCACGCGCTGCCCGGCCTGATCAAGGGGCTCGACATGGACAAGAAGCGCAAGGGCCTGATCGCCGACATGGCGGTGGTCGATCCGACCGCCGGCGGCAACCCGGTCAAGCTGACCAAGAAGGCGGCGCTGACGCTGCTCGAAAATGCCATCGCCGGGGCCGTCTAAGACAACTTCCGCATTGGAAATCCGCTTGGGAAAAGAGGCGAAGAAAAGGGGGAAAGGATGAAAGGCAAGGCCGAAATTAGTTAGCCGGAAAAATAACGGCGTAGCGATTGCTACAGCCGGTTAAAAAGAGTTTACTTTTTCGTACTGCAGGGCGTCGCTTTCACAAAGCTTTCATCTGGCTGTCACACGAAAACGATACCGCATCGCAGGCGTCCAACGGCGTCAGTTCAACGGAGAGAACACATGTTCAAATTCACGGGAAAACTGCTTTCCCTTTCGGCCGTCGCCCTGATGGCGACCTCTGCCATCTCGTCGGCCCAGTCCATGGATGAACTGGTCGCCGCAGCCAAGGCTGAAGGCCAGCTCACGGTCATCGCGCTGCCCCATGACTGGTGCGGCTACGGCGCGGTCATCGACGGCTTCAAGGCGAAATATCCGGAACTCACCATCAACGAACTCAACCCCGATGCCGGCTCCGGCGACGAGGTCGAGGCGATCAAGGCCAACAAGGACAACAAGGGCCCGCAGGCGCCCGACGTTATCGACGTCGGCCTGAGCTTCGGTCCGACCGCAAAGAAGGATGGCCTGATCCAGGCTTATAAAGTATCGACCTGGGACTCGATCCCGGACAGCGCCAAGGACGCCGACGGCTTCTGGACCGGCGACTATTACGGCGTGCTTTCATTCCTGGTGAACAAGGACCTAGTCAAGGAAGCGCCGGCCGACTGGGCCGACTTGCTGAAGCCGGAATTCGCCAATACCGTGGCGCTCGCCGGTGACCCGCGCGCTTCGAACCAAGCCATCCAGGCCGTCTATGCCGCCGGCCTTTCCGGCGGTGCGGCTGCCGGCGAAGCCGCCGGCACGGCTGGTCTCGACTTCTTCAAGAAGCTCAACGCCGCCGGCAATTTCGTGCCGGTCATCGGCAAGCCCGCGACGCTTGCCCAAGGTCAGACGCCAATCCTGGTGACCTGGGATTATAACGCGCTTGCCGGCCGCGATACGCTGAAGGGCAATCCGCCGGTCGACGTCGTCGTGCCGAAGACCGGCGTCGTCGCCGGCGTCTATGTTCAGGCGATCAGTGCCTACGCTCCGCACCCGAACGCTGCCAAGCTATGGCTGGAATATCTCTATTCCGACGAAGGCCAGATCGGCTGGCTGAAGGGCTATTGTCACCCGATCCGCTTCAACGACCTCGCCAAGAACGGCAAGCTCCCGGCTGACGTAATGGCCAAGCTGCCGCCGGCCGAGTCCTATGCAGCCGCGGTGTTCCCGACGCTCGACGAGCAGGGCAAGGCCAAGGAAGCCATCACCAAGAACTGGGATGCCGTCGTCGGCGCCAACGTCAAGTAAAACTTGAGACCAGCCGGGCGGCTTAGATCGCCGCCCGGCATACCTCCAGGACGGTAGCCGGCGCATGACCGATATCTCGTTGTCCGATCACGCTGTTGCCGGGAAGACCGCGCCTCCTGCCGACGCCCGCAGCATGAGGCTGCCGACGCAATGGCTTGGCGTTGCGCCTTTCTTCGTCTTCGCCATCATGTTCCTGATCCTGCCGACGCTCTATCTGATGCTGGGCGCATTCCGGAACGATGCCGGCGAATTCACTTTCGAAAACATTGCGGCCTTGGCGCAGCCGTCGATCGTTGCCGCCTATTGGATCTCAATCAAGGTCAGCCTTGCCTCGTCGCTGATCGGTGCTTTCGCGGGGCTTGCCATTGCCATCGCCATCGTGCGCGGCGGGCTACCGGAGTGGATACGCTCGGCGACACTGACCTTCTCCGGCGTGGCCTCCAATTTCGCCGGCGTGCCGCTGGCCTTCGCCTTTCTCGCGACGCTCGGCCGGCTTGGGCTCGCCACGGTGCTGCTCAACGTCTTGGTCGGCTTCAACATTTATGCCCATGGTTTCAACATCCTGTCGTTCTGGGGCCTGACGCTGACCTATGTCTATTTCCAGATCCCGCTGATGGTGGTGATCATCGTGCCGGCGATCGATGGGCTGAAGAAGGAATGGGGCGAAGCGGCGGCAACGCTTGGCGCGACCCAGGCGCAGTTCTGGCGCATGGTCGTCATTCCGGTGATCTGGCCAAGCTTCCTCGGCACCGTCATCCTCTTGTTCGCCAACGCCTTCGGTGCCATCGCCACCGCTTACGCTCTGACCGGCTCCTCGCTTAACATCGTCCCTATCCTGCTCTACGCGCAGATCCGCGGTGACGTGCTGCACAATGCCCATCTCGGCTACGCCATCGCCTTCGGCATGATCGTCATCACCGGGCTGGCCAATGTCTTCTACATCTGGTTCCGGACGCGCTCTGAGAGGTGGCTCAAATGAAGTCCGGCAGATTCTGGGCCTGGATCGTCTTCGCGCTGGGCGCGGCCTATTTCTTCATTCCGCTTATCGCGACCGTGGAATTCTCCATGCGCATGCGGCGCGGTGCGTATTCCTTCGATGCCTATCAGGTCGTGCTCGGCGATCCCCGCTTCCAAGCGACCTTCATCTATTCGGTGGTCGCTGCCATCTTCACCATCGTCCTTGGCGTGCTGGTGGTGGTGCCGGCGGCGTACTGGATTCGTCTGCGGCTGCCGCAACTCAGGCCAATCGTCGAGTTCATCACGCTGTTGCCGCTGGTCATCCCAGCCATCGTTATCGTCTTCGGCTACATCAGAATGTACGGGTCGAACTCGCCGCTGCCGTTCCTGGCCAGCGACACAGGAGCCAATGCCTTGCTGGTCATCGGTTATGCGACACTGGCGCTGCCCTATATGTATCGCGCGGTCGACACCGGCCTTCGCACCATCGACGTGCGGACACTGACCGAGGCGGCGCAGATCCTCGGCGCCGGCTGGGGCACGATCATCACCCGGGTCATCCTGCCCAACGTGCTGATCGCGGTGCTGTCGGGCGCCTTCCTGACCTTCGCCATCGTCATCGGTGAATTCACCATGGCCAGCCTGCTCAACCGGCCTGCCTTCGGACCCTATCTGCAGAACGTCGGCGCCAACCGCGCCTACGAGCCGGCGGCGCTTGCCATCATCGCCTTCGCCATCACCTGGGGCTGCATGTCGCTGATCCAGATCCTGTCGCGCTTCGCGCCGCGATCGGCGAACCGCCCAAACTGACCCGAAGGAAAAAGCCATGACCGAGCCATTCCTCTCAATCCAGCATGTGCGAAAATCCTTCGGCCCCATCACCGTGGTGCAGGATTTCAACCTCGACGTCGAGCCGGGCGAATTCGTCTCTTTCCTTGGGCCATCGGGCTGCGGCAAGACGACGGTGCTGCGCATGGTCGCCGGTTTCGAGGAGCCGTCCGCCGGCAAGATCGTTGTGGCCGGCAAGGACATCACCCGGCTGAAACCCAATCAGCGCAATGTCGGCATGGTGTTCCAGGCCTATGCGTTGTTTCCGAACCTCACGGTGGCGCAGAATATCGGCTTCGGGCTGAAGGTCGCCGGCATGCCGAAGGCCGATGCCGACAGGCGCGTTGCTGAAATGCTCGACATCATCAAGCTGCCGCAGATGGGCGACCGCTATCCCTACCAGCTTTCCGGCGGCCAGCAGCAGCGCATCGCGCTGGCGCGGGCGATTGCGCCCAAGCCAAAACTGCTGCTGCTCGACGAGCCGCTGTCGGCGCTCGACGCCAAGGTGCGCGTGTCGCTGCGCGAGGAAATCCGCTCGATCCAGAAGAAGCTCGGCATCACCACCATCTTCGTCACCCACGACCAGGAAGAGGCGCTGTCGATCTCCGACCGCATCGCTGTGATGTATGGCGGCAAGGCCGAGCAAGTCGGCACGCCGTTCGAGATCTACAACCGGCCGGCAACCAAATTCGTCGCCAATTTCGTCGGCACGCTGAACGTGCTGGAAGGCACGGTCACCGACGCGGCTTCGGGCAAGGTGCGCGTCAACTCGCAAGAGGTCTCGCTTAAGGGCAAGCTCAACGGCTCGAAGTCCGGGGACACGCTGTCGCTGGCGTTGCGGCCCGAGGCGATCTCGCTCGGCCGCCACCCCGGCCGCGACTCCAGCCTTTCGGGTGAAATCGCCGAGGTGCATTTCCTCGGTTCGGTGATCCGGGTGCGCGTCGGCATCGGCGGCAGCACGGTCTCGCTAGACACATTCAACAGCCCGGCAACGCCGCCGCCTGCCGTCGGCGAAAAGGCCGAGATTTCGTTCTCGTCCGGCGACATGCTTGTGCTGCATTGAGGCAGTTCTGGAAAAACTGTTCCACATTTTCCTGGGATCGCCTTCAGGCGATCCGCCAATAGACAGGCGGATTTGCCTCGGCGCGAGCAAAAGAACCGGATCTGCTCAGACCCAAGCTTGGTAGCGTGACAATTGTCGATCGGACGAATATACGGAGGTCGCGACGGTGTGATTTCCTGTGCTCCACATTTAGTCAGGGAATGTTGCAATCGCGGTCAATCTCATACGTCAAAAGAGACAAGCAGACCGCCAAGGGAAACCCGCTGGGGAGTGAAGATTGATCCTTGAATTGGAATTGTCTGCAGCCGGTTTTGTGACCTGCAGTTTGGGACATTTTGGCTGATGGGCTCCAGCAATTTCCTGGACTCTGAAGACGCTGTGCGCAGGTTGCCTGGTCATCCGGAACAGGCCGACTTGGCGCGCGCAGCGTATTTCCATCAACTGAAATCGATGCCGGCGCGCCGCCATCATGGAAGTGCCGAGTTGCGCCGCAATTTGCCGAAGCAGCTTGGGCGAGCCTTTGATCTCGGGGTGGGCAATGGAATCCTGTCTCTTGCGTCGGCGGCCGATGGATGGCAGGTCACGGCGGTTGAGCCGGACCCTAGCGCGTTGACCGGAACTGATGCGATTCGGGCGCCCGCCAGAAACACCGGTACGCGCATTGATGTCGTCGAAGCCGGTCACCTGGTATCGTTCATTTGTGAAAAGGAAGATCGTGATGTCGGCTAAAGGGGTCGAAGAAGCGCGGCCGATAACAGTCACTGATACCGCGGCTGACATCTACTCGGACAGTCAGTACCTTGCCAACAATCCTGACTGGCATCTGGCCGATACAGCCTGGAAGGCGCGCGAGATCGCAAACATCCTGGAGCGCAACAATGTTGTCTGGCGCGACGCCGTCGAGGTCGGCTGCGGCAGCGGCGGCATCGTCGGCAAATTGGCCGCGAAATATCCGGGCAGACCTATTCATGGATACGATATTTCCGAAGACGCAGCAAAACTCTGGCCGCTGCAAAAGGCGTCTGGCGCGATCTTCCACCACGAGGATTTTCTGGCGACCAAGTCAGTGCATGACCTTGTCATGCTGATCGACGTCTTCGAACATGTCGAAGACTATATGGGCTTTTTGCGGGCACTGCGCCCGCACGGCCGCTATCACGTTTTTCATATTCCTTTGGACCTTCACGTCCAGGGACTGGTTCGGCGAGCTTACATGCACGCACGTCAGAAGGTGGGGCATCTCCATTATTTCACGCGCGAGACCGCGCTTGCGACGCTTGAGGACACGGGTTACACGGTAGTCGATTGGCACTTTACCGACGTGGCGGGCGAGGCCAACGTTTCCACGAGGCCTCTGCGCACCAAATTGCTCAATCCAGTGCGCAAACTGATAGGCAGCGTTGCCCCCGCTACCAGCGCGCTGCTGCTGGGCGGCTTTTCCCTCATGGTGCTCTGAACGTGGTCGGCACCGAGATCGTCCTCGATGCTGCTGAAAAGGCTGGTGTCGGAACGGTCGTGCTGGCGTCCAGCGGCGCGGTGTACGACTGGGTCGATGCCCCGCTCGACGAGGATGCGACCAGGACCTGGCCTTGCGACAACTATGCTCTGTCCAAGCTGACCAATGAAAGCCAGCTTCGTTTCTGGGCCGACAGGACCGGCGGGAGGGGGCGTGTGGCGCGCATCTTCAACACCATCGGCCATGACGACCCCAATGCGCTTCTCATTCCCGATATTCTCAACCAGCTCTACAATGCCAAGGGCCAGGCCAGGATCGCATTGGGCAATCTGAAACCGCGGCGCGACTACATCCATGCGGAGGATACCGCTGCCGGGGTGGCGGCTTTGGCCGGCGACACCGGTGAGGCGAGTTTCGATGTCATGAATATCGGTTCCGGCAGGGACGCATCGGTGGAGGAGCTTGTTCGCCTGATCGGAGCGGCGATGAAGGTCGATATCGAGATCGTCGAGGACAAGGCGCGCTTACGCAGGGTCGACCGCGCAACGCAACTGGCCAAGGTGGACAAGATCGGAAATCGAGTTGGCTGGTCCGCCAAGATCGAACTTCCAGCCGCCGTGGCCGATATCGTGCGCGGGTTTCCTTTCAAAAAGGCAGGCTGAGGCATCGAGGGGCGAAGATGATTACCGCGGGCTTCACGCTCATCGGCCGAGGCAACTGGTCAGGTGGGGAGACCTACCTGCGCAACATGCTCGGCGTTATTTCCAGCGAATTGGCCGGGAAGTTGCAGGCCAAGCTGTTCTTAACTCCGGCGCAGGCAGAAAAGATCGGCACATCGATGGATGCTTTCCTGGCCGCGCCGCCGATCGTCGATGCGAAGGTTGCTGATTTTGGCCGCGGTCGCAACGCCATCCGGGCGCTGGCCAGCGGCAGCGACGCCGATGCGGCACGGATACTAAGCCACGAAGGCGTCGACGTGGTGTTCGAGCCGGCGCAGTTCTACGGCAACCGTTTTCCGATTTCTGTCGTATCGTGGATTCCTGACTTCCAGCACCGACACTTGCCACACCTGTTCTCGCGCTCCATGTGGTGGCGTCGCGATTTGGGATACCGTCTGCAGACGTCCGGCAAACGCATCATCCTGTTGTCGAGCGATGACGCCAGGCGGGACTGCGAGACGTATTATCCCGCAGCACGCGGCAAGACGGCGGTCGTTCGGTTTGCAATCGATCTTGATCCGGCCCCGCATATAGCAAGGCAGGCGGAGGTGATCGCACGGTATGAACTGCCGCAGCGTTATTTCTACCTACCGAACCAGTTCTGGTCGCACAAGAACCATGGGCTTGTGATCAAAGCATTGGCGCACATATCGGCAAATGGCGGGCTTGATAAGGTTGCCCCCGTGATCTTGACCGGGCGAACCGAAGACCCGCGCAATCCCCGACATTTCGACCAGTTGCTGGCTAGCGCCAGGGAGGCCGGCGTGTCGGGTCATTTCCGTCATCTGGGCCTTGTGCCTTACGAGGATGTGTTCGGCCTCAACGCTGCTTCCGATGCTCTCATCAATCCTTCGCTGTTCGAGGGCTGGTCAACCACGGTCGAGGAAGCCAAGGCGCTCGGCACACGGATGCTCCTCTCGGATATCAGCCTTCATCGGGAGCAGGCGCCAAACGCGACGTTCTTTCCGGTCGACGATGCCGTGGCGTTAGCGTCCGCCATGGTCACCATGTCTCAGGGACCGGCGCGAACGCATGAAAAGGCCGAAAAGCTGCGTGCCGATCATGCGGCGCGTCGCCAGATGTATGCGGACGCGCTTCTTGGAGCATTCCAGCGCGCCGCCGCAGTTCGCTGACCGCCCTCAGTCATGATCGAACCGTCCAGGCCCCTGCCGTCGGTCGCTTTTCACGGTTATAACTGGGCATGGCGCTTTTTGAACTGACCCTTGTTCTTCTCCTGGCCGCGGTCGCCCTGACGGCGTTGTCACGGCGTCTGCAGATTCCCTATCCTTCGTTGCTGGCGCTGGCCGGCGCCGGCATAGCCTTCCTGCCGTTTGCACCGACCATCGAGATCGACCCGGAGCTGGCGCTCGCTCTGTTCATCGCGCCGGTGCTGCTCGACGCGGCCTATGACACGTCGCTGCGCGATCTCAACCGCTACAAGGTTTCGCTCATCCTGCTGGCGCTCGGCGCCGTCATCTTTACCACCGTGACCGTGGCATTTGTCGGTTGGACGATGGCAGGCCTGCCCATTGCCGCGGCCATAGCACTTGGGGCGATCGTGGCGCCGCCCGATGCCGTCGCAGCCGCGGCCGTGCTCGGACAGTTCAAGGTGCCGCACCGCATCACCGCCATCCTGGAAGGCGAGAGCCTGCTCAACGACGCCACGGCGCTGTTGATCTACAGGATGTCGGTTTCCGCAGCCGCCGGCTCCATCCTGTTGAGCAGTGCCGTACCAATGATCCTGCTGTCGACGGTCGGCAGCCTTGCCGCAGGCTATGTGCTCGGCCGGTTGTCTCTCGCGATACTCGGCCGCATCGACGACCCGGCGAGCGGCACCGTGGTGCAATTCGCCTCAACGTTCGGCGTCTGGATCCTGGCCGACAGGATAGGGCTTTCCGCCATCATCACGATCGTCGTCTATGCCATGACGATCGCACGTACGTCGCCGCGCCGCATGCCGGCAAGGAATCGTGTCAGTTCCTACTCGGTCTGGGAGACGGCGGTGTTCGTGCTCAATGTATTGGCCTTCGTTCTGATGGGACTTCAGGCACGGTTGATCGTCGGCCGCCTTGCTGAGCAGGGGCAGGTCGAAGCATTCATCTTCGCCGCAGCCGTGCTGGCTGTCGTCATCGTCTCGCGGCTGGTCTGGGTGCTGGGCTGTGGCGCGATCCTCAGAAGGCTGGCACGTCTGGGCGATGAGGACAGGCGGAGAGACGCTCCGACATTTCGCGGCGGCGTGCTCATCGGCTGGTGCGGCATGCGCGGCCTGGTGACGCTTGCGGCAGCCTTCGCCTTGCCGGCCGATTTTCCCGGCCGCGACCCGATCGTGCTCGCCGCTTTCACTGTCGTGCTCGGCACGCTGGTGCTGCAAGGCGTCAGCCTGAAGCCGTTGCTGCTTCTGCTCAATTTCGACCCCGACCAGACCGTCGACCGGGAGGTCGCGCAGGCGCGCGTCGCCATCATGCAGGCGGCGCTGGACGTGCTGAGCGGCAAGACATCGAGTGCGGCAGGGGCGGTGCGCGAGCAATATGCGGCGCAGCGCGCCATCGCCGAAAACCCGGAGGATGCCCAAGCCGCGACCGAGTATGACAGATTGCGTCTTTATGCCATCAAGAGCCAGCGCGATGCGCTGGAGCGTTTGCGCATCGACGGAACGATCGGCGACGAAGCCTACCACCGCCTCGAGGAAGAAATCGACTGGTCGGAACTGGCAGCATCCCCGCCCGGTCGGTTCCAGCCGCTGACCACTTAGCATCTGGCCCAAGCTCCCTCCGCCCGGCTGCACATTGCAAGGCTGTCAGCGAACGGCTACTGCCAGCAGGAAACTGAGCCGGATAAGCAATGAAGCTGGTCAGCTACAACATCCAGTACGGCTTCGGCAGCGATGGCCGCTACGATCTGGCGCGCTGCGCCAAGGTCGTTGCCGGCGCCGACATCATCGCCTTGCAGGAAGTGGAGCGGCACTGGTTGCGCAGCAACGAGGACGACCAGCCGGAACTTCTTTCGCAATTGCTGCCCGACTATCATTGGGCCTATGGCCCGGCCTTCGACATAGATGCCAGCCAACGGCGTGAAGGCCGCGTCGTCAACCGCCGGCGGCAATTCGGCACCATGCTTTTGTCGAAGCTGCCGATCGTCTGGTCGCGGCTGCACACGCTGCCGCTCAGGCGCACGCTGCGGCCGCTCAACACCCGGAATGCCGCACTTGAGTGCATGATCCGCACCCCCACCGGCCCGGTGCGGTTCTTCTCGCTGCATCTGGCGCATATCGCGGCCGAGGAGCGGCTGGAGCAGATCGAATACCTGCTCGCCGAGCATGACCGGGCGCCGTCCGAGGGCGGACCATGGAGCGGCGCCGACGATGAGCCGGCGCGCAACTGGAGCAATGGCGAACAGGAGCCGGAAAACCCGCTGGCGGCGATCTGGATGGGCGACTTCAACATGGAGCCGGGCAGCGCCGAGTACCGCCGCATCGCCGGCAGCGCGCCCTATCATCGCGGTGCCGCCTATCTCGACGGTTTTGTCGATGCTGCCGCCGTCGCCATGGAACCGACGGCGGATTTCCACACCCATGTGAAGACCATCGACGGCAGAGTGGCAAAGCGCCGGCTCGACCATTGCTTCGTCGGCGGCATGTTTGCCGGGCGCGTGCGTTCGGTCAGTGCCGATGTCGGCCAAATCGCCTCCGATCATTTTCCGCTCTGGGTCGATATCGACATGGAAACGCCGGTAGCCACCGGGATCGGCGGCGGATGAGCCGCCGATGAGCCTGTTTGTCTTTTTCGCGGTGCTTGCCGCTGCGGCCATGCATGCGATCTGGAACGCGCTGGTCAAGGTCCATCTCGACCGTTTCCTGTCGATTACGCTGATGACGACCGGCATGGGTGCCGCCGCGCTGGTGACGTTGCCTTTCGTCGAGGTGCCGAAGCCGGAAGTGTGGCCATACATCCTCGCCTCGGTTGTCTTCCACATGGGCTACAGGACGTTCCTGATCGGTGCCTACAAGGCCGGCGATTTCGCCCAGACCTATCCGCTGGCGCGCGGCACCGCGCCGCTATTGGCTGCTTTGGGGGGCATTGTGGTTGTGGCCGAGATGCCGGCGCCGCTCGCTATCGTCGGCATCGTCTTGTTGTCGGCGGGCACGCTGGTGCTGTCGTTTCGCGGCGGCGCGCATCTGGAGAAGTTGAACCTGCGCGCCGTCGGCTTCGCGGTGGGCACATCGATCTTCATCGCCAGCTATACGCTGTCGGACGGCAGCGGCGCGCGGCTCGCCGCCACCGCGTCGAGTTATGCGGCCTGGCTGTTCGTCTGCGACGCGCTGTGGGCGCTGGTGCTGTGCGTCGTCTTTCGCGGCCCACGGGCGCTGCCGGAGCTGGCGCGCGACTGGAAGGCGGGAATCTATACCGGCGTGCTCAGCGGCGGCGCCTACTGGATCGTGATGTGGGCGATGACCAAGGCGCCGATCGCCTCGGTGGCGTCGCTGCGCGAAACATCGATCCTGTTCGCCATGATGATCTCGGTGTTCGCGCTCGGCGAGAAGATGACGGCATGGCGAGGTGCTGCGGTGCTTAGCATCGTCGCCGGCGTCGTTGCGCTGAGACTGGGATAGTCACGCGATCTCCAGGTCGCACACTATCAGCCCGTCCGTGCCACCTTCGAGCGCCGCGACCAGTCTCGCGCCGGCTCGCTGGTGCGCTTCATGCTCCAGATAGGCATCGCGTGCCGCCGCATCGCGAAAGTCGATGGTGAAGCCGTGCGTGAAGCCGCGGGCGAAGGGTTCTGGGCTGGTGTTGGCGCTGAACTCGACCTTGCCCATGCCGTCGATCACCGGCCGCAACGCTTCGAGATCGCCATGGATTGCCGCGCGCTCGGCGGTGGCGACATCGTTGCGGAATCTGACGAAAACACAGTGCCTGATCATTCTTTGTCCCTCATGCCGCTCGGTTGGTGGAAAACACCGCCGGCGGCAGCGGCTCCCGGCCAAGGATCAGATCGGCGCCCTTTTCGCCTACCATGATCGTCGGCGCGTTGGTGTTGGAGGAGGGGATGCGCGGCATCATCGAGGCGTCGCAGACGCGCAAGCCCTCGATGCCGCGCAGCTTGAGATCGGGCGTTACCACGCTCATCGCATCGTGGCCCATGCGGCAGGTGCCGACCGGGTGGTGGTCGGTCTTGGAACTGCGGCAGGCGTAGTCGAACAGTTCGTCGCCGGTCTGCAGGTCGGGTCCCGGTAGTACCTCGCGCAGCACGTAGGGCTGCAGCGCCTTCTGCCGCATGATCTCGCGCGCCAGCCTCAGCCCCTTGATCGACATGTCGCGGTCATAGGGATCGGACCAATAGTTCGGATCGATCAGCGGGCGGTCGGCCGGGTCGGCACTGTTCAGCCGCACCGTGCCGCGCGAGCGCGGGCGCAGGAAGGCCGAGTTCAGTGTCACGCCCGGATTGTTCAGCTTCTCGACGCCGGCCTCGATGCCGGAGCCGAGGCCGAGATGCAGCTGGATATCGGGAGAGGCGGCGGTCGGATCGGCGTACCAGAAGCCGCCGGTCTCGAACAGGCTGGAGGCCACGGGGCCCTTCTTCAGGAGAAGATACTGCAGGCCGGCCCACGCCGTCCAGTGCAGCTTGGCGTAGTTGTCATAGGTGTGGTTGCCGGTGCATTCGGCGATGACGAACAGGTCGAGATGATCCTGCAGATTGGAGCCGACGCCGGGCAAATCGTGCACCAGCGTCACGCCGACCGCCTTCAGATGGTCGGCCGGGCCGATGCCCGACTGCATCAGAAGCTTCGGCGAGCCGATGGCGCCGGACGAGACGATCACCTCGCGTTCGGCGTGCAGGATCGTTGGCTGGCCGCCCGGCTTGTCGACGATCTCGACGCCGACAGCGCGGCCTTTGTCGACGACGATGCGTGTCACCAGAACGCCGGTCCTGATGGTGAGATTCTTGCGCTCGCGGATCGGCCTGAGATAGGCGACCGAGGCGGAGGAGCGTTTTGCGTCCTTCTGCGTCAATTGGTAGTAGCCGACGCCCTCCTGGCTGGCGCCGTTGAAGTCGGGATTAAAGGGAATGCCCATCTCTTGTCCGGCACGGAAATAGGCCTCGCAGATCGGCAGCGGCGCGATCGGGTTCGATACGCCGAGCGGGCCCTGGTCGCCGTGAAAATCGTTGGCATAGCGCTGGTTGTTCTCGGCGCGCTTGAAATAGGGCAGCACGTCGCGATAGCCCCAACCGGCAAGGCCTTCTTCCTTCTCCCAGGCATCGTAGTCGCGGGCGTTGCCGCGCGTGTAGATCTGGGCGTTGATCGAAGAGCCGCCGCCGATCACCTTGGCCTGCGTGTACCGGAAGACGCGATCGTTCATGTACTTTTGCGGCACCGTCGACCAGCCCCAGGCGGCGATGCCCTTGGTCATCTTGGCAAAACCGGCCGGCATGTGGATCAAGGGATGCCAGTCCTTGCCGCCGGCTTCGAGCAGCAGCACCTGATGCGACGGATCTTCGCTCAGCCGATTGGCGAGTACGCAGCCGGCCGGGCCGGCGCCGACAATTATGTAGTCAGTCATGGGATGTAGTCGATCATGGCGTCACCTGTTCATAGCCTCGGCACGGACAGCGCGCCGTCGACATTGATGACCGAGCCGGTCGAAAAGCCGAGCTTGCCCCCGGCGAGCGCCGCCACGGCGGCACCGATATCCTTGCTCTCGCCCCAGCGCATTGCCGGCACCAGGCCGCCGTCGATCAATCCGTCATATTTGGCGGTGACACCCGCGGTCATGTCGGTGCGGATGATGCCCGGCCGCACTTCGAACACGGCGATGTTTTCGGCGGCAAGCCGCAGCGCCAGGTTCTTCACCCACATCGAAAGCCCGGCCTTGGAAATGCAGTAATCGGAGCGTTCCGGCGAGGCCATGGCGGCACTGACCGAAGTGATGGTGATGATCGACCTCGCACCATCGCTCGGCAGGTCGAGCATCGCTTTGGCAACGGCCTGGCTGAGGAATACGGTGCCGCGCAGATTGATGCTGAGCACCCGGTCGAAATTTTCCGGCTTGAGTTCAAGCAGGTCGCCGCGCAGGACGGTGCCGATGCCAGCATTGTTGACCAGGCAGTCGATGCGGCCGAAGGCGCTTGTCGCGGCATCGATCAGCGCTGCATGGCCGTCGAGGTCGGCGATGTCGCCGCTGACATAGGCGAACTTCGCGCCGCGCCCGGTGATGTCGGCGGCGAGCCCGTCGGCAGCTTCGTTGGCAAGGTCGGCGACCAGAATATCGAAGCCGGCGCTGGCCAGCGCCTCGGCGCAGGCAAGGCCGATGCCGCGCGCACCGCCGGTGACGATCGCTGCCGGGCGGCTCATGTTGCGAGCTCCGTCTTGCGGATGTGGTCGGCGACGCGCAGCGCCTGTGCGGCGATCGACAGCGCCGGATTGACGGCGGCCGAATTCGGCAGGAAGCCGGCATCGACGACGAACAAATTGCTGTGGTCGAAGGAGCGGCAGAATGGGTCGAGCGGCGAGGTCGCCGGGTCATTGCCCATCTTCACCGTGCCGCACTGGTGCGAGGGCGTGCGCTTGTCGAACGGCCGCGACAGAACGATCGGATAGCCGCAGGCGCGGAAATTCTCGCGCATCACCTTAGTCAGCCCGTCGAGCGACTGCATGTTGGAGCGCCGCCACTGCATGACGATGTCCTTGCCGTCGACCATGATGCGGCTCTCGGGATCGGGCAGGTCCTCGCACATCAGATACCAGTCGACGGCGCGGCCGGCCATGAAATCGAGCGCGAATTTGGGCGCGCGCCTGACATTGGCCTTGAGGATGTTGCCGTCGATCTTGCCGAGGAGTTGGACATTGCCGAGCGGCTTGCCGCCCTTGCCGTCGGACAGATAATAGTCGTTCAGCATCAGCGTCTTCTGGTAGACGGATTTGTTCCGGCGGCGCGGATCGATCGCCAGCATGGCGCTCGAATTGTGGTTCATGAAGTTGCGGCCGACCTGGTCGGAGCGGTTGGCCAGGCCTTTGCCGCCGCCTTTGCCGTTGGGGGAAGGCGAACGCAGCAGGATGGCGGCGGAATTGACCGCGCCGGCCGACAGGATGACCAGCTTCGGCGCGACGCTCTTCAGCGTACCGTTCTGTCGATAATGGACGGCGGCGATCGTCCTGGCGTCCGGCGATGCTTCGAGATGTTCGACATGCGCGCCGGTCTCGAGCTTGATGTTCTGGTCGGCAAGGGCCGACGCCAGCGGCCCCGTTTGCGCGTCGACCTTGCCGGCGCCGGTGTTGGGAAACGCATCCCACGGCGTGCTGCCGTCTTTCAGCCAGGCTTCGATGTCGACGCCGAGCGGCAGCGATGCCGGATGCAGGCCCAGGCTCTTCAACTCGGCGCGCGCACGCGCGATAGGCGGCTCGTCGGGTACCGGGCCGAAAGGGTAGGGCGTCGAGTGGAACGGCTCGGTCGGGTCTTCGCCGAGCGCACCACGCACGCGAAAAAGCTGCTCGGCCCTGGAATACCAAGGTTCGAATTCCTCATAGGAAAACGGCCAGGCCGGCGAGATGCCGCCATAGTGCTCCATCTCCGAAAAGTCTTGCCTGCGGTAGCGGATCAGCACCGCGCCGTAGAATTTCGAATTGCCGCCGACATAGTAGTAATTGCCGGGGTTGAACGCGGCACCCCCGGCCTCGAGCCACATCTCCTTCGGCCGGTAGTGGCCATCGACGAAGATGGCGCGGGTGTCGCGTGTATGCGGCGTCGCCGGCAGCGGTTCGCCGCGCTCCAGCATCAGGATCGAGGCGCCACCGCCGGCAAGGCCGGAAGCGATCGTGGCGCCGCCTATGCCGGAGCCGATGATGACGATATCTGGATTTGTCATGGCCGTCAGACGATGCGTCTCTCGGTCGCCGGATCGAAGAACACCGCCTTGGTCAGGTTGAAGGCGAGCGGCGTGACCGTGCCGGGCTGGATGTTGGCGTCGGCGCGCAGCCGCGCCACCACCGCCTTGCCGCCGAGATTGGTGACCGCGAACGTATCCGAGCCGGCCGGCTCGATGACCTCGATGTGACAGTCGGCGCGGGCGATGTTCGAGGCGTTGCGTTCGGCCCCTTCGGGATCGGTCAGTGCTTCCGGGCGGACGCCGAAGATGATCGGTTTTCCCTGGAACGCCGACAGGCCGGCCGGCGCATTGGCCAGCGGCAGCGAGATCGGCTGGCGCGCCTCGCGCTCCATGACGACGGAGAAGCCGCTGCCGTTGCTGCCGATCGTCGCCGGGATCAGGTTCATCGCCGGCGAGCCCATGAAGTCAGCAACAAACAGGTTGACCGGATTGTTATAGATTTCGGCCGGCGTACCGAACTGCTGCACCTCGCCGTCGCGCATCACCGCGATCTTGGTGGCCAGCGTCATCGCCTCGATCTGGTCGTGCGTGACGTAGACGATGGTGGTGCCGGTGGTGGCGTGCAGGCGCTTGATCTCGATGCGCATGTCGACGCGCAGCTTGGCGTCGAGGTTGGACAAAGGCTCGTCGAACAGGAACAGCTTTGGATCGCGCACCAGTGCCCGGCCCATGGCGACGCGCTGGCGCTGGCCGCCGGAAAGCTGGCTTGGCTTGCGCTTCAGCAAATGGCCGATCTGCAGGACCTTCGCCACCTTGTCGATGGCCTTCTGGCGCTCGTCGGCCGGCACGCCGCGCATCTCCATGCCGAAGGCGATATTGCCGGCGACCGTCATGTTCGGATAGAGCGCGTAGCTCTGGAAGACCATCGCGATGTCGCGCTTGGAGGGGTGGAGATCGTTGATCGTGCGTCCGTCGACGCGGATTTCGCCTTCGGTGATGGTCTCCAGGCCGGCAATGGTGTTGAGCAGCGTGGACTTGCCGCAACCGGAGGGCCCGACCAGCACGAGGAAGCCGCCCTTTTCGAGGTCGAGATCGATGCCTTTCAGGATCTCGACCGCTCCGAAACGCTTCTTCAACGCGTCAATTTCCAGAAAAGCCATGCGATTATCCTTTGACGGCGCCGGCCATCAGGCCGCGCACGAAATAGCGGCCGGCGAGCACATAGACGAGGAGCGTCGGCAGCGCGGCGATCATCGCCGCCGCCATGTTGACGTTGTATTCGACGACGCCGGTCGAGGTGTTGACGACGTTGTTCAGCGCCACGGTCATCGGCATCACGTCGCCGGAGCCGGCATAGGCGGAGGCAAAGAGGAAGTCGTTCCAGATATTGGTGAACTGGTAGATCACCGTCACCACGATGATCGGCAGCGAGTTGGGCAGCATGATGCGCCGGAAGATCTGGAAGAAGCTGGCGCCGTCGATCTGCGCCGCCTTCACCAATTCATTCGGAAACGCTTCGTAGTAATTGCGGAAGAACAGGGTGGTGAAGCCGATGCCGTAGACGACGTGGACGAACACCAGGTTCACCGTCGGATTGCCGAAGCCGAAGGTGAGGCCGGTCGCGTTCTGCAGCTTGACGCCGAACCGGCCGAAGCTGCCGAGGATCGTTGCCATCGGCAAGAGAACCGATTGGAACGGGATGAAGCAGGCAAACAGCATCAGCCCGAACACCAGCGTCGCCCCGCGAAAGCGCCACTTCGTCAGCACATAGCCGTTGAGCGCGCCGAGCAGGGTCGAGATGACGACCGCTGGAACCACCATCTTGATCGAGTTCCAGAAATAACCCTTCATGCCGACGCAGGTGAGACCCGAGCAGACCTCGCTCCACGCCCTTATCCAGGGTGCGAAAGTCGGCGCTTGCGGCAGCGCCAGCATGTTGCCGTTCTGGATTTCGTCCATGGTCTTGAACGAGGTCACCAGCATGACGAATAGCGGCATCAGGTAGAACAGCGCGAACAGCGCCAGCAGCCCGTAGATGACGATGCGGTTGACCGTCCTGGCGCGGATACCGCCAGTGTTCTGGCGAGCAGGAGTGGCCACGGCGCTCATCGCGGCTTCTCCCGGAGCTCGGAATAGAGATAGGGAACGATGATCGCGGTGATGGTCATCAGCATGATCACGGCGCTGGCCGAGCCGACGGCCATTTCGTTGCGCTTGAAGGTGTACTCATACATGAAGTTCGACGGCAGCCAGGCCGAGCCGCCCGGCCCGCCGCTGGTCAGCGCGACGACCAGATCGTAGGACTTGATGGCGAGATGCGCGAGCACGATCAACGCCGAAAGGAAGATCGGCCGCAGCAGCGGAATGACGATGCGGCGGTAGAGCTGGAAGGTGGTGGCGCCGTCGATCTGCGCCGCCTTCATGATCTCGCCGTCGATCCCGCGCAGGCCGGCCAGGAACATCGCCATGATAAAGCCCGAAGCCTGCCAGACGCCGGCGATGACCACCGTGTAGATGACGAAATCCTTGTTCTTGATCCAGTCGAAATGGAAGCTCGTCCAGCCCCACTGGTGCAACGTCTGCTCGAGGCCGAGGCCGGGGTCGAGAAACCATTTCCAGGCAACGCCGGTGACGATGAAGGACAGTGCCATGGGGTAGAGATAGATCGGCCGCAACATGCCTTCGCCGCGGATCTTCTGATCAAGCAGGATGGCCAGGAACAGGCCGAGCGCCAGGCAGATGAAGATGTAGAGAAAGCCGAAAATGCCCATATTGGTGATCGACGTGTACCAGCTCGATGGCGGGTCGATGTCGAAGGTCCAACGCCACAGCCGCTGGTAGGCGCGCGGGCCGGTGATGGCATAGGACGGGAAGGTCTTGGAATTGGTGAAGGACAGATAGATCGTCCACAGGATGAAGCCGTAGACGAAGACGATGGTGATGGCGAAACTCGGCGCCAGCACGATCTTCGGCAGCGCATCCTGCAGGCGCGAACGCACCGAGGCGCGCGGACGAGCATTGTGCTCCGGCGTCAGCTTGATCTGGCTTGTCGCAACCGTACTCATGAACTCCTCCCGTTCTGGGTCGTCCGTGCTTTCACCGCCAAGCGGGAAGACGGCCCGGTGCAGACGGGGTTTTGATCGACCGCGTGGTCGACCATATCTGCGGATTGGAACCTTCCCCGCCGGAGCGGGGAAGGTCTTTTTCGTGCGTGGCCTTACCTGGCGTCGTCGATCGCCTTGACCAGTTCGGTCACGGCCTCGTCCGAGGTCTTGATCTGGCCGTGGACGAACTTGGTCACGACATCCTTGTAGGCATTGGCGATCGCGGGCGGGGCGCCATAGCCCTGGGCCAGCGAACCGAACAACGTGCCCTTCTCGTTGGCGGCCTTAAGGTCGGCGATGCCCTTCTTGCCGCAGGCGTCGAAGTCGGTGTCCGGTACGTCGGTGCGGGCCGGAACCGAGCCCTTGACGACGTTGAAGGCCGACTGGAAGCTCTTCGACAAAGTGGCGGTGGCAAGTGCGGCTTGGGCGGCCTTGCGGTCGTCAGATACGTCGAACATGCCGAACACGTCGGAATTGTAGACGACGCTGCCGTCGGTGCCCGGGAAGCGGTAGCACAGGAAATCGGTACCCGGGATCTTGTTGGCGGCGTGGAACTCGCCTTTGGCCCAGTCGCCCATGACTTGAACCAGGGCATCCCCCTTGATGACCATGGCGGTGGCGAGGTTCCAGTCGCGGCCCGAGAAGTTCGGGTCGACATAGGTGACCAGCTTGGCGAGGTTGTCGAACGACTTCTTCATCGTGTCGGACTTGAGCGATGCGTCGTCGAGGTCGTTGAAGGCCTTCTTGTAGAACTCAGGTCCGCCGGTCGACAGCACGACCGAGTCGAACATGGTGGCTTCCTGCCAGTTCTGGCCACCGAGGGCGAGCGGAATGACGCCGGCCGCCTTGGCCTTGTCGAGCAGCGCAATAAGGTCGTCGAAGGTCTTCGGCTCGGTGCCGCCGATCTTGTCCATCACAGCCTTGTTGATCCACAACCAGTTGACCGAATGGACGTTGACAGGCACCGCGACCCATTTGCCGTCATAGACGGTAAACTTCTGCAGCGCCGCGGGAACAGCCTTGTCCCAGCCCTCCTTGACGGCGATAGCGGTGATATCGCCCATCTTGCCGGCCGCCGCATAGTCGAGCGCGGTGTAGCCGAGCATCTGCGAGGCGGTCGGCGGATTGCCTGCAGCCACCATTGCCTTCAGCGCAACCATTGCGGGGTCACCGCCACCGCCGGCCACCGGCACGTCCTTCCAGGCAAAGCCTTCCTTGGCCAGATCCTGCTTGAGCACGTTCAGAGCGGCAGCTTCGCCGCCCGACGTCCACCAATGCAGCATCTGGACTTCCTTGACGTCCTCGGCATGGGCCGCGAACGCAACGCCCGATGCGAGAGCCGTCCCGATAAGCAGTTTGCGCAACATGTACTTCCTCCCTTGTTGAACTTACACGACCGGCGGATGCCCACCGGGTTCTTCCCAACTCAGCCGACCCACCATCCGGTGCGCTGGCCGCGATGAAACTGGATTGTCTTTTCCTCGGTATAATCCTCGACGGCGCGCTTGCCGAGTTCGCGTCCGAGACCGGACTGCTTGTAGCCGCCGAAAGGCAGCTCGGGATAACCCTCCATGAACGTGTTCACCCAAACGGTTCCCGAACGCACATTCCGCGCCACCGACATGCAGGTATCGATGCTGGCGCTCCACACGCCCGCCGACAGACCATAGGGCGTGTTGTTGGCGATGTGCAACGCCCTTTCAATCGATTCAAAAGTCAGCACCGAGAGCACCGGACCGAACACTTCCTCGCGCGCAATGGCCATGTCTTCGGTGACGTCGCGAACGATGGTCGGATCAAGATACTGGCCGGCGCTCGAAGCAAGCTGCTTGCCGCCGCTATAGATCCGGCTGCCCTCGTTTTCCGCTGCCGTCACGTAGCCGGTGACCTTGGCCACATGGTCGGCGGAGATCATCGCGCCGACCTTGGTGCGATCGTCGAGCGGGTCGCCGACGGTCACCTTGGCAGTCAGCGCCTTTACTGCGCCGAGGAACTCGTCGGCGATCGCCTCATGGACGATCAGCCGGCTGCCGGCATTGCAGCATTCGCCGGCGTTGAAGAAGCCGCCGAATACCGCCGCGTCGGCGGCGGCTTCGAGGTCGGCATCGGGAAAGACGATCTGGCCGTTCTTGCCGCCGAGCTCCATCGAGACTTTCTTCAGCGAGTTGGCGGCAGACGCCATGGTCATCTTGCCGACGCGGGTGGAGCCGGTGAACGACACCATTTCGACCAGCGGATGGCTGACCATCGGTGCGCCGACATCGGCGCCCAGCCCGGCAAGGATGTTCACGACGCCATCGGGCAAGCCGGCCTGCATCAGGATCTCGCCGAGCACGAAGGTCGAGGCCGAGGTCATCTCGCTCGGCTTGACCACCGCCGTGCAGCCGGCGGCGAGCGCGAAGGGCAGTTTCTGGCTGACGATAAGGAACGGGAAATTCCACGGCGTGATGATCGAGACGACGCCGATCGGTTCGCGCAGCACGACACCGAGCATGGCATCGCCGAGATTGGCGTAGCTTTCGCCGTGAAGCGTGCGGGCGAGTGCCGCAGCATAGCGCCAGATGTCGATGGCGCCGCCGATCTCGCCGCGCGCCTGGGCAATCGGCTTGCCGGATTCCAGCGCGTCGAGCCGGGCAATCTCGTCCAGTCGCGCCTCGATCAGGCCAGCCGTCTTGAGCAGGATCGCGGCGCGCTCGGCGGCTTTCATGCGCGGCCACGGGCCGGTCTCGAAGGCCTTGTGCGCGGCCTGTACCGCCGCCTCGACGTCCGCCGCGCCGGCTTGCGCATAGCGCGAAACGGTGAAGCCGTGGCCGGGGCTGCTGCGCTCCAGCGTGCGGCCGTCCTGGGCGCCGACGAACTTGCCGCCGATCAGCAGTCGGTAGCTTTTCGGCGCTGCGGCTGCCTCGGCGGGCATGGTGATGTTAAGAGGCGCGTTCATGTGATTTCCAGGTTCCGCTCGCATTCTATGATCTTGAAAACGCCGGTTTCTGCTTGGCTTTGAAAGCCTCGACGCCGGCCCTGAGATCGCTCGTCAGCGCAACGAAGCCGCTGGCCAGCGCTTCGGTCGCGGCGGCACTCTCTTCGCCTTCGGCGATGGCAATCATCAGCTTGGCGGCTTCGGTTGCCAGCGGCCCGCGCTCGGCGATCTTGCCGGCCCAGGCCTTGGCGTCCGCGAACGCCTTGCCGGTCTCGACCGCCCGGTCGACAATCCCCCACGCCATCGCATCGGTTGCCAGAAACACCTCGCCGCCAAGCGCCATCCGCCGCACCGCCTGTGCACCGAAGCGGCGCACGGCGCGCTGTGTGCCGGACCAGCCGGGAACGACGCCGATCGAGGTCTCGGGGAAACCCAGCTTCACCTGTGTTTCTGCCACGCGGAAGTCGCATGCAGCCGCCAGTTCCAGCCCACCGCCCAGCGCATGGCCGGCAAGCACGGCGATCGTCGGCTGCCGCAGCCGCGCCAGCCGGTCGAAGACGCGGTGGCCGTAGCGCACCCATTGCACCTGGAAGTCGACAGCGCTCATTTCTGCCCATGCTTCGACATCGCCGCCGGCGCAGAAGCCCTTGCCTTCGCCGCAGACCAGCACGACGCGGACGCCATCCGCCGCCTCGGCCTCGTCGAGTGCTGCTTCCAGCGCCCGCAGCATCGGAATGTCGAGCGCGTTGAATTTCTCCGGCCGGCGCAGCGTGACAATGCCGATGGCGCCGTCAGTTTCAAAGGTTACTAGACGCTCAGCCATGTGCGCCCCCAAGCGAGGCGCCGCTATTAAGCAACAGGCCGATCGGTCGGTCGTGGTAGAGCGCGTCCGGCGTCACTTTGAGGTCGTTGGCGACAGCAAGCGGGATCTCGGCCTGCGCCAGCACATCGCGTTCAAGGTCGATGCCCGGCGCCAGCTCGGTGACCATCAGCCCTGCCGGCGTCAGCTTCATCACGCAGCGCTCGGTGATGTAGGTGATGTCCTGCCCTTGGGCGACGGCACGCTTGCCCGAGAAGGAGATGTGCTCGACCTCGCCGACGACTTTCTTGACCTTGCCCTCCTGGTCGATGCGGATGCCGCCATCGGCCAATGAGAGTTTGCCACCGGCATTGAAGAAACCGGAAAAGACGATCTTCTTCGCCCGCGCGGTGATGTCGACGAAGCCGCCGGCGCCGGCGGTGACATGCGGCCGCGCCGAAAGCTTCGAGACATTGACAGAGCCGTGGCGGTCGATCTGCAGGAAGGACAGCAGCGAGGCGTCGAAGCCGCCAGCCTGAAAATAGATGAACTGGTGCGGCGAGGGCATGAAAGCGTCGGCGTTCGACGAGCAGCCGAACTTGAAGTCGAGCAGCGGCACGCCGCCAACCGCGCCCTGTTCGATGACCCAGGTGACCTTGCCGTGCTGGCCTTCCTCGAGCAGGATGCGCGGCACATTGGCCGAGATGCCGAAGCCGATATTGACGGCCATGCCGTCGGCAAGCTCCATGGCGACGCGGCGGGCAATGACCTTCTGGACGTTCATTTCAGCGTTGCGAAAGCTCGACAGTGGCCGGAAGATCTCGCCGGAGATGGCCGGATCGTAGGGCGTCAGCGTCGTCTGAAACTGGTCGGGCGCCACCACGATATGATCGACCAGCACACCGGGCACACGCACATCGTGCGGCTTCAGCGTGCCGTTCTCGACGACGCGCTTGACCTGCGCGATGACGATGCCGCCATTGTTGCGAGCGGCCAGCGCCTGTTCGAGGCCGCCGAGATAGGCGCCTTCATGCTCATAGGTGAGGTTGCCGCGCTCGTCGGCGGTGGTGGCGCGGATGATCGCGACCTGCGGCACGATCGAGCGGAAATAGAGCCACTCCTCGCCATCGAACTGCTGCACGGAAACGATCGGCTCGCTGGCGGCGGCATTCATGGCGCAGCCTTGGTGGCGCGGGTCGGCGAAGGTGTCGAGCCCGACCTTGGTCAGCACCCCGGGGCGCTTGGCGGCGGCCTCGCGATGCATGTCGAACAGGATGCCGGACGGCACGTTATAGGCGGCGACCGAATTGTCGCCGATCATCTTCCAGATCTGCGGCGGTTCGGACGAGGACGGCCCGGATGGATAGGAGCCGCACAAAGTGCGCTTCAACAAGCCGGGCTTGGCGAGATGATCAATGCCCTTGATGCCGTACATGTCGCCGGCGGCGATCGGGTGCAGCGTCGTGATATCCTTGGGATGCCCATCCGCGTCGAAGCGCTCGCCGATGGCGGCCAGCACCGCGTCCGGACAGCCGAGGCCGCTCGACGATGACACGGAAACGACCATACCATCCTTGATCAGGCCGGCAGCCTCAGTCGCGGAGACGAGCTTGCTCACCCAGCACTCCCGAGCTTCGGGTCGATGGCAACGGCCTTGCCGGACCTGGCCGACTGCAATGCCGCTTCGGCCGCGGTCAGCGACCAGACGCCGTCCTCGCCGGTGGCGGAAGGCTGGCCCTCGCCGCGGATCGCCGCGTGGAATTGGCGCAGCGAACGGGCATAGAGGTCTTCGCGATCGAAGCTCAATTCCTCCTCGCCCTGTGCCGTTCGCAGCAACACAGAGCCGACTGGCTTCTGCGTCATCACGTCCCTGCCGATCAGCGAGCCTTCGGTGCCATGCACCTCGAAGCCGGTCCCGGCGAACTTGGTGGTGAAGCCCTCATGCGACTGGGCGATGACGCCCGATGCGAAGCGCCAGAGGCACATGGCGCCGTCTTCCAGCCCGCCGGCGGCCATGCCGGCCGATTGTGTGAAGGCCGAGATCCCGACTGGATCGTCGCCGAGCACGAAGCGCAGCGTATCGGCATCGTGGACGGTGATGTCGAGCACCACGCCGCCGCCGGCGTCCGGCCTGGTGATGCGCCAGCCCTGCAGGTTTTCCGGCAGATAGACAGAGTGGAAGACGCGCGCGGCGATCGGCCTGCCAATGCGGCCGGCAGCGATCGTTGCGCGCATCGCCCGATGCGAGCCGGCATTGCGCAAATGGTGATTGGTGCCGAGCACGACGCCGGCGGCCCTGGCCGCCGCGACGATCTTGCGGGCGTCGGCACTGGTCAGCGCCAGCGGCTTTTCGCACAGCACATGCTTTCCCGCCTCGAGGGCGGCGAGTGCCTGTTCGAGATGCAATTCGTTGGTGGTCGAGATGTAGACGGCGTCGATATCGGATTTGAGCAGGGCGTCCAGCGTCGTGACCGCCGCCTGAATACGGTTTTCGCTGGCATAGGTGCCGGCGCGCTCCGGGCTGGAGCTCATCACTGCGGCGATCTCGCCGTCCGGCTGCGCGCGGATGGCGCCGATCATGAACTGTCTTGCGATCATGCTGGCGCCGATCAGCCCCCAACTGACGGTCATGCCGCGTCTCCTATTCCTGCGCAGCTATGCTCCTTGCGATCGGGGCCGCAGCTTTCCCTGACCACGAGGTTGACGGCGCCGATATGATCCTCGGCGCGCGTGGTGCGCGATTGGATCATCTTCAGCACGACATGGGCGGCGCGCTCGCCGAGGCCGGCGGTGTTCACCGACACGCTGGTCAGCGCCGGCATATAGTGCTCGGCCTCGGCGACGTCGTCGAAGCCGACGACGGCAAAGTCCGCGCCAGGCTCCAGACCGCGCTTGCGTAGCGCCAGCAAGACGCCGAAGGCGACCGCATCGTTGAAGCAAAGGGCTGCAGTCGGCGGCGCGGCCATGGCGAGCGCGGTTTCCAGGCAGGCAATGCCGCCCTTGCGGCTGGTTTCGCCCTCGAAGACCAGCCTGTCGGCCGGTGCGATGCCGAGCGCTTCACAGGCCTCGCGAAAGCCGCCCAGCCGCTCGTGATAGACGACAAGGTCGGACGAACCGCCGAAGAAGGCCAGCCGGCGGTGGCCCTTACCGATCAGATGGGCGGTAGCGAGATAGGCGCCGCGATGATTGTCGGGCGTGATCACCGGGATGCGGCTTTCGGGGAGGCGGCGCATGACGAAGACAACCGGAACGCCCGCGGTCTCAAGGCGGCGGAACGCGCCGGGCGTGGTGCCGCGCGCGGGAGACACGACGAGCCCGGCGACACCCTGCTCCATCAGCGATTTCAAAACCTCTTCCTGGCGCACCGGGTTTTCAGCCGTATTGGCGATGAAAGGCACGACGCCGGCCGACTGGAAGACGCGCTCCATGCCGACCGCCAGTTCGGCGAAGAACGGATTGGTGAGATCGTTGATGACCATGCCGATGACATTGGAATGGGCCTTGCGCAGATTGGCGGCGCCGCGGTTGTAGACGTAGCCGACGTCCTCGATCGCCTTGCGAACCTTGAGCGCAGTTTCAGGCCGGATCAGCCCGCTGCCTTGCAGCACCAGCGAAACCGTCGATTTGGACACGCCCGCCTCACGGGCTATGTCGAGTATCGTTGCCTTGGCCCGGCTGGCCATCCAGATCTGTCCTCCCGATGGTTTCCTAATGCGATTTATTGGAACGATCTAATCGCTCCTATGGATTTGAGTCAATCGCGTTTTTGCGAATCCGTGAAAATGCGGCTCATGGCGCCCAATTGCCAAGGAGTATATGGCTTTGTGCTGTTGCGCTGCCGCAATTCGACCGGCGCACGGCGGAGCGGCAAAGCATCTTGATTTATTGGAACGTTCCATTTAATAGGCGCTGGGAAGGGAGAGAGCCATGGACATCACCTTGCCAGGGGAAGGCGGCGGCCGCATCCGCTACCGGCTTGTCGGCCAGCCGGTGCAGCCTGCGGCCGGCGCGCGGTTCTCGCGCATCGCCTATGCCGCCGCCCATGTGGTCGCCGATCCTGTGGCGATGACCGATCCGTGGTCCCGGCCGGCAGTCGACTGGGACAAGACGATGGCGTTTCGCCGCCACCTTTGGCGGCTCGGCTTTCGCGTCGCCGAAGCGATGGACACCTCGCAGCGCGGCATGGGTTTCGACTGGGCAAATGCCAGGGAATTAATCCGCCGCTCGATCGCCGAGGCGCGCAGCGTCGACGGCGCCGATCTCGCGTCGGGCGTCGGCACCGACCATCTGGCGCCGGGCGCCGCGAGCACGCTCGCCGATGTCATCGCGGCCTATGAAGAGCAGCTCGGCTTCATCGAAGGACTTGGCGGCAAGGCGATCATGATGGCCAGCCGTGCACTGGCGGCGGTCGCCAAAGGGCCCGACGATTATGTCAGTGTCTACGACCGGATCCTGTCCCAGTCCTCCGGCAAGGTCATCCTGCACTGGCTGGGCGATATGTTCGACCCGGCCCTGAAAGGCTACTGGGGCAGCAGCGATTTCGAAACTGCGCTCGAGACGGTGATCGCGATCATCGAACGCCATGCCGGCAAGGTCGAAGGCATAAAGATATCGCTGCTCGATGCCGGCAAGGAGATCGCGCTCAGGGACCGGCTGCCCGAGGGCGTGGTGATGTTCACTGGCGACGACTTCAACTACCCCGAGCTGATCGCCGGCGACGGCGACAGGCATTCGCACGCGCTGCTCGGCATTTTCGATGCCATCGCGCCCGTCGCCAATGCGGCGCTGGCAAAGCTGGCCGACGGCGACCGCGCCGGCTATGACGCGCTGATGGTCCCGACAGTACCGCTGTCGCGCAAGATCTTCGAGGCGCCGACCGAATATTACAAGGCCGGCATCGTTTTCATGGCATGGCTTAACGGCCATCAGGAGCACTTTTCGATGATCGGCGGCATGCAATCGGCGCGCGGCATCCGTCACTATGCCGATGTCTTTCGCCTTGCCGATCAGGCGGGGTTGCTGGCCGAGCCGGAACTCGCCATCGCCAGAATGACAAGCCTCTGCGCAGTAGCGGGTGTCTGATCGCTAGACGTTACAGCGTCTGATCCAAACGCCTGGTTTGGGTGGTTTTGCGATTTGGCTTGTCTGGATAAATCTGTATGCGGTATGCGTCCGGCAACAGAGAAGCCGATCCGGCGCTCCGCCGGCCACTGGCAAAGCTGCCGTTCTGCATTGGGGTGAGTTGATGACCTTCGACCTTCAGGGCAAGCGCGTTTTTGTCGCCGGGCATCGCGGCATGGTCGGCTCGGCCATCCTGCGCAGATTGGCCGACGAGGATTGCGAGGTCCTGACCGCCTCGCGCGCCGAGCTCGATCTTCTCGACCAGGCCGGGGTGCGGCGCTGGATGGCCGACCGCAAGCCGGATGCAGTGGTGATGGCAGCGGCCAAGGTCGGCGGTATCCTGGCCAACGACAGGCTTCCGGTCGATTTTCTGCAGGACAACCTCGTCATGCAGAACAATGTCATCGACAGCGCCTTCCGTAACGAGGTGCAGAAGCTGCTGTTTCTCGGTTCATCCTGCATCTATCCCAAATTCGCGGCGCAGCCGATCTCCGAGGACGCCTTGCTGAGCGGCCCGCTCGAACCCACCAACGAATGGTATGCGATCGCCAAGATCGCCGGACTGAAACTGTGCCAGGCCTACCGGCGCCAATACGGTGTCGAATACATCTCGGCGATGCCGACCAATCTCTACGGCCCGGGCGACAATTTCGACCTCAATTCCAGCCATGTCGTGCCCGCTCTGATGCGCAAGGCGCACGAGGCCAGGCGCGCCGGCCGCAAGAGCCTGGAGGTGTGGGGATCGGGCACGCCGATGCGCGAATTCCTGCATGTCGACGACGCCGCCGACGCCCTGGTCTGGCTGTTGAAGAATTATGCCGGCGACAGCCACATCAATGTCGGCTCTGGGGAAGACATCACCATTGCCGACCTTGCCCGCACCATCGTGTCGGTCGCCGGCGCCGATGCCACGATCACATTCGATCCGACAAAGCCGGACGGCACGCCGCGCAAGCTGATGGACGTGTCGCGCCTGTTCGCCACCGGCTGGCGTCCGCGCTACTCGTTGCGCAGCGGATTGGAACAGACCTATGCCTGGTTTCTGGAGCACGTCGAGACTGGCGATCTTCGCCTCGGCGCGGCCTGAGGCCGGTATTGGCGAGCTCGGCGTCAGGATCGGATCAGGCCGAGAACGTCAGCCGATGAAAACACCGACGGCCGATTGAGGGATTGTCTGGATGGTGGGCGTGACAGGGATTGAACCTGTGACCCCTGCAATGTCAATGCAGTGCTCTCCCGCTGAGCTACACGCCCATCCGAAGCCGCGCATACACCATTTTTGGTTCAGCGCGTCAATAGCGGGAAAGGGAAAGAATGGCTGGCTTGCCGCGTCGGTCAAGACGCGACAAAAAGCGCGTCAGGCGGCCTGCAACATCTTTTCGACTTCGTTGACGAGGTCGCGCAGGTGGAACGGCTTCGACAGCACCTTGGCGTCTTTCGGCGCTTTCGAATCGGGGTTCAGCGCGACGGCGGCGAAGCCGGTGATGAACATCACCTTGAGATCGGGGTCGATCTCGGTGGCGCGGCGGGCGAGCTCGATGCCATCCATCTCGGGCATGACGATGTCGGTCAAAAGCAGCGAAAAAGGTTCCTCGCGCAGCCGCTCATAGGCGCTGGCGCCATTGTCGAAATCGCTGACCTGATAGCCGGCGCGCTCCAGCGCCTTGACGAGGAACCGGCGCATGTCGTCGTCGTCTTCCGCCAGCAGAATGCGTGCCATCTTGTCCCGTCCGAATCACCCAACCGACAATGCCGTGCGGCAAGCCCGTTAACCATGCTGTATATGAGGAGGTGACGGTAAACATCAAGTGAACGTTGGGCGCACAATCCTGATTTGGCTAGCGCTTCGGCGGCTGGACATGCGGGCGGCGAGGTGGCACTTTCCTGTCATGATGCATTGGTATTTCCGGGTTCGTTCAAATTGAAAACGGCAGCCGAGGATTTTTCGGTCGTTCCACCCTTCGAAATCCGATCGGGCGCCGAACAGCGCGTTCCCTTCCTCTTCAACTCGCCGCATAGCGGCCGCTACTATCCGGACCGGTTCATGGCGATGGCCAAGCTGGACCGCAACGCCATCCGCCGCTCCGAGGACTGCTATGTCGAGGAATTGTTCGGCGGTGCCGTCGCGCTCGGGGCGCCGATGCTGGCGGCAAACTTCCCGCGCGCCTATCTCGACGTCAACCGGGAGCCGTGGGAACTCGACCCTCGCATGTTCGCCGAACCGGTGCCGTCCTTCTGCAACATCCGCTCGGCGCGGGTGGCCGGCGGGCTCGGTACCGTGCCCAAGCTGGTAGGCGAGGGGCTCGACATCTACTCCGGCCGCTTGCCGCTGGCCGAAGCCGTGGCGCGCATCGAAGCGGTCTACAAACCCTATCACGAGACGCTGAAACGGCTTTTGACCAGAACCCATGCGCGCTTCGGTTATGCCGTGCTAATAGACTGCCACTCGATGCCGGCAAGCATAAGAGTTGGCGACAGCGGATTGCGGCCGGATTTCATCGTCGGCGACCGGTTCGGCATCTCCGCCGCGGCGGCGTTGACCGAGACGGCGATCGGCCTGCTCACCGGCATGGGCTACAGCGTCGCCCACAACAAGCCCTATGCCGGAGGCTTCATCACGGAGCACTATGGCCGCCCGGTGCGCCATCTGCATGCGCTGCAGATCGAGGTCAATCGCGGGCTCTACATGAATGAGCGGACGTTCCAGAGATCAGCTGGTTTCGACGCGTTGGCCGACGACCTGGCGCGGTTTTCGGCCGAGTTGATGGCAATGCCGGATCATCATTTCGTCGATCTGCCGCTGGCCGCCGAATAGCAGTCGGAATCGCGGCATTCGCCGCTCATGTGGCAGCGTAAAAAGCGTAAAAAAAGACCGCATCGTTTGCACGACACGGTCGAAGTCTAGGGAGGAAACGCCCAAGGAGGGCATGGACAGGAACCCCTGTCCGAGAACAAACGTATTGTGCGCTGCACAAATGTCAAGGCACGTTCCGGCTTTTTTAATTCACTGTGAAGTGGAAATTGCATTTCCATGATGACTGCGTTGCATTCGAGCAACAGTTGGCGTCGTGCGAAAGGCTCCGAATGCCCTTGTTTCGGTACAAAACGCCCTTGTTTCGGCACAAATCCGTAGGCAAACCGGCATCTCAAACATGCTGGAGCGGGAGAATCAGTTGGACATCAGCATCGATTTCATGCGGCGCATTGCGCGTGCCGCCGCAGCCGAGACCTTGCCGCGCTTCCGCAGCCAGGGGGCGGTCGCCAACAAGGAGCACGGCAGCTTCGACCCGGTCACGGAGGCCGACCGTGAGGCCGAGCGCGCGATCCGGGCGCTGATATCAGCGCAATACCCCGATCACGGCATTCTCGGCGAGGAGCATGGCAGCGAAAACATCTCCAGCCGGCATGTCTGGGTGATCGATCCGATCGACGGCACACGCGCCTTCATTTCCGGCCTGCCGGTGTGGGGCACGCTGGTCGGGCTGACGGTCGACGGCGATGCCGTCGCCGGCCTGATGTCGCAGCCCTTCACCGGCGAGCTGTTCTACGCCAACGCTTCCGGCTCGCATTATGAAGGTCCCGGTGGCCCGCGAAGACTCACGACGCGCAAGACCACGAACCTCGCCGAGGCGACGCTGTTCACCACCACGCCGGCGCTGTTCAAGGGAGACGCGCGCTTGCGCTACGACTTGTTCGAGCAACAGGTCCAGCTCGCCCGCTACGGCACCGACTGCTATGCCTTCGCCATGGTGGCGGCAGGCAGCGTCGATATCGTCGCCGATCCGGGATTGAAGCCCTACGACATCGTTGCGCTTATCCCGATCATCGAGAAGGCAGGCGGCGTCGTCACCACTTTCGAGGGCGGACCGGCGGAAAAGGGCGGCGACATCCTGGCGGCGGCGACGCCGGAGCTGCACGCAGCAGCGATGGCGGCGCTGCGCGGCTGAGGATCCGTATACCCAAGCGTCTGTTTTGCGCAAATCCGACGGAAACCGTGGTACGGTTCTAAAGCGCGTCGGGTTTGAATCGACTCATGGGAGACGCGCTCGTTTGGATGTCGTTATCGCAAAACCGCTGCGCACTTTTGCGGGACATGCATTAGCTATCGGCAGGCCAAGCGTCCGAGAGACGCAGGCCCCACAAAATGAGCACGAAAGAGATGAGGCCGGTCGGCGCAGACGAATACGCCACGCCTTTGATGACTGTTTCCTGAAAGGCACTTCCGTGGAAGGCTCCGGCCGCCAACGGCATTGTCTCGTTGCCGGCCCCCCAGGCGCTGGCGATCACGTAGGCGGCCAGGATCGCCAAAGCCGAATAGATCAGCAGCCAGAACGCAATCCGCGACATCGCCGCGCCGAGATTGAGCCTAGACCATGTGAGGCCTAGCGCCAGCAAGAGAACGCCCTCCAGGGCGCTGAGCGTGTGCGCGGACAGTCCGAGCCGCGGTGCGGCGAGGTACGGTATTGCAAACCCTTCGAATGACGAAAACAGCAGCAGCGCGACGCCAATCTGCAGTAGCCGATGCCCCTGACGTGACAGCGTGTTCGATGCGTTCATGGTCGTTTTTCTCCCGGTCTCTGCCGAATTGCCTCCAATCTCTTTGGCCGCTACCTAGCGCTCGATGCCTGAACGGGAATAAGGGGCAAGCTGCGCCGGGCAAGCAACCCGCGCAGGCTTTGTTGCCGGGCGCTGGCGAAGCGGTTAAACAGCGTCGCCGGTTCCTGGGATGAAAGCATCGAATGCCGCAAGCAGTTGCTCGCGATAGAGGTCGGCCTCCTGCAGGATCTCGTGGCGAGCGCCGTCGATCATCACTAGCGAGCCGACGCGCAGACGTCTTGCATAGGCTTCGGCTGCCCTGGTCGAGACGACCTGGTCGGCGCCGGCGGCGATCATCAGCAAGGGCACCTGGATCTTGGCCATGAAATCCGGGTCGCTGACGATCAAGGACGCCTCCGTGGCCGCCTTCAGCCAGCAGATCGTCGGTCCGCCGAGCGCCAGCTGCGGATAGGTTTCGTAGATCAGCGTGTTGCGCCGATAGCGTTCCGGGTCGCTGGTCAGCTTGTTTATGGCGAAGGGCACCGATTCCTTCGGCCGCGGCCCCCATGCGGCATAGAGCCGGCCAAGGCCGAGAAGGCAGAACAGCGAACAGATGCCGCGAACGGTTTTTACCGAAACCGGGAGGTCAGGCACGGTGAAGAATGGTGCGATCAGCACCATGCGACGTACGCGGTTCGCCATTGAGGGTGCGGCGAGCAGCGCAATCACCGCCCCGGCCGAATGGGCCAGTATGTAGTAGGGTCCCCGGCAATCGGGCAGCACGATCTCTTCGAAGAACTGCTCGAGATCGCCGGTATAGTCGAAAAAGCTTCGGACGTAGCCGCGCTGGCGATCGCCGATCATCCGGTCGGAAGCGCCTTGGCCGCGCCAGTCGAGGGTCGCCACGCCAAAACCCCGGTCGGCAAGGTTGCGAATGGTCTCGAAATACTTCTCGATGCACTCGTTGCGGCCGGTCAGGACGACGACGGTGCCCTTCATCGGGCGGGCAACCGCGGCAAACAGCCCATAGCGGATCTTCTTGCCGTCGCGCGTGGTGAAGAAGCCGCCGGCCGCGTTTTCCGGCAGCGGATTGCCTGGAGTTTCGTAGAACAGGGAGGGCTGGGGGAACAGATCGGTCATACGGTGTTTGCTTGGCGTCGGTGACGGCGTGGGCGCAAGTCAGGCATAAACGCCCATGCGCCAAAAGCAAAGGAATTCGGGACGCCGGGGACGTCGACCCAGGCAGCGAACAAGTAAGGCCGGAAGCAGCGTAGGGCGTGCTTCCGGCCTCTGTCGACCCGGGAGGAAGGGACGTTACACCCGGTTCGGCCTCGTCGTGTCGCCTTCTCAGGCGACCTGTTTCTGATCTCGAGAACAATTTTAATGCCGTCTGGGTGAACGCTCGCCGAAGCCACGGTTCATCTGCCGTTCATCGGCATCGGGACGTGATCAGGGGCCGATGCGGTTCGGACGCGGGCAAATCTTGAAATGCCGTCGTCCGCTTCCCAAATTTGTCATGCGGCCGCCAATGTCGGGGCCGCTGGCCCATCCGGAACGCCGTCACGGGTTTCGCACCGGCCATACGCAAACCTTGTTGCTCAACAGGAGAACACACCATGCGTCACGTTGATTTTTCCCCGCTCTACCGTTCGACCGTCGGTTTTGACCGGCTGTTCACCATGCTCGATTCGCTTGCGCAGCCGGAAGGCCAGACCTACCCGCCTTACAACATCGAGCGCACCGGCGAGGATGCCTATCGCATCTCGATGGCTGTGGCCGGCTTCTCGGAAGATGAGATTTCGATCGAAGCTCACCGCAATGTGCTGACCGTGAAGGGTGAGCGCAAGGAGGAAGGCAATGGCGAAGGCTCCGAACTGCTCTATCGCGGTATCGCCAGCCGAGCCTTCGAGCGCCGCTTCCAGCTTGCCGATCACGTCGAGGTTGTCGGCGCCGCGCTGAAGAACGGCCTGCTTTTTGTCGACCTCAAGCGCAACATCCCCGAAGAGCTGAAGCCGCGCAAGATCGCGATCACCTCGGCTCCGGCCAAGGCCAAGCAGATCGAGGCCAAGACCGCCGCCTAAATCGGGCAGCTAAACTCCCCGGGACGCCAACTCCCCGGGAAAAAGGGGCGGTGCAGCAAATGCGCCGCCGCTTTTTGCTGGTGGTAAGACTTGCTATCCGGCGAGCAGGTAGCCGAAACGGTCGACCTCGTCGGCCGTGGTCGCGAAGCTGGTAACGAAGCGATAGAGGGCTTCGTCCTCGCCGACATGGTTGTCGTAGCCGAGCGGCCTATGCCAGTCGTGGAACACCGCGCCTGCCGCTTGCACTCTTTCGGCCTCGGTCTTTTTCATGACCGCGAAGACCTCGTTTGCCTGCGGCAGCCAGGCCAGCTGCGCTGAAGGGGAATCCTCGATCGCCGCAGCAAGCCGTGCCGCCATGGCATTGGCGTGCCGTGCCGTGTCGAGCCATAGCCCACCCCTGAAATAAGCATCGAATTGCGCAGCGATGAAGCGCGATTTCGAGAACAGTTGGGCGGCGCGCTTGCGCAAAAACGCCAATTCCTTGGCTCGCTCGAGGTCGAACAGCACGATCGCCTCGGCGCACCAGCAGCCATTCTTGGTGCCGCCGAAGGAAAGGATGTCGACGCCGTGCTTCCAGGTCATTTCCGCCGGCGTCGTTCCCAGCGCGACGAGCGCATTGGCAAAGCGGGCCCCGTCCATGTGCAGCGGCAATCCGTGCTGCTTTGCAATCGCCGAAATCCTGGCGATTTCGTTCAGCGTGTACACGGTGCCGACCTCGGTCGATTGGGTGATCGAAACCGCCATAGGCCGCCCGGAATGGACGTTTTCGGGTGCGAAACGGTCCACTGCCCGTTCCAGATCGCCGGCATCGATCTTGCCGAGTGCGCCGTCGATTGTATAAAGCCGCGAACCGCCGGTGAAATATTCCGGTGCACCGCATTCGTCCTCGATGACATGCGATTCGCGATGGCAGAAGGAAATGCCGCCTGGCTTGTTATAGGTAGTCAGCGACAGCGAATTGGCAGCGGTGCCGGTGGCCACGAAAAACACCGCGACCTCGCATTCGAAGATTTCACTGAAGCGCTGGTAAACGGCCTTGTCGAGGACACCGTCGCCATAGGCGGTGGAGAAGCCGTCGGTATGGGCCGACAGGCCGGCAGCGATACGGGGATGGGCGCCTGCCCAATTGTCGGAAGCGAAAATCATGCGTCTGCCTATGCTGGGAAAATTGGTGCGAGCTTGGCCGCTTTCGCATGCCGGCCGCAAGTGGCAGATGCCGAAAATCCGCTAAAGCCAGCGAAAGCCAGACCGTAGATGCAGCGACTGAAGGTTACGCTGTCGCCGCGTTCCGCGCAATTTTCTGTCGCCAACGTTCCAATAATTTTGTGAATCGGTCTTGTATGCGCTCAAGATTTCTGTCATAAAAATTTAGGACAGTAGTGCTGTCTTATTTTGTCGCACAAAACTGGCCGCATTGGCATATGATTGCGCCTCTACGGCCATTGCCGCGAGCGACAGCTAGACAGCCTGGCTCTGGCCTGTACGAATACCATATGCGAACCATGCGGAAAGCCGCACGGTCGGCAAGAATTTCGCCAGACGTGCCGCAAGATTGAAAGGGGAGCCACGCGCTTCCCGACGGAAACCAGCGCCCGAAAGGGACGGAACGGAGGACAGGACGATGACGGACATGACGCCATCTGCGACGAAGGCCGCGCAGACGAAAGCGGCAGTCGTCAAAAATCCGTCCCTGACCAATATTGGGCGAACCAACACCGGCTATGCCGCGCACGGCCTCTATGATCCGCGCAACGAGCATGATGCCTGCGGCGTCGGCTTCATCGTCAACATGAAGGGCGTGAAGTCGCATCAGATCGTCACTGACGGCCTTGCCGTGCTCGAAAACCTGACGCATCGCGGGGCCGTCGGCGCCGATCCGCTGGCCGGCGATGGCGCCGGCGTGCTGGTGCAGCTTCCAGACCGTTTCTTCCGCGAAGAGATGGCAGCCCAGGGCATCGAACTGCCGCCGGCCGGTCAGTACGGTGTCGGACACTGGTTCATGCCGCAGGATGCAGCACTTCGTGCTCACATCGAGGACATCATTGCCGAATCGGCGCAGTCCGAGGGGCTTCCGCTCATCGGTTTCCGTGATGTGCCCGTCGACAATTCGTCCTTGTCGACGGCGCCTGATATCGTGGCGTCCGAGCCGTTCCATCGTCAGATATTCATCGGCCGTACAGCCGACATTCTTGACGACGAGGAGTACGAGGCCAGGCTCTATCTGTTGCGCAAGGTGATATCGGGCCGCATCTACGCCGAGAACGACAACAAGGACATCGGTTCCTACTGCGTGTCGCTGTCGGCGCGCACCATCGTCTACAAGGGCATGTTCCTGGCCTACCAGGTCGGCGCCTATTACAAGGACCTCACCGATCCGCGCTTCGAAACCGCGCTGATCCTGGTCCACCAGCGCTTCTCGACCAACACGTTCCCGTCGTGGAAGCTGGCGCATCCCTACCGCATGGTCGCACACAATGGCGAGATCAACACCGTGCGCGGCAACAACAACTGGATGGCGGCGCGACAGGCGTCCGTCGATTCCGAACTGTTCGGCAACAACATCTCGAAGCTTTGGCCAATCTCCTACGACGGCCAGTCAGACACCGCCTGCTTCGACAATGCGCTCGAGTTCCTGTTCCAGGGCGGGTACAGCCTCAGCCACGCCATGATGATGCTGATCCCGGAAGCCTGGGCCGGCAACAAGCTCATGGATGCCGACCGCAAGGCTTTCTATGAATACCATGCCGCGCTGATGGAGCCGTGGGACGGACCGGCGGCGGTGGTCTTTACCGACGGCCGCCAGATCGGCGCCACGCTCGACCGCAACGGTCTGCGCCCGGCACGCTACATCGTCACCGACGATGACCGCGTCATCATGGCCTCGGAAGCCGGCGTGCTGCCGGTGCCGGAGGAGAGGATTGTCAAGAAGTGGCGGCTGCAGCCCGGCCGTATGCTTCTGATCGACCTCGAGAAGGGCCGCATCGTCTCTGACGAGGAGCTCAAGTCGGAGATTGCGACCAGGCATCCGTACAAGAGCTGGCTTGCCAACACGCAGCTCATCCTCGAAGACCTGAAGCCGGTCGAGCCGCGCGAATTGCGCAGGGATGTCAGCCTGCTCGATCGCCAGCAGGCGTTCGGCTACAGCCAGGAAGACACCAAGCTGTTGATGTCGCCGATGGCGACCACCGGCCAGGAAGCCGTGGGATCGATGGGCACCGACACGCCGATCTCGGCGATGTCGGACAAGTCGAAGCTGCTCTACACCTATTTCAAGCAGAACTTTGCTCAGGTCACCAACCCGCCGATCGACCCAATCCGCGAGGAGTTGGTGATGAGCCTGGTGTCCTTCATCGGGCCGCGGCCCAACATCTTCGACCTGGTTGGCAATTCGCGCCGCAAGCGGCTCGAGGTGCGCCAGCCGATCCTGACCAATGGCGATCTCGAAAAGATCCGCTCCATCGGCCACACCGAGGACCGGTTCGACACCAAGACGATCGACATTACCTATGGCTCGAACGAGGGCGCAGCGGGCATGCAGGGTGCCATCGACCGCTTGTGTGAGCGGGCGGAGGCGGCGGTCGCCGGCGGCTACAACATCATCATCCTGTCCGACCGCCAGGTCGGGCCGGACCGGATCGCCATCCCGGCGCTTCTGGCGACAGCCGCGGTGCACCACCACCTGATCCGCAAGGGATTGCGCACTTCGGTCGGGCTGGTCGTGGAATCCGGCGAGCCGCGCGAAGTGCATCATTTCTGCTGCCTTGCCGGCTATGGCGCCGAGGCGATCAACCCTTATCTTGCCTTCGACACGCTGCTCGATATGCACAAGCGTGGCGAACTGCCGAAAGAGGTGGACGCCTACGAAGTGGTCTCCCGCTACATCAAGTCGATCGGCAAGGGCATCCTCAAGGTGATGTCCAAGATGGGCATCTCGACCTACCAGTCCTATTGCGGCGCGCAGATCTTCGACGCCATCGGGCTGAAGACCGATTTCGTGCAGCAATACTTCACCGGCACCGCGACACTGATCGAGGGCGTCGGACTGGACGAGATCGCGGCCGAGACGCTCAGCCGCCATACCGATGGTTTCGGCAACGACCCGGTGCTGCGCAACAGCCTCGAGGTGGGCGGCGAATACGTGTTCCGCATGCGCGGTGAAGCACACATCTGGTCGCCGGATGCGGTGGCCACCTTGCAGCACGCCGTGCGCCAGGGCTCGTGGGAAACGTTCAAGGACTATTCCGCCCAGATCGACAGCGAGACGGCCCGTGCCCAGACCATTCGCGGCCTGTTCAAGATCAGGCTCGCGGAAGAAACTGGGCGCAAGAAGGTTTCGCTCGACGAGGTCATGCCGGCGGCCGACATCGTCAAGCGGTTCTCGACCGGGGCGATGTCCTTCGGCTCGATCTCCAGGGAAGCGCACACGACGCTGGCGCGCGCCATGAACGCCATCGGCGGCAAGTCGAACACCGGCGAGGGCGGCGAAGAGGCCGACCGCTATCTGCCACTGCCGGGCGGCGGCAAGAACCCCGAACGCTCGGCGATCAAGCAGGTCGCCTCGGGACGCTTTGGCGTCACGGCGGAGTATCTTGTCAATTCCGACATGATGCAGATCAAGGTCGCGCAAGGGGCAAAGCCCGGCGAGGGCGGCCAGTTGCCGGGCCACAAGGTCGACGCGACCATCGCCAAAGTCAGGCATTCGACGCCGGGCGTCGGCCTGATCTCGCCGCCGCCGCATCACGATATCTATTCGATCGAGGATCTGGCGCAGCTCATCTACGACCTAAAGAACGTCAATCCGGCGGCGGACGTATCGGTCAAGCTGGTGTCGGAAGTCGGTGTCGGCACGGTTGCGGCCGGCGTCGCCAAGGCGCGTGCCGATCACATCACCATATCAGGCTATGACGGCGGCACTGGCGCTTCACCGCTGACCTCGCTCAAGCATGCCGGCAGTCCGTGGGAAATGGGCCTTGCCGAGACGCACCAGACGCTGGTGCTCAACGGCCTCAGGTCGCGCGTCGCGCTGCAGGTCGATGGCGGCCTGCGCACCGGGCGGGACGTTGTCATCGGCGCGCTGCTCGGCGCCGACGAGTTCGGTTTCTCGACCGCGCCGTTGATCGCGGCCGGCTGCATCATGATGCGCAAGTGCCATCTCAACACCTGCCCGGTCGGCGTCGCGACGCAGGACCCGGTACTGCGCAAGCGCTTCAAGGGCACGCCCGAGCACGTCATCAACTTCTTCTTCTATGTGGCGGAAGAGGTGCGGGCGCTGCTCGCCGAGATGGGCTACACCCATCTCGACCAGATCATCGGCGACACCGACCTTCTGGAAAAGCGCGAGCTGATCCAGCACTGGAAGGCGCGCGGGCTCGACTTCAGCAAGATGTTCTACAAGCCGGATGCGCCGCACGAGGCGGTGCACTGGACCGAGCGGCAGAAGCATCCGATCGACGACGTGCTCGACCGCAAGCTGATCGAACTGGCAAAGCCGGCGCTCGAAGCCAGGCAGCCAGTCAGCATCGAACTGCCGATCCGCAACGTCGACCGTTCGACCGGCGCCATGCTGTCGGGTGAAGTGGCAAAGCGCTTCAAGCACAAGGGCCTGCGGGAGGACACGATCTCGGTCAAGCTCACCGGCACGGCCGGCCAGTCCTTCGCCGCCTTCCTGGCGCGCGGCGTCTCGTTCGAACTGGTAGGCGCGGCCAACGACTATGTCGGCAAGGGCCTGTCGGGCGGCCGCATCGTCATCCGTCCGCCGGAGAATACGAAGATCGTTGCTGCCGAGTCCATTATTGTCGGCAATACCGTGCTCTACGGCGCGACCGAGGGCGAGGCCTATTTCTGCGGCGTCGCCGGCGAGCGTTTTGCCGTGCGCAATTCGGGCGTCGCCGCCGTCGTTGAAGGCGTCGGCGACCATGGTTGCGAATACATGACCGGCGGTATCGTCGTCGTCATCGGCCAGACCGGTCGCAACTTCGCCGCCGGCATGTCGGGCGGCGTCGCCTATGTGCTCGACGAGGCGGGCGATTTCGCCGAACGCTGCAACATGGCGATGGTCGAGCTGGAGCCGGTTCCGGAAGAGGACGACCTGATGGAAAAGCTGCTCCACCATGGCGGCGATCTCGACCACAAGGGCCGTGTCGACGTATCCGGCGATATGACCAGCCATGACGAGGAGCGGCTCTACCAGTTGATCTCCAACCACGTCCACTACACGGGCTCGGTACGAGGTCGCGAAATCCTCGACGATTGGGCGATTTTCCGGCCGAAATTCCGGAAGATCATGCCGGTCGAATACCGCCGCGCGCTGATCGAGATGGAACGTATGCGCATGAACGTGGCGGCGGAATAGATTTGGAAATTGCCGGGAAGCCATGCGTCCCGGCAACCATCTTCATCAACAATCCTGACCTCGGACTGAAGGTTGCCACGGCTGCCTTATGAGGTTAACGGGTGCGTCGCCAGGCGTGCCTTCCGGACAGCAGGGACTGGACTATGGGCAAGGTAACAGGGTTTCTCGAGATCGATCGGCAGGTGCACAAGTACCAGCCGGCTTCCGACCGCATCCGGCATTTCCGCGAGTTCACGCTGCCGATGTCGGATAAGGAGGTCGAGAAACAGGCGGCGCGCTGCATGGATTGCGGCATTCCGTATTGCCATGGACCGACCGGCTGCCCGATCCACAACCAGATCCCGGACTGGAACGACCTCGTCTACAATGGCGACTGGGACAACGCGATCCGCAACCTGCATTCGACCAACAATTTTCCGGAATTCACCGGCCGCATCTGTCCGGCACCTTGCGAGGAAGCCTGCACGCTGAACCTCGAGGACATTCCGGTCGCCATCAAGACGATCGAGCAGGCGATTGCCGACAAAGCCTACGAAACCGGCCATATCCGGCCCTATCCGCCGGAACGGAAGACCGGCAAGCGCGTCGCGATCATCGGCTCGGGGCCGGCCGGCATGGCGGCCGCCCAGCAACTTGGCCGCGCCGGCCATGACGTTCACGTCTATGAGCGCGAGAGCCGGCCGGGCGGGCTGATGCGTTACGGCATCCCCGATTTCAAGATCGAGAAGCATTATATCGACCGGCGCATCGAGCAGATGCAGGGCGAGGGCGTCAGCTTCCATTGTGGCGTCAATGTCGGCGTCGACAAGCCGGTCGCCGAACTGCTCGCCGAATACGACGCGGTGCTCTATTGCGGCGGTTCCGAAACGCCGCGCCCGGCCAACATCCCGGGCGACGATCTCGACGGCGTGCACGACGCGATGCCGTATCTGGTGCAGCAGAACAAGCGCATCGGCGGCGAGCCGATCCAGTCGGTGGCATGGCCGTCGCGCCCGATCGTCGCCGGCGGCCAGCATGTCGTCGTCGTCGGCGGCGGCGACACTGCCTCCGACTGCGTCGGTACCGCCTTCCGCCAGGGCGCGGTGCGCGTCACCCAGCTCGACATCCGGCCGCAGCCGCCGGAAAAGGAAGACAAGCTATCGGTCTGGCCCTACTGGGCGACCAAGATGCGCACCTCGTCCTCGCAGGCCGAAGGCGCCGAGCGCGAATTCCAGGTGGCGACGCTTGAATTCATCGGCGAAGACGGCCAGCTGACCGGGGTCAAATGCTGCGAGGTCGACGAAAAGCGCAAGCCGATCGCCGGCACCGAATTCGTCATCCGCGCCGATCTCGCGTTCATCGCCATCGGCTTTGCCGGGCCAGCCGCTCGAGGGCCGGTGTCGGAACTCGACGGGCAGATGACGATCGTCACCGACAGCCGCCGTTCGAAGAACGTCGAGGCCAATGACCGCGATTACAGAACCAGCGTCGAAAGGCTCTATGCGGCTGGCGACGTGCGGCGCGGCCAGTCGCTGGTCGTCTGGGCAATCCGCGAGGGCCGCCAGGCGGCGCGCGCCATCGATGAGTCTCTGATGGGATCGAGCGTGCTGCCGCGCTGAGTCCGTTCCGAAACTCTACAGAAAGAGTCGCCAGTTTTACTGCCGGATCGCCGTCGTCGTGTCGGATGCAGCAGCCGCAGTCGCAGGTTGTATCTTGGGCGGCCACGAGAAATCGTCGGCGCGGCCGGGCGAGGCGTCGGTCGCCTTGCCCTCGACGATCAGCTTTTCGCCGGGCAAATTCTTGTCCGCCTTTGCCGGCGGGGCGGCGCCGAGAAGTTCCGAGCCGCCGTCCAGCGCCGGATCGCTGAGCAGCATCGGCACAGTGCGATCGGCGGCTATCGGTGCGGCAGCAGGTGCCGGCGCCTCGACGGGAGCGCCGGCCGGGGCAGAAGCTGTGACCACGCTTCCCGGAGCGGCCAGCCCAAGGATCTTCATCAGCGGCTTTTCGGTGTAGAAGGCGAGCTTGCGCCTGCCGGCCTTCGACATGTTGATGCCGTCGTCGGAGCGCAGGCGCACCGATTGGCCGTTTATGTCCGGTCCGCTGGTGATAAAGGCGCCGTTCTCGTCGACGAACCCGTCCCAGACATCGACGAATTCGCCGCCGTGGCTTTCGGCGGACGAGCGGTAGATGTCGTTGAAGGCCAGCATGTCGGAGGTCATTTTCGAGACCCGGAAGGCCGGCATTCCAACCCACAGATACGGCACCTTGGCTGAAGCGATGGCTTTGCCGAGCGCTTCGGTCCGGCGCTCGTACTCCTTGGTCCAGTTTTCGGATCGCGGCTGCTCACGCACATCGCCGACGCGCATCTGCTGACGGTCGTTCGATCCGAGCATGACGACGACGGCTGCCGGTTTTTCGGCAGCGATCAGCGACTTGACCTGTTCGGGCCAGTTGTAGACATCGTCGCGCACGAAGCCGGACGAGCCGTTGGCGCGGACGACAATCCTGACGCCGGTGTTTTCGGCAAAGGCGGCGTCGAGCCCCTCAGCCAGTCCAGACGCCATGAAATCGCCGACCACCAGAACGACGCGCGCATCGGGCGCCTTCTCGGCCACCGGGGTTGTCGGCTCGGCCGGCGCCGGCCGGCGAACGGACCGGGGGTTCCTCAGCTTGGGTCTGGGCTTTGTTCTCTGGAATTCTCTCGGGAATTCGGGCGGCGGCTGCTCAAACCGCTCGCTTCTGCGCGGAAACAACAGGTCGCGCAGCGACCAGCCACGACTTTCCGGCTCCTGCGCCATGGCTGAGGTATGAAAGGCGCTGGCCGCGCCGACTGCCAGAACGACGATCGCCAGAACGAGGATCGGCACGCGACGAACGATCAACCGGATGCGCGCAGCCGAAACCAATCACCCTCTCCATCCCGTAACCGGCTCTAGTTTTGCCTGAGCCATTTGAGCACTTCCTTGCTCGGATACCCGTCCTGGGTCAAGCCGGCCTTTGCCTGGAAGGCCATGATGGCGGTTTTCGATCCGTCACCGATCTTGCCATCGAACTTGCCGTCGTAATAGCCGTGCTCGGAAAGTCGCTTCTGAAGCTCCTGCCTTTCCTCGAAGGAGAGCTTGGTAAACGGTCGCTTCCAGTCCTGCACAAGCCCGCCATAGCCGGCGATTTCGTCGGCAAGAAGGCCCACGGCGAGCGCATATTTGTCGGCATTGTTGTAGCGCTTGATGACCGAGAAATTCTTGATCATCAGGAAAGCCGGCCCGCCCCGGCCACCGGGCAGCTTCAACGTCGCCTTGTCCCCACCGTTCTTGAATGGCTTGCCGTTGGCACGGGTGACGCCAAGCGCCTGCCATTGCGACAGCGACTTCGAGCCCCCGGGCAGCTTCTTGCCGTCCGGAAGGCTGACCTCATAACCCCAGGTCTTGCCTGCCTGCCAGCCGTTCTTCCTCAGCAAATTGGCGGCTGTCGCCAGTGCGTCGGGAATCGAATTCCAGATGTCGCGCTTGCCGTTGCCGTCCATATCGACCGCATAGGACAGGTAGCTGGTGGGGATGAACTGGGTATGACCCATCGCGCCGGCCCAAGAGCCGCTGAGATGGCTTTCGTCGATGTCGCCGGTCTGCAGGATCTTCAGCGCCGCGATCAGCTGGGTGCGGGCAAATTTCGCGCGCTTCGGGTCGGCATAACCAAGCGTCGCCAGCGAGCGCACGACATTGCGCATGATGTCATCGCGCTTGAGGGTTTCGCCGTAGTTCGACTCCATCGACCAGATGGCCAGCAGGATGTAGCGGTCGACGCCGTATCTTGCCTCGATCCTGTCCAGCCACGGCTTCCATTTCCTTGCCATCTGCTGGCCGACGGCGACCGACTGGTCATGGACGCGGTTGTCGAAATAATCCCAGGCGGGTGCGGTGAATTCGGGTTGAGTACGGGCCTTTTCCAGCACCATCGGATCAGCATCGCTGATGCCCTTGAATGCCTGGTCGTAGACGGAGCCGGAAACGCCGCTCGCCACGGCGGTAGCACGGAAGCTGGCGACCCATTGGCGGAAGCCGGCATCGGCAAAAGCCGGCCCGCTGGGCATGAGCAAGGCAAGCGAGAGGCTGGCGGCCGTCAGGACGCTGGTGAAGCGCCTTGCGACGTTGCGAACGGACATCTTTTCCTCCTTCTTTATCTCAGGAAGACTATTCATCGCCGAACCCGGTTAGCATTTGGTTTACCATAGGTGCCGTCCGGGATGAAAAGATGCGTCGACGCTTTACCAGCTGAGATTTCTGTCCCGTCGTTCAGTAATGCTCGATTTCGGCATGAAAATGTCTCGAATCGGGATTGCCGAACCGGCATGCAAATGGATAATTGGCACATGAAGAGAGTTCGCAAGGCAGTATTCCCGGTTGCCGGTCTCGGCACGCGCTTTCTCCCCGCCACCAAGGCCATTCCCAAGGAAATGCTGACGGTCGTCGACAGGCCGGTCATCCAGTATGTGGTCGATGAGGCGCGCGAAGCCGGGATCGAGCATTTCATCTTCGTGACCGGCCGCAACAAGGCGGTTATCGAGGATCACTTCGATGTCCAGTTCGAGCTCTACGACACGCTTGCGCAGCGCGGCAAGGATGATCAGCTCGCCCGCTTGCAGCGGCTGCAGCCGGCGCCGGGGCAGACCAGCTTCACCCGCCAGCAGGTGCCGCTCGGCCTTGGCCACGCCGTCTGGTGCGCGCGCGAGCTTGTCGGCGACGAGCCCTTTGCGCTGCTGTTGCCCGACATGATCATGCAGTCGGAAAAAAGCTGCATGAAGGACATGGTCGAGCTTTACGCCGAGACCGGCAACAACATCGTCGCCGTGCAGGAATGCGATCCCGCCGAGGCGCATAAATACGGCATTGTCGGCCGGGGCGAGGACGCCCATCACGGTTTCAGCATCACCGGCATGGTGGAAAAGCCGAAGACCGGCACCGCGCCGTCGAATCTCTTCATCAACGGGCGCTATATCCTGCAGCCGGAGATATTCAAGATACTCGAAGGCCAGGAAAAAGGCGCCGGCAACGAGATCCAGCTCACCGATGCAATGCTGAAGCTGCAGAAGCAACAGCCCTTCTACGGCTACCACTACCGCGGGCGGACGTTCGACTGCGGCTCGCCCGAAGGCTTCGTCGAGGCCAATGTTGCCTTCGCACTGTGGCGCAGCGACATGAATGCAAGCATGGCCGGTGTCATTCGCACACTTCTCGACGAACTCGCGCCGTCAGAACGCCGCGGCGTAGCCTTCTAGCTTCAACACCGGTTCGCGCTGACTGGCTAAAGCGCGCCGCATTCGACCAGTCTTATGCCATGCGCTTTAGGTTCTTGTTTTATGCATGTCGTTATCGCAAAACCGCTGCACACTTTTGCGCGACATGCATTAGCGCTGCAACTTCAAGCCGACGAAGATACTGTTGGCCGTGTAGTCGCGTCCAACCAGGTTGCTGGTCAGTTTTTCAGTCCTGACGCGGGTGGTGAGCCCGGCATAGCGGTTCAGCCACCATGTCAGCCCAGCCTCGGCGCTCAGCGTCAAATCATGATCGTCGGAGCCGGTATAGTCGCGCCATTCAACGCCGAGAGCGGCATTTCCGGTCAGGTTGGCGCGGATTTGCCGCTCGCCGGTGAGGCTGCCGGAATAGAGCATGTCGCCGCTTTCGCCCGCGTTCGTCGTGTTCTCGGCGGTCGTCTGTGCGGTGAGGCCGATCGTGGTGCCGCGTTCCGGCGACCATTTGAGATCGGCATTAACCGTCGCGCCCGAAATCGCCGGCAGGGCGTTGTCGTCGATAGCTTCGCGCAGCCAGCCGACCGAGAACTCGCCGGTAAGCTTCTCGCGGAGATCGAGCTCGACGCCGGCCCGTGCGCCAAGCCGCGTCGAGGAGCGCTGGAAGCCGTTTGGATCGACGCGCAAATCATAAGCGCGCCGGCCGACCTCGATTTCGGTGAACGGAGTGATGGCAGGCGAGATCTCGTAGCCGGTGCGCAAAATGGCCGTATAGAGCGTCGAGTCGCGGCCCTTCTGCGACAGCGATCCCCCCGACGAAAGCTTGGCGTCACCAAAGATGTCGTGCTCGACCGCGCCGGTCAGCGCGAAGCGCATCTTTCCCGCATCCTTCTCGACGGCGAGGCTGCCGCTCACGGTCTGGCGCACCGGCTGCCCAACGGCGCCGACGATGGCGTCCGGCGCCGAGGCCGATTCGGGCACGGCCTCGTAGCCAAGTTTGGCGATGGCGCGCAGATCATTGTCGAGATCGATGTTGAGCGTGCCGTCGACGCGGCCTTGCGCCTCGTGAACGTCATAGCCGGACAACGTCTCGCGGAAGATGCCATAGCCCTCAATCGTCGCCGAATTCTCCCGCCAGTCGGAGACGGCGTTGAAGCGCAGCGTCGTTTCCGACAGCAATGCCGGCTTGCCGAGGCTGCTCGAATCGGCGTTTGTTGAATACGTCAGGCCTTGCTCGAGCGTCGGCCGGATCACGAAGGAGCCGAGCTGGATGCCGGTGGCGGCGAACGGGTCGTCCTCGTTCTTCTTGTCCTGGCCTTCGATGGCTTCGGTGCGCTCGGCGCCGGGGTCGAGCTTGAGCCTTTCGGCGGAATCGATGGTCACCGCACGGCGGTTGGCCGTATCCTGCTCGTCTATGGCGGCGGTGTCGGTGTCGTCGGTCGTCGGCGTCGCTGCAGTCGCAGTGGCGCCTCTCTTGCTCTTCTTGTTGTCCACGGCCTCATCTTTGGCCTTGCCTTCTTCGACGGCGCGTTGCGTTGCGCTCGGCCGCCGTCGTGGCGGCGGAGCAGGGTCGGCAAACGGGTCGTCGCTGGCCGCTGGTGGATCGAAAGTGCCGCCGGTTGTGGCCGCCGCCTCGCCCGTGCCGTCGTCAGGCAAGGCCCCCGGGCTGGCCGGACGATAGGTAGGCAGCGGCGTATCGTCGTTGGCGGTTGCAGCAGCCATGCCCAACTGCCTGATCCTGTACTGCTGGTCGTCCAGGATTGTCGATTCCGAAACCTCACCGCGCAGCTCGATTTCCTGGGCGCAAAGCAGTGCCGGACGCGACAACGCAAGGACACTGGTTGCCAGCAGCAAAGCGCAAACCGCGTTGCCCTTTCGTCCTATTTTGTTTTGAGGCTGAAACCCGGACATCGGCACCACTGCTTGCGCGGCGCACGCGCGCCATACTTACGAAACCGTAAATGGGGATGGTTAACGGAGCGTTGAGGGATCGCCCGCCAAGGTGTTCTGGGCGGCAATTCCGTTGGACAGGCGCGCGCCGAAGCGCTAATCGCATCGTCCATGGACGTGAAATCCCCAGACAGGAAGCCGCTCGACGAGCAGGCCGCGATTGCCTCGGCGCTGAGAACGGTGGCGACAGAGCAGGCCGGCGTCGCGGCACTGGCAGACGCGCTCGAAAACGGGCTGGCCGAGCCGTTCGCACGGGCGGTCGACATGGTGTCGCAGATCGATGGCCGCGTCATCGTCACCGGGGTCGGCAAAAGCGGCCATATCGGCTCGAAGATCGCCGCAACGCTCGCTTCGACCGGCACGCCGGCCTTCTTCGTCCACCCTGCCGAAGCCAATCACGGCGACCTCGGCATGATCGCTCGGAACGACGCCATCATCGCCCTGTCGTGGTCGGGGGAAAGCCTCGAGCTCAAGGGCATCATCGCCTATTCCAGGCGCTTCTCGATCCCGCTGGTCGCGGTCACCGCCGGCGAAAAATCGGCTCTGGCGCGTGCGGCCGACGTGGTGCTTCTGCTGCCGCGAGCCCCGGAAGCCTGTCCGCACGGCCTTGCGCCGACGACCTCGACGCTGCTGCAAATGGTGATGGGCGATGCGCTGGCCATCGCGTTGCTCGAGGCGCGCGGCTTCACCCCGGACCATTTCCGCACGTTCCATCCCGGCGGCCAGCTCGGAGCCAACCTGACGCAGATCCGCGAGATCATGCATGTCGGCGACAGGCTGCCTCTGGTGTCGTCCGGCACCGGCATGCGCGAGGCGATCCTCGAATTGTCGCGCAAGGGGTTTGGCTGCGTGGCGGTCACTTCGGCGGACGGCAAGCTGATCGGCATCATCACCGATGGCGACATCAGGCGCCATATCGGCAGCGATCTTCTGGCCATGAGCGTGGATCAGGTGATGACCAGAGAGCCAAAAATGGCGGCGCCCGACACACTGGTTGCGACGGCGCTGCAGACGATCAACGATTCTGCCATTACCAGCCTGATGGTGGTCGAAGGCAGGCGGCCGATCGGGCTCGTCCATCTGCACGACCTGCTGCGCATCGGTGCTGCCTAGCGGGCTTCTAGACTGCCTCGACCGTCAGTTCCAGATCGGTGTCGGCAGCACCGGTCACGCGCACCTGCGTGCCGGCCGGCAGGTCAGGGCCGGAGACGCGCCACAACGTGTCGCCGAGCTTGATGCGGCCGCGCCCATCCTTGATCGGCTCGGCAAGGGTCGCCGTCCGGCCGACCATCTGCGCGCCGCGCCGGTTGAGCAGCGGCTGGTCGGTTTCCTCATGCCGCCCGCCCACCAGCCGCTTGCCGACATAGGCCGAGACCAGCGACAGTGCGAGGAAGGCGAGGACCTGGACCTGCCAGCTCCAGAAACCGGCGTCCCAGATGAGCAGCGAGACGACGCCGATCAACAGCGCGGCAATGCCGATCCACAGCATGAAAATGCCCGGCGCGACGACCTCCATCACCAGCAGGACGAAGCCGAGGACCATCCAGCTCCACGGACCGAGTTCGGAAATGATGCGATCGAACATGGCCTCACGTCTCGCTGGGACGAACCACGGGCGGGCGGGCCTGTCGTGCTGGACTGGCGGTGCCTTCGCCCTTGAAAACTTCCCTGGCGATTTCACCAATGCCGCCGAGCGTGCCGATCAGTGAGGAAGCCTCTATCGGCATCAGCACGAGTTTGCTGTTTGTCGCTGCACCGATCCTGGTCAGCGCTTCGGTGTATTTCAGCGCGACAAAGTAGTTGAGCGCCTGCACGTCACCCTTGGAAATCGCCTCCGACACTACCTGCGTGGCGCGTGCTTCAGCCTCGGCCGAGCGCTCGCGCGCCTCGGCATCGCGGAAGGCGGCTTCCTTGCGGCCCTCGGCCTCCAGGATCTGCGATTGTTTGAGGCCTTCGGCGGCGAGGATCTGGGCGCGCTTGTTGCGCTCGGCCATCATCTGGCGGCCCATCGATTCGACGAGATTGGCCGGCGGGTTGATGTCCTTGATCTCGACGCGGGTGATCTTGATACCCCAGGGGTGCGCGGCCTCATCAACGACGCGCAGCAGGCGCTCGTTGATGGCGTCGCGGTTCGACAACAGCTCGTCGAGGTCCATCGAGCCCATCACGGTGCGGATGTTGGTCATCGTCAAATTGAGGATAGCGTTCTGCAGGCCGGCGACCTGGTAGGCGGCCTGCGCCGCGTTGAGCACCTGATAGAAGGCAACGCCGTCGACGGCCACGGTGGCGTTGTCGCGGGTGATGATCTCCTGGGTCGGAACGTCGAGCACCTGCTCCATCATGTTCATCTTGGCGCCGATACGGTCGACGAAGGGCACGATGAGGTTGAGGCCCGGGCTCAATGTCCTGGTGTAACGGCCAAAGCGTTCGACGGTATAATTATAGCCTTGCGGAATTGTCCGGATGCCCTTGAAAAGCACCAGCACGACAAGGGCGACAAGAACAAGAAGCGCGATATCGAAACCACTGAAACCCATTTTGGCTCTCCCCTCAAAGGCCATGTTGGACATTGCCACGCGGCCGATTCCACCAAACACTTAAGTGTGTTTCAGCAATGTTACAATCAGGTGATCTCGGATTGCGGGTGCATGGACTGCGGGATCCATTCAGGCCCAGCCGGACAGCTCGCGCCGCACCATTGCCTCGATCACCGCCATGCCCTCTGCACTGTCGTTGAGGCAAGGGATGTGTGCGAACTTTTCGCCGCCGGCATGGTGGAAGGTCTCGGCCGCTTCCCTGCCGATCTCGTCCAGCGTCTCGATGCAGTCGACGGAAAAGCCCGGATTGACGATGGCGATCGATTTCACGCCTTCGCGTCCCAGTCTTTCGACCGTCTTGTCGGTGTAGGGCTGCAGCCATTCCTGCGCGCCGAAGCGCGACTGGAAGGTGGTAATCAGCTTGTTCTCATCCCAGCCGAGCTTTTCGCGCAGCAGCCGCGTCGTCTCCAGGCAATGCGCCTGGTAGGGATCGCCCTTGTCGGAGTAGGATTTCGGAATACCGTGATAGGAGGCGATGACGATTTCCGGATCGAAGTCGAGGCTCGCCAGATGCCCTTCGATCGAACGGGCGAGCCCCTCGATATAGGCCGGCTCGTTGTAATAGGGGGGCACGCTGCGAATGGCCGGGGCGCGGCGCATCTTCATCAGCGCGCGAAACAACTGGTCGTTGGCGGTCGCAGTCGTCGTCGCCGAATATTGCGGATAGAGCGGGAAAGACAGGATGCGGTCGCAGCCTTGCTCGACCAGTCTGTTGGCCACGCTCTCGGTCGAAGGGTTGCCGTAGCGCATCGCCCAATCGACGATCACATGGGATAAATCGCCGAGCGCAAGCCCGAGTTTCTCGGACTGGGCACGGGTATAGGTGCGCAGCGGCGACTCGTTGCGCTCCCGGTTCCATATCCTGGCATAGTTGGCGCCCGACTTCTTCGGCCGGGTGGTGAGGACCAGGCCGTAGAGGATCGGATACCAGACCGCCTTGTTGAGTTCGATGACGCGCGGATCGGACAGGAATTCCCTGAGATAGCGCCACATCGGCTTGAAGTCGGTGCCGTCCGGGGTGCCGAGATTGATCAGCATGACACCGACCTTGCCTGTCCCGACCGGAGGGTGTCCTGCCGGGAGCGCGCCGGCGGTCGTTTCGGCTTTGCTTTCAGCAGGGTTGGCAAGCGTCATGGGGTTCTCCAACACCGCGAAACCAGCGGTGCCGCGGCGAAGGTAGCGATGCCGCGCCGGTTTTCAAATGCAGCGTCTGGCCGCACCTTATCCCAGAAATGCAGCACCCGCCCGGTTTGCCGGGCGGGTGCATTGCGTTCCTGCGGCCGGATTACTTCGAGGCCGCCGGGATAGTCAAGGTTGCGCCGACCGGCAGCCGGCGTGGCTCGTAGGCTTTGTTGGCATCGAAGATCATTTTCCATTTGGTGCCGTCGCCATAGGCCTTCACCGCGAGATCCCAATAGGTATCGCCGGCGACGATTACATGGCTGCTTTCGGCCGGTGCCGGCTCAGCCGGCTTGGCGGGCTCGGCAGGTTTTGCCGGCTCACTTGGGGCTGGCTGACTCGGGGCCGGCTGAATCGGGGCAGGCGCCGTCTCGGCCGGTTTGGCCGGCACAGCCGGAGCAGGGGTCGCCGGAGCCGGTGTGGCCGGAGCCGCAGGTGCCGCCGGCTGGGCCGGCTCGGCGGGTGCGGGGGCCGCCGGCGCGGTTTCAGCCGGGACGGCCGGTGGTGTTTTGGAAATGTCGCCGGAGCCGGCCGGCATTTCGGGCATTGCCGGCTCAGCAGGCTTTATCGGCGCTGCCTCAGCAGGTTTTGGCGGTTCGGCCGGGTTGGCTGGTTCCGCGGCCGGGGCTCCGGTCGCGGCGATCTCGGTGATGCGGCCGTCGAGCTTCGGCGTATAGGGCCGGTGCGCGCCGAGGTAATCGGCGACGACCTGTTCCAGCCCCGGGCCGTAATCATAGGCGTTCTTGGCCTTCTCGGCGAATACCTTGTAGCCGTCACCGCCCTGGCGGACATAGTTGTTGGTGGCGACCAGATAGTCCTTGTCCGGTTTGATCGGCGTCCAGGCGCCGCCTTCCATGACCTCGACCGATTTGACGCGTCCATTAGGCGGCGCCGATTTGTCGAACGCATATTTCAGGCCGGCAACCTGCGGGAAGCGCCCGGCGCCGTCCTCGACCTGGCTGAGGCCGCTTTCGAGGCCGGCAACCAGATCCTTGCCGGTGATCTGGAAGGTCGCCAGCGTGTTCTGAAACGGCAGCACAGTGAGAACCTCGCCCATGGTGACGGTGCCTTGGTCGATCGAGGCGCGCAAGCCGCCGCCATTCGAGATGACGATCTCGACACCTTGGCCCTTGACCCGGTCGAGGACGGCGTCGGAGACCAGATTGCCCATCTCGCATTCGCGGGCGCGGCAGTTTTCGCGGCTGCCGTCGATCGCCTTGGTGGTCTCGGCGACTTCCTTGTTCTTCAAAGCCTCGATCGGGGCGCCGAGTTCCTTGATGCGGGCAAGCACGGCGGGGTCGGGCGTGATCGATTTGTCGAGATGAATGGGATCGCCGCTTGCCTCTTTGACGACGCCATTGTCGTCGAAGACGACCTTGAACTCGCCGAGATATTTCGAATAGGACGCCGCCTGCACGACCGGCACTTTGTAGCCGTCCGGATTGTCGACCATCGTCGGATAAGGGCCTTCCGCCTTGGGGTCGGTGTTGGACAGCAGCGAGTGGCTGTGGCCGCCGACCACCACGTCGACGCCCGGGATCTTGGCGATCACGTCGCGTTCTCGCTTGTAGCCGATATGGGTGACCGCGATGATCTTGTTGACGCCCTCTCGCTTCAGTTTCTCGACCTCGGCGGTGATCGACTTGACGTCGTCCTCGATGGCGATGTTCGGGCCAGGCGTGGCAAGCTCCGGCGTGTCGTTGGTGACCGCGCCGACGATGCCGATCTTCTGGCCGCCGACCTCGACCACGATCGACGGCTTGACGCGGTCGCCGAGCTTGGATTGCGCATTGGCCTTCACATTGGCGCCGAGCACCGGAAACTGGATCATGTCGAGGAACGGCGCCAGCGCCGACTCGCCATCGTCGAACTCATGGTTGCCGACCACCTCGGCATCGAATTTCATCTGGTTGAGGAATTCGCCTTCGGTCTTGCCCTTGTAGGTCGTGTAGAAGAGCGAGCCCTGGAAATTGTCGCCGGCGCTGAGCAGCAGCACGTTCTGGCCTTGCAGCTTCTTGCGCTCCTGCGCGATCGCGGTGACCAGGCGGCCGGCGCCGCCGACGCATTCGCCCTTGGTCTCCTCCTCGGCCGAGCAGGTCGATTCATACTTGTTGTTGCTCTCGATGCGGCTGTGCCAGTCGTTGATGTGCAGGATGTTCAGCGTGTAGTCGGCAAAGGATACGCCTGCCGACAGGCCAAGCGCCGATGCCGACAGCGCGGCGATGGCAGCGATCTTCTTCATTCTCGTCTCCCGGATAACTTGAGTACAGCGCCGCGCGTCATTTGGGACGCGCAAAGTACCAATTTTATTTTGCGCATGATCCTTTCCGAAAATCGACTCCGATTTTCGGGGTCATGCGCAGACGCGTTTAAAGCTCTTGTTTGACTGGGATGTAACAGCCCTCTCGGGCCATGTTCACATCGCGTTTCAGTCGATGCAAGCGGAAATCGGCATCAGCTTTGCCGGCGTAAAAAGGCTTTGCCGGCGTAAAAAGCGGCGGCTTGAAGCCGCCGCCCTTTTGCAAAGTCAATTCGGAATCGGATTTCAGGTGCGCCTGGTCAGCACAAAATTCTGCCCGCTCGCGCTGGTGCAATTGAGCTGGCTTGTGGAGACCATCAGGCAGTTGAAGCTGATCGGCGTCTGGCGGATCAGCGAAGTGCCATGGATCTCGACCGAGGTGCCGCCGGTCATGGTGTAGCTGCCATCGGCAAGCTTCTGGCCGGTGTCGGTTGCGACGGTCGCGAAGCTGCCGCCCTTGAAGGTGGACAAGCCCGTGCCCTGCGCGTCGATCCAGGAGCCTTCAACCCCTTTGGCCGTGATCACCGGCGGCTCGCCTGGGCCGGTTGTGGTGCAGGCCGCCAACGCGACCGTAGCGGCCGCGGCAATGCCAGCCGAAAGCAGTCTTTGCGCGATCGTCATCTTCAAAATCCTCTCCTCTCGCATCGGCCCGAAAATCGATCCGATTTTCGGAAAGCACGATGCTCACATTCAAAGTGCTAGAGCGTACTTTGTGCGTCCAAATGGACGCACGTCGCTCTAGGCCGCTCCTCTTCAATCGCCCGATTTCCGGGCGATTGCAAGCTGGCGGAGTGTCGACGCAACGCTGCTATCGAACGAGGATGTTGCGGAATTGCCACGGGTCTTTGGTGTCGAGGTCCTCGGAAAACAGACCAGGTCGATTGTCGAGCGGTGTCCAGTCGGTATAATAGCTCCTGACCGGCCCGAGATATGGGTTCTGCACGTCGAGGCAGCGCTTGTAATCCATCTCGTCGGCTTCGACGATGCCGGCCTCGGGATTTTCCAGCGCCCAAACCATGCCGGCCAGCACCGCCGACGTGACCTGCATGCCGGTGGCGTTCTGGTAGGGCGCCAGCTTGCGCGCCTCGGCCAGCGACAACTGCGAGCCGTACCAGTAGGCGTTCTTGGCGTGACCGTAGAGCAGCACGCCGAGTTCGTCGATGCCATCGACCAGTTCGTTTTCGTCGAGCACGTGATGCACGGGCTGAGCCTCGCCGGCGGCACCGAACATCTCGTGCAGTGACAGCACGGCGTCGTTGCAGGGATGATAGGCGTAATGGCAGGTCGGCCGGTACTGCACCTTGCCCTTCTTGCCGCGCAAGGTGAAGAAATCGGCAATTGAAATCGCCTCATTATGCGTCACCAGGAAGCCGTATTGCTGACCGGGCGTCGGGCACCATGTGCGCACGCGCGTGTTGGCGCCGGGCTGCTCCAGAAAGATCGCGGCCTTCGAGCCGTTCTTGTGTTTTTTGGCGTTCTTCGGCATCCACGTCTCATGCGTGCCCCAACCGAGCTCGGCCGGCTGCAGGCCTTCCGAAATGAAGCCTTCGACCGACCAGGTGTTCCAGAACACGTTCATCGGCTTGGGTTTCTTGGTGCGCTGGGTGTCGCGCTCGGCGATATGGATGCCCTTGACGCCGGCTTTCTTCATCAGCCTGGCCCAGCCTTCGCGATCGTGCTGCGCGGGCTCCGAGAAATCGAGGCCAAGATCTGTGGCGAGGTTGACCAGCGCCTGCTTGACGAACCACGAGACCATGCCCGGATTGGCGCCGCAGCACGAGATCGCCGTGGTGCCGCCTGGGTTCTTCGCGATTTCAGTACGCACCGTCTCGCGCAGCGCATAGTTGGTGCGTGAGGCATTGTCGGCCTTTTCGTCGAAATAAAAGCCGAGCCAGGGCTCGACCACCGTGTCGATATAGAGGACGCCAAGCTTGCGGCAGAGCTTCATGAGTTCGAGCGAGGAAGTGTCGACCGACAGGTTGACGCAAAAGCCCTGGCCGCCGCCATTGGTCAAAAGCGGTGTCAGCAGCTTCTTGTAGTTCTTCTTGGTCACTGCGTCCTGCATGAAGGTGATGCCGCGCTCGTCGAGCAATTTGCGGTCGGTGTCGCGCGGGTCGATGACCGTCATGCGCGACTTGTCGAATTTGAAATGGCGCTCGATCAGCGGCAGCGTTCCCCGTCCGATCGAGCCGAAGCCGATCATCACCACAGGGCCGGTGATCTCACCGTAAACGGGCCAGTTTTCATTCACCATTTATCGATTACTCCCTCAAAAAACGCTTCGGAACAGCGGCTTGGCCGCGGCGCGACAAACCATAGATCATTGTCACAATAAAGCGAAAATCGGACGGCCGGCGTTACGCCGCGCCATCCCGGCTACGGCTCGACCAGACTTGCAAACTCCGGCTTGAAGAGGGCACGTGCCTCGGAGATCGGCAGTTCCAGCAAATCGTCGGCGCAGGCCTGGATGGCATGCGGCAGGGTCTGGAGCCCGAACACCAGAACCTGCTTGTCGCCCTCGCGCCAGAGGCTGGCAGCCAAATTTTCGTCGATCAGATCGTCGATGCCGCATTCGGCTTCGTGATCAATATCGGTCTGATCGCTCGGTTTCTTGCGCCGCTGCTTGACGAAGGAGGCGAGGGAAGGACCGGGCTTGCCATCTATCGTATCCAAGAAAATGTCCTGAAGGCCGAGCAGGACGCCGCGCCGCACATCCATGATGTAGGCGTCCGAATAGTTGGTCGGATGCGCTCCGCCGCAGAAGATGCTGCCGGACTCCCGCCAGCTCATCAGCCGCGGAGTCAGCGAGGTCACTTCGAATGTGCTGTCCTCATAGCCACCGAGTGTGCCGCCGTTCACACCGTCAATCGGCCCGCCTTCGTTGAAACCGGCATATTGCGCCGCCACGCAGCCCAGTGCGCCGATGTTGGCGCGCCAGTGCCTGTCTTGCAGCAGAGCGTTCGCGGCCTCGATTGGAATGTCGCCGGACAGTTCGACAATGCGCGGCGTGGCAAATTTGGTGCGGGGGTCGACGACATAGCGGTAGGTTGCGTCCGGCCAACCAGTCGTCTTGCCGTTATCGAGCTGAGTGTCCACCCGCAGATAGTCATAAGGGGACGTTTCCATGGTGAGCGGCGTGTCATTGCCGAAGAACTTCATGAAGCTGAAATCGTAGAGATCGAGCGGGCTGCTGGGCTCGTTCTCGGTCACCTGCCGACTTGCGACCCGTTCCAATCTGAGCGGCAGCGCGCTCTTTCCGTTCCAGCTGCCTTCAAGGGTTTTGCCGTTACTGGATGAGGCCAGGCGCCAGACGGCGGCAATCGGCGCAGCCTTTCCGTCATCGCAATTGTCGGCGCCGCATGCCTCCTCCTCGGCCAGTTCGAACTTGCTGCCCTTTTGAGACCAGGCCTGCAGCGGGATGTCGACGCCCTTCGAGCGGTAGAAATAGCGGCCGGCCAGCGGGCCGCCGGGCGCGGCGGGGTCGCCGGTGAATTCGACGACGATATCGCTCTTTCCAAGCTTGCCGGCATAAGTCACCGGCTCCGCCTCGGCTGCTGTCGACAGTACCAGGATCGCGGCCATTAACGTGACCGGCCTGCTAAGATGCTGGATCATTTTTCCCCCAAGCCGCAAGTTACAGCTGTCTTGCGCCAGCAGTCACGGTCGGCTGTCAGGCCCTTATAGTCAAGTTGTGCCTCGTCCCGCACCTGAGGCTGCTCAGCGAAAAGACGCGGCGAGCGCCGCCCCTGGTGCGGATGGCGCATCCGCCCGTTTCAGCGGGTTTTTGTCCTCGGCGCGGCTGTGGAGGCTCGAACCACCAGTTCTACCGGCAGAACGACTTGGCGGGGGGCTTCATTGTCAAGGACCATTCGGGCGGCAAGCCGGCCTTTTCCGATCACGTCTTGTGCGACAGTGGTCATCGGAGGCGTGGTGCGTGCGGATTCAGCGGTGCCATCGAAGCCGACGACCGACACGTGGCCCGGCACGTCTATGCCGCGGCGAACCGCCTCGTCCAGGATCGTGATCGCCTGCCAGTCCGACATGGTCAGGATCGCGGTTGCTTCAGGCGCCCTGTCGAACACCACTGCTCCGGCAGATGGCTCGCCCGGGATCGTCTCGATGATCGGGACATCGTCGATCGACAAATTCGCCTCCGCCAAACCCTGTTTGAAACCGTCGAGCCTTTCATCGTCGAGCGGGAAGCCGGCCAGAAGCGGGCGCGTTGCCTTTCCGGGCATGTGGACAATCGGCGGGCCGGGAGACCGGCGCACCGAAAGGATGGCAAAATGCCGGTGCCCCAGCCCGGTCAAGTGCCGGACGGCAGCAACCGCGCCACTCCTGCCGTCGATCTTTATCGAATTGATGTCGGGACCTGCGTCGCTTTCGAGAATGACGAAGGGCAGACGGCGTCTCTGGACCGAAATTATGAGACCAATGTCGGCGCTGTGACCAAGGATAAAGCCGTCAACCAGGGCATCGCGGATGCTGGCGAAGCGCGTGTTGTCGGTGCCGTTTACAAGGCTGAGCGTCGTTCCAGCCTCGTCGCAGGCGAGCGAAACGCCGAGCACCAGCTCGCGGCCGTATGGGCTTCTCATCACTTCGGAGATGGCGTAGGCGCCAGGCGGCATGAACCCGATGGCATTGAACTTGCCGTCCCGCAGCAATCGTCCTTTCGGATCGGGGCCGCCAAACCCGAGCGCTCGCGCGGCCGCTTCGACGCGCTCGCGCAATTCGGGCCTGACCAGCTCCGGCCGGTTGAAGACGTTGGAGACAGTCCCCCGGGAAACTCCGGCAGCCTTGCCGACATCGGCTAGGGTGGGCATTGGCGGTTCACTCGTTTTCCCTGAGGTAGACCATTTTTTGGAGCGCTCCAAGAATTTTATTGACTCAAAACCAAAATAGGGGGATCGTGCTCCTTGGAGCGCTCCAAGAGCATATACTGAGGGTGTTTCTGCGACTGAGACACCGAGAATCGTCACATGGCATGGTCGCAGCGGCCAATGCCCAAGGAGAGGATGATGGCAGAAACCGATGCTTTTCCAGCCTCGCTCGTAGGCAAGACTTTCGACTGCGTTTTCGGCCCCTTCGTACCGCGGCTGACGTTTCTTTCGCCGCAGGAATTGCATATCCAGGCGTCGATCGGGACCACTGAAATCGACGAGGTGGTCAAGGTCGGCCTGACCAGCGTGCGTCCGAATCTCGTGCTCGCGAGTTGGACGGAGCAGAGCGGCAACTTCATTGTGCAGTTGCAGGATCACGAGAACCGGATCGTCCATAATTATGCGCGGCTGGCCGATGGGCAGCTCTTCTGTGCTCAGGGCGCCATTCAAGCCGTTCCGGCGTGAGGGGAGGAAAATGCGATGGAACTCGCTTATGACAGTCATCTGCTTGCTCGAATTCTGCTGAGCGTCGCGACCGTGGGTTACGGTGTAGCGACGATCAAAGCCGACTTGAACGCCACCCACGCCACCAATCCACTGTGGACTCCCCATGCCCGGTTTCACGTCGTCTGGCAGGTGCTGAGCTATACCGGGGTGGCGCTGATTGCCCTCGGACTCATCTGGATCAAGGGGCAACTCGAAGCCGAGCGGCTCTATCTCGCCGGCGGATTGGCCGCGGCCATGTATGGGGCATTCTTCGCGGCCATGCTCTCGCGGCCGATCTATGGTGGCGTGCTGTATGACGAGAACGGCTACCCGCCGTTCCGGCCGCCGTTTGGACCGGCGGGCTGGCGGTGGGATGTCAACGTCACCGTCTTTACCGCGATGTCGGCGATCCTGCTGCTGGGCCTGGCTGCGATTTAGGGCAATTCCGGGAAAAGTGTGAGACGGCTTTCCGTCCGGAATTGCGCAAGAGCAAAGAGGTGGAGCGGTTCGGCGTTTCCGTGAAACGATGAACTGCTCTAGGACAGCGCCAGCGCCCTAAGCCACGCGACCAGCCGGTCACGATCGGCGGTCATCCCCTTGTAGTCGAGCTGGGCCTCGTCCAGCGCCAGAAGTTGTTCGGCCAAGGACGCTGCGAGCGCCGCACGGTCGCGGTGGCGCTCCAGCACGGCGAGCGGGTCGAGATGGATGCGGATGGTGAAGAGTACGTCGCCCGAAACGGGGAGCTTTCTCAGCGTCTGCCGCTCGACGCGGATAAAGGCATGGGCGTCGATGTCACCGTCCGGGAATCTCGACGGGCGACTGCTGGCGCGGTCGATGCGTTCGACATTGGAGAGCGGATGGTAGAGCGCGTCGCCCGCCTGGATCGACCAGTTGTAGCGCTCGACGGCTTGGCCCTGGAGGCCGTCGAACATGCGGTTGATGAGATCGGCCGGGCGTGTGCCTGGACCGAAACCCGGTACCGGCGCGTGGATCTGCTGCAGCGGCTTGCCGAATTTTTCGGTCAGCGACCATGACGAGGGGAAGCAGAGCGAGCCGGCCGCCAGACGCCAGCCGCTCTCGTCGCGGCGCATCAGGATCAAATCCTCCTGGACGAGCAACGAGGCCGCGACAAGCGGCGCATCGCTGAAAGAAGCTGCGGTGCCTGAGCCTACAAGACTGTCGGTGCCGCCGATCACCACGATCCCGTTGTCGGTACGCCTGTGGGTCCCAGGAAAGTTCGCCGCCAGATGCGCACCGAGCAGATCGAGCACTTCGCGTTGGGCGTCGCGTGTGGCTTGCTCCTCGACAAAAACCTTGTCTGGAATTTCGGCATAAAGCCGGCGTTTCTCGGCAAGATAGGGCAGCAGATATTCGTCGATCTCGATCCATCTATCTAGATTGAGCGGCTTCAGCCCGATGGTGAACAGTTTCGACGAGCCGTCATAGGGTGTGTGGGTCGGTGGGCGGAAACTCATGCTTCTTTGTAGGCTTCCAGTGCGGCAGCGGCCATTCTCGCCGTGAATTCGGTGATTTCGTAATCGGCGGCGCCTGCCTTGGCGAAGGGATCGTCCGCCAGTCTGGCATCGAGCACGTCGCGTGGACCGCGCGCGATGATGATGCCGCCGGTCCTCGGCCGCTTCGGCCCGGAGGCGACAAAAATGCCTTCCGCATAACAGGCCTTCAGCCACTCGACATGCGCTTGCTGCAGGCTGTCGATCTCGGTCAGCGGCACCGTATACTTCAGCGAAACCACGAACATTGTTGTCTCCCGATGCTTCAGCCCAGCCGCGCCGGGATCAATCCGCGCAGCGAGTTGCCGACGAACAGCGCCTTGGCCGATTTCAGTTCGCTCCATGTGTAGATTGCTTCGCGGGCGCGGCCTTGATCCAGCAGTTCGCCGCGCAGGACGCCAGGCAGCAGGCCGCAATCGAGCCGCGGCGTGGCCAGCACGCCGTCGCCGAATTCGGCAAAGACATTGGTGATCGTGCCCTCGCAGATTTCGCCGCGCTCATTGGCGAGCAGCACCTCGTCGGCCCGGCCGGCGAGATATTCGGCGCGGGCGCGCGTATAGATTTGTCGGCGGCTGGTCTTGTGGCGCAGCAGCATATCGCTCGAATCAAGCCGCACGCGCGCCAGCTGCACGGTCCAGACCTTGTCTGCGGCGAGCGGCGCGTAGGGCTGCACCGAAACCGCTACATCGCCCTTGCGCGACAGGACGAGGCGAGTGCGCAACGCAATGTGCTGGCGGCCGACCGCATTCATCAGCGCTTCACCGACCCGTTGCGGGTCGCAGCCGAAGCCGAGTTCGTCTGCCGAGCCGTAAAGCCGCGCGAGATGGCGGTCGAAACGGAGGAAACCCGAGCCGGGTTCCCAGCGCATTGTTTCGATCAGTTCGAGATCGGCAGTGTTCCCGTCGCGAAACGGGCTTTCAGCAGACACTCCTGGTACTCCTCTTCGGCTGTCGAATCGAAGACGACGCCACCGCCGACATTGTAGACTGCCTCGCCATTGGCAAAGAGCGAGATGGTGCGGATCGCCACCGAAAAGCGCATCCGGCCGCCGGGGGCGATCCAGCCTATGGCGCCGCAATAGACATCGCGCGGGCCACCTTCCAGCTCGCGCAGGATCTCCATGGCACGGATCTTCGGCGCGCCGGTGATCGAACCGCAGGGGAACAGCGCGGCGAAAATCTGGCGGATGGCGAGGCCGGGCAAAAGTTTCGCCCGCACGCGGCTCACCATCTGGTGGACCGTCGGGTAGCTCTCGATGCGGAAAAGCTCCGGCACATCGAGCGTGCCAACCTCGCTGATCAGTGAGATGTCGTTGCGCAGGAGATCGACGATCATCCGGTTCTCGGCCTGGTTCTTCTCGTCGTTGCGCAAGAACGCTTTCAGGCGATCGTCCTCCGCCTTGGTGGCGCCGCGCGGCGCAGTGCCTTTCATCGGATGCGTCTCGATCATCCCTTCCGCGTCGACCTCGAAGAACAGTTCCGGCGAACGCGACAAGACGATCGGATCGCCAAGCGCGACCAGCGCCCCATACTTCACCGGCTGGCGTTCGGTCAGCGCGTTGAAGGCGTCCAGCGGATCGCCCGACCATTGCGCGTGGACCGGAAAGGTCAGATTGCCCTGGTAGCAGTCGCCCTTGCGGATGTGGTCATGCAGCCTGGCAAAGCGTTTGGCGTAGTCGTCCGAGGACCAGGCTGCCTTGGGGTCGAAGATTGGGCCGTTGCTAGCCGGCAGATCGCCTGGCGCGACCGTCTCTTCGACCGGCGGGTCGAACACGCCGAGGCAGAAAAGCGGGGCGCGGCGGCCGGCTGGCAGCAGCGGAACGAGCTTGGGCTCGAGCAGGTAGCCGGCCTCGTAGGAGAAATAGCCGGCCAGCCATTTGCCGCCATCATGTGCAGCCTGCGCGGCTTCAAGCGCCGGCAAAAAGTCCGCCTCGCCATGCGCCGAGATGATCTCGGCCGGCCGGTCGAAAACGAGCTGACGCGCGGTCTCGTCGTTCCGGAAAATTGCAAAGGGCAGGGGCAGGGACATAAGGCTCGGATGCTGCGGTCACCAGCGATCGATCTATATGGGGGCTCGACCGTGCGCAATCGAGGGAACGGCGTCTCAAGACGCAAAGGCGCGGCGGGGCAAAAACAAAAGCGGCGCCTGAGAGCGCCGCCTTGTTCCAAATGCCGCCTTGCGATGGATCAGGTGTTGCTGGCTTCCCCCGCGGTCGGGAAGCGGCGCGCAAATTCCTTTTCGTCGCCGGCGGCAAGCAGTTTCGCCTGCTCGATCCAGCGTTCACGTTCGATGCGGCCGTCGAAATTCAACGTCGCCTCGATCCGCCTGACATCGTCGGGCGTCCAGGCGGCGATCTGGGCATAGGTCGTGACCCCAAGCCCTTTGAGCAGCCGCTCGTTGGTCGGGCCGATGCCGATCAGGCGACGCAGATCGTTGGCTTTGCCCGCCGCTGCGGTCGTTGCGTTGCCGGTCGCGGCTTTCTTTGCCGCCGGCGCAGCCTTGCTTGCCGCTGGCGCAGTCTTTTTTGCCGCTGGCGCAGTCTTGGGTGCGGCGCTCGCTTTCGATGCAGCCGGCTTCGGCGTTGCCGTTTTCGCCGCACTTGCGCGTGGCGCGGTCGCAGCCTTGGCCGTTGCAGATTTCTTCGGCGCCGGTTTGGCCGGCGCGGATGTCGACATCAGGGTTGACGGTGCCTGCATCGCCGCCTTGGTCGCGCCGGCCTTGGCGGCTGGCGCCTTGGCTGTTGCCGCCTTCGCGGCTGGCGCCTTGGCGGCCGGCGCCTCGCCCAGCCGCCGCTCGAGGTCGGCGCGGGCGCGGCCGCATGCATCCAACTCACCGGTCAGACGGTCGCTATCGGCCCGCAATCTGTCGCGTTCGCTGCGCGTGCGGTCGAGATCGCCGCGCAAACTGTCGAGTTCGCCACGCAGGCGTCCCCAAATGAACCAGCCAACCAACACACCTACCAGGAACGCCAGGAGCATGTAGAAAAAAGTGCCCATTGTCTTTCTCTCTCCAGTCCGATCCGTCCGCCCTGGCCTGTGGAGCCATGACCTCGGCGAAGGACCATTCGATGGTGGTTCCGCAATTTGCAGAACAGCCGGCTTCGATCGAGCTGTCGGCGACCGGTTTGCCCCTGGCCAACAACCGTTGTCGCATCCGCCGACGCGCCATGACCGGTCGGGACTTTCCGACCGGATCCATTCGTGCCCGGCTGAGCTTGAGGGCGGACGCTATCATACAGCTTACGGGAATCTAACGGAAAACTTCCATGGAAAGTTATTTAAGAACAAATATCCAAGACAAGAATAGAACCATCGCCAATATGCATTGCAGCTAAACTGTTCTGGAAAACCCGGTCACCCGGTGTTGCGCATCACCCAGTGTTGCGCATCACTTGTCCAGTGCTTCCAGCTCGTCGATCAGTCCGCTGATCACACCAAGCCCGATCTGCCAGAAGGCAGGGTCGGCCGCGTCAAGGCCGAACGGCGCCAGAAGCTCGGAATGATGCTTGGTGCCGCCGGCGCGCAGCATGGCAAAATATTTCTCCTGAAAGCCGCGCTCGGCGTTCTGGTAGACCGCGTAGAGCGAGTTCACCAGGCAATCGCCGAATGCATAGGCATAGACGTAGAAAGGCGAGTGGATGAAGTGCGGGATATAGGTCCAGAAAACCTCGTACCCCTCGCGTAGCTTGATCGCCGGCCCGAGGCTTTCCGCCTGCACTTCCAGCCAGAATTGGCCGAGCTTGTCGGAGGTCAATTCGCCGCTCTTGCGCTCGGCATGCACCTTGCGCTCGAACTCGTAGAAGGCGACCTGGCGCACGACCGTGTTGATCATGTCCTCGACCTTCTGGGCGAGCATGGCCTTGCGTTCGCGCTTGTCGGTGGTCTGCTCGAGCAGCGAGCGAAAGGTCAGCATTTCGCCGAACACCGATGCGGTTTCGGCCAGCGTCAGCGGCGTCGACGCCATCAGGGCGCCCTGGCCGCCGGCCAGCACCTGGTGCACGCCGTGGCCGAGCTCGTGCGCCAGCGTCATCACGTCGCGCGGCTTGCCCATGTAGTTGAGCAACACATAAGGATGCGCCGAAGGCACGGTCGGATGGGCGAAGGCACCAGGCGACTTGCCGGGTCTCACCGGTGCATCGATCCAGTTGCGGTCGAAGAAAGTTCTGGCGATCTCCGCCATGTCGGGTGAAAAGCGCTGATAGGCGGAAAGCACGGTGTTCTTGGCCTCGTCCCAGCCGATGACCGCCTGCGGGGTCTCCGGCAGGGGCGCGTTTCGGTCCCAATGGTTCATCACGTCCATGCCGAGCCAGCGCGCCTTCATCGCATAATAGCGATGCGACAGGCGCGGATAGGCGTCGCGAACCGCCGCGGCGAGTGCGTCCACCACGCTGCGTTCGACGCGGTTGGCGAGATGGCGGGAATCGGCAATGTCCTCGAAGCCCCGCCAGCGGTCGGAGATCTCCTTGTCCTTGGCCAGCGTGTTGGTAATCAGCGTGAAGACGCGCAAATTCTTGCGGAAAGTTGCGGCCAGCGCTTCGGACGCCCGGCGGCGCACCTCGCCGTCGGCGTCCTGCAGGCGATTGAGCGCCGGCTCAAGCGTCAACTCCTCGCCGTCGACGCCGAAGCGCAAATCGGTCATCGTCTCGTCGAACAGGCGGTTCCAGGCCCCGCGCCCGGTGATCGACTTTTCGTGGAAGAGTTGCTCGATGCGGTCTTCGAGCTGATAGGGCTTGTCCTTGCGCAGATCGAGCACCCAGGGCCGGTAGTGGGCGAAGGCCGGATCGGCGGCGAGTGCGTTTTCGATCGCGCCATCGTCGATGAGGTTCAGCTCGAGCGCGAAAAACAGCAGGTGCGCGCTGGCATCGGTCATCTTTTCCTGGATGTCGCCATAGAGCTTGGCGCGCTGCGGATCCGACGTGTTGCCGGCATAGACAAGCCCGGCATAGGAGACGATCCGGCCGATCAGCTCCTCCAGCGCTTCATAGGCCTGGAGCGCCTCGCCCAGCCTGCCGGCGCTGCCACGCCCGGCCTCGGCGGCGAGCGTGCCTTTCCAACGGCTCTCGAAGGCGATGGCATCGGCGGCGGCCTTGGCGATGTCGCGCTTCAACTCGGGCGCTTCCATGCCCGAATAGAGATCGGCCAGATTCCATTCCGGCAGGTCGCCAAGCTCCGCCACGCCCTGACCGGACGCCGCCGCCAGCTTTCGAGCAAAAACCATGCGCATTGCCGATCCTTCCAAACACGAAAATTCGAGGAAACGAGAAGCCGGTCAAATCCTAAGGAATTCATTCACCGGGTTTTTTGAAAGCTTATTTAGAACCCTGTGCCAAGATGATCCATAGGGCGCATTCTCGGGCGGGCACGGTCGGATCAGTCATGGCAGCTTCCATACTCATAGTCGATGACGATCCGGTGCAGCGCAGGCTGCTCGAGGCGGCGGTGACGAAATTCGGCCACACCGCGATCGTCGCCGATGGCGGCGAGGCCGGTCTCGATGTTGTCGACGGGCCCAATGCGCGCGACGTCTCGGTGGTCATCCTCGACCTGATGATGCCGGGCCTCGATGGCATCGGCGTGCTGAAGGCAATGCGCGAGCGCGGCATCCACATTCCCGTCATCGTGCAGACCGCCCAGGGCGGCATCGAAACCGTCGTTTCGGCAATGCGTCACGGCGCCTTCGACTTCGTCGTCAAGCCGGCCTCTCCCGACAGGCTGCAGGCGTCGATCGGCAACGCCCTCAAGGTCGAAGCGCTCGAAGGCGAAGTGAAGCGCTCGTCACGGCAGCGCGGCGGCCATCTGACGTTCAAGGACATGATCACTCACAGTCCGGCGATGGATCGGGTGATCCGGCTCGGCCGCAAGGCGGCGGCGTCCAACATTCCGATCCTGATCGAGGGTGAATCCGGCGTCGGCAAGGAACTGGTGGCGCGCGCCATCCAGGGCAGCGGCGACCGCCGCTCGAAACCCTTCGTCACCGTCAATTGCGGCGCCATCCCCGACAATCTGGTCGAATCGATCCTGTTCGGTCACGAAAAGGGCTCGTTCACCGGCGCCACCGAAAAACACACCGGCAAGTTCGTCGAAGCGCATTCGGGCACGCTGTTCCTCGACGAAATCGGCGACCTGCCGCTCGACGTGCAGGTCAAGCTGTTGCGCGCCGTACAGGACGGCGAGGTCGATCCGGTAGGCGGGCGCTCGACCGTCAGGGTCGACATCAGGCTGATCTCGGCAACCCATCGCAACCTGCTGCAGCAGGTAAAGGACGGCAAGTTCCGCGAGGATCTGTTCTATCGTCTGAACGTCTATCCGATCTTCGTGCCGCCATTGCGCGACCGTCGCGACGACATTCCCCATCTGGTCGAGCACTTCATGGAGAAGATGGCGCCCGCCGATCCGCGACACCGTCTGCGAGGCATCTCGGCTGCGGCGCTCGCCATGCTGCAGGCCTATGACTGGCCGGGCAATATAAGGCAGCTCGAAAATGCCGTCTTCCGGGCTTCGGTGCTCGCCGAGGGCGACATGCTGACCGAAGAAGAGTTCCCGCAGATCCGGGCGCAGGTCGAGGGCACAGTCAATCTCGATGCGGATATCGCCTCGCCAGCTTCAGGGGGGCCAGCTTCAGGGTGGCCAGCTTCCGGATTGGCTTCGGGCAGCCTGCCGCGTGATAACGTCCCGGCCGCCGTCGGCGCCGCCGCGGCCGAGCCCGACGCGCCGGCCAGACCCCGCTTCGGCACGCTGCGGGCGCTCGACGAGCGCGGCAATGTGCGTGCGCTGGCCGATGTCGAGCTCGAAATGATCAAGCTCGCCATCGACCACTACAACGGCCAGATGAGCGAGGTCGCCCGCCGCCTCGGCATCGGCCGGTCGACGCTCTACCGCAAGCTCAAGGAATACGGCATCGACCCGGAGACCGGCCGTGTCGAGAGGCTCGCTTCCTGAGTCACAGGGCCAAGCCGGTTCTCATCCGGACATCATTCCAGGCAACTGAGTCTCGTAATGACGTGTTCGCCGCAATGTTCACGTATTAAGGCGGACGGTAACAGATCGTGTTTCGAGCTGGCGCCAAAACATGATCTAAACCAGCGGTTTACCAAGATATCCTGCGCAATATTTTTGGCGGGATATCGCCACGGTGTTACCGCATTTCGGCTTCAATAAGCGATGATTAACCATTAGGATCGATATTCGGATGCACATCTAACGCATCCGTTTGGTCAAATCCGGGGACAAAACGGCAGCCTGCAAGGCCTTTTGATTTGAACAGAATCGAACGACACAAAAACGGGCGGCATTATCACATGAGCGTCTGGCCGAGATGGCTGGCAGCGGTGATTGTTGCCGTCGGGTTCCTTGCAGCGGCGGCAACCGGCGCCGGCGCCGAGACACGTTCGCTGAAGCTCTATCATCTCCACACGCATGAAAAGGCGGAGATCGTCTACAAGCGCAACGGCCGCTACGATCAAGCGGGCTTGCGAAAGATCAACATCATCCTGCGCGACTGGCGTCGCAACGAGCCGACCAAGATGGATCCGCGCCTGCTGGACCTGGTCTGGGAAGCCTATCGGGAGAGCGGCGCCACCGACTATATCCAGGTCGTCTGCGGTTATCGTTCGCCGTCGACGAATTCGATGCTGCGCAGCCGCAGTAGGGGCGTCGCCGAGAAGAGCCAGCACATGCTCGGCAGGGCGATGGATTTCTACATTCCCGGTGTGCCGCTGAAGAAGCTGCGCGACATCGGCCTCAGGATGCAGGGCGGCGGCGTCGGCTATTATCCCAGCTCCGGCTCGCCCTTCGTGCACATGGATGTCGGCAATGTGCGCCACTGGCCCGGCATCAGCCGCCAGGAACTGGCGCGCGTGTTCCCCAACGGCAAGACGCTGCATGTGCCGAGCGACGGCAAGCCGCTGCCCGGTTATCAACAGGCGCTCGCCTCCTACAAGGCCCGTAAGGGCGCCGGCGCGCCGGCCATCGAACTGGCCAGCGCAAGCGGCGGTGGCAAAAAATCCCGCGGCTTCCTGGCAGCCTTCTTCGGCGGCGGCGACGACGAGGCGGACGACAGCGCCGATGTGGCGATGGCCGAGCCAGCGCCAAAGCCCCGTAACGTGAAGCCAGCGCCGTCGGCCAAGAGCAGCAATCTGCCTGGCATCGCCATCGTGGCGCCTCGAGATGCCAAGCGTGCCGAGATTCCGGAAGTCGCCGATGCTCCGGCGCCTGCGCCTGAACCGGAGAACGACACGCCGGAGACGATCATCGCGGCATTGCCGGCGCGCAGCATTCCGCTGCCCGATTTTGCTCCGCGCCCGAAGGCCGACATCGGTGCCCAGCCGCCTGAAAACGTTCCGTTCGGCGTGGCGGATGCGACTGCATCCACCGAACAGGCGGTGGCAACCGCGCAAGCGCCGGCAAGTGTGGCGTCGGCAAGTGTTCCGTTCGGCATGGCAGACGCGTCGGCTACGGCCGGCCCGGTGCAGGTCGCGACAAACAACATTCCCGTGCCGAGTTGGCGGCCCGATCATTCGCTGCCGGCCGATCTTTCGTCGGCTGGTCTTGCGCCGCAGGACAAGCAAGTATTGCTGGCGCTCGCGAGTGCGGCCGAGCGGAGCAACACCGCCACCGATGCATTCTCGGTATTGCCGTCGGCGCGGCCCGACAGTTCGCAGCCCGACGAGGTCAAGGCCGTTCTGGAACGGGTCAGCGCGACCGACGAATACAAAGTCGCTTCGCTTTCCGAGCAAGCACCGGTGTTCGAGGAACCGGCGAGTGACGACGCATCGAGCGACGGGGCGTCGCCGCGCAAGGCCATCGTTGCCCGCCCGGCCGGCTCCGACCCGACGGCCGTCATCGGCGCGGGCGTGAAGACCACACGCAAGGAACCCAGGGCCACCGCCCGCGACCTGAAACCCGGCCCCAAGCCGGTGGTGGTCGCTGCCGCGCCGCAGGCTGCCCGTTGGGCGCTGCACAGCGGCGAGTATGTCGCGACCGTTTCAGACGCGACAACGGCGCCGCGCTATGCTTACGACTTCGTCCGTACGGCACCGAGCGAGGTCTATACCGTCGGCTTCCAGCCGGGCAACGAGATGGCCGACGCCAACCGGTTCACCGGCAAGGCCGTCAAGTTCATGTCGGTGGCCCGCTTCCAGACCGAATAACAGCTGGGCAAATATCGTAGAGGCCGCGCTGGCAACCGGCGCGGCTGCCGCCACCGCCGGCACTGGCTTCCTTCGTGCCGGGATGCTAACCAAGGTCAGCATTCTCCCGCTTCGTCTAATGGTAGGACAGCGCCCTTTGAAGGCGTGAATCGTGGTTCGAGCCCATGAGCGGGAACCAGCCGGCGAACCAGATCGGCAGCAGGCCAGATCGGCGGCGATGCTAGCGCCCGAGCTTGCTCGCGGCGCGCGCCAAGGCTTCGATCTCGTCCCATTTGCCGGCCTTGACCAGATCGTCCGGCGCCACCCAGGAACCGCCGACGCAGATGACGTTGGGCAGGCTGAGATAGTCGGCGGCATTCTGGCCGGTGATACCGCCGGTCGGGCAGAATTTCACGTCGGCGAGCGGCGAGGCGAAGGCCTTGAGCGAGGCGATGCCGCCCGACTGTTCGGCCGGGAAGAATTTCAGAAAGCGCAGGCCGGCTTCGCGCGCGGCCATGACCTCTCCCGGCGTGATGGCACCGGGCAGCAACGGCACTTCGCTGTCCTTGGCTGCCGCGAGAAGCTCGCGGGTGATGCCGGGGCTGACGATGAACTTCGAACCGGCGGCCGCCGCCTCGCCGAACTGGCGGGCGTCCAGGATGGTGCCGGCGCCGACGACGGCGTCTTCGACCTCGCCCGCCACCCGGCGGATCGCCTCCAGCGCGTCGGCGGTGCGCAGCGTAATCTCGATCGCCGGCAGGCCGCCGCGGGCCAACGCCCGGGCCAGCGGCACCGCGTCGGCGGGATTGGCGATCTTCAGCACCGGTATGACCGGCTGGCCGTTGAGGAGCGACAGGAGCTTTTCGGTCGTGCTGGGCATTCGTCGTCTCTCCTCTGTTGATCAAGTCGACCGGTTAGCAGAAGGCGGTTTTTCTGTCCACGAAACGCGGCGTGTCGCGATGTCACGCGTGGTGTTCGAAACCCGTCGCGGGCAGACCGCTCCCGGCTCTGCCTTGATCCGGCTGTCGTGAGCGTTTAGTGGCTTGGAGATGACACTGTCCGGCCAAGCCTTCCGTGTTGCCGCGCTTTACCGCTTCGCCCGGCTCGACACCTTCGAGGCGCTGCGCGCGCCGCTCGCCGCCTTCTGCTGCGCACGCGGCATCAAAGGCACGCTGCTTTTGGCGCGTGAGGGCATCAACGGCACGGTCGCCGGCAGTGAAGCGGCAATCGCGGCGCTCATCGGTCATCTCGAATCCATCGAAGGTCTCGCCGGCCTCGAGATCAAATACAGCAGCGCCGCAGCGATGCCGTTCCACCGCATGAAGGTGCGGTTGAAGCGCGAGATCGTCACCATGGGCGTGGACAATATCGACCCGGCGGCAGGTGCAGGCACCTATGTCGCGCCGGCCGACTGGAACGCATTGATCTCGGATGCAGGCACCATCGTCATCGATACGCGCAACGCCTACGAGGTATCGCTCGGCACCTTCAAGGGCGCTGTCGATCCCGCCACTGCCAGCTTTCGCGAATTCCCGGCCTGGGTCGAGCAGCATCGGCATGAGCTCGAGGGGCGCAAGGTCGCCATGTTCTGCACCGGCGGCATACGCTGCGAGAAGGCGACGGCCTATGTGAAGTCGCTTGGCTTCGAGGACGTTTTCCACCTCAAGGGCGGCATTCTGAAGTATCTCGAAGACGTGCCCGCCGAACAGAGCCTCTGGCAAGGCGAATGCTTCGTGTTCGACGAGCGCGTTTCGGTATCGCACGGGTTGGTCGAAGGCGAGGCCGAACTCTGCCGCGCCTGCCGGCATCCGCTAGCCGCAGAAGACCGGCTGTCGCTGGAATATGCAACCGGCGTTTCATGCCCGCATTGCTTCGATGCCCGCTCGGAGGAGGATCGCGCCCGCTATGCCGAGCGCCAGCGCCAGGTCGAGCTGGCGCAAGCGCGCGGCGATCGTCACATCGGAAGTTAGCTTCACGTCAAGCAACTTCACGTTAAGCAACAGAGAAGCGATCGATGACCCACAGCCATGTCCCGTCGTTCTGCCGGCGTGCGACCTCGGTGGTGATCGTGCCGTCGGGAAGCCGGGTCGAGGTGAGCGCGAGGTCGCCATTGATGACAGCCGGACGCTGATCTCCGGACTGAAATTTTCGGCCGGTTGCGGTGATCTCCGCGAACAGCGTTTGGATGGCTTCGCGGCCGAACGTCAGTTGTCCGCCACCGCTGTCGATGACTGCATGCGGCTCAAAAAGCGCGGCCATGCCGTCAATGTCTCCGACCCATTGCCGTGAAATCAGCAGGCGCTCCAGTTCCTGGGGATCGCGTGCCGGCTGGCGGTCAGTCTCATCGGTCATGCCAGGCTCCTCGCAAGCGACATGCCGCGACATTACTCGAAGTCGGGGCTGGTTTCGACACTTCCAAGGTCCACAGCACTGCATGTTTTTAGGGTGCGGAAGGAGGCTGAAGCAGTTTGATTTCCGTGTGAAGTCCCAGCAGATGTCGGTGCGAGGTCACGCGTGGCAGCGGGCAAAAGGATGCACCGCGTCATTGTAATGTCAAACTGCGGGACCTAGGTCTTCGACGTGCAAACCTGCCCGCGCACCTTCGGCCGGGCCAATTCTGGAGGCATAGATGTTCGATCCCAAGAAGCTCCTCGACGACCTGCTCGGCTCGCAAGTTCCCGGTACCGGATCGACCGTCCGTGACAAGGCGGGGCAGGCGGTGCAGATGGCCAAGGACAATCCGCTTGCCGCCGGTGCGCTGGCCGCGGTGCTGCTCGGAACCGGCCCAGGCCGTCAGGTCACCGGTGCGGCGGTGAAGCTCGGCGGCCTGGCCGCGATCGGCGGCCTCGCCTACAAGGCTTACCAGAACTACAAGAGCGGCAACGCGCCGGCCGAAACGCAAGCCGCCGGTGAACCGGAATTGCTGCCGCCGCCGGCCGATACCGCCTTCCATCCGTCGCAAGCGCCGCAGGGCGAAGACGAATTCACGCTGACGCTGGTCAGGGCGATGATCTCGGCGGCGAAGGCCGACGGTCATGTCGATGACGAAGAGCGGCAGAAGATCGCCGGCAAGCTCAGCCTCGCCGGCGTCGGCGCCGAAGCGGAGAAATTCCTGATGTCGGAACTGGACGCGCCGCTCGATCTGGATGTGCTGATCGCCGGCGCCAAGACCGATGCGCAAAAGCTGGAACTCTACACCGCCTCGCGTCTTGCCATCGATCCGGACACGCGGGCCGAACGCGGCTATCTCGACCTGCTTGCTGGCCGCCTCGGCCTGCCGGACGCGCTGGTCGACCATGTCGAGGCGACGGTGACGGCGGCGAAGGTGCCGGCAGCGGGCAGCACGGCCAAGCCGGTGAACGGTTCGCGCTGGTAGCTTGAAGGGGAGAGCCTCGGAGCGCTCGGCGGCATTCGCGTTAGCTCTCGTTAATCCGGTGAGCGCATGATTTCAGGCAGTCGGATCGGCTTTCCTCCTCCCAAGCCCGGTTCGGATCAGGGGCGGTCGCCAATGGCCGCCCTTTTTGCGAGCACAGGCCTTGGGCCGGCTTGCCATGGTTCCCGTCATTTGCGATGCCTCATCCCTTTCAGGGAGTACAGCCATGAGCGACTATAAAACCGCCATCGTCACCGGCGCCGGTACGGGCATCGGCAAAAGCGTCGCCACGGCGCTGCTCAAGGCCGGCTGGAATACGGTCTTCTGCGGTCGCCGCAAGCCGGTGCTGGAGGATGCGATCGCCGCCGCCGGGCCGACACAGGCCAAGGCATTGGCGGTCGCCTGCGACATCAGCAAGGCCGATCAGGTCGACGATCTGTTCGAGACGGTGGCAGCGGCCTTCGGGCGCGTCGACCTGCTCTTCAACAATGCCGGCACGAGCTACAAATCGACATTGATCGACGATATCCCGGTCGAGGTGTGGAACGACATCGTCGGGGTCAATCTCACCGGCTCGTTCCTGTGTGCTCGCGGCGCGTTCGGCGCCATGCGCAGGCAGCAGCCGATGGGCGGCCGCATCATCAACAACGGCTCGGTATCGGCCTATGCGCCACGGCCGGGCTCGGTGCCCTATACGGCGACCAAGCACGCCATCACCGGGCTGACCAAGACGCTGGCGCTGGACGGCAGGCCCTTCGACATTGCTTGCGGTCAAATCGACATCGGCAACGCGCTGACCGACATGGCGCAAGCGATGACGGTCGGCGTGCCGCAAGCCAACGGCACCATTGCCGCCGAAGCGGTGATGGATGTCGAGCGCGTCGCCGATGCCGTCCTTCACATGGCCAGCCTGCCGCTCGACGCCAACGTGCTGTTCATGACCGTGATGGCGACCAAGATGCCGTTTGTCGGCCGCGGCTAGTCTCAGCCCGGTCGCGTTCGACCGGCCTCATGCGACGCGCTTTAGGTTCTTGTTTATGCATGTCGTTATCACAAACCGCTGCACACTTTTGCGCGACATGCATTAGGGCCGCGTGACGGGAAGCGGCACGCCGGGAAGATACAGCGAAATCGGGCGGATTTCGTAGACGGCGGTCGGATTGACGCGGCGAAGGTCGCGCGCAATGTCGACAGCGGCGTCACGGTTGGCGCAGTCGACAACATAGAGTCCCAGCAATTGTTCCTTGGTCTCGGCGAAGGGGCCGTCAACAACCATTCCGGTGCCTGGCCCGCGCAAGGTGCAGGCGTCTTGTGTCGCGCCGAGCCGCGCCGCCGGTCCGAGGGTGCCTTGCCGGTAAAGCCGATCGTTGATCTGGAGAAGATCGGTCATCAGCGCCGAATCCTGCTCCGGCGTCAGCGCCGTAATCGCTTCTTCCTCGTGATAGGCTAGAATGGCATAGAACATCTGGCGTCTCCTTTCGTCGATCGTGGCCTCACTTCGTCAGAAACGTCTCGATCCGCTCCAGCGCGCGCAGGATGTTCTCTTCGGAATTGGCGTAGGATAGCCTGACATAGCCTTCGCCGAGAATACCGAAATCGGGGCCGCCGATCAGCGCCACGCCGGCATCCTCGAGCAGCGCCGAGGCGAGCTTCTTGGCCTTCCAGCCGGTCTTGGAAACATTGGGGAAGGCATAGAAGGCGCCTTTCGGCGTAATGCAGGAAACACCGGGCAAGGCATTCAACCCCTCGACCACGACCTTTCTGCGGCGGTCGAAGGCGCGCATCATCGTGTCGACATCGTCCTGCGGGCCGTCGATGGCGGCTATGCCGGCATACTGGCTCGGCGCGTTGACGCAGGACCAGCAATTGACCGCCAGCTTGCGCACCTTATCGTAGAGATGCGCGCCCTTGTCGCCGTTCGGCCAGATCGACCAGCCCATGCGCCAGCCGGTCATTGCCCAGGTCTTCGACCAGCCGTTGAGCACGATCAGCCGGTCGCGGATTTCGGGGAAAGCGAGCAGCGAACAATGCGTCTCGCCGTCATAGGTCATCACGTCGTAGATCTCGTCGGAAAGGATGGCGACATCCGGGTGCGCTTCCAGGCCCTTGACCAGCTTCTCGATCTCGGCGCGCGGTGTGACGCCGCCGGTCGGATTGGCCGGCGAGTTGAGGATCAGCAGCCTGGTCTTCGGCGTGATCAGCGCCAAGGTCTCCGCGGCCGAAAAGGCAAAGCCGTTCTCCTCGCGCATCGGCACCGGGATGGGGGCAGCACCGGTGAACTCGATCATCGAGCGGTAGATCGGAAAGCCGGGATCGGGATAGAGAATTTCGGCACCCGGCTCGCCAAACATCAGGATCGCCGCGAACATGGTCGGCTTGCCGCCGGGCAGGATCATCACCGCTTCCGGCGAGACTTCGACGCCGGTGGTGGCCAGCGTGCGGCGTACCACCGCTTCGCGCGTCGCCAGCAGGCCGTTGGCCGGCGTATAGCCGTGATGGCCATCGCGTAGCGCCTTGATCGCGGCCTCGACGATATGCTGCGGCGTCTTGAAGTCGGGCTGGCCGATGCCGAGATTGACAATGTCGCGGCCCTGGTGGGCAAGTGCAGTGGCACGCGCCAGCACTGCGAACGCATTTTCCTCGCCGAGGCGGTCGAAGGCCGAAATCGTGTGGAGCATTTTTCCCGTCCGTGTGGTTCTTTCAGCGAGCGTGCGTTTTTGTGAGCGTCCGCCCGCAAAAGTCAAACGGATTGGAGTTTTCGGTGTCGGAAAATCTCAAGAATTGGCAACCGCGCCCGCGGCCCGAACGCAAGTTGCTGGAGGGGCGCACTGTCAGGCTGGAGCCGCTCAACGCCGAAAAGCACGGCGACGGCCTGTTCGAGGCCTCGTCAGTGGTCGATGCCGGCGGCCGCTTCGCCTGGCTGTTCGACGACCCGCCGCAGACCCGCGCCGCCTTCCAGCCATGGCTGGACAAGGCCGAAGCCAGCGATGACCCGCTGTTCTTCACGGTCATCGACAAGGCCAGCGGCAAGGTCGCCGGGCGCCAGACGCTGATGCGCATCGATCCGGCCTATGGCGTGATCGAGATCGGCAACATCTATTGGGGACCGCTGATCTCGCGCAAGCCGGCGGCGACGGAAGCGCAGTTCCTGTTCATGAAGTACGTCTTCGACGAGCTTGGCTACCGCCGCTACGAATGGAAATGCAACAATCGCAACGAGCCGTCGAAGCGCGCGGCGGAACGTTTCGGCTTCAAGTTCGAGGGCGTTTTCCGTCAGCATCTTGTGGTCAAGGGCGAAAACCGCGATACCGCGTGGTATTCGATCATCGATAAGGAATGGCCTGATCTGCGCAGAGCCTATGAGGCGTGGCTCGATCCGGCCAATTTCGACAGCGATGGCCAGCAGAAGCGGCGGCTCGAGGATTTCCGCGCCGAGTTTGGCGCGTAGCAGGAGCTCATAGATGGCGCATACCCACGACCATGCCGCGCAGGGCCACGACCACAGTCACGGTGCCGGGCATGTGCATGGCTCGACCGACAAGAAGCGCGTGCTGATCGCGGCTTGCCTGACCGCCGGCTTCATGGTCGTCGAAGCGCTTGGCGGTCTCCTGACGGGATCGCTGGCGCTGCTGGCGGATGCCGGCCACATGCTTGCCGACTGCATTGCGCTCGGCCTTGCCTGGTATGCCTTTCATCTTGCGAGCCGACCGGGGACCGTGCGCCTCACCTACGGCTTCGGCCGGGTCAAGACACTGGTCGCCTACACCAACGGCATCGCCATCTTCGCCATTGCGCTGTGGATCGTCTATGAGGCCTGGGGGCGTTTGCTGACGCCTGAGCCCGTGCTCGGTGGGCCGATGCTGGTCGTTGCGATTGCCGGCCTTGCGGTCAACATCGGCTCTTTCTTCGTGCTGCATGGCGGCGACCGTGACAGCTTGAACATGCGCGGCGCCATCCTGCACGTGCTCGGCGACCTGCTTGGCTCGGCCGCGGCGATCATCGCGGCGCTGATAATCCTGGCGACGGGCTGGACGCCTATTGATCCGATCCTATCGGTCCTTGTCGCGCTGCTGATCCTGTCCACGGCATGGTCGCTGATGCGCGAGGCTGCCCACGTCCTGCTCGAAGGCGTGCCGGCAAGCCTCGACCGCGACCTGATCGCGAGGGACATCGAAGGCTCGATCAAGGGCGTGCGCGAGGTGCATCACATGCATGTCTGGTCGATCGACGGTTCCAGCAACATGGCGACGTTGCATGCCTGCCTCAATGACGGCGTCGACGCGCATATGGCGGTCAGCGCGATCAAGAAACGGCTTGCGCAGGAGCATGGCATAGCCCATGCCACCGTCGAACCGGAATTCGGCCAATGTGCCGACAGCCATGAGCATGATGGCGAGCACGATCACGCGCATGATGCGGCACCGCACCGTGGCCACTATCACTGATTTCGGGAGTTCCTGGTATTGGCAACGATCGACATGAACGCCCGCTACCCTGGGGCCGCGTGATGGACCGCGACACCCGCAATGCGGCAATCGGCGCCGCCTGGATTTTGCTGCTGTTCGGCATCGCAGCCTATTATCTTCCAACCGTGATGCTGGCGGTCGGCAACGTCTCGACGGTTCTTGCCGGCGTCGTCGCCGCGATCTTCATGGTGGCAATCTTCGTCGTGTTCTGGCTGCGTAGCCGCAGCCAGCGCAAAAAGGGAAAGTGACATGCGCATTCTGATTACCGGCGCGGCAGGCATGGTCGGCCGCAAGCTCATTGCCCGGCTGGCCAAGGACGGGACACTCGGCGGCCGCAAGATCGCCGCGCTCGACCTTCACGACATCGTGCCACCGCAGGCGCCCGCCCTCGAAGGCGTCAGCATCAGCGTCCACACCGGCGACCTTGCCGCGCCGGGCGCGACGACAAATCTGGTCGCGCCGCGGCCCGACGTGATCTTCCATCTCGCCGGCGTGGTGTCGGGTGAAGCGGAGGCCAATTTCGATCTCGGCTACCGCGTCAATCTCGATGGCACAAGGGCGCTATTCGATGCCGTCCGGCTGGCGGCATTTGCGCCGCGCCTCGTCTTCACCTCATCGATCGCCGTGTTCGGCGCGCCGTTTCCCGAAATCATTCCGGACGAGTTCCACCCGACGCCGCTGACCTCTTACGGCACGCAGAAGCTGATGGGCGAGGCGCTGCTTGCCGACTATACCAGGCGTGGCTTCTTCGACGGCATCGGCATCAGGCTGCCGACCATCTGCGTCAGGCCGGGAAAGCCGAACAAGGCGGCCTCGGGTTTCTTCTCCGGCATCATCCGCGAGCCGCTGAGCGGCCATGAAGCCATCCTGCCGGTGCCGCGCTCGGTCGTCCACACACACGCCAGCCCGCGTTCGGCGGTGAATTTTTTGATCCATGCGGCTGGAATTGACGGCGCTGCAGTCGGGCCGCGCCGCAACCTGACGATGCCGGGCGTCGCCGTCAGTGTCGGCGAACAGATCGAAGCGCTGGAACGTGTTGCCGGCGCCAAGGCGGTCAAACTGATCCGCGAGGAGCCCGACGAGACGATCTGGGCGATCGTGAAGGGTTGGCCGACACGCTTCGAGGCGCGGCGCTCGAGGGAGCTTGGCTTCGCTGCCGAAACGAGCTTCGACGAGATCATACGCGTCCATATCGAGGACGAGTTGGGCGGCAGGATCCCTAGTTAAAGCACCCCGATCGGGCGCAACGAGGTCAGGCGCCAGTCAGGCTGGCCGATAGCAGCAGCAGACCGAACAGGAAGACGAAGGCGGCACCGCCGATTTCGACGAAGGAATGGATGCGGTTGCCCATGCGGCCGTCGCCGGCGAAATACACCGCCCAGTTCTTCGCCGTGACCGCAAGCGTCGCCAGAGCCGAGACGGTGATTGCGGTGCCTAACGCCATGGCCAGCACCGACAGGATACCGCCGAACCACAGCCCATTTAGCAAGGCGAAGCTCAGCACGATCAGCGCGCCGGAACAGGGGCGGATACCGACGGCAGCCACCGCCGACCAGGCCGTGCGCCAGTCGAAGCGATCGCCGGAAAGCAGCGCCGGGTCGGGCGCATGCGAGTGCCCGCAGGTCTCGCAGACCTCCCCCGCCGCATGGCTGTGGTGATCGTGCGCAGCATGGGCGTGGTCGTGTGCGCCGTGGTCATGATGGTCATGCGCATGGTCGTGATCGTCATGCGCATGAAGCGCGTGGGAATGTGCCGCATGGGCATGCGCGGAATGTGAATGGCCGGCATGTGAATGGCCGGCATGGGCAGCCGAGAGGCTGTAGCCGGGATTTGCGCCGAACAGGCGAAGGATGGCCGGGCCGGCCTTGCGCCACAGCAGCCAGGCGCCGAACAGGGTGACGAAGACATAGCTCATGATTTCGAGGAACCATGCGGCGTCGGTCATCGATATCGCGGTGCCGCGCAGCACGAAATAGGCGAGCAGCATCACCACGATCGCGGTCAGCGCCTGCAGCAGGGCCGAGACGAAGGACAGCATGATGCCGCGCCGGAGCGCCACTTCATTGGCCACCATGTAGGATGAGATCACCGCCTTGCCGTGACCGGGGCCGGCAGCGTGGAAAATGCCATAGGCAAAGGACAGGCCGATGAGCAGCCACATCTTGCTGCCGTCCTGGCGCATCGCCTTCATCGCGCCGGCAAGCGCATGATAGAATTCCTGCTGGCGCAGATTGATCCACATCAGGATGTGGGCGAACGGGCCGGTGGCGGTTGGAGCCATGCCGTCATTGGTGCCGATGCCGAGCGAGCTCTGGGCGTGGGCGGAGCCGAGAAAGTGCGTCATCACAAAGGCGGCGGCCAGAAGACCGACTGCCAAACGCAGGGACGGTTTCGTCACTGGATCTATCCTTCCGGCTGACAGGTCAGTTCAAGCTTGGTGGCAAAGATCTTGCTCATGTCGGTGCCCGTCGGATCGTTGAAGAACGCGTCGGTCAGGGTCTTCTGGTTCTGGGCGATCGCCTCATCCGGATTCGGGCGGACAACCTTGCTGGTGCAGGTCGGCGGCAGGCCATCGACCTGCAGATGGGCATCCTCGGTGAAATCGATCGCGGTGTAGAAGGTCGGGTCGTACACCCCGATGTCGATCTTGCCGCTGAGCTTGATCGGCGCCTTCGGTTCAGATTCGAACAGGATGATCAACTGGTCGTTGTCGAAATTGGCCATCAGCTGCGGCGGCGGGGTCATTGCCACGTCCTTGCCGTCGACGGTGACGAGCTGGAAGTAGTTGAATTCGGCAAGCGAGGCATGGACGGTGTCGGCAACATCCTTCAGCTCCTTGTCGTCGAGCTTCAGGTCGGAATTCTTGTCGAACTCCATCATCACCGTGCTCGAAAACAAGTCGTCGAAGCGCCAGACATGGCGCAATGCCTTCACAGTTTGGTGATCCGGGCCGAGGACCACTTCGAGCCGTGCCTCGGCGAAGACGTGGGGATGCACCTCGGCCGGTCCGACGGCGGCGATAGTCGCGGTCAAGGCCGAAGCCAGCATGATGGCTTGCTGTTTCAGGTGCATTCTCGGTCGCGATTCAATCGGCTTCGGTGAATTGCCGACAGTTACCAGAAAGGGGGCGAAAATGGGACCGCAAGCCGGCTGAAAGCTCATGCGGTGTCCAGCGCCTTGAACCACTGCACCAGGAAGTCGACGAATACGCGAACTTTTGCAGGCAGATAGCGCCGGTGCGGATAGACGGCGAAGATGCCGCCGCCGGGCAGGATGCGGTCATCCAGAGCAGTCACCAGCTTGCCGCTTTCGATGTCGGGCGCGGCGATGAAATCCGGCAGGATGGAAAATCCCAATCCAGCCACGGCAGCGGCCCTTGCCGCCATCGGGCTGTTGACCTCGATCGGGCCGGAAACCGAAACGCTCACGGTATCGCCGCTGTCGCCCTTGAACGGCCAGTTGGTGAGCCAGCGGCCATTGGTGTCGATGATGCAAGGCACGCGGGCAAGGTCTTGCGCCGTGACCGGCATGCCGTGCTTGGCGATCAGTTCGGGAGACGCGCAAAGCCGTACCGAAAATGGGGCCAGGCGCCTGGCGATCAGCGAGGAATTCTCCAGCCGCGAAATGCGCACCGCCAGATCGAAGCCCTCCTCGACCAGATCGACGAAGCGATCGTCGAGATGAATGTCGAGGACGATGTCGGGATGCTGCTTGGCGAAGTCGATCAGCGATTGGCCGATCGGCGCGTCGGCGAAAGTACGCGGCGCCGACAGCTTGATCCTGCCGCGCACGTCGCCGGAGGATTCGCGCACCGCATCGGCAAGGCTGTCGACCTCGCGCACGATCTCCGAGGCGCGCCGGTAATAGGTGTGGCCGGCCTCGGTCAGGGAGAACTGCCTGGTGGTCCGGTTGAGCAGCAGCGCGCCGAGTTCGTCCTCCAGCTCGCGCACATATTTCGACAACAGCGCCTTCGAGCGGCCGATCTTGCGCGCCGCCGCCGAAAAGCCTTCGGCCTCGACCACGTCGATGAAGGCACGCATGCGGGTCAGCGTATCCATGTCATGCGCCTCCTTGGCGGGCTGAAAGGATGCGGGCGGCCAGCGCAATCAGCTGCCGGTCGCTGTTCTTCGGACCGAGCAGCGAAAGTCCGAACGGCGCGCCTTCGGCCCTGCCGAGCGGCAGCGTGATTTGCGGAAAACCGGACAGGCCGGAAAGGCATAGCAGTCTCAGCGCGCGCTCGCGATAGGTCTGCAAATCGTCGAATGTCGCGGCCTTGAGCGGCGCCGCTCCCGGAGCGGTCGGAAGCACAAGAACGCCGTCGTCGCCAAGCAGGCCGGCAAGTTCGAGGCGAAACGAAACGCGACGTTCCGTTTCGTGCTGCGCGGTTGTCGCGCTGATGGTCGCGCCATGCTCGAAGCGCTCCTTGACGCCGGGGCCGAGCATGCGGTCGCCGCCGGCGATCCAGGCGCCGTGGCTTTGCCAGGCTTCATAGCCCTGCAGCTTACGGAAGCACCAATAAAGATCGTCGATTGAATGCGACAGCGGGCCAACGCTGCGCGGCGCTCCCAGCACCGACGCGACACTGCGGACCATGGCGCGATATTCATCCGCCTCCAGCGGGCCGAGCACGAGGCTGTCCAGCGCGTCGAGGGCAAGAGGGCGTACCAGTTCGTGGCGATGCGGATCGTCGCCGAGCAGCACCGTGCCGACCTTTTCGTAAGTGACGATATCCCTGGCGAACCAGCCGAACGTGTCCAGCGAAGGCGCCAGCGGCATGGTGCCGTCGAGCGGGATGCGGCCATGCGTCGTCCTGAGGCCGATCAGGCCGCAGAAGCTTGCCGGCGCACGGATCGAGCCGCCGGTGTCGGACCCGGTGGCGATGTCGGCGAGCCCGCCGGCTACCGCCGCGGCAGAACCGGAGGATGAGCCGCCGGTGACGCGGTCGGGTGCCGCCGGATTGATCGGCGACGGGAAATGCGCGTTCAGCCCCAGCAGGGAAAAGGCGAGTTCGTCGGTCTGCGTCTTGCCGACGAAGCGTGCGCCCGAATCAAGCAGCGCCTGGACGGCCGGCGCGGTCGCCGTGGCCGGTGAAGCTTCCCGGTATTTCTGCGGATTGCCGCAGCCGGTGCGGTAGCCGGCGACGTCGAAGATATCCTTGACGGCCAGCCGCAAGCCGGCAAGCGGGCCGGATTTCGCATTGGCTACAGGGGTTTGATCAAGGTCGAGAAAAGCGTTCAGCGGGCCGCGAGTGCCTGTCATGCGTTCGATATCCGGATGTGCTTGCCGCAGCATTGTTCTTCTGGTTGCCGCAGCATTGTTCGATGCCACAAATTTTACAACCTGCCATACGATTTTTATTGATTGTGAAATCTTTCGCTCTTATATCGCGCTTGCCCAAAGTCGCACGTGCCTGTGGGTGTCCGCCGATCCTCGAATGGTGAGGGCAATCGGTAAGGTAACTGGAGCCAACCCCTCCAGTCGGTTTAGCGGCCAACCGCCAACCGAGGACACCTTGAAGCAACGACGGTGCGGGCCTTTCTGGTGTTCTGCCGGTCGTCCAAAGACCGGGGTTACTGAAGAGGCACACCTTCATTGCCGGCAGTGCGGACGGGTCTCCCATCCAAGCCAAGGCAGACAAAGCGAACCGAGGCCGGGCAAGGCCAAGGTTCACCGCCGCGAGACGGCGCTTCATGGTTCCGGGGTCTCCACCGGCTGGTTCCATGGATTTCCGTCCCGCCTTTGTCCACCGCGTGTTCGCGAGGCCGAGAGCCCGCGTCCGCAAGCCTTTGTGCGCGCCGAAAGGCGCTGATGGAGAGACCCCGATGGCTACCCAGCGCATCCTTGATTTCCTCGCTACCCGACGTCCGAACGGCCCGTGCCTCGTCGTCGACCTCGATGTGGTGCGCGACAATTTCCGCGCCTTCGAGAAGGCGCTTCCCGATTCCAAGATCTACTATGCGGTGAAAGCAAACCCGGCGCCGGAAATCCTGCGCCTGCTTGCTGCGATGGGCTCGTCCTTCGACACCGCTTCCGTTGCCGAAGTCGAGATGGCGATGGACGCCGGTGCGCCGGCGGACCGCATCTCCTTCGGCAACACCATCAAGAAGGAGCGCGACATCCAGCGCGCCTACCAGCTCGGCATTAAGCTGTTTGCGGTGGACTGCGTCGAGGAGGTCGAGAAGATCGCCCGTGTCGCTCCCGGCGCTCGCGTGTTCTGCCGCGTCCTGACCGACGGCGAGGGCGCCGAATGGCCGCTGTCGCGCAAGTTCGGCTGTGTGCCGGCGATGGCGGTCGACGTGCTGCGCCATGCCAGGGCGCTCGGCCTCGATGCTTATGGTGTGTCGTTCCATGTCGGCTCGCAGCAGACCGACCTGACCGCCTGGGACCGCGCGCTGGGCGACGCCAAGAAGGTGTTCGCGACGCTCGCCGACGAAGGCATCGTGCTGAAGATGGTCAATATGGGCGGCGGCTTCCCGACCCGCTATCTCAGGGATGTGCCGGTGGCGCAGGCCTATGGCCAGGCGATCTTCTCGGCGCTCAGGAAGCACTTCGGCAACGCGATCCCCGAGACGATCATCGAGCCGGGCCGCGGCATGGTCGGCAATGCCGGCGTCATCAAGTCGGAGGTCGTGCTGATCTCGAAGAAGGCCGACAACGACAATGTGCGCTGGGTGTTCCTCGACATCGGCAAGTTCGGCGGTCTCGCCGAGACCATGGACGAGGCGATCCGCTACCCGATCGTCACCGCGCATGACGGCAGCGAGACCGCGCCTTGCGTGCTCGCCGGCCCGACCTGCGATTCGGCCGACGTGATGTACGAGAAGACGCCGTATCCGCTGCCCTTGTCGCTGACCATCGGCGACGAGGTGCTGATCGAGGGCACCGGCGCCTACACGACGACCTACGCGTCGGTTGCCTTCAACGGCTTCGAACCTCTCCGATCCTACGTGATCTGACGGTTCGAAAGAACCGATCAGATCATCCCGAGGTGGGCGCCTGTCGCCCGCCCGGGCTCGCCTGTGGAACAATCCGCTCGTGAAGGATCGCGGAAATGGACGTTTTGGATTTCATTGTTGAAGGCGCCGCGGGGATGTCCCCCTCGAGGGGGGAGAATGCCGGCGCTTTTGTCATCACTGCCGAAACCGCTGCCGATATCGGTGCGCGCGAGGCTTTGCTCGATCGCGCCATGGGGCCGAAGCGCCGGAAGAAGTCGTCGGAAAAGCTGCGGCGCGGCCGCCGGCCTTCGGAGGGCCTTGCCTTTGTCGCGCGCGATGCGTCGGGCGCTGTTGCCGGCACCGTGCGGCTGTGGGACGTGGTGCTGGGCGAGGGCGGCAAGGCAGCGCTGCTGCTCGGCCCGCTTGCGGTCGACCCGGCGCTGAAAAATGCCGGCATCGGCTCGGCGCTGATGCGCCATGCAGTGACTGAGGCCGAGCGGCTTGGCCATGCGGCGATCCTGCTGGTCGGCGACGCACCCTATTACGAGCGCTTCGGGTTTTCGGCCGCAAAGACCGGCTCGCTGGCCATGCCGGGGCCTTACGAGCGGCACCGCCTGCTGGCGCGGGAACTGGTGTCCGGCGCGCTCGACGGCGCGCAGGGCACGTTGAAGGCGGCCGGGCGCAAGCTGAAGGCGCAGCGGCTGTCGCTCGCTGCCTGATGGTTCGAAGCCGCCGTCGTCGCGCGCGGCGGCTTGTCTCACCTTAAGCGATCAGCCGATCAGCTGGCTGAGCGCCATGGCGACGCTCATGTCGCCTTCGACCTTTATCTTGCCGGACATGAAGGCCATGGTCGGGTTGAGATCGCCTGATATCAGCGAGTCCAAATCGTCGAGCGACAGCTGTATGGTGCAATCTGCCGGTGCATCGGTGGTCGAGACATCGGCGCCGTCGATGACGATGACGCCGTCGCTGCCGGTGTCGAATTTCACGGAGCGATCGAACCCGGCGCTCGCCACGCGCGACCTGATCTTGTCGGCAATCTCCTGAACGCTCATGGCGGTTCTCCTCGTCTGGTTGCGTTGTCGCGCCTTGGCGCTTCGACCCGGCCGAAGCCGCTTGCCTGGTTTTACAGCCACGGTCGGCGCATATAGCTTCGGGTTGACGTTTACGTCAACGCGGTTCCCCGAGCTGAAGATGGGCTTTATCGACGCAGCATCACGCGGGCATGACACCTTGGCGGCCGGCATTGTTGCCATGCAAAGCCGCCGGGCGTATCAGGCACCACTCCCCTTTTGATATCGGCGAGCCGCCCCGGTGCTTTCCAGAAACGAACCGCAAGTCTATGCCCGCCGACTGCGCGCGGTGCTGATCCGATCGATCCCGCTGCTCGAGGCGCGCGGCATCGCCGTCGTCATTCTGGCGGCTTTGGTCGGGGTGATAGCGGGTGCGCTGGTCACCGGCATGAGCGAACTGGTGCAGGTCCTGCATGGGCTTATGTTCGGCGTTCAGCCCGGTGGTCGGCTTTCGGCGATGTTTTCGCTGCAAAGGCCGGAGCAAGCGCTGATACCGGCGATCGGCGGCATCCTGCTCGGGCTGACGGTGATCTGGCTGAGAAAGCGGAAGTTCCGCACGCCGGTCGATCCGATCGAAGCCAACGCCCTTTACGGCGGCCGCATGTCGCTGACCGACACTTTCATCATCGCCGGGCAGACGATGATCTCGAGCGGCTTCGGCGCTTCGGTCGGGCTCGAGGCCGGCTACACGCAGGTGGGTTCCGGCCTGGCGTCGCGGCTGGCGCGCTTGTTCAGGCTGCGCCGCAACGATGTCCGCATCCTCGTCGGCTGCGGTGCGGCCGGCGCGATCGCCGCCGCCTTCGATGCGCCGCTGACCGGCGCCTTCTACGGTTTCGAGCTGGTCATCGGCATCTATTCGGTCGCCAATGTCGCGCCGGTGATGGCCGCCGCGATCTCGGCCTCGCTGACCGCCGAAATGTTCGGCGGCGTGCCGTTTCCGCTGGAGCTCGCGGGTCTGCCGGCACTCACCGTCAGCCATTATTTGCCGTTCATGCTGCTCGGGCTTTTGGGTGGCGGTGCTTCGATCGCCATCATGCATCTGGTGAGCCTGATCGAGCGCATCTTTGCGCGGCTGTCGATCGACGCCTCGTTGCGCCCAGCCATCGGCGGCGTGATGGTCGGGCTGCTGGGGCTGATCACGCCGCAGGTCCTGTCCAGCGGCCATGGCGCGCTGCACCGCGAATTCGCGATGAATTACGGGCTGGCCGTGGTGGCCAGCGTCTTCGTGCTGAAGCTGTCGGCGTCGGCGATCTCGCTCGGCTCCGGCTTCCGCGGCGGGCTGTTCTTTGCCTCTTTGTTCCTCGGTGCCCTGCTCGGCAAGATGTTCGCCGGCGCGATGGCGTTCGTCTCGCCGGCGACCGGCATCGACCCCGCCGTCGCCGCCGTCGTCGGCATGACCTCGCTCGCCGTCGGCGTCGTCGGTGGCCCGTTGACGATGACCTTCCTGGCGCTGGAATCGACCCGCGACCTGACGCTGACCGGCGTGGTGCTGGCCGCCTCGCTCATGGCGGCGATCCTGGTGCGAGAAACGTTTGGCTATTCCTTCTCGACATGGCGCTTTCACCTGCGCGGCGAAACCATCCGCAGCGCCCATGATGTAGGCTGGATGCGCAGCCTGACGGTCGGCTCGATGATGCGCAAGGATGTCCGCACCATCGACGCCTCAACGACGCTTGCAACATTCCGCAAGCAGGTGCCGCTCGGTGCCTCGCAGCGCGTCATCGCGGTGGATGCCGAACTGCACTATGTCGGCGTGCTGATCGTCGCCGAATTGCACAGCCATTTGTCGGATGACGAGATGCCGGTGCTGTCCTTCGCCAAATTTAGGGATGCGGTGCTGGTGCCGAGCATGAACGTGCAGTCGGCGGCCGAGACCTTCCAGCGCGCCGGCGCCGAGGAATTGGCAGTGGTCGAGGATTTCACCGACCGCAAGGTGGTCGGTTTGCTGACCGAAGGCCACCTGATGCGCCGCTATGCCGAGGAACTCGACAAGGCGCGGCGCGATCTGTCGGGCGAGGGGTAGCCGAGAGGGGATGGCGATCCCGCTGCATTTAGCTGGACACCGCCGGCGAATGACCGCTACCATCGCGGTGGCTTTGAACCAGATTTCATCTGGAGCCAGATTCCGCCTGGAGATGGCGTGCTCGAAGAACCGAACAGAAATCCCGGATCCCATCGCTATGGGAAGCCGAGCTTGTGGTGGCCACCACCGTTGGGTTGACGGCCTGCGGGCCTGATCCAAGCTGAAAATCAAATTCTGTGTTCAGAGAGACATCATCATGAATACCCTGCTTTCCGTGGAAGCCCGGGAGACCGCGCTTGCCGTGACTTTCGTGTCGGGCGAAACAGTCTGCTACCCCTGGCTTTGGCTAAAGGACAATGCACCATCGGCGTTTCACCCGCAGACCGAAGAACGAACTTTCGACCTGACCAGCGTAGACCCCTCGCTCAGACCCATCAGCGTGCGGGACAGGGGCAGCGCTGTGGGCATTGTCTGGCAGAACGACCAGGCTGAGGAGGAATTCCCGAGCCAGTTCTTTGAGTCCTACCGTCCCGGCAGAAAGCGGGACGATCCGGCCGACATCGCTCCGAAACTCTGGGACGCCTCAATCAATCTTGAAACCATGCCGCGTCACGCCGCCGGGGACATCTTGCAAAGCGATGCCGATCTGCTCGCCTGGCTGAAGGCAACGGCTGCATACGGGCTCTCCATCGTCGATGGGCTTGACGATGATCCCGATGCGGGGCGGCGTTCGGCCGAGCGGATTGGTTTCCTGCGCCAGACAAATTTCGGCACGATGTTCGAAGTCGTGTCGATGCCGAACCCGAACAATCTGGCCTATACGCCGGTCGCCTTGCCGCTACACACCGATCTCGCGAACCAGGAGGTGCCGCCCGGCTACCAGTTCCTGCATTGTATCGCCAATGACGCTGAGGGCGGTGGATCGATCTTTGCCGACGGGTTTGCGGTCGTCGCCGCGCTACAGGCGGAAGATCCGGAAGCCTACCGCCTATTGTGCGAGATCGAGATCCCCTATCGTTTTCACGATGAAAACTACGATCTGCGCGGTCGGTTTCCTGTGATTGTAACGCAACGCGACGGGGAAGTGACGGAGTTGCGGTTCAACGCCCATCTTGTCGATGTCATCGACCTTCCCTCCGACCTATGCGCGCCCTTTTATGCGGCTTATCGCAAGCTGATGATGATGATCCGCGGGCCGCGTTTCCAAATAGCCTACCGCCTGAAGGCCGGCGAAATGGCGGTCTTCGACAATCGCCGGGTGTTGCATGGCCGCCAATCGTTCAACCCGAACACCGGGCCGCGACATCTGCGCGGATGCTATGTCGATCGTGGTGAGTTCCAGAGCCGGATTCGCGTCCTCTCGCGATAGTGATGCGACACACATGTCGGCTGCTGCGTAAGGACGGCTCACGTCAACGGTCCGCTAATCGCCGGCTCAGAAATCCGATTGCGCGAACTGCCTTCTTCCTTGTGGAAGAGTGTCTTGAAGAAAAGAGCGTCGGGAACCGCATTGATTACTTTTGCGATCACGGCGGTCGCGAGCACGGCAAACGCCAGGCGACCGAGAAGCACGCTCGTGACATCGGCGCCAAGTGCGACGACGACCAACGTGTCCTCAATGAGGCTATGGGCAAAACCCATGAACACGCAGGCGAGGAATATCTGACGCGGCTCCGCGCTAGGCGTGCGCGCCTCGCGGATCAGCAGTCCTGCGCCATAGGAAATCCCGAGAAACAGGCCGACAGCGGCGAGAGGTACCGTCTGCTTTTCGATGCCGGCGAGCCGAAAGAGCGGTGCAAGCCCTCTGTTCATCCACTCCAAAATGCCCGCCATCTTGAGAAGCTCGATAACCCAGCTTAGCGCAAGCAGAACGATGAGCATGATGCCCAGGGTTTTGACTGTGCCCAGGAGAAAGCCGCCCCAGTCGGTGCTTTCATTCGTCGGCATCCACGCCGGCGCCACCGGTCCTGACAGCCATCCGGTCACGGCGAATATCTGATGCAGAAGGACAGCAAAGACCAAACCCCCGCCAATACGAAGCGCCGCGGTGACCAGGAAGCTCGGCCCGGTCCTCTGAATGATCCGTTGCTCGATCGGAATGGCATGTGCAAACAGCAAGAGAGCCGAAAGAACCGTCATGTCGGCAGTGCTGAGCGCCGAAACCGGAAGCAAGGTGAATACGATCACAAGCGCGCCCCAGATCCCGACCAGCAATCCCGTCAGCCAGGCAAAGGCGAGTTCAGGCGGCAACCCCACCTGCAACATGAGCGGTGAGAAGAACGGAGAAATCGCCTGGATGACGCCAAGATCCTGCAGGAGCCGCGTGGCTATCGCAACCGGAACGATCACGCGAACCAGCTCCCAGTAGATTTCAAGCGTCTCCAATGTCTTGCGATAGAAGGCGGCGCAAATTGCCATCATGCTGCTCCATCATCCCTGGAGCCATCTGGGTAACCTGAGACGCTTCGCATTTGTGGTCAAAGTTTGCGATTACGTGCAATAAAATTGCAATACACCGACGATGAGCGCGACCGAGATGGACAAGATCGACAGAAGGCTTCTCAACCTGCTCCAGGATGATGCCTCACGAACGAACGCCAAACTGGCGGGGTTAGTCGGGCTTTCCCCTTCGAGCTGCCTGCGCCGCATACGACGACTGAAGAAAAGCGGCGTCATTAGCCGCGTTGTCGCGCTTCTCGCACCGGCAAAGGCTGGCCGGGGCTTGAAGGCGATCGTCACCGTCGAACTGGAGCGTCATGGCGAGCAGTATATGCGGGACTTTCTCGAGTTGGCCGCTCAGGAACCGGCCGTCACTCAGGCCTACAGCGTGAGCGGCGAAACCGACGCCGTCCTGATGCTCCGCCTGACGGATATGGAAGAGTTCGATGCGCTATGCGAGCGACTGTTCCGAGACCGAAGCAACGTCGCGCGATACCAAACGATGTTCGTGATCCGAACGGCCAAAGAAGTGACCGCAATTCCACTGTAGTGTTCGGGTTGCGATAGACCTGCTAGGCCGTGAATTCAGCGGCCCGGCGAAGAAACTCTACGAACATTTCAATATGCCGCAAAGGCGGTAGTGAAGGAACGCGTCGCGCACGCTAGGAAATCGCTGGCGCCGAATGTCGGAATTGGGCGCCAGCTCGGCGCATGTCGTGGCGCCTCCCTCACGCCCAGGCATGAAGCTGTCCTTGTTGACTCAAGGGGAATTTGCATGCGTGGTCATTGCTTATGTGGCGCTATTGCTTTTGAAGTCGATGGCCCGGCACGGGCCTGCGTGGTCTGTCATTGTGAAAGTTGTCGGCGGCAATGTTCTGCGCCGATGACCACCTACATTGGCGTGTTGAACGGCCAATGGCGATGGCTGGGCAAGCTACCGAAGGTATTCAACTCTTCTCCCGGTGTGGAAAGAACATTTTGCGATCACTGTGGCACGCCGCTGTCCTTCCGCTCAAAGAACATGTCTGATGTCATGCATTTTTTTGCGGCAGCGATGGAGGAGCCAGAAAAATTTGCACCTACGCTGCATGTCGCCTTTGAGGAGAAGCTCCCTTGGTTGAAACTCGCCGACAACCTGCCGACCCGTTTTGGGCCTGACTATACGAAAGACTAGGATCTGCTCGCATCGAGACAACCGGTGGAAGCTGCGGACAGCACCCGGAAGCAAGATGATGACCCCGTCCGTTCAACGGCGGTCGAACATTATCGATCGCGGCTGCTCTCGACCTGCTTGAGCGGCAGCAGGTAGGCGATGATCTCCTGATCGCCGAGAGCTGGATCAAAGCCAATAATGTCGGATGCGAAAAGGTCGTGGGCGGGGCGTCTCTCGAAGCCAAGGCTCTCATACAGCTTGCATGCAGACGTCATGAACGAGGCGGTGTGAAGCGCAAGGCCGCTCGAGCCCTGCCGACGCGCTTGCAAGACGCACCATTCGCAAAGCGCGCGGCCATATCCGCGGCCCTGTGCCGAGGGAGCAACCGCGAGGGTCCTGAGGCCTGCCAGCCCGGGCGGCCAGCCCATGCCGTCAAAGGCGGCATCGGCGTAGTAGGTGACCGTCCCGACGAGGCGTCCCTCGACTTCGAGCACCGCGACGCTGGCTTTCGCCCAACGCCCCGCGACATCCCGCGCATCCTTGACGTAGGGCTCGAAGATGTGCGGTGCCAGAACGGGCCGTAACGATGCGAAGGCGTCGGAGACGAGCCCGCCAATTTCATCCAGTTCCTGACGGCTTGCCAGGCGGACGCGTGGCTTGGATGCGATCTGCATGCATGTTCTCACTGCACCAGCAATTGGACCATATGGAGGGCGTTTTGTGCCCCACCGGTTGGCTGAACTTCGCCCGGCTTCGGCTGTCGGCCGTGTCCCGCAACGCGATTCCCGGAGAGATTCGCCTGCCACAATAATCATCGGCAGCAAGATTCCAATGGACCTGAGCCGTCGAGCCGCGACGAGGAGTTAATCGGCGGAGCACCTCAAGCTTTCGATAACAGTTTGCTCATGCTTATGCGCTCCTCGACCTCGTATCCGCACTTTCGGTAGAACCCAAGAACCGTCGAATTGGAAGCGACAATTTGGAGGTTGATCTTTATGCAACCAAGGCCGGCGAGCCGCCTTTCCGCTTCGTGGATGAGGGCCTCGCCGATCCCTTTTTGGCGATGGGACTGCAGGGTAGCGATGCGCGATATCTACCCTCGATGGCCGTCATACCCGGCCATGATCGATCCGACGACCTGATCGGCCTCTATCGCCACCAAAAGCAGGTTCGGCTGATGCCTCAGCTTCTCGGGGATTGAAATGTAGGCCGCGTTCCAAGGTGTATCGTTGGGGAATGCGTCCCGCCACAGGGCATCAACCCCGTCAAGGTGACAGTCGGTGTATTCTACAATCGAGATCATTCAGTCTATCCGGACAGGCCAATCGGGGGTCGAACCAGACAGTACCTAATAAGCGGGTGATTTTGGAAGTTGTCGTTGTAGGCCCGTAGCTTCGGCATGCCTAGCGCGGTGCCTGCTGTCGTCGGACGCTCGATCATGCGGCAGACGCGGGGTGGCTCATTGCTGCTGTGCTCCATCACGGCGGCGGATGCGGCCGCGGTCGTCACGTCCTCGTTGCGGATGACATATTCGATCACATGGCGATGACGCCGCTGCGCGGCTCGAGGTCGAGCCCAAATTATCCCCCGGCAAGACGCGGCAGCAGGAATATCTCCGCCCCTTCCGGCAGCTCCTTCGACCAGGTGTCGCGATAGATCGTACCGTCGATAGCGACGGCGATGCCGCGATCGATGTAGGGCTCGAGGCCGGGATACTGCTCAGCCAGCTTCCTGAACAGCTCCCGAATATCCTTCGCCTCGATCTCGACCTTGTTCTTGCCTCCGGCGATCGCGCCGAGCGATCCCCAGAGCGTTACTTCAACCATCAGCCTTCCCGTTCCGCCTCGATCGCCGCCAGGATGCGCGGCGGCGACATCGGTATATGCGCCATGCGCACGCCGACCGCATTCGAGACTGCATTGGCGATCGCCGCCAGCGGCGGCACGATCGAGGTCTCGCCGACGCCGCGCACCCCGTAGGGATGGTTAGGGTTGGGGATCTCGAGGATCTGTGTGTCGATCATCGGCAGGTCCGAGCAGACCGGGATGCGGTAGTCCAGGAAGCCAGGGTTCTGCAGCCGCCCGTCCTTGCCGTAGATGTACTCTTCGTTGAGCGCCCAGCCGATGCCTTGCGCGGCACCCCCCTGGTACTGCCCCTCGACGTAGGTCGGATGCACCGCCTTGCCGGCGTCCTGAACGACGGTGTAGCGCAGCACCCTGGTGAAGCCGGTCTCCGGATCCACCTCGATATCGCAGATATGGGTGGCGAAGGAGACGCCGGCGCCGTCGGCGACGAGCTCGCTGTGGCCGGCGATCGGTCCGCCCGTCTTTCCGGAAGCGGCCGCGATCTCCTTCAGCGACAGCGCAGCAAGGTTGCCGTACTTCTCGCCCCTAGCGATCGCGTGGCCCTTTTCCCAGACCACGTCGTCGACCGGGATGTCCCACGTCTGCGCGGCGCGATCCCGCAGGATCTTGATGGCGTTGCGAGCGGCGGAGATCGTCGCCATCGAAGACGAGAAGGTGCCGCGGCTGCCGTCCGTCATATCGTTGTAGCCGAGGCTGGAGGTATCGGCGACCACCGCCTTGACCTGCTCATAGGGGATACCGAGTTCCTCTGCCGCCACCAGCGAAAGCGAGGCGCGCGAGCCACCCACGTCAACGGTTCCGACGGCAAGCGAGACCGAACCGTCCATGCCGATGTTGAGGTCGGTGCAGGTCTGGCCACCGAAGTTGAACCAGAAGCCGCAGGCCATGCCGCGGCCCTGGTTCTTGCCGAGCGGCGCCTTCATGTGCGGATGGCTCTTCGCCGCCTCCAGCGTCGGGCCGATGCCGATCGGGCCGTATACCGGGCCGTAGGACGATCTGGTGCCTTCCTGCGCCGCGTTTCTGATCCGGAACTCGACCGGATCCATGCCGATCTCCTTGGCCAGCTCGTCGACCGCGCTTTCCACCGCAAACGCTGCCATCGGCGCCGACGGCGCGCGATAGGCCGCAGTCTTGGGCCGGTTGACCAGCACTTCGTAGCCGACCGTCCTGACGTTCTCGAGCTTGTAGCAGGCAAAGGCGGTCATGGCGCCGATCTCAGCCCACATGCCGGCATAGGGGCCGCAGGAATAGCGCAGCGTCGCCTCGGCCGCGGTGATCGTGCCGTCCTTACGGGCGCCGATCCTGACGTCGATCGAGGTGGCGCTAGTCGGGCCGGAGGCGCGGAACACCTCGTCGCGCGTCATGACCAGCTTGACCGGCCGGCCGGCTTTGCGCGACAGCGCCAGCGCCACCGGCTCGGCCCAAACATGGGTCTTGCCGCCGAAACCACCGCCGATCTCCGACGAGGTGACGCGCAGCTTCGAGGCCTCCATGCCAAGCAGCTGGGCGCAGTGCTGGCGATAGACGAAATGCCCTTGCGTGCAGACCCAAAGATCGGCGGTGCCGTCGGAGCTGACATTGGCGACGCAGGCATGCGGCTCGATATAACCCTGGTGCGTCTGCTCGGTCTTGAAGGAGCGTTCGACGACGAAATCGGCCTGGCCGAAACCTTCATGGATGTCGCCATGGCCGTACTGGGTGCGCTTGGTGACGTTGGAAGGCTTGACGGGCTTTTGCTCAAGGCCCTCGGTGAAGATGGCGTCGTTGAGCACGGGTGAGGAGTGCTTCATCGCCTCGTCGACGTCGGTGACATGCGGCAGCACCTCGTAGTCGACTTCGATCAGCTTCAGTGCCTGCCTCGCCGTGCGGGCATCGACCGCAGCGACCGCGGCCACAGCATGGCCGTCGTAGAGCGCTTTCTTTCGCGCCATGCAGTTGTCGAGGATGTCGTACATGGCGGCATCGCCGTCGGTGAGGTCGGGCAGGTCGGCCGCGGTGATCACCGCCTTGACGCCGGCGAGCTTCTCCGCCTTCGACGTGTCGATCTTCCTGATCGTGGCATGCGCATGGGGGCTTCTGAGAACGCGCCCGACCAGTTGCCCGGCCATGTTGAAGTCGGCGCCATAGCGTGCACGGCCCGTCACCTTGTCGACGCCGTCGGGACGGATGGGACGCGTGCCGACAGAGGTGAAATTGCGTCCGGAGTAACGTGGATCGAAATTCATCGTCATGCTCCCTTCATCACGCTCGCGGCGTCCTGAACGGCACGCACGATCTTGTCATAGCCGGTGCAGCGGCAGAGGTTCCCGGCGAGGCCGAAGCGGATCTCCTCCTCGGTTGGATCGGGGTTCTTGGCCAACAGGTCCTTGGCCGCCATGAGGAAGCCCGGCGTGCAGATGCCGCATTGAAGCGCGGCGTGTTCCAGGAATTTCTGCTGCAGCGGATGCAGCTTGTCGCCATGCGCCATGCCCTCGATGGTTTCGATGCGCCGCCCTTCAACCTCCGCGCCGAGCACCAGGCACGAGCACACCAGCCGGTCGTCGAGGATGATGCTGCAGGCGCCGCAGTCGCCGGTGCCGCAGCCTTCCTTGGCGCCCGTCAGCCCCAGGCGATCGCGCAGGACATCGAGCAGCGTCTCGTCCGGCTGGCAAAGGTACTCGACATTGTCGCCATTGATTGTCGTTGATACTGCCACACCAGCCATTATTTGCCTCCTGCACGTGCATAGGCGGTCGTGGCGGCCCGCTTGGCCAGCACACCCGCAACTTTCCGTCTGAATTCGATAGTGCCTCGCTTGTCGTCGATTGGACGACAGGCCCCCGAGCAGACCTTGGCGAGCCTTTCCAGCGTGGCTTCGTCCAGCTTGGAGCCGATGAGAACCTCGGCGGCCTCCTCGACCAGAATCACCGTCGGCGCCACGGCGCCCAGCGCCAGGCGGGCGAATTTGACGCGACCTTGCTCATCGAGCATCAGGTTCACGCCGGCGCTTACCACGGCGATGTCCATCTCCGTGCGCGGAATGAAACGCAGATAGGCATCGCCCGAACGCGGCAGACGTTTGTCGAGCAGGATTGCCTCGATGATCTCGCCCTTGGTCAGCGACGTCTTGCCCGGCCCAGTCGGTACCGCTTCCACGGCAATCGTGCGCCTGGCTCCCGGGCCGACGACCACCGCCTTGGCGCCAGCGGCTACCAGCGCCGGCACGCTGTCGGCGGCCGGCGAGGCGTTGCACAGATTGCCGACGATGGTGCAGCGTCCCTGCACCTGCTTCGAGCCGATCAGCTTGGCCGCTTCGACGACGCCGGGCCATGCGTTCTTCAGGGCCTTGCTCTCGCCCAGCACCGCGCAGGGGACCGCCGCGCCGATGCTGAAGCCCTCGGCTGTTTCCCTGATCTCGCCAAGCCCGTCGATCGCCTTGATGTCGACGATCAGGTCGGGTTCGATAAAGCCGCCTTTCATTCTCACCAAGAGGTCGCTGCCTCCGGCAAGGATGGCGGCCGTGCCGGCTGAGCCGGCCAACAGGCCGGCGGCGTCTTCAATTGAAAGCGGACGTATGTAACGCATCGTCTCCCCTTAGTGGTCATAATCACATCAACTGATATAAACCGTCTCTCCACAATGGCCATCCCATTCGTACATTCGCGGATTGGGCCAGCCGTAGCAATTTCATTTGCTCGTCCAACTGGACGCCGCGCCGGCCACTAATGCTCGATCGGTCCCACCAGCGCCGTGCCGGCTGTCGTCGGCCGCTCGATCATGCGGCGGACGCGGGGTGGCTCGTTGCCGCTGTGCAGGGCCCTTATGCGCTCGCCGATGACCGCGTCGGCGTAGGTGGCGCGCCTGTTGTGGCGGATATATTCGACCCAGGTTGGCGTGTGGTAGTGCTCGATCCATATCGAGGGATTTTCGAGATCGCGCGCCAATGTCCAGTTGCGGGCGCCGTCACGCCGGCGGATGCGGCCCCGTTCGGCCATGGTGGCGAGGAATTCCGGCACGTCCTCGTTGCGGATCACGTATTCGATCATGATGGCGATGGGACCACTGCGCGGCTTCAGATCAAGTGCCAGATGCGGCTCCTGGAAGCGGTTGAGCGGATCGAGGTTGAGCACGGCCTGCTGCGGCAGCGGCAGCAGCAGGCCGATGGCGCCTCCCGCCAGCATCGCGACGCTGGCCGCCATCAGGGCGACTTCGGCGCCATGGGCGTCGGCAACCACGCCCCAGACCCAGCTGCCGAGCGCGATACCGCCGAAGGTTGCGGTCTGGTAGACCGAAAGCACGCGGCCGACCACCCAGCGCGGCGTCGACATCTGCACGGTGACATTGAAGTGCGAAAGCGCTGTCACCCAGCAGGCGCCGCCGACCAGCAGGCCGAGTGACGTCTGCCAGGCATTCTCGCTGACGGCGGCATTGAAGGCGCAGAGCGCGAAACCGGCGAATGCCATGCGCACCATGGTTTCGCTGGACAGCAGCTGCCGCAGCCTGACGCTGGTCAGCGCGCCGCCGACGGCGCCGATGCCGAAGGCGCCGAGCATGATGCCGTAGCTCAAGGCGTCGCCCTTGACGACGTCGCGCGCGACCAGGGGAAGCAGTGCCAGGACCGCGCCGGCGCTGAAGCCGAAGGCCGAGCTCCTGACCAGCACCTTGCCGATATTGGGCGACATCGCGACGTAGCGCAGGCCAGCGCCCATTGCGGCGCCCAGCGTCTCGCGCGGCAAGGTCGATGCCGGCAGTTCCGGCCTCCAGCGGGCCAGCACGACGATGAGGCCGACATAGCTCAGCGTGTTGACGGCAAAGGCCGCGGCGGCGCCTGCGGCGGCAACGATGATGCCGCCGATCGCCGGGCCGACGCTGCGCGTCAGGTTGAAGCCCATCGAGTTGAGCGCGATCGCCGCCGGCACCTTGGGACGAGGCACCATGTCGCCGACCGAAGCCTGCCAGGACGGGCTGTTGAGCGCGGTGCCACTGTCGATCAGGAAGGTGAAGGCGAGCAGCGTCCACGGCGTCATCAGGTCGAGATAGGTGAAGACGGTGAGAAGAGCCGAGACGGCGAGCATGAAGATCTGCGCGATCAGCATGATTTTGCGCCGGTTGAAACTGTCGGCGATGGCGCCGGCCAGCAGCGCGAAGAGCATGATCGGCAAAGTGGTCGAGGCCTGGACCAATGCGACCTGGTAGGACGAGGTAGCGATCGTAGTCATCATCCAGGCGGCACCGACGCCCTGGATGAGGCCGCCGAAATTGGAGACGAGGCTGGCGGACCACACCGCCCGGAAGATGCCGTGCCGGAACGGCGCCAGCGCCGAGGCGCTTTCGCTTTCCGGTGTGTCGTCGTTCATCGATGCTTTCCCGGGCTCAAATGCGTTTGTTCTTGCGATGAATCGGCCCCTCAAGCCATGGATTCAAAAAATAGAACATCACAGCGCAAAGGGCGAACGCATTCTCGAGAAAGATCATGGTCCAACAACAAGATAGCGAGCGCGGAGCCCGTCCGCGCGCGCCATAGCGGGCTCACTGCATGCCGTCCCTGACGATCGCCGCCACTTCGATCAAGCCTTCGAAATTGTCGGTGCGGCCCTGGCGGATGTCTTCGGTTTCGCGCAGCAGCCACAAACCGATCGAGATGAGATTGGCGCGCAGCTCCGTGGGCAGGGCGCTGTCGCCAGAGCGGAGATCTTCGACGAAGGCGGTCCAGACGCGACTGGTGAAATGCAGGGCCTCGGCCGCTTCCAGCGAATCGCGGCCAGCCGCCATCGCCGCCAACAGCATGTGGATCGAACGGCTAAGAAGCTGCCGATGCCTGGCCCCGGCAGCGGTCTGCATTTCGGCTCGGGGGAATTGATACATCGTTGCTGCTCTACCGCTCCGTCGGCGTTGTCAGGTCAGGAAACTCAACAGATCGAGTTGCGAGATTTGATCCAGATGCTGGCATCGCCAGCTGCCGAATACGCATCACTTCACCAGGGACACCACCACGCGACGCCGCGCACAAAATCGCACCTGTTGCAGGGAGCGCGAATCCGGCTCCGGAATGGTTCCGGAACATGAGGTTTTGGTGGTCGCCGCGCCCCCGAGGAACGGCTGATTCGGCTACAATCTAACCGTAGACGAATCCGACATCAAACGCGATTTGACTGAAACGAATTCCATCGGTCGGGGCGCTCCGAGGGTACATTTTCGAAGCGCCCGTGTGCTTTGCGGCGGTCGGATCCAACTGCAAGTGTGCCGTATCGGCAATTCGTCGATTGCGATAGGCTCCTGTTGTCGGGACGGATGGGGCGTCTGTCTCGGTTTGGCGTAACGCCGGTTGCATGCCACTGCGCGACAGAGCGCGGATTCGTGAAACTGGCTTTGGGGAATTGGGGGAAACAATGGGCGATTCAATTCAGGAAATAACGTCCGTCTCGTGGTTCGGGCGGATCAAGCGCGGGGTCGGCGGGATCGTTTTCGGCTTGCTCTTGATCGTGCTGATGGTGATCGGCCTGTTCTGGAACGAGGGTCGCGCCGTGCAGACGGCGCGTTCGCTGGCCGAGGGATCGGGCGCGGTGATCTCGGTTGGCACCGATAGCATCGATGCTGGCAATGAAGGCAAGCTTGTCCATGTCACCGGGGCGGTGACGGCGAGCGGCGGCCTTGCCGATCCGGACTTTGGCATTTCGGCGCAAGGATTGCGGCTGTCGCGCAGCACCGAGATGTACCAGTGGAAAGAAGAACAGAAATCCGAGACGACGAAGAAGCTTGGTGGCGGCGAGGAGACGGTGACAACCTACAGCTATTCGAAAGTGTGGGACGACAGCCAGATCAACTCGTCGGAGTTCAAGAAGCCGGACGGCCATGAGAATCCGCCGATGGAGATACACAGCAAGAGGTTCCAGATCCCGGACGGCAAGCTCGGTGCCTTCACGCTCGACCGGCCGGTGCTGGACCTGATCGGCGGCGACAAGGAATTTTCACTGTCACCGGACCAGTCGGCTACCATCGATGCCGCCTATACCGGCACCAAGCGGGTCAACATCGTCGACGGAAAGATCTATCTCGGCTTCAACACCACGTCGCCGGCGCTGGGCGACTATCGCATTGGCTACGAGCTGGCGCCGCTCGGCCTGGTCAGCGTCGTCGCGCGCCAGGCAGCGGGCGGGTTCGAACCCTACCAGACAAAGGCCGGCGACCAGTTGCTGATGGTCGACATCGGCAATGTGCTGGCGGAAAAGATGTTCGCCGACGCGGTCAGCCAGAACACGCTTATCACCTGGCTGCTGTGCGCCGCCGGCCTGCTGCTGTTGGCCATCGGCTTTGCCCTGCTGCTCAGCCCGATTGGCGTCGTCCTCGACATTATTCCTTTGCTCGGCAGCGTGGCGCGGATGGGCACCGGCATCATTGCCTTTTTCCTGGCGATCCTGGTCGGCACGACGACGATGGCGATCGCCTGGTTCTGGTACCGGCCGGTGCTGGCGGCAGGCATCCTGGCCGCCGGCGTCATCGCGGCGGCGGCGGTCTATTATCTTGGCCGCTCGCGCGGGCAGGCCGCACCGCTTGCCACGCCGAGCGCCGCTACATGATTGCAGGCACCGGCGGCACTTCTAGCGGTCCTCGAAGCCGGTCAGCACGCCGACGGCGTTGACGCCGATCTCCTCGACGGCGTAGCCGCCTTCCATGACGAACAGCGTCGGCAGGCCGAGCCTGGCGATGCGGCGGCCGATTCTGGGATAGTTTTCCGTTTTCAGCTTGAACTGGCTGATCGGGTCCTTCTCGAAAGTGTCGACGCCGAGTGAAACCACGACGACGTCAGGAGCATAAGCCGAAAGCCTCGTGCAGGCCTCCTCGAGTGAGGCGTTCCACACGTCCCAGCCGGTGCCGAAGGGCATCGGATAATTGTCGTTGAAGCCTTCGCCGTCGCCCTCGCCGCGTTCGTCGGCATGGCCGAGAAAGAACGGATATTCGGTCATCGGATCGCCATGCAGGTTCAGCACCTGCACGTCGCCGCGGCGATAGAATATCTCCTGGGTGCCGTTGCCGTGGTGATAGTCGATGTCGAGGATCGAAACGCGCCCGGCGCCATGGTCGCGAAACCTTTGCGCGACGACGGCGGCGTTGTTGATGAAGCAATAGCCGCCCATGAAGGCCGCCCCTGCATGGTGCCCCGGCGGGCGGCACAGCGCGAAGGCGGAAGGCTCACCGGCCTTGACCAGCGCGGCGGCTGTCAGCGCGACATCATAGGACGACTTGATAGCGTCCCATGTGCCTTTGACAAAAGTCGCGCCGCCGTCGAAGGAGTAGAAGCCGAGCAACGCATCGATGCCTTTCGGGCGCACGTCGCCGCGCAGGCCGCGCGTCGGCCAGGTGAAGGGAATGGCCGAACCGGTGCGGCCCGACGCTTCCCAGAGCGGCCACACGGTCGGCAGGAAATCGATGTAGTCGCTGGCATGAACCTTCTTGGCGGCGGCGAGGTCGTGACTTTCCGGTGACAGGATCGGACCGAGCTTTTCGCTCTCCACCCGCGCCCTGATGAACTCGGCGCGCGAGGGCTTTTCAAAAGCCGGCACGATGGCGCCGGCGATCAGTTCGACATTGCCGGAATGGCCGGCATGGAGAGGCGAAAAAACAGTCTTCATGAAATCTTTCCGTGGTGAGACGCGGCGACCCTAACCGTCCTGCATGGCCCTTCACAAGGCGCTGGGCCAACCAGCCATGGCTTGCTGGCACGGCAGCCGGTCGTCTAGCCTGCCGGCAGCGAACCAAACCGTGGGAAATCATGAGTTCAAATGCCGACCTGATCGTCACCAATGCCCGCGTGCTGACCATGGATGAAGGCAATCCGACGGCCGAAGCGGTGGCGATAAAGGACGGCAACATCCTGGCGGTTGGCGATCGCCGGACGATCGAGGCGCTGAAAGGGCCGGCCACGAAGGTCATCGATGCGCAAGGCGGGTCGGTGGTGCCGGGCTTTATCGAAGCGCATATGCATCTTTTCGGCGGCGCGGCCGAACTCGACAATCTGCACCTTCAGGGTGTGCATGGCTTCGATGCGCTGAGCGACGCGATCCGCGCCTACGCGGCGGCACGGCCGAACGCCAAATTGCTGCTGGGGGCCGGCGTCGACTACACTATCCTTTCCAAGGAAGAGCCGGTCACCCGCCATCATCTCGATCGCATCATCGCCGACCGGCCGTTCGCGATGTCGGCTTCCGATCACCACACGATGTGGGCCAACACAAAGGCGCTGGAACTGGCTGGCATCCTGCACGGCAAGCAACTCGGTCCCGGCAACGAGATCGTCATGGGAGCGGATGGCCTGGCGGCGGGCGAATTGCGCGAGGGCGAGGCGTTCGGGCCGATCCTCGAGCTTTCCGGGCAGAACCGCGTGCGGCTCGGCCTTGCGACAGGCGGCGAGCCCGAGCCGTGCCCTTCCGCCGCCGAAGTCGCTGCCGATCGCGACCTGATGCATCGCGGGTTGGAATGGTGCGCCCGCCACGGCATCACCTCGATCCAGAACATGGACGGCAATCTTTACCAGCTCCAGCTGCTAGCCGGCTGGAACAGGAAGGGCGGCTGCTCTGCCGCACCAAGATACCTTTTCATTTCAAGAATTTCATGACGCTCGACGTGCTGGAAAAGGCATCGAGCATGGCCAACTCCTACCAATCGGAATGGCTGTCGTCCGGCATGGTCAAGATGTTTTACGACGGCGTGCTGGAAGGCTGGACCGCGGTCATGGTCGACGACTATGCCGACCGGCCGGGCTGGCGCGGTGAGCCGCTGTTTACGCCCGAGCATTTCGCCGAGGTGGCGCTGGAGGCCGACCGGCGCGGCCTGCAGATCGCCGTGCATTCGATCGGCGACGGCGCGGTGCGCGCGGTTCTCGACGGTTACGAGGCGGCGCAGCGGAAGAACGGCAGGCGCGACAGCCGGCACCGGGTCGAGCACATCGAGGTCACCACTGCCGCCGACGTGCCGCGCTTCGCCGAACTCGGCGTCATCGCCTCGATGCAGCCGCCGCACCCGCCCGGCGCCATGGACTTCCCGCTGGAGCCGACGCTTTCGCGCATCGGCCGCGAAAGATGGCCGCTGAGCTATGCCTGGCGGACACTGAAACAGGCGGGCGCGCATGTCGTCTTCGCTTCCGACTGGCCGGTGTCGCGGGTCGACCCGATCTTGGGCATTCAGGCGGCGGTGCTGCGCAAGCCTTGGGCAGAGGGCGATCCAGACCAGAGCTTCTCGCTGATCGAGGCGCTTGCCGGTTATACGGTCGAAGGTGCCTATGCCGAATTCATGGAACACCGCAAAGGCCGGCTGAAACCAGGCTATCTGGCCGATCTGGTGGTGCTGTCGGCCGGTATCGAGGCAACTGAACCGGGTTTGCTACACAAGGTGCATCCGGTCAGCACCATCTGCGGCGGCAAGATCACTTACCAGGGTTGATGATGACGCTGACGATGGCACGGAGCTTGCATTCTGAACCGAGGTCCAGATGCATGGTTGCCAAGCCGACCGGCATATGCTGACAATCGAATGGGAACTGGATCCGCCATCAAGAGCGGACATGAAAATGGGGTAATGCGTGCCGGATCAACCGGGTAAGAGTGCAATCGAGGTCCGCGGCGTCCGCAAGGTGTTCGGTACCGGGGACGCCCAAGTCGCCGCTCTCGACACGGTTTCGGTGTCGATCCGCGAGAACGAGTTCTTCACGCTGCTGGGGCCGTCGGGCTGCGGAAAGACGACGCTGCTGCGGCTGATCGCCGGCTTCGATTTTCCCAGCGAAGGCGAAATCCTGCTGCACGGGCACGACATCGCGCCGCTACCGCCGTTCAAGCGGCCAGTCAACACCGTGTTCCAGTCCTACGCGCTGTTCCCGCACATGACCGTGGCCGAGAATATCGGCTTCGGCCTAGAGATGCTGGGCAAGCCGAAGACCGAAATCAAGGCGCGCGTCGCCGAGATGCTGAAGCTGGTCAAGATGGAGGCGCTGAGTGCCCGCCGCACCAGCCAGATCTCCGGCGGCCAGCAGCAGCGCGTGGCACTGGCGCGCGCGCTGGCACCGCAGCCAAAAGTGCTGTTGCTCGACGAGCCGTTGTCGGCACTCGACTACAAGCTGCGCAAGGAAATGCAGATCGAACTGAAACGGCTGCAGCACCAGACCGGCATCACCTTCATCTTCGTCACCCACGACCAGGAAGAAGCGCTGACCATGTCGGACCGCATCGCCGTGATGTCGGCCGGCAAGATCCTGCAGGTCGGCACGCCCTGGGACATCTATGACAAGCCGGCCGAGCGCTTCGTCGCCGACTTCATCGGCGAAACCAATTTCCTGACCGCTGCCATCACCGGCATCGACAACGGCAAGGCGCGTGCGACACTCAAGTCCGGCGCGACGATCGACGCGACCGTGGCTGAGGGCTTCCAGCCGAAGGCGAATGCCACCCTGGTGGTCAGGCCGGAACACGCAAAGCTGACCGGCGGCAAGGGCGATCTTTCCGGAACCGTCGAAAACATCGTCTATTTCGGCACCGACACGCATATTCATGTCCAACTGGACAGCGGCGAAGCCTTCACCGTGCGCCAGCAGAACACGCGCAGCGCAGGCTGCGGTTTCGAGCGGGGCGACAAGGTCGGCGTCTCGATCGGCAACGACGCCGCGCAAGTGCTGAGGGATTGATGGCGAGCGCGGAAGAAGTCGCCAAGGCGGCCGAACGGCGCGACATCCGCGACCGCTGGCTGCTGTCGGCGCCGGCCCTGCTGATCATCTTCCTGGCAGCGACCGGCCCATTGCTGATCGTGCTGGTCTATTCGCTCCTGACGCCGGGTCCTTATGGCGACGTGAAGTGGCAATTTTCGCCGGAGGCCTGGATTTCGGTGTTCATGGAACGCGACATCTTTGACGACACGCTGTCGGTTGCCGCCGCCCACGTCACCATTTTCTGGCGCTCGATCAAGCTTGCCATCGTGACCACGCTCGCCACCTTGGCGCTTGGTTTTCCCACCGCCTATTTCATGGCGACGCGCAGCGAGAAGACGCGCGATCTCTGGCTGTTCCTGATCACCATACCGTTCTGGACCAACTTGCTGATCCGAACGTTCGCCGTGCTGCAGATCATCCGCAACGAAGGTCTGATCAACACAGTGCTGCTCAAGCTCGGCATCATTTCCGCGCCGATCCAGATACTCTTCACCGACACAGCGATCCTTATCGGGATGGCCTATGTCTATCTCCCGCTAATGGTGCTGCCGATCTATGCCAGCATGGAGAAGCTCGATTTCCGGCTGGTCGAGGCCGGCTACGATCTTTATGCGACACGCTTTCAGGTGCTCAGACGCATCATTTTCCCGCTGGTCAAGCCCGGCGTGATCGCTGGCTCGATCCTCGTCTTCATTCCAGCGCTCGGCGCCTATGTCACGCCCATCTTGCTCGGCGGCGGCAAGACCATGATGCTCTCCAACCTGATCGAGATGCAGTTCGGGCAAGGCCGCAACTGGCCGCTTGGCTCGGCCCTGTCGATCGCCGTCATGATCATCGTCATGGTGGCGCTGCTTGCCTATGTGCGTAACGCCGGCCGCTCAGAGATGCGCCATGGCTAGAAGCTTCGCAATCAAGCATCAGCCAGGATTCACCGCGATCGCCGCGACCTGTTTCGTCGTGCTCTATCTGCCCATCGTCATACTCGTTGTCTATGCCTTCAATGCCGCGACTTCGACCTCCGAATGGGGCGGTTTCTCGCTCAAATGGTTCCAGTCGGCTTGGCAGAATACGCAGGTGATCGACGCCACGCTGCGTTCCTTCCAGATCGGCGCCATTGCGGCAACCCTTGCGACCATCGCGGCGACCATGGCGGCGCTCGCGACAACGCGCACGGCAGCCTATCCGGGCCTGACTTTCAAATATGCGGCGATCAACCAACCGCTGATGGTGCCGGAGATCGTCACCGGCGTGGCGCTGCTGATCTTTTTTTCGCGCATAAAGATATTCACCGGCTATTCGGGTCTCGGCTATCTGATCGCCGCGCATACGGCCTTTTGCATTCCCTTTGCCTATCTGCCGATCCGGGCACGGCTGGAGAACATGGACCTGACGCTGGAGCGCGCTGCCGCCGATCTCTATGCGACGCCGTGGCGGACGTTCCGTCGCATCACGTTGCCGCTGCTGTGGCCCGGCATTCTGGCCGGACTGATGCTGGCCTTCGTCATCTCGCTCGACGATGTCGTCATCACCGAGTTCGTGAAATCCGGCGGCCAGGACACGTTGCCAACCTACATGCTCGGCCAGATACGCCGAGGCATAACGCCTGAAATCAACGCGATTTCGACCGTGTTTCTGCTCTTGTCGGTCGCCATCGTGACGTTGTTTTTCTTCATCAGCAGGAAACGGGACTGAGCATGAAAATGGGAGTTAGAACATGAACTGGAAGACAACAGCGACCGCCATCGGGTTGGCATTGCTCGCCTCGACGAGCCTGGCTCGCGCCGACGGCGAATTGAACATCTACAATTGGGGCAACTACACCAGCCCCGACGTGATCAAGAAGTTCGAGCAAAAATACAACGTCAAGGTGACCATCACCGACTACGATTCCAACGACACGGCACTGGCCAAGGTTCGCCAGGGCGGCACCGGCTTCGACATCGCGGTACCCTCACAAACCTTCGTGCCGATCTGGATCAAGGAAGGCCTCGTCCAGGAAACCGATCCGGGCAAGATGGAGAATTTCAAGAATGTGGCGCCGGAATGGGCCAATCCCGATTTCGATCCCGGCCGCAAATATTCCGTGCCGTGGGCCTGGGGCACCGTAGGCATCGTGGTGAACACCGATGTCTACAGCGGGCCGTCGAACAGTTGGGGCATCATCTTCAACACGCCCGACGAACTGAAGGGCAAGGTCAACGTCGTGCCGGAAATGAACGATGTCATGTTCGCGGCGACCAAATATGTCGGCGGCGCGCAATGCGCCAGCGACAAGGAAACGCTGAAGAAGGTGCGTGACACGCTTGTCGCGGCCAAGCCGAACTGGATTGCTATGGAATACAACACAATCGAGAAGATGGGCGCAGGCGATTTCAAGGCGACAAGCGACTGGAACGGCTCGGCTCTGCGCCAGCGGCTGGCGAACCCCAAGATCCACTATTTCTATCCCAAGGAAGGTTTTGGTCTCTGGAGCGACAATGTCATGGTCCTGAAGGATGCCAAGAACATCGAGAACGCCAAGCTGTTCCAGAACTTCATCATGGATCCGGAGAACGCCGCCGGCCTGTCGGCTTTCCACCGCTATGCCAACGGCATTGCCGGTTCGGACAAGTACATGCCGGCCGACATGAAGGACGCGCCGGAGGTCATTATCCCGGAAGCCGTCAAAGCGCGTGGCGAGCTGCAGAGACTGTGTTCCCCGGAGGTGCAGGACATCTACAGCAAAATCTGGACCGAATTACAGAAGTAACCCGGCCCACCCGGCGGCATTGCCGCCGGGTTTTTCCGGCGATCGGCCGTACACGCCATCGCCGCGGCGCTCGCCCAGAACCCAAAGACCGAAGGAAGCGCCAATGGCCGGCAAGACCGCGTTCGAAACCAGATATGGCTTTGCCCGAAACCAGGTGCTGCTCGGCAATTGGCGGGAAAGCCCGTTCAGCCGGTGGTCGTTCCAGAATGCCGGCGAGCTGGTGCCGAGCGCTGCCGTGGCGGCAAAGCCGGGCAGCAGCGAGGCGCCGGCGCAGGATTTCGGCGAGCTACTTGGTGAAAAGGTCGCTCTTGCAGGCGGCGCGGAGACTGTCGCAGCTTTTCTCAAGCGCTCCGATACCGACGCGCTGACGATCATGAAAGGCGGCAAATTCGTCGGCGACTGGTTCGCACCGCATATGGAGTTCGGGGCGCGCCACATCGTCTTTTCGATCAGCAAGTCGCTGACCGCGATTGTTGCCGGGATATTGGCAGGCGAGGGGATTTTCGATCCGCAGGCTCCGGTAAGCCGCTATCTGCCCGAAGCTGCCGGCTCGGCCTATGGCGATGCGAGTGTGCGGCACGTGCTCGACATGGGTGTCAGCCTCGACTTCGAAGAGGCCTATCTCGATCCGGAAAGCGCCTTCGCCCGCTATCGCCGCGCCATGCTGTGGAATCCAGGCGGGGGCACCGAGAGCCTGGCCACTTTCCTCATGACGCTGCAGGGCCTGGCCGAGCCGCATGGCCGGACGTTCCGCTACCGTTCGCCCAATTCCGACCTGCTCGGCATCCTGCTCGAACGTGCGTCGGGCCGGCGCTTCGCCGATCTGATGCGCGAGAAATTATGGGAGCCGCTCGGCGCTGTCAGCGAAGCTTCGGTAACCGTGGACATGGAAGGCACGGCGCGTGCGGCCGGCGGCATTTCGGTGACGCCGCGCGACCTCGCCCGGGTCGGCGAGATGATGCGGCAAGGCGGCATGGCCAATGGCTGCCGTATCGTGCCGGAGAGCTGGGTGCGCGACACGACCGAAACTGGCGGTGACGCCGAGGCTTGGCAACGCGGCACGATGGCGTTCCTGTTTCCGCGTGGCCGCTATCGCAACAAATGGTACCAGACGGGCGCGGCAAGCGGCGCCTTCTGCGGCATCGGCATCCACGGCCAGTGGCTTTACGTCAATCCGAAGGCCGAAATGGTAATCGCAAAGATGTCGTCGCAGCCGGTACCGGTCGACGATCCGCTCGATTTGGATATGATTTCTTTCCTCGAGGCGCTGAGCCGGATGGTCTGATCCGATCCAGACAGCCCGACCTTTCCTGTGGACCTCTCGCCGGGTTGAAAATGGCGCGGTTGGCGCATCGGTGCTCTGCGCCTATGGTCGCGTCTCTTTTCGACAAACAGCAGGATCGACATGGCATCCGACATCAAGCGCATCGCAACCATCATAGCCGCCGAGATCGGCGCCCGGCCCGAACAGGCCGCGGCGGCGATCGGCTTGCTCGACGACGGTGCGACCGTGCCGTTCGTTGCCCGCTACCGCAAGGAGGTCACCGGCGGCCTCGACGACACGCAGTTGCGCGACCTCGCCGAGCGGCTCGCCTATCTGCGCGAGCTCGACGCGCGCCGCGACACCATCGTTGCTTCGATCCGCGAGCAGGGCAAGCTAACGGAAGAGCTTGAGGCAAAGATCGCTGCGGCCGTCACAAAGGCCGAGCTCGAAGACATCTACCTGCCTTACAAGCCGAAGCGCCGGACCAAGGCCGAGATCGCACGCGAGCGTGGGCTGGGCCCGCTGGCGGAAGCTATTCTCGCCAACCGTACGGCCGTACCGGCCGAGCTGGCGCTGGCCTATATCAGCGAAGACGTCGTCGATACCAAGGCGGCGCTCGAGGGAGCGCGCGATATCCTGTCCGAACAGTTCGCCGAGAATGCCGAACTGGTCGGCAAGTTGCGGACCTATATGAAGGAACGCGCCTTCCTGCGCTCGCGCGTCGTCGACGGCAAGCAGGAGGCCGGCGCGAAATTCTCCGACTATTTCGACCATGTCGAGCGCTGGGCCAACGTGCCGAGCCATCGCGCGCTGGCCATGCTGCGCGGCCGCAACGAGGAGGTGCTGTCGCTCGACATCGAGGTCGATGCCGACGATGTGTCACCGGTGAAACCGGTCGAGCGGATGATCGCCGACGCCTACGCCATCGGCCGCCAGTTGCCAGGCGACCGCTGGCTGATGGAGGTCGCCGGCTGGACCTGGCGCATAAAGCTGTCGCTGCACCTGACGCTCGATCTGATGCGGGACTTGCGCGAGCGGGCCGAGGAGGAAGCAATCCATGTCTTCGCCCGCAATCTCAAGGATTTGCTGCTTGCCGCGCCCGCCGGCTCACGGCCGACGATGGGCCTCGATCCGGGCATCCGCACCGGGGTCAAAGTGGCGGTGGTGGACGGCACCGGCAAGGTTCTGGCGACGACGACGGTCTATCCGTTCCCGCCGAAGAACGATGTCCGCGGCACGCAGGCCGAACTGGCGAAGCTCATCCGGCTGCACAAGGTCGAGCTGATTTCGATCGGCAACGGCACTGGCAGCCGCGAGACCGAAAGGCTGGTGGCCGACATGCTGGCTGATATGCCGGCCGGGTCCGGGCCGAAGCCGCTCAAGGTGATCGTCAGCGAGGCCGGCGCCTCGGTCTATTCGGCGTCGGCAACGGCGGCGGCGGAATTTCCCGGCCTCGACGTGTCGCTGCGCGGGGCGGTGTCGATCGCGCGGCGCCTGCAGGATCCGCTCGCCGAACTGGTCAAGATCGAGCCGAAGTCGATAGGCGTCGGCCAGTACCAGCACGATGTCGACCAGTACCGCCTCGGCCGCTCGCTTGAGGCGGTGGTCGAGGATGCGGTCAATGCCGTCGGTGTCGATCTCAACACGGCGTCGGCGCCGCTTCTGGCGCGGGTTTCGGGTCTCGGCGCATCGCTGGCCGAAGCGATCGTTGCGCATCGCGATGCGACCGGCCCGTTCGCCAGCCGCCGCGAACTGTTGAAGGTGTCCCGCCTTGGACCCCGCGCGTTCGAGCAATGCGCCGGCTTCCTGCGCATTGCGAACGGCACCGAACCGCTCGATGCCTCGGCGGTGCATCCGGAAGCCTATGGCGTGGCCAAGAAGATCGTTGCGGCCTGCGGGCGCGACGTTCGCTCGCTGATGGGCGACAGCGCCGCACTCAAGGCGCTCGATCCGCGCGTCTTCGTCGATGAACGCTTCGGCCTGCCGACGGTGCGCGACATCCTGTCGGAGCTGGAAAAGCCCGGCCGCGATCCGCGCCCCGGCTTCAAGACCGCGACCTTTGCCGACGGCATCGACGACATCAAGGATCTGAAGCCCGGCATGCAGCTTGAAGGCACCGTCACCAATGTCGCGGCCTTCGGCGCCTTTGTCGATATCGGCGTGCACCAGGACGGATTGGTGCACGTCTCGCAACTGGCCGACCGTTTCATCAAGGACGCGCACGAGGTGGTCAAGGCCGGCGACGTGGTCAAGGTGCGTGTCGTCGACGTCGATATCAAGCGCAAGCGCATCGGCCTGTCGATGCGCAAGGACGGCGACGGTGGCGCACCGAAGCCGCGCGACAATGGCAACAGGCCGGTGCCGCGCGCGCCCACGCCCCAACGCCAGCCGGAGCGGCCGGCGCAGCAGGGCGCGTTCGGCGCCGCTTTGGCCGATGCGTTGAAGCGGAAGTAATTTCGCGAGCCGGGCTGTGGCAGGTCATACGGCGGCGCTCGACATTGATGATCCATCACCAATGCTCATGGGTCGGCGAAGCTATTTCGTTTGATTTTTTCAGGACGGGAGCCGATAAGCCGCGCGTTTCAAGATTTCTGTTTGATGCATGTCGTTATCCCCAAGCTGCTCAACACCCTCGGGTCAGGCCCGCGGGCAAGCTTTGGGCGACATGCATAAGTTTGGGAGACCGAGAGCCATGGCCGCCGATAAGAACGCATTCGTCTGGGATGATCCTTTCCTGATCGAGGACCAGCTTTCGGAGGACGAGCGCATGGTGCGCGAAGGCGCCGCGGCGTTTGCCGCCGACAAGCTCGCTCCGAAGATCGAGGAAGCCTATCTCGAGGAGAAGACCGACGCCGGCATCTTTCGCGAAATGGGCGAGGCCGGTCTGCTCGGCATCACCATTCCCGAGGAATATGGCGGGCTCGGCGCCAATTACGTCACCTACGGGCTGGTGGCGCGCGAGGTCGAGCGCGTCGATTCCGGCTATCGCTCGATGATGAGCGTGCAGTCGTCGCTGGTGATGTATCCGATCCACGCCTATGGCTCGGAAGAGCAGCGCAAGAAATACCTGCCGAAGCTGGCGTCGGGCGAATGGATCGGCTGTTTCGGCCTGACCGAACCTGATGCCGGTTCCGACCCGGGCGGCATGAAGACGCGGGCCGAAAAGACTGCGAGCGGCTACAGGATCTCCGGCTCGAAAATGTGGATTTCCAACGCGCCGATCGCCGACGTGTTCGTCGTCTGGGCAAAATCGGCCGCGCATGACAACGAGATTCGCGGCTTTGTCCTGGAAAAGGGCATGAACGGGCTGTCGGCGCCGAAGATCGGCGGCAAGCTGTCGCTGCGAGCGTCGATCACCGGCGAAGTGGTGATGGAAGGCGTCGAAGTCGGCGAGGACGCGCTGCTGCCCAATGTCTCGGGCTTGAAGGGGCCGTTCGGCTGCCTCAACCGCGCGCGCTACGGCATCTCCTGGGGCGCCATGGGCGCGGCGGAGGATTGCTGGCACCGCGCCCGCCAGTATGGCCTCGACCGCAAGCAGTTCGGCAAGCCGCTGGCCGGCACGCAGCTTTTCCAGAAGAAGCTCGCCGACATGCAGACCGAGATCGCGCTCGGCCTGCAGGGCAGCCTGCGCGTCGGGCGGCTGATGGATGAAGGCAAGATGGCGCCGGAGATGATCTCGCTCGTCAAGCGCAACAATTGCGGCAAGGCGCTCGACATCGCCCGCCAGGCCCGCGACATGCATGGCGGCAACGGCATCCAGATCGGATACCACGTCATGCGCCACGCCCAGAACCTGGAAACCGTCAACACCTATGAGGGCACCCATGACGTGCATGCGCTGATCCTCGGACGGGCGCAGACCGGATTGCAGGCGTTCTTTTAGCATTGGCAGATGTCCTCCGCTTCCAGGACGCCACTGCTTGGCATCTTCCCTCGCAAAGCGGCAGATCGGCAATTTTCGCCGACGGTACCACATTTTGTTCTTGCTTTGTGCCGGCAGCTATGCTACTAATTTGGCTATGGTGCTAATTGGCACCGGCGACCCGCCCACCGAGGCGGGTTTTCTTTTCAGCTCTTTTGGACCACGCATCGCGCGGGTTGCCGATCATCGATATCGGCGGGACAGTGCCCGGTGCTGATCCACCGGCCTTCGGCTCTGCAGCGTTGCAACGTCTGCGGCCACGCTGCGGAATCCCAGGGTCGGCGCTCCGTTTGTGAGGCTGTGAAGGCTGCTTAATTTAGGTGCAGCGCAACATCTCTGCTTGGAGAATGGTCAGCATTCGTGTCAGGGTTCAGCGAACTCCTTTTGAAACGCCGACTTCAGGGGCACCATGGCAATTCTGGCAGCCGTCTATCACCTGACCCACTACAAATACGACCGGCCGGTCGTATTGGGCCCGCAAGTCATAAGGTTGCAGCCTGCGCCGCATTCCCGCACCAAAGTGCTCAGCCATTCGCTGAAGGTCGGGCCGGCAAACCACTTCGTCAATCTGCAGCAGGACCCCTACGGCAATTTCCTTGCCCGCTTCGTCTTCCCCGAGCCGGTAACGGAATTGAAGATCGAGGTCGATCTCGTTGCCGACATGACGGTCTACAATCCGTTCGATTTCTTCGTCGAACCGTCGGCCGAGACGTTTCCGTTCGAATACCCGGAAGAGATCAGGGACGATCTGACCATCTACCGGACGCCGGAACCGGCAGGGCCACTGTTGCAGGCGTTCCTCAAAACCATCGACCGCAGTGCGACCAATACCGTCAATTTTGTCGTCGACCTCAATGCGCGGCTGCAGCGCGAGATCGCCTATATCGTGCGCATGGAAACCGGCGTCTTCTCGCCCGAGGAAACGCTGGCCGCCGGCAAGGGATCCTGCCGCGATTCGAGCTGGCTCCTGGTGCAGATACTGAGGAACCTCGGCATCGCCGCGCGTTTCGTCTCCGGCTATCTGATCCAGCTCAAACCCGACCTCGTCGCGCTCGACGGACCGCCCGGTACGGCGACCGATTTCACTGACCTCCATGCCTGGTGCGAGGTGTATCTGCCGGGCGCCGGCTGGATCGGCTTCGACCCGACCTCCGGCCTGCTTACCGGCGAAAGCCATGTGCCGCTCGCGGCAACGCCGCATTTCCGCAATGCCGCGCCGATCTCCGGCATGGCGAGCTTCGCCAATGTCGAATTCGGCTTCGACATGCGGGTCGACCGCATCGCCGAACATCCGCGCATCACCAAGCCGTTCTCCGACGAGAGCTGGCAGGCGCTCGACGCGCTGGGCGTCGAGGTCGATGCAGCACTCCAGGCCGGCGACGTGCGGCTGACCATGGGCGGCGAGCCGACCTTCGTCTCAATCGACGATTTCGAGGCGGCCGAGTGGAACACCGCCGCCGTCGGGCCAACAAAACGCGAAAAGGCCGATGCGCTGATCCGCCGGCTGCGCGAACGCTTCGCGCCGGGCGGCTTCCTGCATTACGGACAGGGCAAATGGTACCCCGGCGAAAGCCTGCCGCGCTGGACGTTCTCGCTTTACTGGCGCACCGACGGCGAGCCGGTGTGGAGCGATCCGTCACTGATCGCACATGAAAAGAGCGAGGCGGATGTCGGACCGAAGCAGGCCGAGAGCCTGCTGACCGCGATTGCCGACGAACTCGGCATCGACAAGACGATGGTCAGCGAAGCCTATGAGGATCCGGCCGAATGGCTGCTCAAGGAAGGCAAGCTGCCGGACAATGTCGATCCCTCCAATTCGAAGCTGGAGGACCCGGAGGAGCGCAGCCGCATGGCGCGGGTGTTCGAACGCGGGCTGACCAAGCCGTCGGGCTACGTGCTGCCCGTCCAGCGCTGGAACAGCCAGGCTTCCGGACCGCGCTGGCGCTCGGAGAAGTGGAAGACGCGGCGCGGCAGGCTGTTCCTGGTGCCCGGCGATTCGCCGGTCGGCTACCGCCTGCCGCTCGGCACGCTGCCTTATGTGCCGCCGGCGCAGTTCCCCTATATCGTACCGGTCGATCCATCGCTGCCGCGCGGACCATTGCCGGCGCGTGAGGCGATCTTGCCCGGTGCTGCTTCTTCGCCCGCTCCGGCCGAACTGGAAGGCGCCGACGAAATGGCGCGACGCCAGCAGGCGGTCTCCTTCACGGCCGTTACCGGCCAGCAAGACCGCGTCGAACAGGAGATTACCGAGATCGGCGGCGCCGTGCGCACAGCGCTTTCGGTCGAGCCGCGCGACGGACGGCTTTGTGTGTTCATGCCGCCGGTCGAGGCGCTGGAGGATTATCTCGAACTGGTCGCGGCGGCGGAGAACGCGGCAAGGGCTATCGGCCTGCCGGTGCATATCGAGGGCTACGGCCCGCCGCACGATCCGCGCCTCAATGTCATCCGTGTCGCACCCGATCCCGGCGTCATCGAGGTCAATATCCACCCCGCCGCGAATTGGCAGGATTGCGTGGCGACGACCACGGCGATCTACGAAGAGGCGCGGCAGACGCGGCTTGGCGCCGACAAGTTCATGATCGACGGCCGTCACACCGGCACCGGCGGCGGCAACCACGTCGTCGTCGGCGGTGCCACGCCCAATGACAGTCCGTTCCTGCGCCGCCCCGACCTGTTGAAGAGCCTGGTGCTGCAATGGCAGCGGCATCCGTCGCTATCCTATCTGTTCTCCGGCCTGTTCATCGGCCCGACCAGCCAGGCGCCGCGCTTCGACGAGGCACGACACGATTCGCTCTACGAACTCGAGATCGCGATGGCGCAGGTGCCGCATCCGGACAAGGGCGCGGCACCCCTGCCGTGGCTGGTCGACCGGCTGTTCCGCAACCTCCTGACCGACGTGACGGGCAATACGCATCGCTCCGAAATCTGTATCGACAAGCTGTTTTCGCCGGACGGGCCGACCGGCCGGCTGGGGCTGGTCGAATTCCGCGGCTTCGAGATGCCGCCCAACGCGCGCATGAGCCTGGCGCAGCAATTGCTGGTGCGCGCCATCATCGCCCGGGCCTGGAAGAACCCGCTCGACGGCCGCTTCGTACGCTGGGGCACCTCGCTGCACGACCGTTTCATGCTGCCGCATTATGTCTGGGCGGATTTTCTCGATGTGCTGGACGACCTCAAGCTGAACGGCTTTGCGTTCCGTCCGGAATGGTTCGACGCCCAGCTCGAATTCCGCTTTCCGTTCTGCGGCGAGGTCCAGCATGCCGGCATCAAGCTGGAGCTCAGGCAAGCACTGGAGCCTTGGCATGTGATGGGCGAGCAAGGCGCGATCGGCGGCACGGTGCGCTTTGTCGATTCCTCCGTCGAACGGCTGCAGGTGAAGACCGAGGGGCTCAACCCGGAACGTCACGCCGTCGTCTGCAACGGCCGCCGGGTGCCGATGAAGGTGACCGACAACCGCGAGATCGCGGTGGCCGGCGTTCGCTTCAAGGCCTGGCAGCCGGCGTCGGGCCTGCATCCGGCGCTGCCGGTCAACACGCCGCTGGTCTTCGATATCTATGACCGCTGGTCGGGCCGCGCGGTTGGCGGTTGCGTCTACCATGTGGCACATCCCGGCGGGCGCAGCTACGACACGTTCCCGGTCAACGGCAATGAAGCGGAGGCGCGGCGGCTCGCCCGCTTCGAGCCGCGTGGCCATACTCCGTCCGGCTATGTGCTGCGCAACGAAGAAGTCTCTGAAGATTTCCCGATGACCCTTGACCTTCGGCGGCCGCAAAGACTCTGATCAGCCATGGCGAAGGGGAATCACAAAAAGCTGCGCAGCAAGCCGCAGACCCACAGTCTGCTGGAGCACTATCAACCGATCGACGGCGTCGTCGACGAGATGGTCGATGCGTCGGGCAATCCGCGGCCGGCCTGGCGGCACTTCATCGAGGCACTGGAGGACCTGGGGCCGGAAAAGCTTGCCCAGCGTTTTGCCCGCGCCGACCAGTACCTGCGCGATGCCGGCGTCTACTACCGCGTCTACGACAAGGCCGGCGCCAATGAGCGGGAATGGCCGCTGGCGCATGTGCCGCTGCTGATCGAGGAGGAGGAATGGGCTGACATCAGCGCCGGCCTGGTCCAGCGCGCCGATCTGTTCGAGGAGACCATCGCCGACATTTACGGGCCGAACCGGCTGGTCGAGAAAGGCATTCTGCCGGCTGGATTGATCGCGGCCAGCTCGGAATATTTGCGGCCGGTCGTCGGCACCAGGCCTGCCAGCGGCCATTTCCTGCATTTCTGCGCCTTCGAGCTCGGTCGTGGCCCGGACGGCCGCTGGTGGGTGCTTGGCGACCGCACCCAGGCGCCATCGGGCGCCGGCTTTGCGCTGGAAAACCGCGTCGCCACCACAAGGGCACTGTCCGACATTTACGGCGAGATGCATGTGCACCGCTTGGCCGGTTTCTTCCGCCGTTTTCGCGATGCGCTGATCGGCATGGCCAAGCAAGCCGGCGGCCGTGTCGCCATCCTGACGCCGGGACCGCTGAACGAGACCTATTATGAACATGCCTATATCGCCCGCTATCTCGGCATCATGCTGCTCGAGGGCGAGGACCTGACTGTCTCCGGCGGCAGGCTGATGGTGCGCACAGTTTCGGGGCTGATGCCGGTCAGCGTCTTGTGGCGACGGCTCGACGCTGCCTTTGCCGATCCGCTCGAGTTGCGGTCGGACTCGCAGATCGGCACGCCGGGGCTGGTCGAAGCGGTCCGGCAAGGGGCGGTTTCGGCCGTCAATGCACTGGGTTCCGGCCTGATGGAGACGCGCGCTCTGCTCGCCTTCCTGCCGAAGATTTCGCGCGCCCTGCGCAATGAGGAACTGCTGCTGCCGACCGTCGCGACATGGTGGTGCGGGCAGGATACGGAGCGCGAACATGTGCTCGCCAATATCGATAGCATGGTGATCGGCCCGGCACTGTCGACGCGGCTTGCCTTCGAGGACGACGGCTCGACCAAGCTCGGGTCAGCGCTGTCGACCGAGGAACGGGCCGAGCTCGTCGCCCGGATCGAACAAGACGGCGGCGACTTTGTCGGCCAGGAAGCGGTGACGCTGTCGACCACTCCTGTCTATGTCAGCGGCTGGCTGGAGCCGCGGCCGGCAAGCCTGCGCGTCTATCTGGCGCGGACGCCGGAAGGCTGGACCGTGATGCCGGGCGGTTTTGCCCGTGTCGGCTTCTCGCTCGACCCGACGGCCATCGCCATGCAGCGCGGCGGCCAGGCGGCGGATGTTTGGGTGGTCAGCGACAGGCCGGTGGAGCGTGAGACGCTGCTGCCGCAGGAGCATGACAGCTTCACCCGAACCTTGCCGGGCAGCCTGCCCAGCCGCGCGGCGGAAAACCTGACATGGCTCGGCCGCTATATCGAGCGATCGGAAGACACGGTGCGCATCCTGCGCGCCTACCACGTGCGGCTGGCCGAGACATCCGATCCCGAGATGCCGCTGCTCGCCGACATCAGGGACTATCTCGCGCCGTTCGGTATCGACGTCGAGACGGCAATCCCGTTGGGGCTCATCGGCACGCTGGACAGCGCCGTGTACAGCGCCGGGCAGATCCGCGACCGCTTCTCGCCCGATGGCTGGCTGGCATTGAAGGACCTGTCGAAGACGATCCATCAATTTGCCGTGACAGTGGCGCCGGGCGACGACGCGACAAGGGCAATGACGGTCATCCTGCGCAAGCTGGCCGGGTTTTCCGGCCTGCTGCACGAGAACATGTACCGCTTTGCCGGCTGGCGTTTCCTGGAAATCGGCCGCAGGCTCGAACGCGGCATCCAGATCGCCCGCACGCTCGCCCGACTGACCAGGGCCGAGGCGCCGGAAGGCGCGCTCGACATGATGCTGGAGATCGGCGACAGCGTCATGACCCACCGCCGGCAATATCCGGTGCAGGCGGGACGGCGTACCGTGGTCGACCTTCTGGCGCTCGATCCGCTCAACCCGCGCTCAATCCTGTTCCAGCTCGAACGGCTGAAGGCCGAAATCGCGCTGCTGCCCTCTGTCGGCGGTGAAGGCCATATGTCGCCGGCGGCCAAGGAAATCCTGCAGCTCAACACGTCGATCGCCATCAGGGAGCCCTCGGACATGACGGCCAAGGCCCTCAGCGATCTCGCCAATGAAATCGGCGGCCTCTACAACAGCCTCTCCAAAGCCTATTTCGGATAGAGACGGCATGCTCTACGACATCAGGCTTCACCTGCGTTACGACTATGATGCGGCGGCCGGCGGCGGCCGCCATCAGGTGCGTGTGCTGCCGCCGACCATCCCTGGCGTACAGCGCGTCATCGCCGCTTCACTGTCTTTTGTGCCGGCGCCCAGCGAACGCTCCGACTTTTCCGACTTTTTCGGCAACAGTGTCACCTCGATCGCCTTTCGTGACGCACATGATGCGCTCGACATCAGGATGAGCGCGCGTGTTTCAGTGTCGCGGCCGGAGCCCGGGCTCGACGTATCGCCCGACCTACGCCGGCTGAGGGAAGAACTCGGCGCGGTGCACTCGCTGGCGCCGGCTTCGCCGCATCACTTTCTGGCCGCCAGCGATCATGCCGGCATCGACCCGGCAATCACTGCCTATGCGAAAGGCAGTGCCAGCAGTTCGACGGTCGGCACGGCCATGGCTCTGTGCAACCGCATTCACCGCGATTTCACCTATGACGGCGAGGCGACCACGGTGCAGACGCGGGCCAGCGACGCCTTCGGCCTGAAGCGCGGCGTCTGCCAGGATTTTTCCCATATCATGATCGCCGGCCTGCGTGGCCTCGGCATTCCTGCAGGCTATGTCAGCGGATTCCTACGCACCATCCCGCCGCGTGGGAAGCCGCGGCTCGAAGGCGCCGACGCCATGCATGCCTGGGTCAAGGTGTGGTGCGGGCGCGATGCCGGCTGGCAGGAATTCGATCCGACCAACGGCATGCGGGCAAGCAACGATCATATCACGGTCGGCTATGGCCGCGACTACTCCGATGTGGCGCCGATCGTCGGCGTGCTGAAAACCACGGGCGGGCAGGTTGGCGAGCAGGCAGTCGACGTCATACCGGTCGTGCTCGAAAAGGCGTGACGGCACCTCCTCGTTGCACGGCGTCGTCGTTAATCTGTCCTGGCAATCAAAAGGCGGTGGAACCCGCAGCCAGCAGGCGGCTTATCTACGGAAATTCCGTGGAGAGGACATGCTGGACAAATCCGGGTCGTCGTCTGGCCGATCGGCTGTTAGGAAAGCTGCACCAAAGAACGGGGTGCCGCGGAACGGAGCGCTGGAGAACGGCGCGCACGCCTCGGCCGTTCGGGCCTCGCTCAACTATGTCGCCGACACCGAACCCGGTATTCGCCGGCTGCGTTCAGGCAACGGGTTCTCGTACAAAGGGCCCGACGGACGTGCCGTCGACCAGGACGCGCTGGCACGCATCAAGGCGCTCGCCATTCCACCGGCCTGGACGGATGTGTGGATCTCGGCGGATGCCGACGGTCACATTCAGGCAACCGGTCGGGACCAGCGCGGGCGCAAGCAATACCGCTATCATCAGCACTGGGCGGAGGAGCGTGACGGGGTCAAATACTCGAGCCTCATCGCCTTCGCCGAAAGCCTGCCCGAATTGCGACGGCAGATCGATGCCGATCTGCGCCGTCACGGCCTGCCGCTGGAACGCGTCGTTGCGGCCATCGTCTGGCTGCTCGACAACACGATGATCCGCGTCGGCAACGCCGCCTACGCCCGCGATAACAAGAGTTTTGGGCTGACCACGCTGCGCGACCGCCATGTCGACATCAAGGGCTCGAGCCTGCGTTTTGCCTTCATCGGCAAATCCGGCAAGGAATGGAGATTGAAGCTTGTCGATCGCCGGATCGCCAAGATCGTGCGTGGAGCGCAGGACCTGCCGGGCCAGAAACTGTTCCAGTATCTCGACGAGGAAGGAAACAGGCATCCGGTGCGCTCCGACGACGTCAACCGCTATATCAGGGAGAATGCCGGCGTCGAGTTCAGCTCCAAGCATTTCAGAACGTGGGGCGGAACCATCCACGCGGCGTCGCTGTTTGCGCAAACCGAACGCCCGGAAGGCCAGGCACAACAAAAGCGGGCGATGAACGGCGTCATCGACAAGGTTGCCGAGCGGCTCGGTAATACGCGCGCCGTCTGCCGCCGCTGCTACATCCATCCGGAAGTCTTCCGCGCCTGGTCCGAAGGAGGGCTGCTTGGCGAAATGGCGGACGCCAACAGAGGCAAGCGCTCGATCGCCGGGCTCGACGACGAGGAGGCCCTGGTCTTGAGATGGCTGAAGGCGAGGGAATGACGCAGGACCGGGGGCGTATTTTTTTGTCGACGCCATGTCGGGATCGGTCCTAGTGTTTCGTCCTTTGACAGAGAAAAGGACGACCCATGCTCTACGCGATCCTCTGCTATGCCTCTGAAGACGTCGTCTGCTCCTGGAGCAAGGAGCAGGACGATGCCGTCATGGAAAAACTTATCGGCGTACAAGAGAAATATGCCAACGCCGGGCGGCTTGGCCCCGTGGCGCGGCTTTTGCCGACGACGGCGGCGACAACGCTGCGAAAGGTCAAGGGCGAATCGATCGTCATCGACGGCCCGTTTGCCGAAACCAAGGAACAGTTCCTCGGCTTCTACACGCTCGAATGCGCCGACCTCGACGAGGCCGTCGACTTCGCGCGCGAGCTTTCCGAGGTCAACCCGAGCGGCGGCTCCTACGAGATCCGGCCGGTCTCGCTCTTCAATCCCGCCAAGGTTTCCGCATGACCGAACTTGCCTGGATCAGCACGGCAATCAGCACCGCTCGCCCGCAGGCGATGGGAGCATTGCTGCGCTACTTCCGCGACCTCGACGCGGCGGAGGAAGCATTCCAGGACGCCTGCCTGAGGGCCCTGAACAACTGGCCGAAAAATGGCCCGCCGCGCGATCCGGCAGCCTGGCTGATCTTCGTCGGCCGCAACAGCGGCATCGATGCGGTGCGCAAGCGCGCCAAGCAGGCGCCGCTGCCGGAGGAGGACCAGATCTCCGATCTCGACGATGCCGAGAGCGACATCGCCGAGCGGCTGGACGGTGCGCATTACCGCGACGATATTTTGCGGCTGCTGTTCATCTGCTGCCATCCCGACCTGCCGGCCACCCAGCAGATCGCGGTGGCGTTGCGCATCGTCTCCGGCCTGACGGTCAAGCAGATCGCCCGCGCCTTCCTCGTCGGGGAAAGCGCCATGGAGCAGCGTATCACGCGCGCCAAGGCGCGTATCGCCGATGCCGGGGTGCCGTTCGAGACGCCGGGAGCGGTCGAGCGCTCCGAACGGCTCGCCGCCGTCGCCGCCATGGTCTACCTGATCTTCAACGAAGGCTATTCCAGCAACAGCGGCGAGGCGTCGGCGCGTGCGCCGCTTTGCGAAGAGGCGATCCGGCTGGCCCGGCTGCTGCTCAGACTATTCCAGACCGAGCCGGAGATCATGGGGCTGACGGCGCTGTTGCTGCTGCAGCATGCACGCGCGCCGGCCCGCTTCGACGAGAACGGCGAGATCGTGCTGCTCGAAGACCAGGACCGCAGCCTGTGGAGCCGCAAAATGATCGATGAAGGCCTGGCGCTGGTCGATAAGGCGTTGCGCCATCGCAAGCCCGGTCCCTACCAGGTGCAAGCGGCGATCGCCGCGCTGCATGCACGGGCGGAAAAGCCCGAGGATACGGACTGGAACGAGATCGACCTGCTCTACGGGCTGCTCGAGCAGATGCAGCCGTCGCCGGTGGTGACGCTCAACCGCGCCGTCGCCGTCTCCAAGGTGCGTGGACCGGAAGCCGCACTCGCCATGATCGAGCCGCTGGAGCAAAGGCTTTCCGGTTATTTCCACTTCTTCGGCCTCAAGGGCGGCCTGCTGATGCAGCTTGGCCGCGGCGACGAGGCGCGTGTCGCTTTCGACCGCGCCATCGCGCTTGCCAACACGGCAGCCGAGGCGGCGCATATCCGCATGCATATCGACCGGCTGATGAAAGAAGGCGCCAAGCAAAGGGCGCATTGATCCGACGCCTCCGCCTGGTTCAACGGTCTGACCTTTGCTTAGACCATGCCGGGGTGGCGATTTTTCCCTGAAACGAGTAATGCCACGCCATGACAGTGCCTGATGTGCCGACCAGCACAGAGACGGCGTGGCACAAGGCTTTGACCGACGCCATATGAGCGGCGGGATCTGAAAGGGATGAAAATGACGATTGCGAAGGAAACGGCCGGGCTTCTGGCGAAACTGGGTGTTGCCGAGGGCGCGCTTACAGGCGGCGATCTCATCGTGCGTAGCCCGGTGACCGGCGAGCAGATCGCCGCGCTGAAAACCATCTCGCCGGCCGACGCGGCAACGACCATCGACAATGCCCATAAAGCTTTCCTGGCGTGGCGGCAGGTACCAGCTCCCAAGCGCGGCGAACTGGTGCGGCTGCTCGGCGAGGAATTGCGCACACACAAGGCCGAGCTTGGCCGGTTGGTCTCGATCGAAGTCGGCAAGATTCCATCCGAGGGTCTTGGCGAAGTGCAGGAGATGATCGACATCTGCGATTTCGCCGTCGGTCTCTCCCGGCAATTGTACGGCCTGACCATCGCCACCGAGCGCCCCGGCCACCGCATGATGGAGACCTGGCATCCGCTCGGCGTCGTCGGCGTCATTTCGGCCTTCAATTTCCCGGTGGCGGTCTGGTCGTGGAATGCAGCGCTGGCGCTGGTCTGCGGCGACGCGGTGGTGTGGAAGCCGTCCGAGAAGACACCGCTGACGGCGCTCGCCTGCGAAGCGATCTTCAAGCGCGCGGCAAATCGTTTCGGCGATGCGCCGGAAGGGCTGGCGCCCGTGCTGATCGGCGATCGCGCCGTCGGCGAGATCCTGGTCGACCATCCGAAGGTGCCGTTGGTCTCCGCCACCGGTTCGACGCGCATGGGCAGGGATGTCGGCCCACGGCTGGCCAAGCGCTTTGCCCGTGCCGTGCTTGAGCTCGGCGGCAACAACGCCGGCATCGTCTGCCCGACGGCCGATCTCGACATGGCGCTGCGCGCCATCGCCTTCGGCGCCATGGGCACGGCCGGCCAGCGCTGCACGACGCTCAGGCGCCTGTTCGTGCATGAAAGCGTCTATGATCACCTCGTTCCGCGCCTGAAGAAGGCCTATGAAAGCGTCTCGGTCGGCAATCCGCTGGAGACAAGCGCTCTCGTCGGCCCGCTGATCGACAAGGCTGCCTACGAGAACATGCAGAAGGCGTTGGAGGACGCGGCTTCGCATGGCGGTAAGATAACCGGCGGAATGCGGGTCGAGAACGGCCATGCGGAGGCCTACTATGTGCGTCCGGCGCTGGTCGAAATGCCGCGCCAAGTTTCGCCGGTGACGGAGGAGACCTTCGCGCCGATCCTCTATGTGATGAAATATTCGGATTTCGACGCCGTGCTCTATGAGCACAATGCGGTCGGCGCGGGGCTTTCCTCGTCCATCTTCACCCGCGACCTGCAGGAATCCGAGCGTTTCCTCGGCGTCGACGGTTCGGACTGCGGCATTGCCAACGTCAATATCGGCACTTCGGGGGCCGAGATCGGCGGCGCCTTCGGTGGCGAGAAGGAAACCGGCGGCGGCCGCGAGTCGGGCTCGGATGCCTGGAAGGCCTATATGCGCCGCGCTACCAATACGGTGAACTACTCCAAGGCGCTGCCGCTTGCGCAGGGCGTGTCGTTCGACATCGATTGAAATGCCAGACCGTCGTGGTGGCGGCGCCAAAGCCGCCACGACGGCGTTTGGCTCGCCGTTCAGCTGGCTTCGGAAGTTACAACACAATTGTCGAAGGCTGCATCGATGATGGCGAGCTTGACCGCCTGGGCAGTCATGTATTCCTGATAGAACTCGCTCGAAACCCACATGACCGAGTGACCCCGCTGGCCCAACCAGCCAATGCTGCCGAGTTCCTCGGCATCGCGCAATTTGCGTGACAGGTGGGTCCGGGAAAGCTTGAGCCAGTTCGCGAAATCTCCGATTGAGACGACACCGGTCGGAATTCGGTCCAGGTCGGCATGATCGGGATCGACGCCAGACATCAGCCAATCCATGACGATGCCGCCATTGTCGAGCCAGGTGAACAAGGAAAAGGTCTGTCTCGGCTCCCGCACGGCATGCGACGAAAGCAGGCCGTCGGCCACCAGCGGCTGCAGTTTGGCGAGCAGGTCCGGTTGTGCGACGAATGCAGCCAGTCGAAATCCATTGTCCAGGCTGTCCAGCGTTTTCAGATGCGCCATGACCCAGCCGGCAACCGTCTCCAGAGTGCCCGCGGTCGGCTCAAAGGGGCGGATGCGCCCGTATTTGATCGGCAGATGCCGAATGAAACCGTAATGCAGCATCTCCTTCAGGAAGGCGTCGGCGGTGTTGCGGCTGGCCACCGAATGCCGGCAGATGTCGTCCATGAACCGTGCAGACGTAAGTCCCTTGCGATGATCGTCCGGCTCTCGATTGAAATACAAGCCAAGGCCGATATGGGCCATCAGCCAACGCTGTTGCGCGGCGAATACGGAGGCCAGCCGCGGGTTCGCTTCATAGGTTTGGAGAAGCGTCCGCGACTGAGCCTGGACGTGGCGACGCAGTGCCGGATGGCGGGCAATGTCTTCAGAAACCAGCGCCATCCCCGCCGAGCCCAACCAAGTTTGCAACTGGAAATACCGATCACAATTTCAGCCTTCGCGGGTCGTGTCCAGCGCCGGCGGATCAGGATAAGAGCTGAATCCTGCCGGCTAGTGGCTGAATTCCGCGACTTGATCGCCGAGGCCCCTGATCTCGCGGCAGAAGGCTAGCCTGCTTGAACCCACCAATGATGGCTTCGCCTGTCCAGCACGTGCTCCCGCCGATGGCGACACGGAACCAACACAAGTTTTGCTCGTTGAAGAACGCTGATTGGACTGAGACAGTGAGGAACTACAAAATGGAGAATGGCCTTTTCGCCACGCCGCCTGCAGCGTTCCGGAAAACAGAGTCGGTTTGGCTACGGGCGCTCAAGTGGCTGTTACGCCGGGTGCGCAGCGCCTCCGACAGCTCGGGAACCATGTTGAAACCAATCCTTTCCGGACCCGAGAATGATAGCGGGCCCACTACGCCTCGACGCGCTTGAGGCCGAAGCGCGCTGCGATCTTGACGCCAAAAATAACCGCTCACATGTCTCTTTATGGCTGCCGCCGCGGCCGAGAGCCATGACCGCTTTGAAGGCCCGCCACCGCGGCGTGTTCGCCTGATGCAGCAGGCGAGAGCGGCGGTGGCACGCAGCGGCGGGAACCATCGGGCATGCTTGGCTATTAGATACAGGCGGCTGCTGGTCTGCCGGGCCAGGAGCCATTTGCTATGATCATCAATCCCCCACCGGAAAGCGCCATCCCGGCATCCGTTCCGTCGGTCGATCCAAAAGCCGCCCCGACGCCTCGCAATGCCGAAGCGGAGGTCTTTTATATCGAAGCGATCCGCGAGCTTGTCGCGACGGGCATCCCCTTTCTCGTCGCCGGCACCTATGCCGTAAGCGCCTATACCGGGATCATCCGCCCGACCAAGGATCTCGACATTTTCTGCAAGGCCGGCGACTGCCCGCGCATCCTCGCCCATTTCAAGCAGATCGGCTATGCGGTCGTGGTCGAGGACGACCGGTGGCTCGGCAAGGTGTTCAGGGGCACGCATTTTTTCGACGTCATCTTCACCTCGATGAACGGCACAATGCCTGTCGACGACCAGTGGCTGGAGCATGCTCGCCAGGCCGAATTGCTGGGCAGCCACGTGCGGATCATCGGCCCAACCGAGCTTATCTGGTCCAAATGCTTCATCCAGGACCGCGGCCGGCATGATGGCGCCGACGTCGCGCACACCATCCTCAAGGCGCACGACCAGATCGACTGGCAAAGGCTGCTTTCCTACATGGAAGTTCATTGGGAAGTCTTGCTGATGCATCTCTTGAACTTCAGATGGATCTATCCGACGGAGCGAGACCGTGTGCCCGCGTGGCTGCTCGACGAGTTGCTCGACCGGCTGGCCAAGCAGCGCGAATTGCCGCCTTCCCGGATGCGGATCTGCCGCGGGCGCATGCTTTCACGAACCGACTATGAGATCGACGTCAAGCAATGGGGCTTTGCCGACGTCGGCGGTGAAGGAGAATATAGCGATGGCTGACGAGCTCGAATCTGCTTCGGCAAAGGCCGAAAACGGCGGCACACTCAAGGTCGCCGCCATCGGCGATCTGCATGTCGGCAAGGAGGACCAGGCGTCGTACCGCGATCTTTTCGGCGAGATGTCGCGCGAAGCCCAGGTTCTCGTGCTGACCGGCGACCTTACCAATCTCGGCAAGCCTCGGGAGGCCGAAATCCTTGCCGAGGAACTGCGTGCCTGCACGATCCCGGTCGTCGCCGTACTTGGCAACCACGACTATGAGTCAGGCGCCGTCGAGCAGGTCACCGACATTTTGCGTCAGGCGGGCGTTCATCTCCTCGACGGCGAGGCGACGGAGATTCACGAGGTCGGGTTCGTTGGGGTCAAGGGTTTCGTTGGCGGTTTTGGATCGCGCATGCTCGGCTCCTTTGGCGAACCGGCGATCAAGTCGATGGTGGCGGAAAGCGTGAACGAAGCGATGCGGCTTGAAAACGCGATGCGGCAGGTCCGCGCCAAACGCACGCTTGTCGTTCTGCACTACGCGCCTGTCGTCGAGACGGTCGAAGGCGAGCCGCTGGAGATTTTCCCGTTTCTCGGTTCGTCACGCCTGGCCGAGACAATAGACCGGTTCCAGGTCAGCGCAGTGGTGCATGGCCATGCGCATCGTGGCGTCTATGAGGGCCGTACGCCGGGCGGAGCGTCGGTCTATAACGTTGCCATGCATGTCGCCAAGCCGACCGGCCGCCCCTACGCCATGCTCGAAATCTGACAGGCGGCGCCGCTGGCGCAAGCAATCGCCAGACAGGCTGCAGAACGATCACGGCAACTGCCGGCTGAAAGACATCCGCTTCGGCGGAATATCGTTTTCATCCGGATTGGGAATGGGGTCCTCGTCGGGGAGCCTGTCGGGGTCCGGCTCACGCACGGGCTTGGGATCGGGGATGGGAGGCGGTGGTACCGGGGTCGGTGTTGGCTCGGGTGTGGGAATAGTGGCCATCGTGATCATCTCCTCTTGGCGCAGAACAACGCAATGGGTCAGCTGGTTCCCGGCTTCCTCGTTTTTGGAACCACACCGTCGCGCCTGCGGGTCAGCCCATCTCCGGATTCTCGTGTCTGCTGCCCGACTTGCCTGACCGCAGCAGCAGGGCAAGCGGAACGAGCAGGGCGGTTGCCACCGCGCAATAGCGGAAGACATCGACGTAGGCGAGCAGCGTGGCCTGGCGGGCGATCAACTGGCCGAGCCAGCCGATCGCCTGCTGCTTCGCCTGGACCAGCGGCGAACCCTGGGCGACGAAATGCTCGGTCGCCTGCCGAAGCACCTGCTGATAGGCGGGCGACGATTGCACGGTGTGGCCAACCAGATTCGATTGATGGATCTGGGAGCTTTGCGCAATGACGGTGTTGGACAGCGAGACGCCGATGCTGCCGCCGATATTGCGTGCAACGTTGATCAGCGCCGATGCCTGGTTGGTCTGTTGCGGGGGCAGGCCGACATAGGCCGCGGTCGAGATGGGAATGAACAGGAACGGCAGCCCGACCATCAGGAAGACACGGGCAAAGGCAAAGAAGCGGAAGCTGGCGTCCGGGGTAAGCGAGGTCATGTGCCAAAGCGCGACTGCGACCACCGACATGCCCACCATGATCAGGTATTTGGGCTGCACGATGCTGCCTACAAATCCGGACACCGGCATCAAGATCAGCATGGCGATGCCGCCCGGCATCATCGAAAGGCCCGACAGCGTCGCGGTGTAGGCAAATGTCGTCTGCTGCAGCTGCGGCACGATCTGGGTGGTGCTGAACAGGATAGCACCGACCGCCATCATAACCAGGAAGGCCGTGCCGAACTGGCGCGTGAACAATAGGCGCATGTCGACGACCGGATCGCTGCGACTGATTTCCCATGGGATAAGCAGCAGGAACGCGATCGCGGAAATCACTGCGAAAGTCGTAATGAAATTCGAGGCGAACCAATCGTAGCGCTGGCCTCGGTCGAGGAAGATCTCGAGGCACCCCAGTGCGGTAGCCACCAGGATGAATCCGACCCCGTCGATCTTCAGGCCGCCTTTCAGCCGTTCCTTGCGTTCGCGTTCGAGTACGTCCGGTTCGACCAACAGCCATTGCACCAGTGCCAGCGACAGGATGCCGAACGGCACGTTGATGAAGAAGATCCAGTGCCAGGAGAAATGGTCCGTCAGCCAGCCGCCGATCGTCGGCCCGACCGTTGGTGCGACGATGACGGCAATGCCGTAAAGCGCGAAGGCTTGCGAGCGCTTTTCCGGCGGAAAGGTATCGGCAAGGATCGATTGCTCGCTTGGCGCCATGCCGCCGCCGCCGAGGCCCTGAAGGATCCTGAACAGGATGAGCAGTTCCAGGTTGGGCGCCAGTCCGCACAGCAGCGACGCGACGGTGAAGGTCGCCACGCAGAGCATGTAGTAGCGCTTGCGGCCGATGACGCTTGCCAGCCAGCCGCTGACCGGGATGATCACCGAGTTGGCCACAAGATAGGTGGTAATGACCCAGGTGCTTTCGTCCATTCCGGCCGCCAGGCTGCCGGCGATGTTGCGCAGGGCGACATTGGCGATCGAGGTGTCCAGCACCAGCATGAACGTGGCGATGGAAACGACAATGGCGATGAGCCAGGGATTGTGCGTCCCGGCGGCGGATCGGCTTTCGCCCTGATTTCTGGCTGCTTCGCCGTTCATCGCACCTTGACCGTCGGCACCACCGACAGCCCTGGGCCGAGAAGCACATCCGGCGGCTTGTCGAAGACGATCTTGACCGGCACGCGCTGCACCACCTTGACGTAGTTGCCGGTGGCATTTTCAGCCGGCAGGAGGCTGAAGGCGGTGCCGCTGCCGGCCTGGATGCTGTCGACGCGGCCATGGAAGGACTTGTCCGGGTACGCGTCGATATCGATGTCGACCGGTTGTCCCTGCCGCATCAGGTCGAGCTGCGTCTCCTTGAAATTGGCCTTCACCCAGACCTCGTCGGGAACGAACATCATCAATACCTGGCCGGGTTGGGCGTAGGTTCCGTCAGCGGCCGAAATGCTCGTTGCCCGCCCGGCTGCGGGTGCTGTGATGGTCGTGCGCGACAGCGTCGTGCGGGCTTGCTCCTGGCTGGCCTTGGCCTGTTCGAGCTGCGCCTCGGCGCTCCTGGCCTGTGCCTGCAAGACCGAAACCTGGCTTTTTGCCGAGGCGACATTGGCCTCGGCGCTGTCCAGCGCGGCCTGATCCTGACGCAGCGTCGATGCCGCTTGCTGCGCCTGCTGCTGCGTTGCCGTGCCCCTGGCCAGGAGTTCGCGATTGCGTTGATCCTCAGCCTTGGCGAAATCCAGCGCTGCCTTGGCCTGTGCAACCTGCCTCTGGGCAGCGTTCACCTTTGCGTTTTGAGCCTCGATCTGAGCGTTGACATTGACGATTTCGGCTTCGGCCGCGGCGACGCCGGCATCGGCCTGCTTCAGATGTGCCTGATAGTCGCTGTCGTCGATGCGCAGGAGGACATCACCTGCCTGCACGTGCTGATTGTCGCTAACCGCCAGCTCGGTAATGCGGCCGGCGATTTGGGCGCCGATCGTCACCGTGCGGGCGTCGATGAAGGCGTCGTCGGTCGATTCGTACTGGCGAGCGTTCAGCCACCAGATCACGACGCCTGCCGCGACGAGCAACAGCGCAAGCGCAACCGCCGCCGTCGCATAGGGATGGCGCCTGGGAAAGCCGAGCAGACCGGCCTTTCGTTGCGAGGCATCCCCGTCGGGCTTTTCCTGCCGCGGCTCTGCCGATCGCTCACGAGATTCTCGAACCCGGGCCGGTTGCTCCCGAGTTTCATTTACAGGCTCGACGTCTTGTTCGACGCTTTGAGGCTTCGTGTCCAACGGAATGGCTTTCAAGACTGATATTGCAGCCGCCGGGGCGGACGCAAAGCCAAACCGCGAGCTTCCGCAAAAGTTCCTGCCCGGAATGGGTTCGGTTACCGGGGCGACGTCGAACCCACTGAGCGGCGCCGGCGCGTTGGAACCGAGCGCCGCTTCACCGGGCAGGTGATCCGTACGCCTCATGTTGCGGTGATCCGGCCTTGTCAGCGCTCCACGGCGCGATAATTGCTCATGTAGGCGTGGGCGAATTCACCTGTCGACAGGAGCCGACCATGAAACATCAAACACTCGACCAACTGCATGCCGTCGCGGAAGTTGAGTCCTTCGCGGCGTATCCGGCGATGAGCCGAAACCAGCGGATTGAACGTTGGGCAGAACTTCTCGAGCAAAACCCGACGCGATGCCTTGGGGCGCTTCCAGGCACCGAATATATGAACAGGGAAGCGCGCGACAGATCGCGTGGCGCTGGGACGCCGCTCACTGTCGCTTTCGAGGATCCGGTTCTGCGTGCCATGGGCTTGAACGACGATACCTATGGTGAGGCAAAGCGCTTCTTCGAACTGAGCGACCGGCAGTTGCACCAAATCGTTTGCCATTGCCACGTTGGCGCCACGATGCAAGCGCGATGGGCCGCTGCCAGGGTGCGCGGGATAGTTCGCGGCAACAGATTTGTTGCCTGGATGAAGGGCTTGATCGTGCATTGACGCGATACGAGGAACGGCGGAACACGCGTTCTTTCCGCGCTGCGGGGAGCGCTTCCGAACTTGGAAGGACTCGTGCCCCGTCAGGCCGCGCAGATTGTGAAACTCCTTGACGCTTGGCTGCGCCTTGTCGCGGCCATGCGTCCGTCTTTGATGCGAGAATTTGAGTTGGCCCGCCGCAATTGAGAGCCTTCGTCCGACGGGCGTTCGAGCGCCGTCCAGGCATGTGCGATCTGGCTAGGGACAACAATCCCGCGATCGTGGAAGATCCTTCGACCTGGTGAGCGGCCGATCTCTCCAAACACCCTTCGATCCGCTCTAGCGGTCGATCTCTCCAAATACCCTTCGACCCACTTTAGCGGTCGATCTCTCCAAATACGATGTCGAGCGAGCCGATGATCGCGGCAACATCGGCGATCATATGGCCTCGGGACAGGAAATCCATCGCCTGCAGGTGGGCGAAGGAAGGTGCGCGGATCTTGCATCGGTAGGGAATGTTGCCTCCGTCCGATACGAGGTAGACGCCGAACTCGCCCTTCGGCGCCTCGACGGCGGCATAGACTTCACCGCGCGGCACGCGAATGCCTTCTGTATAAAGTTTGAAGTGGTGGATCGTCGCTTCCATCGAGCGCTTCATCGTGGCACGCGGCGGCGGCGTGATCTTGCGGTTCGGGATCGCGACCGGCCCCTGGCCTTCGGGTGAGCGCAACTTTTCCAGACATTGCCGCATGATCCGGACCGACTGGCGCATTTCCTCCATGCGTACGAGATAGCGGTCGTAGCAGTCGCCATGCTTGCCGACCGGGATATCGAAATCCATCTCCGGATAGCATTCGTATGGCTGCGCCTTGCGCAGATCCCAGGAGGCGCCCGATCCGCGCACCATCACGCCGGAGAAGGCCCAGGCCCAGGCATCGTCAAGGCCGATCACGCCGACATCGACATTGCGCTGCTTGAAAATGCGGTTCTCAGTCAACAGCCCTTCGAGATTGTCGCAGACCTTGAGGAACGGATCGCAGAAATTCCAGATGTCGTCGAGGAGCTCCGGCGGCAGATCCTGATGCACGCCGCCGACCCTGAAATAATTTGCGTGCATGCGGGCGCCGGACGCGCGCTCGTAAAAGACCATCAGCTTCTCGCGTTCGGCGAAACCCCAGAGCGGCGGCGTCAGCGCGCCGATGTCCATGGCTTGCGTGGTGACGTTGAGGAGGTGCGACAGGAGCCGGCCTATTTCGCAGAAAAGCACGCGAATGAGTTGCCCACGCTTCGGAACCGATATTTCAAGGAGCTTCTCGGCGGCGAGACAGAATGCGTGCTCCTGGTTCATCGGCGCGACGTAGTCGAGCCGGTCGAAATAGGGCAGGGCCTGCAGGTAGTTCTTGTACTCGATGAGCTTTTCGGTGCCGCGATGCAGCAGGCCGATGTGGGGATCGGCGCGTTCCACGATCTCGCCGTCGAGTTCGAGCACCAGCCGCAGGACGCCGTGAGCGGAGGGATGTTGTGGCCCGAAATTGATGGTGAAGTTGCGAACTGCAGCCTCGGCCATGACAGTCCTCCGCGATCCAGGCGGGCTTCGGTTCCATGCCGGAACCGGCTTGTCCGCTTTCAGCCGCTCACGTCGTCGTCTGGATGATCAGCGTCAGCGTGCCGTCGCCGTCGATATTGGCGGCCACGACCTGCGTGGAATTAAGCCCGTTCGCCGCCAGTGCCGATGCCGCCTGCGGCGATGCGTCGATCGAACTTTGCAGGATACGCAAATCCTCGGCGCTGGTCTGGGTGACGACGGCCTCCGCCTGTGCCTTGATGTCAGGAGGCAGATCCTCCATCGCCACGATTGTCACTGCGGTGAAATTCTGCGCGGAGAAGGCTTGGTCAGGTGTAGCCTGGTCGGGAGTGGCCTCTTCGGGCGTGGCTTGCTCTGGCAGGGTTTGCGGGGCCGTCGGCGGGACAGGGGCAAGCTCTGGTCCCACGGATTGCGCATAGACCGGCGAGGCGAGAGCCAGTGCCGAGAGTGTGGCAATTGTCGTCGATAGCCGCATGGCCTTTCCTTCCGTTTTGCTCAGGGACGATCAATTCGGTGACGACACAACCATCGTGTCGAAATATGGTTCCGTCACGGAGGTTTGCTGTCTTGCCGAAGCCGTGATTGTCGCGGAAGCGAGCGCGAAATCCGGCGTTGCCTGTCTCAGGCAGCGGTGTGGCTGCGATGGGGCTGCGGCCAGCGCTGCAATGCTTCACGGCCCTGAGTGGTCAGTTCGTAGATCCCGCGATCGGTGCGCGCGAACCAGCGATACACGTTGTGCAGCAGGATTTTGGGCGCGTTCGGCAGGTTGGGCTTCAAGTCACGCGGCCGCTTTGGGCCGTCCGCGAGTGCTGCGGCGCATGCCAGGGCCTGCTGGCGATAGGCGGTCATGATCGGCGCACGCGAGCCGCCGCCGGCGACAGGATCGCCCTGCCGACGCCGATGTTCGTCGATTAGTTTCGAGCGGCGCCGGGAATCCCTACGCGGAGCCAATGCCGTCGGGCTGAGCAGCACCTGAACCTCGCCGTTCGTCCGCACGCCAAGCAGGCCAAAGCCGAGGCGACGGCAGAGATTGCGATACCTCACATCGCTCTCACGGCCTTTGCCACGGCCCGACATGCATGCTGCGAGCCAGACCTCGTCGCTCACCGCCATACGGTCGACGCCCTGAAGGACCAGCTCGAGATTGAACTTCAGCTTTAGCTCGCAGATGACGACGATCGGTGGAGAGTCGGCACTCAGCGCCAGCAGATCGCAGCCGCCGATCTCGCCCTTGACCATGAATCCCAGGCCTTCGAGGAAGGTCTTGACCGGGCTGTAGAGTGAAGTCTCGAGCATGGGCCTTTGTTCGCTGCGAATCATCCCGCCCGATTGGCAGTTCAGCGCGATGATCGCTCATTGCCATTGAACAGGAGGTAAACGACGGCCAAACCCAAGCGATTGCTGCGGCTCGCCGGTGGCGCAGAGCCGTGCCACGGCCGCTTGCCAATTTGGCATGCTGGTATAATATGTACCTGAGGTAGCATTGCCCCGCATAGCTGCGCTGTGCTGGACATCCGAGCGCCCGGGACATCGTCCAGGCATCGTCATTTGAGCGGCGGCTCCCCGCCTTTTCTAATCCGCCAGCCGGCGGCAATGTGCATACAAGTCAATGGGATGACGATCGGCAGGGCGGTCGTTGGAAATCAGGAGTAACGGACAATGACAACGATTGCGCTGTTTGGTGCTGGCGGCAAAATGGGTTACCGCCTGTCGACCAATTTTCGCGGATCTCCCTATACGGTACGCCATGTCGAGGTTAGCGACGCCGGCCGCGAGCGGCTTAAATCGGGCCTCGGCATCGATGCCGTCAACGCCGATGAGGCGCTTGATGGCGCCGATGTGGTGATCCTGGCGGTGCCGGATACGCATATCGGCAAGGTCGCGGCGAGCATCGAGAGCAAGCTTGCATCAGGCACGATGGTCGTCGTGCTCGACGCCGCGGCACCTTTCGCCGGGCATCTGCCGCAGCGACCGGACCTGACCTATTTCGTCACCCACCCGTGCCATCCGCCGATCTTCAACGACGAGACCGACATGGCGGCCAAGAAGGACTATTTCGGCGGCGTCAAGGCCAAGCAGCACATGGTCAGCGCCTTGATGCAGGGGCCGGAGGAAGATTTCGCCAAGGGTGAGGCGATCGCCAAGATCATCTGGGCCCCGGTTATGCGCTCGCATCGAGTCACCGTCGATCAGATGGCGCTGCTCGAGCCCGGCCTTTCGGAAACGGTATGCGCTTCGCTGCTCGTCGTCATGAAGGAGGCCGTTGACGAGGTGGTGGCGCGCGGGGTCGACAAACAGGCGGCGCTCGACTTCCTGCTTGGCCATATGAACGTGCTTGGCGCCGTCATCTTCGGCGAGACCAAAGGCGTGTTCTCCGACGCCTGCAACAGGGCGATAGAGTTCGGCAAGCCGGTGCTGATGCGCGATGACTGGAAGCGGGTGTTCGAGCCGGAGGAGATTGCCGCGAGCATTCAGCGCATTACCTGAGGGCGCAACGCGTCGTCCGGGAACATATCACCTGAAATTGTCATTGACTCATCATACCAGTTAGCTTAGCTGTTCGATGGCTCGGACCGTCAAGCTTCGCAGCAAGCTCAGGGCCTGGACGAGTGGAGGATGGCGGGGAGACGATCGATCGAGGTGAAGCCGGCAAAGGGCTTGTGAACCTGACGCGAGCCGCGATCCGCGCTGGCTAACGAATTGAATGCATATAGCCTTGGGATCAAGGCACGGGTTTTCAACGGGAGGAATACATGAAACTGACACGCAGAATGACGCTTGCGGCTTTCGCCGGCATGCTGGCGCTTGGCACGGCCGCACCCGCCTATGCGGCGGATCTGATCGCCATCATCACGCCCTCGCATGACAATCCGTTCTTCAAGGCGGAAGCTGTCGGCGCAGAGGCCAAGGCCAAGGAACTCGGCTACGAGGCGCTGGTGCTCGTCCATGACGACGATGCCAACAAGCAGTCCGAACTTATCGACACGGCGATCGGCCGCGGCGCCAAGGCAATCATCCTCGATAATGCCGGCGCCGACGCCACCGTTGCCGCCGTGCAGAAGGCCAAGGACGCAGGTGTTCCTTCATTCCTGATCGATCGCGAGATCAATGCCACCGGCGTTGCCGTCGCGCAGATCGTCTCCAACAACTATCAGGGCGCCCAGCTCGGCGCGCAGGAATTCGTCAAGCTGATGGGCGAGAAGGGTAATTTCGTCGAGCTCGTCGGCAAGGAATCCGACACCAATGCCGGCATCCGCTCCAAGGGTTACCACGACGTCATCGACGACTATCCGGACCTGAAGATGGTGGCGCAGCAGTCGGCCAATTGGAGCCAGACCGAGGCCTATTCAAAGATGGAATCGATCCTCCAGGCCAATCCCGATATCAAGGGCGTGATCTCCGGCAACGACACGATGGCGATGGGCGCCTATGCGGCACTCGCGGCTGCCGGCCGCAAGGACGTCATCGTCGTCGGCTTCGACGGGTCGAACGACGTGCGCGACTCGATCACCTCCGGCGGCATCAAGGCGACGGTCCTGCAGCCGGCCTTCGCGCAGGCGCAGATGGCGGTCGAGCAGGCCAACGACTTCATCAAGAACAAGAAGTCTCCCGCCGAAGAAAAGCAGCTGATGGACTGCGTCCTGGTCAATGGCGACAATGCCGCCAAGCTCGAGACGTTCGCGCTCACCAACTGAGCCGGCGTAACATCAGGCAGCAAGGGACGAGCCTCCGGTTCGTCCCTTGCTTCCATTTCGCCCTTGCTTCCATTTCTCTGGGTGCTCCTCACCGCCATGCCGAACGAGCCGACATGTTTAACACGCTGACCCGGCCGATCTTTGTCGCGTTGTTCCTCGCAGCAATAGTCAGCCTGACCGCCTGCAAGATCTTGCCGACGCCGTCGGCGGAAAACGGCGGCACTGGCTCCGCGTTCAATCCCGACAAGATGGTCGAGGACATCTGGGCGGCGAAAGTGATACCCTATCTGCAGCAGAAGGCCGGGCCGTTTCCCGAGGTGCCTGCCTTGGCCAAGGCCGATCCCGCCGCTGCCGGCGCCAAATACGGCAACCCGAAAAAGCAGGCGAATTCGCCGTGGACCTTCGCCGTTCGGCTCGAGGGCAAGGTCGTTGCAGCCAACACACAGTCACGTGCGGCGACGATGGATGTCGATGCCGACGGCGACGGCAAGGCCGATGCGCGGGTGCAGATCGGCCCCGCCATGCGTGGGACCGCCCTGCGCGACAGCCTCGACTTCATCCAGTTCAACGATTTCACCAATCAGATCGACTTCGCCCAGTTCGGCAAGTCGTTCAACGCCTATGCCGACAAGACCGTACTTTCCAAGCTGCCGCGCGAGGCACTCGAGGGCCGCAGCGTCAAGATCCTCGGCGCCTATACGCCGGGCAGTGGCCAGGACCTGCCGCTGGTGACGCCGGCGGAGGCAGAGATCGGGCCGAAGCCATGAGCGGCGATCAAGATGTCATCCTGAAGCTGGAGGATGTCTCGAAGGTCTATTCCGGCACCGTCGCGGTCAAGCGCGCGAATTTCGAGGTGCGCAAGGGCGCGGTCAACGTGCTGGTCGGCGAAAACGGAGCCGGCAAATCGACGCTGATGAAGATCATCGCGGGCGTCGAGCAGCCGACACTCGGGCGCATTCTGCTGGACGGCGAGGAGGTTTCCTTCTCGTCATCCGGGGATGCGGTGAATCGCGGCATCGGCATGGTGTTCCAGGAGCTGAACCTGTTCGGCAATCTGACTGTCGCCGAAAATATTTTCGCCACCCGCGAGATCACCAACCGCTTCCGCAAGATCGACCGCAAAGAGCAGGAGCGCCGCGCGGCGGAGTTCCTTGAACGCCTGGAAGCCGGCATCCGGCCCGACATGCTGGTCGAGGATCTGCGCATCGGCCAGCAACAACTGGTCGAGATCGCCAAGGCGGTTTCGCTCGATGCGCGCATCCTGATTATGGACGAACCAACCTCGGCGCTCAGCGCGGCGGAAGTCGAGATCCTGTTCAAGGTGATTGCCGACCTCAAGGCGCGCGGCGTGGCAATCGTCTACATCTCGCATCGGCTCGAGGAACTGATCCGCATCGGCGACACCATCACCGTGCTGCGCGATGGGCGCATCACCGGCCAGGCGGAGATGAAAGACGTCGATACCCAGTGGATCGTGCGGCAGATGATCGGCTCGGAGGCCAAGGACTTCGCCAAGGCCGACGGCCATGTGCCGGGCGAAGAGATATTCCGTGCCGAGGACATTTGCCTGCCGCGTGTCACCGGCGGGCTCGCGGTCGACCACGTCTCGCTGTCGCTGCGCGCCGGTGAAATCCTCGGCATCTACGGCCTGATGGGAGCCGGACGCAGCGAGCTGTTCGACTGCATCATGGGCCGTCACGGCCATTCGACCGGAACGATATTCATTGCCGGCAAAAAAGTGCACGAGCGGGACACGACACGACGCATCCGCCGCGGCCTGGCGCTGATCCCCGAAGACCGCCAGCGCGAAGGGCTGGTGTCGACCCTCTCCGTCGCCAGCAATCTGACGCTGGCCAGCCTGTCGCGTTTCGTGCGCCTGTTCCACATTCGTGGTGCCGCCGAACGACAGGCGGTGGCCCAGACCGTGCGCGAATTGGCGATCAAGGTCGCCGATCCGGCGCAGGAAGTCTCGTCGCTGTCGGGCGGCAACCAGCAGAAGGTGGTGATCGGCAAGGCGCTGCTCACCGGACCGAAGGTGCTGCTGATGGACGAGCCCAGCCGCGGCATCGACGTCGGCGCCAAAGCCGACGTGTTCCGCACCATGCGCAAGCTGTCGCGCGACGGCTTGGGGATCCTGTTTGCCACCTCGGATCTCGATGAGGTGATGGCGTTGTCAGACCGCATCGCGGTGATGAGCAATGGAAAATTGACTGGTATGTTCGACCGCGCCGAGGCGACAGAGGCCGCGATCGTCGCTGCCTCGGCGCTCGGCCACGGACCGGTCCCGCACGGAGAGCAAGGCGCATGACTGACATTCCAGCCAAGGCGGCGGTCACCTCCCTTTCGAGCGGCTCGGTCCTGCTGACGCTGATGAAGGCGAGGACGTTCATCGCGCTGATCGCCGTGCTGTTGTTCTTCTCGATAGCTGCCCCCAATTTCCTCTCGGCCGCCAATCTTATCCTGATGTCGAAGCACGTGGCGCTGAACGCATTCCTCGCAATGGGCATGACCTTTGTCATCATCACCGGCGGCATCGACCTGTCGGTCGGCTCGATCGTCGGCCTGTGCGGCATGGTGGCCGGCTATCTCGTGCTCAACGGCATCGACCTGCAGGTCGGCTATACCATCTATTTCAACGTCTTCGAGATCGCGCTGATCACGCTTGCCGTCGGCATATTGATCGGCGCCGTCAACGGCTTGCTGATCACCAGGCTTAACGTTGCGCCGTTCATCGCCACGCTCGGCGTGCTCTATGTCGCGCGCGGCCTGGCGCTGCTGTCGTCCGACGGGCGCACCTTCCCCAATCTCGTCGGCAAGCCGGAGCTTGGCACCACCGGATTCGGCTTTCTCGGCGCCGGCCGGTTGCTCGGGCTGCCCGTCGCGCTGTGGATTTTGCTCGTTGTTGCATTAGGGGCCGCCTATCTCGCCAAGTACACCCCGCTCGGCCGCCACATTTTCGCCGTTGGCGGCAACGAGCGGGCGGCGCGGATTTCGGGCGTCCGCGTCAACATGGTGAAGATGTTCGTCTACATGTTCTCCGGCTTCTGCGCGGCGATCGTCGGGCTGATCATCTCGTCCGAACTGATGGCCTCGCATCCGGCGACCGGAGAGAGCTTCGAACTCAACGCCATTGCCGCGGCAGTGCTCGGCGGCACCTCGATGTCGGGCGGACGCGGCACCATTGGCGGCACCATTGTCGGCGCCTTCGTCATCGGCATTCTTTCGGACGGGCTGGTGATGATGGGGGTGAGCTCGTTCTGGCAGATGGTGATCAAGGGCCTCGTCATCATCGTCGCCGTCGTCGTCGACCAGGCACAGCGCCGGCTGCAGAGCCGGGTGACGCTGATGCAGATGGCAAAGGCTGGCTGACATGACGGAACTGCGGGGAGCGCTGATCGGCTGCGGCTTCTTCGCCGTCAACCAGATGCATGCCTGGCGCGACATAGAGGGTGCCTCGATCGCTGCCATCTGCGACCGCGATCCGGACCGGTTGAGGATCGTCGGCGACCAGTTCGGGGTCGCGCGGCGCTATACCGACGCGGCAGCACTGTTTGCCGGCGAAAGGTTGGATTTCGTCGACATCGCCACCACCGCGCCGAGCCACCGTCCCCTCGTCGAGATGGCGGCGCAGCACGGCGTGCCGGTAATCTGCCAAAAACCGTTCGCGCCGACGCTTGCCGACGCCAAGGCGATAGTGAAGGCATGCGCCGTCGCCGGTGTGCCGCTGATGGTGCACGAAAATTTTCGTTGGCAGTCGCCGATCCAGGCGGTGCGTGCCGTGCTCGACAGCGGCGACATCGGCACACCCTTCTTCGGACGGATCTCGTTTCGATCGGCTTACGACGTGTTTTCCGGCCAGCCCTATTTGGCGACGGGAAAGCGCTTCATTATCGAAGACCTCGGCATCCACATCCTCGACATCGCCCGCTTTCTGCTGGGCGACGTCTCGACGGTCACTGCGCGAACGGCGCGCGTCAACCCTGCCATTGCCGGCGAGGATGTTGCGACGATGCTCATGGACCACACGAGCGGCGCCACTTCGGTGGTCGACTGCAGCTACGCGAGCAAGCTCGCGACTGAGCCGTTTCCGCAGACGCTGATCGAAATCGACGGCAGCGACGGCACGATCCGGCTGGCGCAGGGCTACCGGCTCACCGTCACCGGCAGGAGCGGAACGGCTGTCAGCGACGTCTCGCCGCCGCTGCTGCCTTGGGCATCGCGGCCGTGGCACAACATCCAGGAAAGCGTCGTCGCCATTCAAAAGCATTGGGTCGATTGCTTGACCAACGGAACCGAGCCCGCGACCTCGGGCGCGGACAACCTCAAGACATTGGCGCTGGTCGAGGCGGCCTATGCCGGCGCCGCAAGCCGCGAACCGGTGCAACTCGACGCCTTGCTGAAATGACAGCCGACGCCTTCCTCCTTTACGGCACGCATGCGGTTGAAGTCGAACCGGTCAGGCTGCGCGCCGGTGCGCTGACGGCGGACTTCGTCAACGGCAATCTGCGCAACATTCGGCAGGGCGGCACCGAAGTTCTGCGCGCCATCGCCTATATCGTCAGAGATCGCGACTGGGGCACCTACGAGCCGGCGCTCACCAACCTTGCCATCGAGCAAGATACCGAGGCATTTTCCGTCAGCTATTCGGCAAGTTGCCAGGCACCGGACGGCAGTCGACTCGGCTTCCGCGCGACCATCAAGAGCTCCGCCGATGGTCAGTTGGTCTTCGACGTGAGCGCTCGTCCCGACAGCGATTTCGAAACCAATCGCTGTGGCTTCTGCATCCTGCATCCGATTGCCGGCCTGGCCGGCAGCCCGGTCACGGTTGAGCATACCGACGGCAGCGTGGTCGCAACGCGGCTCCCAGAACTAATCGATCCCTGGCAGCCGTTCAAGGATCTGCGGGCGATCACCCATGAGGTCCGGGCGGGCGTCACCGCCGAATGCCGTATGGAAGGCGATGCCTTCGAGATGGAAGACCAGCGCAACTGGTCGGATGCCTCCTACAAGACCTATGTCCGGCCGCTCGCGCTGCCATGGCCCTACGTGCTGCCTGCCGGCAAGCCCTTCCGCCAGACCATCAGCTTGCGGGTGGAGGGTGGCGGGAAAGTGCCGGCCACCGCGGCAACCGCCGAACCGATTCGTGTCACGCTCGGCCAAGCCGGGCCGGTGCTGCCGGATATCGGCGTTATCATCTACCCGGATGAGGTCGAGGCCGCGCTGAGCAAGCTGTCGGTGCTGTCCGAGCTTGGCCCGCAGCAATTGATGTTCCACTTTGACCCGACGCGCGGCCACGAGCTCGATGCCTTGCGATCCTACGCCCGGCTCGCCGCCGCCTATCCGGTCCGGACAACGCTCGAATGTGTCATTGCCGGCGACGGCGATCTCGACGCCGAGCTTTCAGGCGTCGCCGACAGGGTGCGCCAGGCCGGGCTCAAGCTTTCGGCCATTGCCGTCTCGCCCTCGGTCGACCGGCAGTCGACGCCACCGGGCAGCGCGTGGCCGCAATGCCTGCCGCTCGAAGACGTCTATGCCGCGGCGCGGCGTGCCTTTCCCGACATCCGCCTCGGCGGCGGCATGTTCAGCTATTTCACCGAACTCAACCGCAAGCGTGTGCCGGCCGACCCGCTCGATTTCGTCACGCATTGCACTTGCCCCATCGTGCATGCCGCCGACGATCTCAGCGTCATGCAATCGCTGGAGGCGCTGCCTTTCATCGCGGCGTCTGTACGGGCGATCTTCGGAACAAAACCTTATCGGATCGGGCCGTCGACCATTGCCATGCGCCAGAACCCTTATGGCGGCGCGACCAAGGCCAATCCCGACAGTCAGCGCATTGCCATGGCCGACCGCGACCCTCGCCATGCCGGACTGTTCGGGGCTGCGTGGACGATCGGCTATGCCGCACGCCTCGCCCCTGCCGGGCTCGAAATGCTCACGCTCTGCAGCTTCACCGGGCCATTCGGCGTGCTGGCCTCGTCGGACGAACCGGTCGAAGAAGGTACACGCCGGCCGATTTTCCACGCGGTGAAAGGACTTTGCGAACTGGCCGGCCATGCGCACATGGCGGCAGCAACGACCGATGAGACGCGGGTGCTCGGACTGGCCAGCCGCACCCAGACAGGCAAGATCATCGTCTGGCTGACGAACCTTACCCCTGACGACGTTTTAGTCGATGTTTCCGGGCTCGGCTCCGATCAGGGTTTTCTGAAGATCTGGGATGGACGAACGTCACGCCAGATTCAGCGCGACGCGTCGGGCCGAGACCGTCTTGTGATGACGCCTTACGCAATCGTCCGGATCGGCTGAAGTCATATGCCGGGGTTCATGAATCGCCGCAATTCCGCAACGGTTGCCCCTAGCCGCAGCATTTCCGCTGCCGGCTTGTCACCGGATTTGCTTTCGAAACTCGCCTGGCGCCATTCCAGTTGTCTTGGAAAAAAGACGGCTGAACGAGGCGACGTCCTGATATCCCACCCGATAGCAAATTTCTGAAACGCTCAGTTTCGTTTCCTCAAGCATGGATTTTGCCAACTCCAGCCGCCTTTCCTGAATCCATTTTCCCGGCGTTGTCTGGAACTCGTCGAAAAACCTGCGAGACAGGGTTCGCGAAGACATCGCCAATTCGGTTGCGAGAAATTTCAAATCGATTTCCGACATCTTGTCTTTCGAGAGCTCGCGCAGCTTGTTCTCGAATGGGCTGGCCTCGTTCGAAATTTCGTCGAGAGGAAATTCGTAGGGACTCTGGAATTTGCGCGGCGGAGGAAGAACCAGAAGTTTTCGAATGATCCGCTCTTCCTTCGAGAAGCCCAGATCGATCAGCAAAGCCCTGGCGAGTTCGAGTCCGGAAAATCCGCCGCCACATGTGTAAAGGCGGTCCTGGCGAATGAGCAGGCGGGAAGCGTCCCATCGCACTTGCGGAAACCGGCGGCTTGCCTCGTTCTTCAGCCACCAGGATATCGTTGCGCGCTTGCCGTCCAGCAATCCTGAATTGGCGAGCAGATAACATGCGCCGCAATGTGCTGCGATGATTGCCTCCTGCTGCTGAGCGAGCGCGATCAGCGGGTTTGAATGCTCACTCTCCTCGTCGAGCGAGCGCAGAAGCTCCGGAATCTCGACACCCGGCATCGCAATGAGAATCAGGACATCCATTTTTCGGGACGGCTGAGCCTTTGTCGGGAAGGAAATTCCGGTGCTTGATGTCGACGGCGCGCCCCTTGAAACGAACTCACATGAAAGAACCTGTGAACGGCAGACGTCATTCACAAGCTGAAACATTTCGACCAGCGTCGAGACAACGGCCGAATAGAAATTCGACGGCAGCCAGATCACAACGTGGAGGCTCCTGTCAGCCATTGCGGTTCTCCCGACGTCATTCCCGCCGAGTGGCACGTCTAGCACAGTCTTTGTCAAAATTGCCAATTCCAGAAAAAGGCCGGCGCCTCCAGGATGGCCGTATACGGGCTTGCTGACGACAGCGGCCGCGGAAATCCATGGCTGGAGAGATGCAAATGCGGAAATAGCTGAATGAAAACAACGCGGCACATACATCGGATTCAAACGGCTACAGCAAACTGCGCCGGTCTGGACTCAGGCTGACCTGTAGTCAGTCAGTAGGCCGAGAACACAGTCCCGACCGCGACGCCGGTAGAGACCTGCGCTTGATTTTCAGTTGCCGGAATTCATCACGTAGAGCGCACGCGAGCGTTCGAGGTGCTTGATCATCGCCTTCTCGGCGCCATCCGCATCCTTGGCTTCGATGCGTCCGATGATCTCTTCGTGCTCGGTCAGCGTGAACTTTTCCTTGCCGGTCCAGATCAGCATTTCGGTGTGGTATTCCTTTAGCCAGCCAAGCATTGCCTCGCTGACGGCGACATAGATCGGATTGCCGGATATTGCCGAGATCTGGGTGTGGAATTTCATGTCGGCGGATATGAAGGCTTCCGAGTCGCCACGATGGCTGCGCTGCTCGATGACCGTTGCGCGCAGCCGCTGCACGTCCTCGGCGGTGGCCTTTTCAGCAGCTTCCTTTACCATGCCGCGCTCGAAGAAGATGCGCGCGTTCTTGAGGTGCTCGAGCGTATCCTTCGACGATGACAGGATGATCTTCGCCGCGCCATCGACCTGCTTGATGATCGACTTGGCGGTCAGCTGCAGCACCTTGGCCCGCTCACCATGCGAGATCGCTACCAGCCCCATATTGCTCAGCGCCTGCATCGCCTCGCGGATCGCCGGCCTGCCGACCTCGAAGCGCTCCATCAGTTCGCGCTCCGACGGCATGTCGTCGCCCGGCTGCAATTCGCCGCTGGTGATCAGGCGCTTCAGTCTCAAGAATACTTCGTCGGAAAGCTTGCGCCGGACGATCGGCTCCGAACGGTTCATCGTCGCGAATCACTCCTATGACCGGCCTCTATCTAGCATTTCCGCCACGAATTCCGGAACGCCTGTAGCCCGCCCGCCTTTACCTGCCAAGCCGGATAAGGCTTGCAATGCTTATGTACTCATTATACCAGATTTCAGGGCCAAGGAACCTTTTTCGAACCACCCCGGCAGGCCGCGCGAATATGATTGTTCTCACCTATCGCATCGAAACACGCGGCAATATCGAGGCGCTGGCGGCCAAGATCGCAAGCGACCAGTCGACCGGAACCTTCGTCGCGCTAGCCGGCGAGACCGAAGAGCTCAAGGCTAGGGTCGCGGCGCGCGTCCTGGCGATACGGCATCTGCCGGATGCGGATCGGCCGTCTCTTCCCGAAACCGGTCCCGAAGCCGGCATTGGCCCGGTCAAGCGCGCCGACGTCGACATCGCCTTTCCGCTGGAGGCCATCGGCACCGACCTGTCAGCGCTGATGACCATTGCCATCGGCGGCACGTTTTCGATCAAGGGCCTGTCCGGCATTCGTGTGATCGACATGAAGCTACCCGAGGAGTACCGGGGCGCGCATCCTGGCCCGCAATTCGGCGTCACGGGCAGCCGCAGGCTCACCGCTGTCGCGGACCGTCCGATCATCGGGACCATCGTCAAGCCGGCGCTGGGACTCCGCCCGCACGAGACGGCCGCGATGGTGCAAGAGCTGATTGCCGCCGGCGTCGATTTCATCAAGGACGACGAGAAGCTGATGAGCCCGGCCTATTCACCGCTGTCAGAGCGGGTGAGGGCAATCATGCCGCTGATCCTCGACCACGAGCAGAAGACCGGCAAGAAGGTCATGTATGCCTTTGGCATCTCACATGCCGATCCCGACGAGATGATGCGAAACCACGACCTGGTGGCAAAGGCCGGCGGCAATTGTGCTGTGGTCAACATCAATTCGATCGGTTTTGGCGGCATGGCTTACCTCCGAAAGCGCTCCAGCCTGGTGCTCCATGCCCACCGCAATGGCTGGGACATTCTCACCCGTCATCCTGGCCTCGGCATGGACTTCAAGGTCTGGCAGCAGTTCTGGCGGCTGCTCGGCGTCGACCAATTCCAGATCAATGGCATCGCCTCGAAATACTGGGAACCCGACTGGTCCTTCGTCGAATCCTTCAAGGCGGTGACCACGCCGATCTTTTCGCCGGCCGATTGCGCATTGCCGGTCGCCGGCTCCGGCCAGTGGGGCGGGCAGGCGCCTGAAACCTTCCAGCGAACCGGCCGGACGGTCGATCTTCTCTATCTCTGCGGCGGCGGCATCGTCAGCCACCCGGACGGGCCGGGCGCCGGCGTGCGCGCCGTGCAGCAGGCCTGGAAGGCGGCGGTCCAAGACATCCCGTTGGCGGATTATGCCTTGAGCCATGTCGAGCTGGCGCGGTCGATCGAGAAGTTCGGCGACGGCAAGGCGGCCTGACGCCATGCAAAACCTGCTTCTGAGTTATTATGGCGACGACCTGACCGGCTCGACCGATGTGATGGAGGCGCTCGAGCTCGGCGGCGTGCCGACCGTGCTGTTCATGCGGCAGCCGGACGAGGCGCTGCTTTCGCAATTTGCGCATTGCCGCGCCATCGGGCTGGCCGGCACCAGCAGAAGCGAGACGCCGCAGTGGATGGACACGCATCTGCGAGATGCCTTCGCCTGGCTGAAGACCCTCAACGCCGAGATCTGCCACTACAAGGTCTGCTCGACCTTCGATTCCAGCCCGGCAATCGGCAGCATCGGCCGGGCGATCGAGATCGGCCGCTCGGTTTTCCGGCAAGGCGGCGTGCCGCTGGTGGTCGGCGCGCCGCAGCTGAAGCGCTACACCGCCTTCGGTCATCTCTTCGCGGCCTACCGCGACAAATATTTCCGTATCGATCGCCATCCCGTGATGAGCCGCCATCCGACCACGCCGATGGACGAATCCGACCTGCTGATCCATCTGTCGCGCCAGACAGACCTCAGCTCGGGGCTGGTCGACCTGGCGACGCTGCAATCGGCGTCGCGGTCGGAAGCATTCGACCGGCTTGTGGAGAATGGCACAGACATCGTGCTCTTCGATGCCGACAGCCTGGAAACCCAGGCGCTTGCCGGCAAGGAGATATGGCGCGCTCGCAGGCCGGGCGGTTATTTCGTCGTCGGCTCTTCAGGCATCGAATATGCCTTGCTGGCCGAATGGGCATCGAACCGGATCGTGGATGCCAAACTCGCGTTTTCGCCGCCGGGCGCTGCCGACAGGATCGCCGTGGTCTCGGGGAGCTGCTCGCCGACGACGGAACGGCAGATCCGGCATGCTCTAGCCGATGGCTTCGACGGGATCGAGATCGACCCGGTCGAACTGGTTTCTGAGGCTTCGAACGACGCTATTGCGCGCGCGGTTGCAACCGGCCGCTCCAGCTTGAAGGCCGGGCGCAGCGTCATCCTCTACACCGCGCTCGGACCGGCGGCCGACCGCGGTGCTGAAATCGATCTCCGGGAAGGCGCCCGCCATAAGCTTGGCCGCGGCCTTGGCGAGCTTCTCCGCGAATTGACGCTTCAAGAGAAGCTACTGCGCGTGGTCATCGCCGGCGGCGATACGTCGAGCCACGCACTTGGCCAGATAGGCGTCGATGCGCTGACGGTGCGAATGCCGCTGCCGGCATCGCCGGGCTCGCCGCTTTGTCTCGCGCATTCGCGCATCGAGGCGATTGACGGGCTGGAAATTGCCCTCAAGGGCGGACAGGTCGGAACCGACCGCTATTTCTGCGCCATTCGTGATGGGATCGGCGCTTGAGAGCAGAAATTTAGGTACGTCGTTGGTGCTCAAATCGAGATCCGGCAGCACCCATTAGCCGGCAAATCAATCAGAGGCGTGTCTGATCCCGGTTACCGCGTGCGACCCATCGCCTTGACTGGATGGCGCTGACGGGCATAGGCGACACAGGCGTCCACCGTGCTGACACAGAGTCCGTCGCGGTTGTTCGGCAGGTTGTTGTCGCCGGCGTAGGCGACCTCGGCAACATGGCCGTCAACCATTCGAATTTGCGTATTGCAATAGCCGCCGGGGGCGACGTTGACGGAACCTCCGAGCGCCGGGACGGGGCCAATGGCCACGGTCGGAACCACAATGTTGAGATTGCCGCGTTGAACGACGCGCTGATAGGTCCAGATCTGGCCGGATCTGCCAACATCGGCGGTGGCTGTCGGAAAGCCGGCACACATTCGAACATCCGCTTCGCTAAGGCCGACCATCTCCTTGCGGGCTGCCGCCGCCGTGGCGTCCTCCTTCGCAGTGCTCGACGTGTCGTCGGGCATGACGCAGGAGGACAGGATGGCGGCGCTTACGGATAGAACGAGAAGGGCAAGCTTTCGTGTGTGGAAAGATGTCATACCAACTTCGGATTGCATGGGAGCTTCGGATTGCATGGGAGCCCCGAATGCCAACCTAGGAAGTGAGCCAGTCGAGTCAACCGGCAGAAATTCACGAAGTCGTTTGGTGCGCCACCGCCGCGCATCTGCTGCAAGGGGTTGACGCTGCTGCCATTACCCTCGCACCCTGTCTTCCGCCTGGACGCCGAGTACTGGCGCACGGTGCTGTGACTTTGGTTCGGCCGACGGTGTGCTAGTTTCCAGCCAATTGCTCCGGAGACGTCATGCTTATCAAGCTGCAAGAAATCGCCCTCGCTCTTCTGCTGTTGGTCGCCGGCGCTGGGGCCAGTCATGCGGAGGCGGCCCAGCGGCCGCCGCCCACAGGCGGGGTTCTGTCGCTCCTGCCGCCGCCGCAGACTTCCGATCATTCGATCGTCATCGCCGGACGCACGCTCGATTACGAGGCCAAGGCCGGCACGCTGTCATTGCCGTCCGGCAAAGGCGATATCACCGCCGAGATTTTCTATGTCGCCTATGCACTGCATCCCGGAAAAGAAACGGGACCGGATCCGCGGCGTCCGATCACCTTCGTGTTTAATGGCGGTCCGGGAGCAGCTTCCGCCTATCTGCACCTCGGCGCGCTCGGTCCGCGGGTCCTGGCGACGGCGGCCGATGGAAGTTTCCTGCCGCCGCCACAGAGGCTGTTCGATAACCCCGACACTTGGCTCGACATGACCGACTTGGTCTTTGTGGACCCTGTCGGAACCGGTTACAGCCGTGAAGCGCCCGGCACGGAGGCACACAGCTTCTGGGGCGTCAGTCAGGACGCCGCGTCGATAGGCGCGTTCATCCGGCTCTATCTGGCGCAGACCAACCGCACGGCATCGCCGGTGTTTCTTGCCGGCGAAAGCTATGGCGGGTTTCGGGCGGCATTGCTCGCCAGGAAGCTGCAGGAAGACATCGGCATCAGCCCGAGCGGCGTCGTCCTTATCTCGCCGGCGCTTGAATTCACGCTGGTGCGCCCCGACGAATTCCAGCCGCTCCACTGGGCGCTGGAACTGCCGTCGCTGGCGGCAGTGCGCCTGCACAGCGAAGGCGTTTCCGGCCCGGCTCTGCAGGAGCGGCTGGCAGAAGTCGAACGCTATGCGCTCGGCGATTATCTGGCCGCGCTAGCCGGTGGACTGGAGCAAGGTGGACGGCTGGCGAGCCAGCGTGTCGCCGAAATCACCGGTCTGCCGCTCAACCTTGTCCAGCGGCACTTTGCACGCATTCCCATAGGGCTCTTTGCCAAGGAGTTTGCACGGGCAAAGGGCAATGTTCTCAGCGCCTATGACGGCAACATCGCGACGGCGGACGTGGCGCCAGAGAGCCTGGGAGTCGAGGGTCCCGATCCGGTGCTCGACCGAAGCGTGCCGGCGCTCACCTCTGCTTTCGTCGGCTACGTGCGTGATGAATTGAACTTCCGTACGGATATCAGCTATCGGCTTCTCAACCGCGAAGTTAGCGGCAATTGGGACTATGGAACGAGCCCGACGCGTCAGGGCTATGCGGGTGTCATGGACGACCTTCAGCAGGCACGCACGCTGAACCCCAATCTCGGCGTGCTGATCGTCAACGGCTACAGCGACCTGGTGACGCCGTACATGGGCTCGCGCTACCTGCTTGGTCAAATTCCTTCGCTTGCCGGCGCAAAGCCCATTCGCGCCGAGGTGCTGGAAGGCGGGCACATGATGTATCTGAGGCCGGATGGACGGGCGGCACTGAAGCAGGCCGCGTCCGAGCTTTACCGAACGACGCAATGAGACAGTTGCGCAAAAAAGCGCCGGATGCGCTGTTCGCCCTCTCATCAGGCCCTAGTTCCATCGCAATTGATCGGTTACACACCAAGGATGGCGTCTTTTAGCGACGTTCGACAGCAAATTAGCCGGTTCTCCAGAATCGCGCCACTGATGCGGCGTGTTGCCGAGCGGGCCACTCGGAACACTAGGCCACACTGGGTGACAAGCCTTGTCGGCCGCTGGAACGCGTTGTCGCTGGCCACGCAGTTCCTGCTCGCGGGTGGTCTATTCTCCCTGTCGGCCATGGTGGTGGTGGGGATTTCAGTCACGAGCCACATAGAAGCCGTGGTCACGCAGAATTCGGCATCCGCTACGGCTCTTTACGTGGACAGCGTTATCGCGCCGCTGCTTCCGGATATGCGCAAGAGCGAAGTCCTCGACGAGAGCGTCGCCCACGCGCTCGATGAAACGCTGGGACAAGGGGCACTCGGCACAAGGCTCGAATCCTTCAAGCTCTGGCGTCGCGACGGAACCATCCTGTATTCGACCGACAAGACATTGATCGGCAAGCGCTTTGAACCCAGCGGCAATCTCCGCGCGGCGTTTGCAGGCCAAATGGTTTCGGAGTTCGACAAGCTCGACGATCCGGACAGCGAGGCCGAAAGAGCCAGCGGCTTGCATCTCCTCGAGATCTACAACCCGGTGCTGCAGCCATGGTCGGGGGAAGTGGTGGCCGTTTCGGAATTCTACGAGGTCGCCACTGATTTCGAAAGAAACCTGCATCAGGCACTTATTCGAACTTGGCTGGACGTTGCCGCCGTCACAGCGGCCTTCTTTCTCGGGCTGTCGGCAATCGTGTTCCGTGGCAGCCGCACGATCAGTTCGCAGAGCCGCTCGTTGAAGCAGCGCATTGCTGAACTCTCCGACCTGCTTGCTCAAAACAGACTGTTGAGGCTGAAGGTGCAGCGTGCCTCGCAGCGCGCCACCGCACTCAACGAACGCTATCTCAGGCGCATCGGTGCGGACTTGCACGATGGGCCCGCGCAACTGGTTGCTCTCGCAGCGCTGGGGATCGACAGCCCTGTCATTGCCGATCCCGCTACGCCGTCAGCCGAACGTGCACAGGAATTGCTAGCCGTCAAAGCACATCTGGACGAAGCCATGCGCGAGATCAGGAGTATCAGCAAGGGCCTTGTCCTGCCGCATATCGAGCATGCCGAGTTGGCCGAAATTCTCGAGCTTGCCGTGCAAGCGCACGAAGAACGAACCGGAGCCAAAGTGGCGCTATCGATGACCGGCGGCCATGCGACGTTGTCGCCGGCGGCCAAGATCTGCATCTTCCGCTTCGTCCAGGAGGCGCTGAACAATGGATTTCGCCATGCCGGAGGTGAAGGTCAGTCGGTCGAGAAACATTTCGACGGCGAGCGCGTTTGTATCGAAGTGTCCGACGCCGGCCCTGGCTTTGACCCACAAATCGTGCGTCCCGAGAGGCTGGGGCTCGTTGGGCTGCGCGAGCGGGTGGAAAGCCTCGGGGGCCAGTTTACCGTGACTTCCTCACAAAGTGGCACGATCGTGAAAATGGCTCTCAACATCGTTGAAATGGGGCAGACATGACCGCAGCCATCAAGCTTGCCATCGTCGACGACCACCCTCTGTTCAGGGAAGGCGTTGTGCGCACGCTCGATCAGATCGGCGGATTCGAGATAGTCGGCGAAGGAAGCAGCAGAGATGACGCCCTGCGGATAATCGAAGACCAGCGGCCCGACATTCTGCTGATGGACATCTCGGTTCCCGGAGGTGGCCTTGGTGTGATCGGACCGGCCCTGGAGCGGCAGCCGGCATTGAAAATCGTGATGCTGACCGTTTCGGAAGAAAACCAGCACGTGATGACCGCGTTGCAGAGCGGGGCAAGGGGCTATGTTTTGAAGGGGGTCGGGTCGAGGACGTTGGCTGCGATCCTGCGCACGGTAGCGTCGGGCGAACGATATGTCTGTCCACAATTATCGGCGCGCCTGTTGGCCGATCTGTCGGCTAAATCAAAAGAACCGGCGAAAGCTGACGGACTTGCCGAACTCACCAGCCGCGAAAGGGAGATCCTGACGCTGGTTGCCGCGGGACTGAGCAACAAGCGGATCGGGCTTCGGCTGAACCTGCATGAGAAAACGATAAAGCACCACATGACGCGAATCCTGGCCAAGCTCAACGTCAGCAACAGGACCGAAGCCGCAATGACGTTGCGCGACGCGACTGAGCGCCGGCATCGGCCTGTTCGCGATCATGCTTGAGCCAAAATTGCCGCACAGCGCAGCTATGTGAACTGGCCCTCAGTTGATCATTTCAAGCAATCTGTCCCGATCGGAACGCGTCGCCAGGCGCCGAATGATGGTGCGGCCCTTGGCATCCCGCATTTCATATTGGCCGCTGTCGATGCGTTCGCTGAGGCCGTTCGAATGCACCACGCCAATGCTCGGCCCACGCACCTCGACCCGGTCTCCTGTGGTCGCGTTGACAAAGAGTTTTGGCTTGCTGTCGGGGTTTACCGCAGGGGCGGGATCAGGGGGATTGTCGTCCTGCGACTTTGCTTTGCCCTTGCCGGCTCCAGCGTTCGAGTTTGAATTGCCGGAGTTTCCACCCGAATTGCCTGAATTCCCGTTCCCGTTTCCGCCATTGCCGTTGCCGTTCCCGCCGTCTTTGGCACAGGCGGCCTGCGGGCCGAGCGTCGGCGACGGTCCGTCGAACATGACGCGATACGGGCCTACGACGAGAATGAAGGTCAACACGATTACGGAAATACCGACACGACGTCCTCGTGAAGATCTGGTCCTTCGTCTCCGGGTCGTCATCAATGAACTTGCCAGTCGCATGTCGTAAATCCCCTTAATCATACGGACCTGTCGTGCTGCCTCCTGTTCGACTTCGTGTCATGCTTAAAACAATGGTTTGTATCCGGGACGTCAAGACCCACCAGTCCCACGATGGTAACTGGTGGGTCTCGCTGGCGCAGGAAGGGACTATTTACTGCGCAAGTCTTTTGCCTTCCGTTGGCTGCGTCTCTCGGTGATAGCGCCGACTTCCCACCGTCAGCCAACAATAAATCCAATGGCCGCGATCCCGAAACACAGGCCAAACAACGGAAAAAGCAGCCAACGTGCCTGATGAATGCTCGGGTCCATAGCGGCCTCCTGTACCAGTCGGCATCGCAACGGGGTTCTTTGGAACTCAGTTCCTGAAACTCTCGCATTTCGGGCTTTTGCGATAGCAGCCTCGGACCAAAGTTTGGCCGTGCAGGTCCTTGGTCGACAGTCTTACAGACTGAAGTCCCTATGCCAGGAGCAATGGACCCCGCCTTGCATTCGGCAACCTTTGTATCCGACTGGCAGCTGCGATCCACCGCTCCCTTCGAATGCTTTGCGTTCCTGGCACTATGGCAACAGCGACGTTGGTCCACTGCCATGTCGTTGAAACGTCACCAATACAGACCCACATGAAAGTTGCGTCGGACGTCTCCTCCCATTGCGTCCGGCGCGTTCCCCTCTGGAGGTTACAGACCTTCACGCTTGGCCGGGCTTAACAGTCCGGCCTTTTTCTTTGGTCATTTGTGCAGCAATCCGCCGGACGACTCCAATCTGCGAGGCGTCAGTAAAATCGATTTGCAAATGCATTCATGTGCTCATAACCTGTCACTATGAGCACGATTTCCAAAGTTGCCACGCGAGCGGGCGTGTCGCGCACGACAGTGTCGCATGTCATCAACCATGCGGACCGGGTATCGAAACCGCTGCGTGAGCGCGTACAAGCGGCGATCGACGAACTCGGTTATACGCCTAACCCGCAGGCGCAGAGCCTGCGCACCGGCCGCACCAACATCATCGCGATGCTGATCCCCGACATCCGCAACCCGTTCTACCCGGAGCTGGTGAAGACCGCGCAGTCGACGCTCGAAGTGGTCGGCCTCGACATGCTGATCTTCAACACCGACGTACCGGGCGGACATTCACAGGATCACGGCCGCGAGTATTTGCGCCAGATCGGGCGCAAGCGGGTCGACGGCGTCATCGTTGCCGACTTCGCGCTGCACGGCATGCACAGCGAGCTGCTCAACCTCGATCTGCCCGCCGTCTTCATCGGCAATCTCCCCAATCAAGCCGTCGACAGCGTCCAGCTGGACGATTTCGGCGGCGGCTATCTGATGGGCGAGTATCTGGCGAAGAGGGGCCATCGCCGCGTCGCCCATGTCACCGGGCCATCCTTTTTCAAGGAGGCGATGGCGCGTGCCGCGGGCTTCGAGAAAGGGCTTGCCGACAATGGCGTGCCAATCGCCGCCGATCTTCGGTTCGAGGGAAGCTATCTTGCCTCGTCAGGACGGGAGGCGGTCGCTTGGCTCCTGGACAAGCACGGCGGAAACCTGCCGTCGGCGATGTTCTTCGCCAATTATCTGATGGCCTCCGGTGCGCTGACTGAATTCTACGACCATGCGATTAATATCCCTCAGGATATCGCCATCGCGGTCTTCGATGACCTGCCTCAGCTGGAATATGTCAGGCCGAAGCTGACCCGTGTCGGCAACAGCCCGACAATGCTCGCCAAGCGCGCCACGGAAATGCTGCTCGAGCGCCTGGGCGGCAAAGTCGAGGGCGCGCCGCGCACCGAAGTGATCCCATGCGCGTTGAGCCCATCCGACAGCGCATGACGCCAAATGCCGGCAGAGGGAACGGAGGTCCTTCGCCAACGTTCGACCGAACAACACCCAGGGAGGAAATGATGACTGACAAAACGACCCTCAACCGCCGTCGGCTGATCCAGGGCGGCGCCACTTTCGCCGCCGCCGGCCTTACAGGCTTCCCGTTCATCAATAGGATGGCCTTGCGCGCTCAGGAAGCGCCGCTGAAATTCTGGCAGTTCTATGCGCCGGGCGGAGACGTGAAGCCACAGGTCCAGTGGTTCGAAAAGCTGGTGGCCGACTGGAACGACGGCCACGACCAGAAGGTCGAGCTCGAATATGTCGTCAACAGCGAATACATCTCCGGCTCCAAGCTGGCGACGGCCTTCGCGTCGGGCGAGGGCCCCGACATCTTCCTCATCAGCCCCGGCGATTTCCTGCGTTATTACAATGGCGGCGTACTGGCCGACCTGACGCCGCATATCGAGGATGCCGCCAAAGCCGATTTCCCGGAAAGCGTCATCGCCAACCGCATGGTCGACGGCAAGATCTACGGCGTGCCGATGGAGGTCGAGCCGATGGCCTTCTATTATTCGGTCAAAGCGTTCGAGGAAGCAAAGCTCAACGAAAACGACGTGCCGAAGACCTGGGACGAGTTGTTGGCGGTTGCCAAGAAGCTGACGACGCCCAACCGTTATGGCGTGCTGTTCGAAACGACGCCTGGCTATTACCAGAACTTCACCTGGTATCCGTTTCTGTGGCAGGGCGGCGGCGAATTCCAGGGTAAGGACGGCAAGAGCGCCTTCGATTCGGCGGCCACGGTCCAGGCGCTTAAACTCTGGCAGGATGCTATCAATACCGGTGTGGCGCCGCGTCAGGTGGTCGGCGGCGGCTTCGACATCGTCGCCAATCTCGGGGCAGGGCTGTGCGCCATGCAGAACTGCGGCATCTGGGGCATTTCGGCGATGGACAACAACGCCAAGGACGTGCCCTACGGCATCTTCAAATTGCCGACACCTGCCAATGGCAAATATGTCACCGTCGGCGGTGGCTGGGCCTTCGTCGCCAATGCCGGGGGCAAGAACCCGGATGCTTCCGCCCAGTTCTGCGCCTGGGCGCTGGCCTCGATGGATCAGGGATCGATCGACCGGGTCGTCAACTGGTGCACGGTCGCCAAAAGCGACATGCCGCCGCGCAACAGCGCACTGAAGGCAGGCGCCGATGTCTTCAGCACGGGTAAGTTCGGCACCTTCGCCAAGGAGATCCACCCGGGAACGCGTGCTGAACCGCGGGTTCCGCCTGAAGCTTACAAGATCATCTCGGATGCCATCCAGTCGGCACAGCTTGGGGGGGTCGATGCCCAGCAGGCCGCGACGGCGGCCAGTCAGCAACTCGACGCATTCCTCGCTTCCTATTCCGGCGCGCCGATCCTTTAGGTCCCCTTCCAGCATGCACGCAGACGAGATGAAATCGCCGGCCGCGGGCACCAAATCCGCTCGCGGCCTTACCGCCAAGCAAAGGGAACGCTACGCCGCATGGTTGTTCGTCCTGCCCGATGCACTCGGCCTGCTGGTGTTCGTCGGCGTGCCGATGCTGCTGTCGCTCGCCGTCGGGTTTTTCGAGGTCAACGGCTTCGGCGGCTATAGGTTCGTCGGGCTTGGCAATTACCGGCGCATGTGGAGCGATCCGCTGTTCTGGTCGTCCGTGAAGGTGACCGTAGCCTATGCCGTCATGCTGGTGCCGGCGCTCTACGCCGCCGGTCTGGGGCTGGCGCTTCTGGTGCAGAAGACAAACCGCTTCAACGCGGTCATGCGCTCGATGTTCTTTGCGCCGCAGATGGTCAGCCTCGTCGTGGTGGCGCTCGTCTGGCAACTCATGCTGGTCGAGAAGGTCGGCATCGTCAGCCGGCTGGCGCCGCTCGTCGGCCTCGGCGGAATTTCGCTGCTCGGCGATCCAAATCTTGCGCTGTTTACGCTGGTGCTGGTCAGCGTCTGGTTCCTGATGGGCTTCTACATGCTGATCTTCCTCGGCGGGCTCCAGGACATCCCGGCAGAGTATTACGAGGCCGCAAAAATCGACGGCGCCGGGCCGGTGACAAGCTTCTGGTACATTACCTTGCCCTTGCTCAAACCGACCAGCTTCTTCGTCCTCCTGGTCTCGCTGGTCGCGGCTGTCGCCGGCGGCCAGGTCTTCGACCTGATCTATGTGATGACCAAGGGCGGGCCGGTCAATTCGACCTCGGTGCTGATCATCTACATCTACAAGCAGGCGTTCCAGTTCGGCGCGTTCGGCTATGCATCGGCAATGGCATCGCTGCTGGTGCTGGCGCTGATGCTGGTCACGGTCTTCTTCTTCCTGCTGACGCGCGGCGGACGTTTCGAGCATGACTGACAGCCGAACTCCTTCCGCGCGTTCGCAGATACAAGCGGCGAGGCTTGCCTGGATGCTGGCGACCGCGGCGCTTGGCCTGATGACCGTGTTCCCGCTTGTCTGGATGCTGGTCATCTCGCTCAAGCCGGCGAGCGACGTCTTCACGCCGAGCCTCATTCCGGAACGGCCGACGCTTGGCAATTTCCTCTATGTGCTGACCGAGGTGCCGTTCCTGCGCTACCTTTTCAACTCGTTCTTCGTGTCGGCGACGGTGACCGTCGCTGCGCTGTTCTTCCATTCGATGGCCGGCTATTCGCTCGCACGGCTGCGTTTTCCGGGCCGCGACGTCCTGTTCCTCGCCATGTTCTCGACCTTCCTGGTGTCGCTGCCGGTGATCATCGTGCCGCTGTTCATTTTGACGCGGACGCTGCACATGCTGGACAGCTATGCCGGGCTGATCATTCCGGCGATTTTCAACGCATTCGGCATCTTCCTGCTCAGGCAATACTACCTGTCGCTGCCGAGGGAGCTGGAAGAAGCGGCGATCATGGATGGCGCCAGCTATTGGCGCATCTATTGGAGCATCATCCTGCCGCTCAGCCGGCCGATCCTGTCGGCGTTGGCGATCCTGTTCTTTCTCGCCAACTGGAACGCTTTCCTGTGGCCGTTGACGATCACGTCGGACCTCAATCTCTGGGTGGTGCAGGTTGCCATCGCAAACTTCAAGAGCCAGTACGCCGCCGCCTGGAATTATGTCATGGCCGCCTCGACCATCGTCGCCGTGCCGATGCTGGTCCTCTTCGTGATCTTCCAGCGCCAGATCATGGAATCCATCAAGACAAGCGGCCTGAAATAACCGCTGAAGCAAGAGGAGAAACACATGGATAATGCCGGCCTGTCGCCGCTTCGCGGGCTCGCCAAATTGCGCGACGCCAAAACCCGCCGGTTCTCAAGCTACGACCGCACCGGCGGCAATGACGACCGGCTGCATATTGAACCTGGCCAAACGGCGGTGATTGCCGAGCATGATGGTGCCGGCATCATCACGCATATCTGGGCGACGCTCGCCTGCAAAAGCGAGGACTTCCTGCGCAAGATCGTATTTCGCGCGTATTGGGATAGTGAAGAACATCCGAGCATCGAAACGCCGATCGGCGATTTCTTCGGAATGAGCCATGCCCGCACCCGCAATTTTGCCAGCCTGCCGGTCCAGGCAAGCCCCGAGGATGGCAAGGCCTTCAACTGCTATTTTCCGATGCCGTTTGCCAGCCATATGCGGTTCACCGTTACCAATGAGGCCGAGGACGACCTGCTTTTCTATTATTATGTCGATCTCGAACTTCACGAAAAACTGGAGGAAGGCCTGGGCCGCTTCCACGCCCAGTACAGGCAGCAGCGACCTGATGGCATCGACGAGGCGGGGCTGGCCAACGAGCAGTTCCTGTTTGGCGGTGAAAATACCGACGGGAACGGTAACTACACCATCCTGGAGGCGGAAGGTCACGGCCACTATGTCGGCCTGCTCTATTCCGTCTATTCGCGCCGCCGCTCCCCTCTATGGGACTGGTATGGTGAGGGCGACGACATGATCTTCGTCGACGGCGAGCCGGGCATTTCCGTGCCGGATACGGTGCGCAAGCCCGATCCGCGTATCGGGCTGAAGGCCGAACTGGTCGGCGATCGTGGCGAGACCAGCCCCGGCGCCAACGATGCATGGCCGCCGACACTGCACGGCACCGGCACGGAAGATTATTTCAATACGGCATGGTGCCCGACACAGGACTACAGCGCGCCCTATCACGGCATAATCGCTGCCGGCGGGCCGAACTGGACGGAGCCGGTCACGCTCTATCGCTGGCACATAGAGGACCCGGTCATCTTTCACAAACGCATCCGGGTGACCATCGAGCACGGTCACGCCAATCGCCGCTCTGACGACATCTCGTCAGTCGCCTTCTGGTATCAGGCGGAACCGCACAAGCCGTTCGAAGCGCTTGCCGATGTCGAGGACCGCATCCCCACCTATCGCGCGCCTTATCACAATTGGAATGCCGCCTTCGACGAGAAGAGGCGTTAGGCCGGGATGCGTTCGAATTGAACCGTGCGTCCCGCGCTATCTGCGTCGGGGGATGACCTGCGGTAGCTCGCCGCCTCAGCTGCGAGGTGGAAGTTGCTGGACAGACCAGGTATTGCCGTCGGGATCCTCAAAGAAGACAAATCTGCCCCAGGGAAAATCCTTGATATCGCTGACCACGATACCTTGAGCGGCCAGGTGCCGGTGTGCCTCATCAATATCGGGCACGACCAGTTGCAGGCCTCTTATGGATCCCGGGGGGCTGTCGACGAGGCCCTTGCCCATGGCAATCGAACAGGCCGAACCGGGCGGCGTCAATTGCACGAAACGTATCTCGTCGCTTACGGTGTGGTCGTGATCGAGATGAAAGCCGACCTTGCCAACATAAAAGCCGATTGCTCTATCGACGTCCGATACGGGGACCGGGACCAGTTCCAGCTTCCAATCCATCACAGCCCTTTCGCAGCTTGATCGCCAAGTGGTGCCGAACACCGTGGGCGACATCCCGCCATCTTCCCAATGCCATTGTCGGCGCGGGCCGCTCATTCAGTCAAGAGATGTCCGGCAAGAGATATCCGGTTCGGGCAACGTGAGGACTGGTCTCATTGCCGGCTTAGACGGCGAGGCGTTCGGAACCGATGAGCGCAAGCCCAGTCAGGGGGACAAAGACGCATTTCGGATCAGCAGAGACGGCTTCATGATCGGAACGCAGATGGCCGGATACGACCATGGGAAGGTTGCGCGCGCCGTTGACGTTCGAAGAGCTGCGCGCCTCGAGACGGCACTCACCGAAGCTGGCGAAGCTCGTCGGCAGCGAAGCCGAAGCGCCAAGAGCAGACCTGACGCAAAGAGGCTCTCCGATCTAAACCGGCTTCCATCGCTTTGCCAGGCTATTTTCACAGGACCACGAAACAATTGTCTCCGGTCGCCGTTTCGCCCGCAGAACCTTTCGAGGAGGCGACGATGAGCACAACCGGCTTGGACGTTTTTGACAAAACGCTGCAACTAACAAACATCTGGCTCGACGAGATCATGGCGGATCTTGGTCCGGATCGCCACGTCGCCTGGCACACATTGGGCGCCGTTCTGCGAACCCTGCGGGACAGGCTACAGATCGGACTGGCGGCCAAATTGGGAGCGGAACTGCCGCTGCTCGTGCGCGGCGCCTACTATGATCGCTACCGGCCCGCCGACATGCCCGACAAGACACGCTCGCTCGAGGAGTTCCTGCAACACATCGCCGATGAATTGAAATCGACCCGTCCTGTCGATCCCGAGGATGCAGTACGCTCGGTATTTCGCGTGCTTGCACGGCATATCGACCTTGGCCAGTCGGCAAAGGTGCGAGATGCGCTGCCAAAGGAAATCCAGGCGCTCTGGCCTGAAAGCGTGGGCGTCAAATAGCGGCGATCCTGCCCATGCGGACGTGCGACGGACCAACTGCCACGAAACGCTGAAAAGGGTAGGTATTGCGCCCGGTGTTGCCGAAATCAATGAGATCAGATGATCGGCAAAATGGTCGTAGTGGGCCGTTTCAGGACCGATCGTCGTCAATGCCGTATGACTGAATTCGCCCTCGTCGATATTGCCACACCCGATGACCGCTATGTCGCCCGGCACGGAGAGCCCGGCCTCCTCGAATGCGTGCAGGGCGGTCACGGCGGCAAGATCGGATTCGACGAAAAGCGCGGTCGGCCGGTCCATGCGGGCGGCCAGCGCCGTGACATTGGCAAACGCAGCCTTGCGCGCCTCTGCACCGCCGATCACAAGGTCATCTCGCAGCGGAAGGCCGCGTGCTTGCAGGAAGCTGTGATAGGCGGCGTGACGGCTTCCGTCCACCGCTTGGGGGTTTAGAAACCTGCCGACGGTGTCCAGGTCGTCACGAACGCCGCACGATGTGTTCCGCAAGGCGATGGGCCTCCTCGGCAATCGCCAATATTATGCCTGATTTGCGCGTGGAGGCGAAATCCAACCCGGCGAAGTAGATGCCTGGCAGGGCGGCCACGCCATCCTCGTGAACAGGCTGTCCTTCCGGGTCGAGCAGACCGGAAAGCCTCACCCAACTGAAATCGCCCTTGAATCCGGTGCACCACACCACGGTCGTGATGCCGGACTCGGCAGCATCAAGAGAACGGACAGCCGGATTCGGCAGCTGCGCTGCGACAGTCTCCGCTGGGTCGGGTTCCGAAACGGGGGCATCGATTCCGGAGCGGCTGATGTATTCGTCGATATAGCGTTTGACGTTGGCGGAGGCCTCATCCGCAAAACGAACATGCTCTTCGAGATCGTCGGCGAATGACAGACGGCCGTCATCTTCGACGCCTGCGAACCGCCCCAGCAGCACGACACCTTGGGCGCCGAGCCCTTGCAGGCTTATCGTGTGTTCTACCCCAAGCAGACCACGAGGTGGAATGCGCCCCGCAAGTCGAATGATCTCGTCTCGACGCACGTCGAGAAATCCGCTTTCGACGAGCCAGAGCATGATGTCGCGACCTCGGTAGTGCCGCGAGAGCCGCCCGACCCGGCTGGTGGCAAGGAAGACTGTTCGGCCTGCTTCCGCCAGTTCTTCCGCGATCTGGGCACCGGACTGGCCGCTTCCGACCACCAGCACCGCTCCAGCCGGGAGATCAGCGGCGCTGCGATAATCAGAAGCATCGATCTGGCGCAGGCCCGGCGGCAACGCAGCGGCCCAAACTGGGCGCACCGGACAATTCAAGTTGCCGCTGGCGATCACCACGTTGCGTGCCAAAGTGTTCCGCGCGAGGTGATCAGCCGATAGCGCCATTCTCGTGCCCGCCGGCGAGCTCGGTCACCACAGTGTCCGGTTCGACCGGCAATTCGTTTCGCCTGGCGAAATCCTCAAGCAGGGCGACGAACTGGTTGCGCGTCAGGATCCGAACCGTCATAGCAGTCGCCGGGCATGACGGTCTGCACGTTGGGCGTATTCATCCGGAAGGAATCCCACCGCTGGGTGCGCCAGGTCTCTCCGATGCGGCCGCGCTCCAATACGGCATGGCGCAAGCCTTGCCGTGCCAGCGAATAGCTGACGCCCAGACCGGCCCAGCCGGCCCCGACTACTACTGCATCAAGGACGTTGGCATTATCCGTCATTTGCCGCGGATCCGGAGGCTAGCGCCGTTGCAGCGCTGTGAGGCGGCACTGGCGCCATCAGCGTAACGCCTCTGCCAACGGACAACCGCCAAACAGCGGCCGATGCTGCCCGAACCCATCCCCTCGATCTGCATGGTTTCGCCCCCGACGCGAGGGCACGATAACAGTTTTATCGGGTCACGGCACGATCAAATACTCATCCGAAACCGGCAATGGTTGCGGCTTAACCTGGAAAGATTGTGAAACCGCCATCGACACGGATTACCTGCCCGTTGATGAAGCGCGCGCGCGGACCGGCGAGGAAGGCCACCGCTTCGGCGATCTCTTCAGGCTCCGCATACCGGTTCAGCGATTTCTTGCTCGAATCCATGCGCTGCGGATCGACCACGCGACTCGCCTGGAACCGTGCCGTCTTGGTGGCGCCAGGGCTTACCGCATTGACGCGTACGCCATCGTCGATCAATTCCTTGGCGAGGCAGCGCGTATAATGGACGACGGCCGCCTTAAGCGTTGAGTAGACCACCTCGGGTGAGCAGCCGATATGCGCTGCCGCCGAGGCGATGTTGATCACCGAGCCCGAGCCTCGCTTGACCATCGGCGGAACGAACGCCTGGCAAACCAACATCGTGCCGATGAGATTGTTCTCGGTTAGAACCTTGATGTCGTCGTAGTCGATGTCGAGTGCGTTGTTGGGACTGGGCTTTACGCCCTTGGCGCCGATGTCGCCGCCGGCGCAGTTGACCAGAATGTGCACGTCGCCGAGGTCCGCCTCGATCTTCCTCTTCATTTCGGCGACAGCTTGCTTGTCGCCTATATTGCCGGTGACCGCGGTCACCCGTGTCCCATGCTTCTCCAAGCCCCGGGCAGAGTCGCCGAGGTCCGCGAATTCACCATATTGAGATGGCCGGGCCCAATCGAGGTCGTGGACCGCGACGTTTGCGCCAAGTTCGGCCAAGCGGTCGGCCATCACGCGGCCGAGGCCGCGTCCCGAGCCGGTGACGAAGGCGGTCAGGCCGCTGAGGTCTCGGGTGGTCATGCTGATCTCTCCATTGCAATGAAACCGAACTTCTTCATATTGGCGGCGCTGCGGCGGATCATGTCGAGCTCATACGAAACGAGCGCGCCGTCATCGTCGCGCTCCCATGGCGTGCGGTAGTCGGCGTCGTCCGCAAGACGGTTCGCGCGCGCAGCACTCAGGCAGGCCGCGAACTCGCGTGCGGTCTTCGGCGCATATCCGTTCCACCAGTCGTCCGTGAGACAGCGAACGTGACGGGCCTCCAGCGCGCCCGGTTCGAGCACCGCCGTCAGCGTGTCGTGGTGCTCGCCAAGGATGGCTGCCAGTTCGCCAAAAGGCACGGCGCCGTCGCCGATCGCGCAGCGGACCAGACGGTAGCCCTCATCCGTGAACTGCACGCGATAGTCCTTGAGGTGAACGTGGCGGACATAGGGTGCGATCCGCTGCGTGAAGGCAAGCGGCGCCTCGCCGACAGGAAAAGTGTTGCCGGTGTCGTAGGTGATGCCGACGCCCGGTCCGCCGAGCTCGCAGAACGCGACCAGTTCGTCGCTGCCGAAGTCCTGATGGTTCTCGATGCCGAGTACCCGGCCCTCGGCCGCCGCACGCGGTCCCCAATCTGTCAACGCAGCGCGGATCGTCGTATTGAACTCACTCCATTTCCGGCCCCAGGCGTTGCGGTCGCCGCACAGGACAGGCGTCAGTGCGATACGGATCGTCGTCGCCTCGAGCAGGCGCGCAGCCCGAAATGCGTTGTCCAGCGGACCTGCCACCAGCAGCCCGCCGCTCACCACGGGGACAATATCGAGCGCACTCATACGCTTGCGCAGCGCGACGATTTCGGCATCCGGCAAGTCGGTCAACCAGGGTTCGTAGATCTCGAGCGTGCGTGCGCCCAGTTCCTGCGCCAGCGCGATGAAGCCTTCCAGTCCCACGCCGTCCGGATTGTGCCGCGGCGTGCCACGGCCCTGCAGTCCGAGATGGTAGGTCAGTCCGTAGGGGTTGAGGCCGAGACGAAGCATCAGCTTGGCGGTTCCAATGGAGGGCGGAGAGGGGTCACTAGCGCAGGCCGGCATCGACGGTGATGGACTGCTTCGTGATCATGCGGCTGTCATCCGCTGCCAGGAAGAGCACGGTCCGTGCAATCTCCTCGCCCAGGAGGACGCGACGGATCAATTGCCGCTGCACCGTCTGGTCGACTGCCTCCTGCGTCTTGAACCACAGCTCGCGCTGCCGCTCGGTCATGACGGCGCCGGGTTCGACTGCATTGACGCGGATGTTGTCGGGTCCGAACGACCGCGCCAACGCACGCGTCAGCGCCACCACAGCCCCTTTGGCGGTGGCGTAGGCCACCATCTGGTCCGCTCCGAAACGCCAGGCAATGGAGGAGAAGTTTATGATCGAGCCGAAGCCGAGTTCCTGCATATGCGGATGCACAGCTTGAGCGGCGAAGAAGTGATGCCGGAGATTGATGTCGAAGCTGCGGTCCCAATATTCGGCCGTCACTGCGTCGATGGGATGGCGCTGATCATTGGCAGCGTTATTCACCAGGACGGCGACCGGACCAAGCCGCGCGCGCACGCCTTCTACCGACGCCTTTAACGCATCGACGTCGGTCACGTCGCAATGGAGATATAAGGGAGCCCGCCCGGCGGTACCGCCGAGCTCGCGCAGCAACGCCTCCGCTGGTTCGTCCTGCACATCGAGAAAGGCTACCCGGGCGCCATTCGAGGCGAAGGCGCAGACCATATCGGCGCCGATGCCGGAGGCGCCGCCGGAGATCAGCACGACCCGATCGGCCAAGCTCGGATAGGTTGCGAATTGTACGGACATCAAATTACAGAAGCGCCTTGGTTGTTGGATCGAACAGGCAGGCGCGCGACATATCGATGCCGAGCGTTATCGTCTCGCCCATGACGGGAGCGTCGTCCGGCTCGAAGCGGCCGGTGATCTCCAGGTCACCCAGCCTGAGCACGGCAAGCGTCTCGGCCCCGGTCGGCTCGACCAGCTCGACCGGCGCCTGCATGGACGCCACAGCAGGTTTGCGCGACTTCAGGTCGGTCGTGAAACGGTAGATGTGTTCCGGCCGGATACCGAGCACGACGTCCTTTGGCGCACCGGCGGGCATCGGCGCAGCAAGGGCAAGGCTGGCGTCGCTGCCGTCAGCGGCGCGTACCGAGATGCTGGTCGAGCCGGTAAGCCGCGCCGGGATGAAATTCATCGCCGGCGATCCCATGAAACCGGCAACGAACATGTTTGTCGGCCGGTCGTAGATCCGCTTCGGCGTGTCGAACTGCTGTACCGAGCCCTGGTTCATCACCGCAATGCGGGATGCAAGCGTCATCGCCTCGACCTGATCGTGGGTGACATACACCGTGGTCTTGCCGACGCGATGGTGGAGCTTCTTGATTTCGGTACGCATGTCGACGCGCAGCTTGGCGTCGAGATTGGACAGGGGCTCGTCGAACAAAAACAGCTTCGGGTCGCGGACGAGGGCACGCCCCATCGCAACGCGCTGCCGCTGGCCGCCCGAGAGCTGGCCAGGCTTGCGTTTAAGCAGCTGTTCGATCTGCAGGAGTGCGGCAACGCGCTGGACAGCTTCCGCTTGCACCGCTTTGGGCACGCCGCGGCTTTCCATGCCGAAGGTGATGTTCTGGCGCACCGTCATCGTGGGATAGAGGGCGTATGACTGGAACACCATCGCAATGTCGCGGTCCTTGGGTTGCACCGAGTTCACCAGCCGGTCGCCGATCCAAATCTCTCCCGACGTGACGGTTTCCAGGCCGGCAATCATGGCGAGCAAGGTTGACTTGCCGCAACCCGATGGACCGACAAGCGCGACGAATTCTCCGGTCTTAGCCTCGAGATTGATGCCGGAAAGAATCTCGAGCGAGCCGTAGCTCTTGTGAAGGTTGCGGATCATCAACGCGGACATGGGCGACGCCTCATTTGATGGCGCCCTGCGTGAGGCCGCGCACGAAGTATTTGCCACCGAACAGATAGATCAGCAGCGGTGGCAACGCGCCGATCAGCACGGCTGCGCTCATCACATCGTAAGCACGTGCAGTCGTGCCGCCGGCCGTGAGCGCGACCAACGCCGCCGTAATCGGCTGCTGCTGGCCCGACGTGAAGACGACGCCGAACAGATACTCGTTCCAGATGCCGGTGAACTGCCAGATGACGGTGACAATCAGAATGGGCGGCGACAGGGGCAGGATGATCTTGCGGAAGATTCGCCAGAAGCCGGCGCCGTCAATGCGCGCCGCCTTGATAAGGTCGTCCGGTATGCTGACGTAGAAATTGCGGCAGAACAGGGTGGTGAACGAGATGCCCTGGACGACGTGGATCAACACCAGCCCATATGTGGAATTGGTCAGGCCGAGCTTGCCGAGCAGGAACGCCCACGGCATCAGCGAAATCTGGCCGGGCATGAATACGCCGAGCAGCATCAGATTGAAGGTCAGTTCGGAACCCCTGAAGCGCCATTTGGAGAGGATGTAGCCGTTCATGGCGCCGAGAATGGTCGAGATGATTGTGGCGGGGATCGTCATCGCCAGCGAGTTGAAGAAATTGCGCTTCATGCCCTCGCAGGTACCGCTGACACAGTAGGATCCCCAGGCCTGCGCCCACGCATCGAACCGGAAGCTGCGAGGTACGGAGATGAGGCCGTTGCGGGCAATCTCCGACTGCTCGCGCAATGAGTTGAAGATCACCACCAGCAACGGCACGAGATAGACCATCGCGAAAAGCGCCAGCACGGCATAAACAAGGAAGCGGCTCCAGAAATGCCGGCGCGTGGCTGCGGCAGCTTCCGGATCAAAGCCGGTCGGATTGGGGCGGGCCGGGTCAAAGCTGGCATTGGGGGCAATTTCAGCCATTGCGGCCCTCCGCCCGCCGGCGCCAGACGATCCACAACGAGTACGGCACCAGCACCACCGCGACTGCCGCGAGCATCATCATCGCCGCGGCGGCACCCTCGCCGATTTGCCCGCGCTGGAACATCAGGTCGTAGACATAGATGGCGGGGAAGGTGGTGGACACGCCTGGCCCACCCCGCGTCAACGCCGCCACCAGGTCGAAGGTCTTGATGGCGAATTGTATCTGAATGACCGCCACCGCCAGGAATATCGGGGCGATGGTGGGCAGGATGACCCTGCGATAGGTCCGGAAAACCGACGCGCCGTCGATTTGCGCGGCTTTGACGAGATCCGGATCGACCGACCGCAGACCGGCCAGGAAAAGTGCCATCGCGAAGCCGGACGACTGCCAGATACCGGTTATGATCACCGCATAGATCGCCGTGTTGCGGTTGGCCGTCAGGGCGAAGCTGAAGTCGGTCCAGCCAAGCCCGCGAACGAAGGCCTGGATACCGTCGACAGGGTTATAGAGCCAGCTCCACACCGTACCGGTGACGATGAAGGACACCGCCAACGGATAGAGGAAGATAGTGCGCCAAACCGCCTCGCCGCGGACGCGCTGGTCGATCGCGATCGCGAGCAGCAAGCCAACCGCCATCGAGCCAACGATATAGAAGCCGCTGAACAGGAAGAGATTCGTATAGGCGATGTTCCAGCGCCGGTTTGCCCAGAGCGAAGCGTAATTGTCGAGGCCGACGAACCCATAGGTCGGCAACAGCGACGAATTGGACAGCGAGATGTAGAGCGTCCAGAGCGTGAAGACGAAAACATAGACGAAGCTCGCCGCTATCGACGGCGCCAGCACCAGAATGGGCACCATCGTGCCGAGGCGCTCGCGCCACGGCCGGGTCGTGGCGGCTGCTCCTGGCACAATCAGGTCATGGGTGGACATCGGGCTGCTCCGGCGAGGTCTGGCCGGGCGCTTCGCCCCCGGCCATCATCGGCAGCTTCACTTCTGCGCTTCTGCCGCATCCGCCATGGCATTGGCCGCGTCCTGCGCACTCATATCCGGCGTCGCCACAAACTCGGTGATGGTATCCATCATTGCGCCGCGGACTTTTTGCGGAACCGTCATGTTGTGCGCCATCGAACGGACGAGCGTGCCGGCGGCGATCGAGGCTTGCAGATCCTTTTGCGAGAGTTGCTGGCAGGGATTGAAGCCGTTCGAAAGATCGACGTCGAGGCGGGCCGGGATGGAGCCTTTGGTCTGATTGAAAATGGTCTGGAACTCGGGCGACAGGATGATGCTGGCAAGCAGCTTCTGTCCCTCGATGTAGTCCGGGTCCTTCTGCTTGAAGAACACGACCGAGTCTGAATTCAGGATGAAGCCGGGCTTGCCCCAATCGGTCGGCGCCTGGGCACAGACATAGTCGGCGCCCTCCTTGAAGCCGCCAGCCGTCAGCAGGCCGATCGTCCAGTCGCCCATGATGTGGAAGGCGGCCTCGCCGCGGCCGACCAGATGCGACATGGTATCCCAGTCGCGTCCGTTCATGCCGGGATCCATGTACTTCGAGGTCATGGTGCGGAACTGCTCGAAGGCCTTGACCATGCCGTCGCTGCGCATCGCCTCGACGTCGCCCTCGACGAAAGCCTTCTTGTACAGATCGAGGTCCTGACCGTACACGACAACTTCGAAAACGGTCGAGTCGGTCCAGTCGGCGGTCGAGTGCGAAATGCAGATCTTGCCGCTGGCCACGATCTTGTCGCAGGCGGCGTTGAATTCCGCCCATGTCTTCGGCATCTCGGTGACGCCCGCATCCTTCATGACCTTTGGCGATGCCCACAGCCAGTTGATGCGGTGGATGTTCATCGGCGCCGCCACCCAATTCCCCGTCGGCTTCATCACCGGCAGCAATTCGGGAGCGACGACCTTCTCCCAATTTTCCGCCTTCGCCAGGTCGTCGAGATTAGCTGTCATGCCCGTCTCGTTCCATTCGGCGATCTCGGGGCCTTTGAGCTGTACAGCGGGAGGTGCGTTGCCGGCGATCACATCGGCACGCAGTTTGGCCAATGTGTTGGCTGTATGGCCGGCGATGGAGGTCTGCTGCCAGGTGCCACCCTTGGCGGTAAACATCTCGCCGAGCTTGGCGATAGCCTGGGCGTCCGATCCGGTCGCCCATTGGTGCAAGAGGTTGGTCTTGGGCTCCGCGAGCGCTGTTCCGGTAACCAAGGTGAAGGCGGTAGCGGCCGCAAAGGCCGTCCTCAGATATTTCATCGTTTCACTCCCATATGTGATGCACGGTTCGTATCGACCGCTTGTGGCCCGCGATTTGAGGTCGTGGCCGGTGAGATGCAGTAATCTCCGTTCTTTCCAAGATGACATATTTGGGCTATCAGTCAACGTGCTTTGTGCTCATCATGAACAAACCTTCGCTTAGAAATTGGCTGATCGACAGGCCGTCCGCGTCGCCGGAGAGCCTGATCGTCCGATGCCTGCGCGAGCGCGGCGTGCTTTCTGCGTCGCAAATTACCCGCATTACCGGTTTGGCGCGGTCGACGGTTTCAACCGCGCTCAATGGCTTGAGAAAGTCGGGGATGGTGATCGAATCCTCGGTCCATCATGACGCGGCCAGGGGTATCGGCAGGCCTGCCACGACATTGACGCTCAATCCCGCTGCGGGCACCTGCGTCGGCATCCATCTGGGCCTCGACGAGATGCGCTGCGTCGTCGCCGACGTCTCGCATTCTTTCGTTGCCGAACAAACTATCCCCATGGGTCTGGACTACCAGCCGCAACAGGCGGCCCAGCTCGCCAAGTCAGTAATTGCCCGATGCTACGAAGAGAACGGTCTGCCGATGGCGGGGCTCCTGGGGGTTGGGGTCTCCGTCTCGGGCCCAGTCAGCCGCGAAGGAGTGGTGCTGCGCGCGAGTATCGTTCCGACCTGGGCCGGGGTCAACATCCGCGATGTGTTCGGGCCGGTCCTCGAACAGCCGATCTTCGCCGACAATGAGAGCAACTGCTCGGCCATTGCGGAGCTGATGTGGGGGGCTGCCGTAGGCCAAGACGACTTCGTGCTGTTCAAGGTCGATCTGGGCGTCGGCGGGGCCATTGTCCAGCACGGCCGGCTGGTGAGCGGCATCGCCGGCGGCGCCGGCGAATTCGGGCATATCAGCATCGATCCCGGCGGTGACCTTTGCCGGTGCGGCAATCGCGGATGCCTGGAGCTCTATGCCAGCTTTGCCCGGCCGCTCGAGCAGATTTCGCGCATCGTGCGGCGGCCGGTCACGATGGACGACGTGATCATGATGGCCGAGCAGGGCGACGTAAGGGCGCTGCGGATGATCGAGGACACCGCCGAGTTCGCCGGCCGTGGGCTCGGCTTGATCGGTTCGGTGCTCAATCCGCCGCTCATTATCATCGGCGGCCGCATGGCCTTGGCGGGCGACATTCTCCTGGCGCCACTGATCGCGTCATATGAACGCCACACGCTCATCAAGTCCCGCGATGTGGCGCCCGCGCTGCGCACGCGGATAATCGTTGGCAAGCACACGGAGAACGATGCATTGCTCGGCGCGGTCGGCCTCGTGCTGCGCCACAATAGCCGACTGCGATGATATAGCTACGTTCCAGGTAAACCTTGCCGTCCGAAGGCATAGGTCATGAGTTCGAATCCCTTTGGGTGCACCAAACACCGCCATTTGCCGCCGCCTACGGCGCACGCGCCGGCCAGAGCACGCCAGCCTAGCAGCGGCGGCGACTGATTGAGTTCGAATCCGTTGAGGCGATGACGGCTCAGCCCTCATTTTGCGACATTTGGGGTCTGGTCGCACGTAAGCGGACATCACACTTCGGCGCCCACGACACCCCAGCGATCGGCCTAGGATTCCAACGTGCCCGCCCAACGACTATCAGCCTGCATGGATTAGGTCTGCACCTTGTGGCCGTTGCGAGAGTTCAGCGATCAGATGGTCGGCAACGACCCTAACGGAGGGAAGCTGCCCGCGACGATGCGGCATCAGCAGAGTCGTCGCCACGCCACGCGCTGTCCAGTCCGGTAAGATGCGGACAAGCGCGCCGGACTCGATCAGCGGCGCACAGAAGCTACCTGCCAGGCAAGCCACGCCGAGCCCGGCCCTTGCGGCTTCCCGCAAGGAGACGGTTTCGTTGGCGATATAGCGCGGAGATGGCGTGACCTCCGCAACGACGCCTTGCCCATCGTGAAGCGTCCAGACCCTCTCCGACGACGATGCCATAACCCCATCGAGCCCGTTCGCTTCCTCGGGTCGAGAAGGCATGCCGTTCTTCCGAATATAGTCGGGCGAGGCGACGAGCCAGGCGGGGTCGTAATCGATGCGACGTTGCACGAGTTCGGTATCCGGCAACGGGGCGAAGTGGTTGCGGATGGCGATGTCGAAACCTTCCTGCACGATGTCCACGAACCTGTCGGAGACGTCGAGCATGATGCGGACCTTCGGATAGCTCGCCGCGAGACGCGGAAGGATCGGCGCTAGACGGAACTGGGCGATCGGCAGCGATGCCGTGATCCGCACCGTTCCGCTCGGTTCCGCAAGGCGACCCTTGATCACATGCTCGGCCGCCTCCGCTTCGATCAGCATGGCGGCGGCATGACGATGAAAATCTCGGCCGATCTCGGTCACGGTGAAGCTGCGCGAGGTCCGCTGGACCAGACGCACGCCGATCGCCTTTTCCAGCTCGGAGAGCCGCTTGCTGAGAGTGGACTTGGGGATGCCCAGGGCACGCCCCGCCGCAGCGAAGCCGCCATGATCAACTACTTGAACGAAAACGAGGAGGTCGTTGAGATTCAGCATCCGGAGCTCTCATCGTTCCTAAATGTGGACGATAGGTCTACAGATAACCCACTACTGCTTCTGCGTCCAATATTGCATCTCTTTGTAGCCGCCGCCGTGGGGCGGGGCTGCAATTCGGAACGTAGAAGGACGCACGTACATGGCCAATATCTCGATCCTCGGCCTCGGGGCTATGGGGCAGGCGCTGACCGCCCGATTTCTTTCGCAGGGCCACACGGTCACGGTCTGGAACCGCACGCCCGGCAAGGCCGCATCACTGCTTGCCAAAGGCGCGCGCGAGGTGAAGTCCGCCGCCGACGCGACCGCCGCAAGCGACGTCACCGTGATGTGCGTGCTGGACTATGCCGCGTCGGATTCGGTGATCGATGATGCGGCATCGGCGCTCTCCGGGCGTTCGCTGGTCAATCTGACCAACGGCACGCCGGCACAGGCGCGCGCCACGGCCGAGCGGATTGCCAAGCTGGGCGCCGCCTATCTCGACGGCGGCATCATGGCGACGCCTCCGATGATCGGCGGCGAACATGCGCTTATCCTCTACAGCGGCTCCAAAGCGGCCTTCGATGCGCACGCCCGAACGCTCGAGGCGCTTGGCGCCGCGAACTATCTCGGCGGGGATGCCGGGCTGGCATCGCTGCACGACTTGGCCCTTCTTAGCGGCATGTATGGCCTTTTCGCCGGCTTCTTCCACGCTACCGCGCTCGTAGATTCCGAAGGCATCGGCGCGGGCGCTTTCCTCAAGCTCCTTGGCCCATGGATGACCGCGATGATGGGCGAGCTGCCGGGATATGCGGAGAAGATCGACAGCGGCAGGCATGGCGTGAATGTGGTGTCGAACCTCGGGATGCAGGCCGCCTCACTGGACAACATCCTCACAGCTACCCGGGAGCAGGGGGTCGCCGCCGATCTGCTCGACCCCATGCTGGACCTGTTCCGCAAACGGGTCGGAGACGGATTCGGAGATGAAGATATTTCAGGTGTTTTCGAGCTGATCCGGCGAAAGAGCGGGAAAGGCGGGTGAAGCCGTCGTGGATGGCGCCATATCCCTCGCCGCTGCCGACATTCTCGGCCTCCCGGGGAGGCGGTGCACCAGCGTCCAAAATGAATCCAGCTTCGGAGTTCGCTGCCCGCCGGCAAGCGGCTCGTCATCCTCTCCTCGCGCGGCGATGCAGGATACACTCCCGGCGGTCGGCTGGAATCCGAGTTTTGCACGGGATGATGGCTGGAACACTCGGTCAGGTTCCGCTTGACCCGGACGACTTCCCTGCGTCCTCAATGACGTCGTAGTGGCATACACGCGGATCGAAGGAGAGCAGCTCGGCGACAGCACCCGGCTCGACGACCGCCTTTTCGACATCTGACCCGGCAAATCTGCCGATGGCCTCCATCGATTGCCACCGGGTCTGCACCTGAAATTCGATTTCGGCATCAACTTTGCGCACGCTCAACTGCGCTCCGAGAAATCCGGCCGTCTGGAGCAATGCCGGAAGGACACTGGTTCTGAAGTGGTTGGGATAACCGTGCGGATTGGACGCCGCGGCGCGAGCGCGCCATTGACGAATAACCATCTTGCTCTCCTCGATGCGTTGCCGCCAAGCAGCGGCATGTGGACCTCAAATATCTAATGCACAACTCTGGCCGCGCTGAGCCAGGCTGGCAACCACGTCGGCGACGTCAGCCAGCGTATCGTCGTCGACGCGGCGCAACTACAACTCGATTCGCTGTCGGCCCAAGGCGTCGCGGAACTCGATCGGGCCGGGGCGCGCGCTGCTGAGCAGTTCTGGTTTCGTAGACGCGTCTAAGCATCGGCACAGCCTACATATTGACTTGTATGATGCAACCCATATGGCCCGTCGCAGGCTGTGCCGCCTCGCGTTTGCGCACCTGGTTGGGGAGCCGCGAGGGCGGCTCCCCAATTCCTCATACCCCGACGTGCACCGGCGCAGGGGCCGGCGTTCTGTCCCGCGAAAGAAGGAGCAGCGCAAGCGTTGCACCGGTGGCGGCGATGATCACACAGGCCCAAAAGCCCGCCGCATACCCTGCGGTCAGTGCTGCGGGGGTATCCGACGTCCCCGTCATCGAGACAGCGACGGTGGCGGTGATAGCTACCCCCAGAGCAGCGCCAATCTGGAACATCGCGCTGTTTATCCCGGACGCGAGGCCTGCGTCGGCTTCCTTGACCTTCGAGAGAGCTGCAACGGAACCGGCAACGGCAGCCATTCCGATACCAGGCCCGAAGGCGATCAAGCCCGGAAGCAGATGCGCGAGGTAGGTGCCTTCGGGAACGATGAAGGTGAAGAGTGCGCACCCAGCGCCCATCAAGAGCATGGCGATCACGGCAATCGCACGCGCCCCGGCCCGACCGATCCATTTACCCGTCAGTGTTGAGGAGACGATCGAGAGGATTGCATAGATCATCGTGCCAAGGCCAACGACAAGCGGCGAGTAACCCAGGACCTTCTGGGCATAAAGCGACACCAAAAGTGCCATGCCGAATACGAGCGCCCCGGCGAAGAGCATGGTCAGGTTCCCGCCGACAAATGAGCGAGACCGAAAGATGGCAAGGGGAACAAGCGGGTTATTCACCCGCCTTTCGATCAGCACGAATGCGCCGAGCAGTCCGAGCGTTGCACCCAACAGGCCCAGGGTTTGCGGATGGGCCCAGCCAACGCTGGGAACCTCGGTGATCGCCAGTACGAATGCCACGAGCGCCGCGGTAATCGTCACGGCGCCGCCGAGATCGAAGCCACCGCGGCTGCCGATAGCACGGCTCTCGCGCAGCGTGAACGGGCTGAGCCCCAGGATCATGGCGCAGATGGGGACATTAATGAAGAACACCCAGCGCCAACCGAGCCAATCGGCAAGCGGTCCACCCACCAGCAGCGCGGCGGTGGCCCCGCCGGCTCCCATCGCGGACCATAGCCCCAGGGCTCGATTCCGTTCATTTCCCTCGAAGGTGGTCATGAGGATCGATAGGGCGCTGGGGGTCAATACGGCAGCGGCAATTCCTTGAACAACCCGGGCACCGATGAGAAATCCTGGATTGCCGGAAAGCCCGCACGCCAGCGAGGCGACAAGGAAAGCAGCTGTGCTCGCCATGAACAGGCGCCGCCGACCCAACAGATCCGATACTCGACCCCCGAGAAGAAGAAGCCCGCCCAGAGCCAGCATGTAGGCGCTCATCACCCACTGCACCGCGGATGGGGTGAAACCGAGTTGTGCCTCGATCGAGGGTAAGGCGAGGAGGACGATCTGTCCGTCAAGGCAAACCATAAAGAAGGCTACGCAAAATACCGCCAATGCAATCCAGCGTCGTGGATCGGGTGCGGCGGAAAAATTCTTGGATGGGATATCCATGGGAAAGTCCTTTTGCTTGCCTGCGGCGCGATAACGCCACGAGGGAGGCGCAAGGTGATTGACTTACCGCCGGTTTGGCAAGTACCTACTATTTTGTAGGTACCCTATCGGAGCGATGTGATGGCAACGAACTTACCTGAAGCCTGCGGCCTGGGGCCGGCATTCCTTGTGATCAGCGGCAAGTGGAAAGGCACTATCCTCTGGCTTTGCCGGAAGCAGCCGCGGCGGTTTGGCGAGTTGCGTCGCCTTATTCCCGACATGAGCGAGAAGATGCTCATCCAGCATTTGCGAGAGATGGTGGCGGACGGACTCCTTGACCGACACGATTTTGGGGAGGTTCCGCCTCGCGTCGCATACTCGTTGACTGACCTGGGTCTGGAGCTGGACGACGCTCTTGCTCCGCTTGCGCACTGGGGTCTCAAGCATTCGGATCGACTGACACGGGATCGACCAATGTCGCTGGTCAAGGCGTAGCGCCTTAGGTGCGGCGGTGTGCTGTGCGCGAGTATCGTTCCGACCTTGTTTGGGCCGACCCTCGAACAGCCGATCTTCGCCGAAAATGAGAGCAACTGCTCGGCCATTGCGGAGTTGATGTGGGTGCGGCCGTCGGCCAAGACGACTTCGTGCTCCTCAAGGTCGATCTGGGCGTCGGCGGGCCATTGTCCAGCACGGCCGGCTGGTGAGCGGCATCGCCGGCGGCGCCGGCGAATTCGGGCACATCAGCATCGATCCCGGCGGTGACCTTTGCCGGTGCGGCAATCGCGGATGCCTGGAGCTCTATGCCAGCTTTGCCCGGCCGCTCGAGCAGATTTCGCGCATCGTGCGGCGGCCGGTCACGATGGACGACGTGATCATGATGGCCGAGCAGGGCGACGTAAGGGCGCTGCGGATGATCGAGGGACACCGCCGAGTTCGCCGGCCGTGGGCTCGGCTTGATCGGTTCGGTGCTCAATCCGCCGCTCATTATCATCGGCGGCCGCATGGCCTTGGCGGGCGACATTCTCCTGGCGCCACTGATCGCGTCATATGAACGCCACACGCTCATCAAGTCCCGCGATGTGGCGCCCGCGCTGCGCACGCGGATAATCGTTGGCAAGCGCACGGAGAACGATGCATTGCTCGGCGCGGTCGGCCTCGTGCTGCGCCACAACAGCCGACTGCGATGATCCGGCTTCGCATCGATCGGTGCTTTGAGACTCGTTGTTTCACATCGGTGCGCACCCGCAACACGGCCAAGTCCCTCCGGCCGTTGGACTGGTTCACTCTGGCGCGTTAGAGCGTGGCTGATGATGAGCGTGCCGAGAGGTGTTATAAGGGTCGCGTGCGTTTATGGTGTTAACGGGCAAGCTTGGGAGCGGTTGTCAATGCCATATTGCTGCAGCAGGCCAAGCCCCACCCCTCGCCCGGCCGAGAAAACTGCAAGATGAAGCAGAGCGGAGTTGTCTTGCCGCACGGTGGTGGGCGGGTGGTGCCGGCTCTCGGGATCGACGTCCATGTGTGGCGGGTCGCCCTCGATGCTCCCCTTTCGCAGTCGGACCTGGCCGTGCTCAATCCAGCTGAATTGACCAGGGGCGGCCGGTTTGTTTTTGAGCAGGATCAGCGGCGCCATCTGGCAGCTCATGCCGGCTTACGCGGGGTGCTGTCCATTTACACCGGTCGGGCGCCGGGAGAGCTCGATCTGCGGCAGACCCCGCAGGGAAAGCCGTTCCTTGCTGACGGGCGCCTCTCCTTCAATCTTTCGCATTCGGGGGAGCTTGCCCTTGTGGCCGTGGCTGCCGCCGGGCAAGTCGGCGTGGATGTCGAACGCGTCGCCTCGAGGAGCGGGGAGATGTCCATTGCCCGTTCTCTGTTCGCGCCTGGCGAGATCGCACAACTTGAGTCGCTGGCGCCAGAGGCCCGCCGCCTCATGTTCTGCCGGCTTTGGACTTGTCGCGAAGCCGCGCTCAAGGCTGTCGGCGTCGGCCTCTCCGGAGAGGGACTCGAGATAGGGATGGACGGGAGCGGCGAAGCCTATATCCTCTCGCCGCCGCTGGAATTGGTTGAACCCCTCAGGCTCATTGAGTTCCGCCCAAGCGGGCACCACGTGGCCGCTGTCGCCTGGAGTGCACGCGGTCCTCAGGCCGTCGCACGCCGCTTCGATTTCGACTTGGGATTGCCTTGACGCTCCGGAACCGGATCTCGGTGACCCCTGTTGTTGGCGACGAGGATCGAGCGGACGGGTCCTCTTCAAAAGCAATCAGATCGGCTTAATAACTAGTCAAATTAGCCTAAAAAGTAGTCAGATCGGCTTAAATGACACATTTTGCGACAAAAATGCTAGGCTGGTAAATTTTGCTCTTGGACCTTCCGTTGGGACATGCACTTAAATACGCCGTGACTTAAATGCGCCGGGGGTTGGGCAATCCACGGTGTATACTAGGCGGGGGTCTGGGCATGAACATTCATCGTGGGGGCGATGCCCCTCAGCAGGTCATTGAGTCAACACAGCCAATCGCAGTTATCGGGATTGGCTGTCGGTTCCCCGGAGGGATCCAGGACGCGGACTCGTATTGGAACTTTCTCCTGGAGAAGAACTGCGGCATCGTCGATATCCCGGCAGATCGCTGGAATGTCGATGCTTTCTATGATCCGGAGCCCGATGCCCGGGGAAAGATGCGGACGCGCTGGGGTGGTTTTCTTGCCAGCGACGTTTTCGGCTTCGACCCGAGTTTCTTCGACATGTCGCCCCGCGAGGTGACAACGATGGACCCGCAGCAGCGCCTGGCGTTGCAAGTGGCCTTCGAGGCCGTGCAGGATTCCGATCTCACATTGGCCGATCTGCGCCGTGGACGCACCGGCGTGTTCATCGGCATCTCGACCAACGATTTCGCGCAGAACCTGCGCCGCGGACGTGTTGGCGGCGGCGACATCTTTGCCGGCACAGGTTCGGCGTTCTCGATCGCGGCCAACCGAATATCCCACCGTTTCGATCTGAAGGGGCCGAGTATCGCCGTCGACACGGCGTGCTCGTCGGCGCTCGTTGCCATCGACCAGGCAGTGCGCCACCTGAGCACCGGCACCTGTGAAACGGCGCTCGCCGGCGGCGTCAACTGCATGCTCGATCCAGGGCCGTTCATCGCATTCTCCAGCGCCAACATGCTCTCGCCGACCGGCGGTATCTACACCTTCGACGAAAGGGCGGACGGGTTCGTGCGCGGCGAAGGCTGCGGGTTCGTGTTGCTGAAGCTTCTCGACCGGGCAATTGCCGACGGCGACCGGATCTATGGCGTGATCCGTCATTCGATGGTCAATCAGGACGGGTATACGCCGACCCTGACGTCTCCGAGCGGGGAAGCACAGCAAGCGATGCTGGAGGCGCTGGTGGAAGGCGCCTCCATCGATCCGGCCGATGTCGACTATGTCGAGGCCCATGGAACCGGCACGCCGGTCGGCGATCCAATCGAGGCGGCTGCTATCGGCCGCGTATTCGGTGTGAATTCACGCCCAAAACCGGCCTATGTCGGATCGTTCAAGCCCAATCTCGGCCACCTCGAATCGGCGTCCGGCATTGCGGGTTTCATCAAGACGGTGCTGACGGCGGGAAAGGGCATCGTGCTGCCGAACCGGAATTTCGAGCGCCCGAATCCGAGCATTCCGTTCGACGCGCTCAACATCGCTGTGGCAACGAAGCCGACGCCGATCGACCACCACGGCCGGCCGATCCTGGCCGTCGTCAACTCCTTCGGCTTTGGCGGTACCAATGCCTCCATCGCCGTGGAAGGATGGCGGGGGTTGTCCGCCAACGCCAACCGTGCGCCAAGGCCGGTGATAGCCGGCCATCCGATAGCCGTCCCGATCTCGGCCGGCAGCACGGCGGGACTGGAACTGTGGGCCGGCCGTCTAGCCGATGCGCTGGAGCAGGGAGGCTCCCTTGCGGAGACGCCGGTCGAAGACATCACCGCCCATTTGAGCAGCGCGCGCGATAACTTCGCCCAACGGGCTGCGCTCATCGTCGAGCCGGAGCGCGCCGCGCTCCAGACCCAACTGCGCGCATTGGCTAAGGGAGCCATCGAGCAAAGCGCGGAAGGGCCAACCATCATCACCGGCAGGGCATCCAACCGTCGGCTCGCCATCGCCTTCTCGGGCCAGGGCGGCCAGTGGTGGGCCATGGCGCGCCGCCTGTTGAAGGAAGACCGTGCGTTTCGCCGAACCGCCGAGATGTTCGACGAAGTGCTGCGTCCGATGGTCGGCTGGTCGACCGTCGAGGAGATGCTGCGGGACGAGAAAAAGACCCGCATCAACGATGCCGACGTCACCCAGGCATCCATCTTCACTACGCAGATATCCCTCTACGAACGCTGGATAAAGGCCGGCGTACGGCCTGAGCTTCTGATCGGCCACAGCTTCGGCGAGGTCGCGGCCACTTACGTTTCAGGTATCATCGATATCGAGACGGCGGCTCGCATCATCGCCAAACGCGGCCTCATACCGCTGAAGAGCGAGCGGCGCGGTGCAATGGCCACGATAGGGCTGACGGTTCAGCAACTCGAACCTTTGCTCCCCGGTGACGAAAGCGTCGTCATTGCCGCCTACAACGGCCCGATCGCGCAAACGATTTCCGGCATGGAGGACGCGGTGCTTGGCGTACTGGCCAAGGTCGCGGAAGCCTATCCCGATGCGACGGCCCGCCGGATGACCATGGATTTCGGATGGCACAGCGCGCATCTGGAAGACTGCAAGGAATGGTTCCTCGGCGAACTGGGTCCGGTCGGCTGGAAAGAAGGCCGTCTGCCGATCATCTCGACCGTCACCGGCATATTCGAGACGAAATTCGACGCCGACTACTGGTGGGCCAATTTGCGCCAACCCGTCAGCTTTACCAAGGCATTGGATTTCACCCTCGATTTCGGCATCAATACTTTCCTGGAAATCGGTCCGCACCGCACGCTAACGCCGCTCATCCGAGGCATCTCGCAGGAGCGCGGCGCAGACGCCGCCGCGGTGAACTCGCTCGATCGCAAAACTGACGATTTCTGGACGCTGGCGCGGGCCGAGGGCAGCCTGCATGTTGCCGGCGTCGAATTCGACCGGCCGAAATCGTCGAGTGGCCACGTGGCCGTTCCCAAGTTACCCTGGAACAACCAGCGCCTGCTGAATACATCCGAGGAAACCAAGAGCTTCCTGTTCGAGGCACCCCGGCACGCACTGCTTGGATGGCGCGACTTCACCGCGGGGCCGTCCTGGACGAACGAAATCACGCTTAGAGGCTTCAAATTCCTGGCTGACCATCGCGTCAGCGGCGATTGCCTGTTCCCGGCCGTCGGTTACATCGAAATCATGGGGGCCGCGCTGCGCGACCATTTCGGATCTGACTCCGTGGAGCTGCGTGATTTCAAACTGTACGAAGCGCTTTCCATCGCAGAGGACGACGTCATATTGTTTACGACGACGTTCGATCCGGTCGGTAGCAGGCTGCGCATCTCCACGCTCCATCGGGGTTCGGACGACGGCTGGAGGACTCGTGCCGAAGCTTATGGCTTCAGCCACAAATATGAACTTGCACCAGCTCCCGCCGATCTCCTGCTGGATCGCCCGAACCTTGTCGAAAAGACGGAATTCTACCGTCTCGCCGAACGGCACGGGCTTGAATACGGTCCCTATTTCCAGTCGGTGAACGCACTCGACATTGTCGGCGACCGCCTAGTTGCCAGGCTGTCGAGCAAGGACCCCAACTTGTCGAAGCAGTATTTCGCCTTCCCCGGATTGCTCGACGCGGTGCTCCAGGCCGGCATCGGCCTGGCTTCGCATCGAGACGGCGTGTGGGTTCCAGGTGAATCGCTGCCGCCGGCTAATGAAGACAAGGCCCAGTATCAGTTGCGCCTGCCAACCGGCGCGCGCAAGATCCTGCTGGGCGCTCCGATGACGCCCGAGGTGATCGTCGACATCCAGCCGGGTCTCGACCCGTACTCAATGCGGTTCAGCGTATTCTCGCCGGAAGGGCAGCCGCTCATCGTTCTCGACAACCTTCAGACAAAGGCGCTGGGCAAGGTCAGGGGCAGCAGGGCCAAGCAGGGTGCCGGCTCGGGCTCCAGTGTTTTTGAGGAGCATTTCGAGAAGCAGGAAGCCAAACCCGCAGCGCCCTCATTGCGTTGCGCCCACTGGTTGGTGGTGGGTGATGGAACGCAGCGCCTCGAAACGACATTGGCTGAGTTGGTTAGCCGTGGAGCGACGGTCGAGGTCGCCAACCCGGCGCCGTTCCTGAACCTCGATGCGGATGAAGCGCTCGCCACGATCCGGGCATTCATGACCAAATCGGGTGGGAAAGGCGGCATCCTGTTCAGCGCCGCCGCCCCCGAAAAACTCGACGACAAAGCAGGCGGGGACGAGCTTCTCGCCAGGATCACGCCTATCGTCCACCAATTAATCACGCTTGGAAAAGTCATCGACCGGCTGCACAGTTCGTCCGAACCGCGGCCCGAACTGGTTGTCGTCACGTCCGGCAGCCGGCTTGTGCAAGGTGACCAGCCGATGAGCCTTTCAGGCCTGAGTGAGAGCGCCTTAATCGGCATTGCTCGCACAATGGCAAACGAGTTCAAAGGTTTGGGCATCCGTCTTATCGATGCGGATCCCACATCGCTGCACTCGGGGGTGAGCATTTCAGGTGCCGTGCTGGAGGAAACCGCAGAGACGGAATTCGTCCTGCGCGGCGCCGAACGCTACGTCCCGCGGTTGGAGCAGCTGGCTTTGCACGAAGTGGCGCCGTTGCGGCGGACGCTGGAGACGGCGCGGGATTCTTCCAACTTCGCCGCCACCATGACGGGGCCTGGTACCATCGACAACATCGTACTGCGCGAAATCGCTGATCCCGAATTGGCTTCGGACGAGGTCATGGTCGAGGTCGCCGCGGTCGGACTGAACTTCCGCGACATTATGGCGGCCACCAGCATCTTGCCGGACGAGTTGGAGAGTGACGAGGCATATTGGCGCAATCTCGGGCTGGAGTTCGCCGGCACCGTCCGCAGGGTCGGCGAACGGGTGACCAACCTCAAGCCCGGCGATCGCATCATGGGTATGGGCAAGGGCTACCTCAGGCGCTTCGCCAAGCTCCGGGCGGATCTCGCCATGCGCGTACCCGACGGCATCGATCTGATCGAGGCCGCGACCCTCCCGACAGCGTTCCTTACCGCTCACTACGCACTCAAACATATCGGCCGATTGGCACAGGACGAAATCGCGCTGATCCATCTGGCTTCGGGTGGTGTCGGCCTCGCCGCCATCCAGGTCGCGCATGATGTGGGGGCTCGAGTCTTCGGCACTGCAGGTAGCGACACAAAACGCGCCTTCCTGAAGAAATGGGGCGTGGACGAGGTCATGAATTCGCGCGCTCTCGATTTCGCCGACGAGGTGCGGTCCCTGACGCGTGGCCGCGGCGTGGACGTGGTGCTGAACGCGCTGTCTGGCAACGGCATCGACAAGAGCCTGGAGTGCCTGGCGCCCTTCGGCCGGATGGTCGAAATCGGCAAGCGCGATCTCGCCGACGACAAGCCGATCGGGCTTCGCTCGCTTTATCGCAACAACGCCTATTCGGTCATCGACCTCTCGACGCTCCCCGTGGAGAGGGAGAGCCTCTTCAGGCAATTGCTGGCGGAGGTCGAGGCAAAGGTTGCCGCCGGCGTCTACAAGCCGCTGGAGGCGACTCGCTTCCCGGCATCGCGCACGGCGGAAGCCATGCGCATGCTTTCGCGAGCGCTGCACATCGGCAAGGTGATCGTCACTTTCGACGAACCTTCCGTGGACATCGAACTTGACCTCGGCGCACAGTTCGCCGTCTCCGCTCGGGCCTCCTACCTCGTCACGGGTGGGCTCAAAGGCTTTGGCGTTGCGATCGCCGATTGGCTCAGTCAGAAAGGCGCGGGGACTATCATCCTTGCCAATCGAAGCGGTGTTCCAGATGCCGAAGCGGCTGTGGCTATCGAGATCATGGAGCAACGCGGCACGCGCATCGTTCGCGCGGCGCTGGACGTGACCGATGCTACCGCCGTTGCCAGGCTGATCGGCGAATATGCTGGGGGTGACGCTCCTCTGCGCGGCATCGTGCATGGCGCCGCGGTGATCGAGGACGCTTTCGTCTCGCAGCTCGATGCAGGCAAGATCGACCGCGTGCTGAGGCCGAAGATAGCCGGCGGGTGGAACTTGCATGTCGCCGTCGTCGAACACGATATCCCACTGGATTTCTTCGTGAATTTCTCTTCGATCGCGCAGGTTATCGGTTCGTCTGGGCAGGCCAACTACACAGCGGCCAACTCTGTTTTGAACGCAATCGCTACGTACCGCAGGGGTCGCAACCTGGCCGGCTCGTCGACCGCTTGGGGCATGATCGCCGGCAGTGGATTCGTTGCCAGGTCGGAAGCAATGACCAACTATCTCGATAGTGTCGGCATCAAGCCGGTTCAGGATTCTGAAGCGGCGGCGGCCCTGTCCTATCTCGTGCGCGCCAGATCGGAGAATCTCGGCTTTGCCAATATCGACTGGGCTGCGATCGCGCGCACGAACCCCGGCGCAGCGACGAATCCGAGGATTTCGCCGCTGCTTGGAGACAGAACCGGAGGGCGCTCTCGCATTCAGGCCGAGCTTGCAGCCGCGCCACGCGAGGCGTGGGACGACCTGCTCGCCGACATGATCCGGCGCGAAGTGGCGAAAGTCCTCAAGGTCGAGGCAAGCGCCTTGGCGGATGACCGCAAGCTCAGTGAGCTAGGTCTCGACTCCCTCTCATCATTCGAGCTGAAAAACCGCGTCGAGGCTCAGGTCGAAGTCGACATCCCTGTCGCCAAGTTCCTGCAAGCGCCGACGATCGCGGGACTGTCGCGCCTCGTCGCTTCCGCTTTCGAGGCGAAGCTGAAGGCGTCCGCCTTGCAGGTCCTGGCCGCACAATCGAGTTCCGATGGCGTTACAGCGCAGGAAGCCTTCCGGCCTCTGGGCCGCCAGGTCGATGCGATGATGCTGGATGGACGGCCTATGTCGTCGGCCGTCGCAAAGGCCGACAATCAGATCCTGGTCGAGACGAGTATTGAGCCCGGCGTGTCGCTGGCTGCGCTTGCGACAAGATTGGCGCGACTGGTCGAGAGACACGATGCGCTCCGGATGACGGGTGCGATATCGGCGTCCGGCGCCGTAGAGATCGGCTTCGAGGCTCAACCTGTTGTTGAAGTGCTTTCGCCGGGCGGTCGTTTGGGCGATGTGGCACTGCCTGGTCCGCTATGGCGGATCGGCGCGTGGCAGCGGCAGGATGGCGGTCACGACCTGCAAATCCGGGCTCATCGCGCGGCTGCCGACATGTTGTCGGTTCACCTTTTGCTCGCGCAGCTTGTGCAAGACGAAGCGGAAGCGGTCGAAGCAGCGCCTAGTTTTGCCGACTATGCGCGCGCAGTTCATCCAGTGCCCGGATCGAGCGAGTATCGTCGCGATTTCGCCTACTGGAAGGAGATCCTTCACCACGCGCCTGCGATCACACCGATCCCCGGCCGCAGTCGTGCCTCGTCTCCCGCCGGTATGGGAACGAACAGGGGCCGTGTCGGGTTGCTGGAAATTACGCTTCCCGCAGCAGCATTCGCGTCGAGATCGGAGTTGCCGTCCGCGCGCTTTCTGACCGCCTATGCCAAGGCCTTGGCAAACCGCCTCTCGCTCCAATCAATCGTCGTCGACCGCTGGTATAGCGAGCGCGGGGAGGGAGCACCAAGCGGATTGATAGGCCCCTTGGATGGGTCCTATCCGATTGTCCTGCGAGCCATGAATGAACTCGGTTACGATCTGCTGAGGAAGGTCGAGCGTGCCGACGCAAACGGCCACGCGCATCGGTCAATGGATACGTCGTCCCTGGAACTGGCGCTCGAAGAGGATCTGCGCATCCGCCATGTTTCGCTGCGCCAATTCGGCTTCGCTTTTCTCGACGGCAGCCAAGTTACGGCGCTCGCCGCCTTGGACCATCCTCTCGATGCGATCCCCGCATCCGCGCACGAGATTCAATTGTCCGCAGCGGCAAGCGACGCCGGTGTTGTCTGCCGGCTGAGCGTGGATCTCGACGTCGTCGAAGAAGCAACAGCGCGGTTGCTACTCGATCAGTTTCTGGACGAGCTTTCCTCCGAGTTCGAAACGTCAGGCCGCCTGCTGCCCACCGCAACGGGCTGGAGGCTGCGCGAGTGGTCTGGTCAGCCGAGTGGAAGCCAGGACGTCGAGCGCTCGCCGCTCGACGGCGTGCCCAACGTCGAAAGAGAGATTGCTGTGACCAGCACACAACTGGGGTTACTGCGTTTCCAGGAACATCCAGACGCGACTTCGCATGCGCGTGCCGCATTCATTGTAAGCAAGGAGTTCAAGATCCGGCCGCAGATGGACGCCGATCGTCTCAGACGAGCGATCGAAACGGTCATGGCGCGCCACGAGGTGATGCGTACCCGGTTCTTCCGCAAGGGGGCTAGATACGGCGCGTATCTGGAAAGGACGCCGACCGATTTCTTCAGGGTCGAGCAAGTCGCCGACGAGGCCGAAGCGATGGAGCGCGCAACCGAACTCGCGCAGGAAGGCATAGATATCGAGGCGCCGATGTTCCGTGTCACGATTATCCGGTTCGGCTCCGAGAGCGACCTGATCGTCGCCAAGGCACATCATCTCGTCGTTGACGGCTATTCCCTCGGCCTCATCGTCGAGGAGACAGTCAAGGCTTATCTCGGGCTGCCTCTTGATCCGGTGGAAATGAGTATCGACCGGTTCATCCGGGATTTCGACCATGTCGGAAAACCCGGTTCGTTCGAGCGGCGCGACGCATTCCTGCGCAAGGTATTCGTCGAGCCCTTGCCGCAGGTTCCCAATCTCGGGCGCAAGGCGAAAGGCTGGCGGACGAATGTCAATCTGATCGATTGCAGCCTCAGCGAGGACGTGACGCTCTCGATAGCCAGCGACCAGCAGGATGCGCTGCGCAAGCGTGCCAGGGCAGCCGGCACGACGGAAACGGCCATGATCATCGCGGCCTTTGCGCAGACCATCGGGGCGCGCGGCGGCGTGGACGACATGGTGATGCAGGTTCCAGCAGCCTTGCGCCACGACCGGCGGCTGGAGAACTATGTCAATTTCGTCGCCTCGGACGTGCCCGTGCGCGTGCGGCTGTCGCGGTTCGAGACGATCGAAGCGTTAGCCGGTTCGCTCGGAGAAGGGATCGAAGAGGCTATCCATTTCGCGCCCTTCATGGATTCGAACTACTTCGGAGACGTGCATGACGATGTCGTGGCCAAGGGGTCCTATACCTCCCTCTTCGTCGCCGGCACCCAAACAGTCGACAGATGGACACGCGCCACGCAGTCGGCCCCGCTTCAAAGGGCCCATGCCAGTGGCGAGCTTGATCTCGGCATGTTCAAAGTGACGCCCCTGCCTGACATGCGACGAGAAAAACCACGTACCAGCGAGATGGATCTGCGTACCTTTCCGACCGCGAACGGTCTCGGTCTGACCTTGATATTCGACCAATTAGGCTATGACCATGCGGAAGCAGAAGATATCCTAAGGGAAGTCATCGAACGGCTGTTGGCCGGGCAACCGGCGGTCGACGCCGCCGAGCAGGCGGCGATATAGCGATGCGTCGATCCAGGATCAGCGGGGCCGGTGGAAGCCGGTGCAGGTAAAGATACGTGATTCGCTTCATCTTAATTTTGTTTGCCGTTCTGGCGGCAGTCGGGCTCTTTTCTGGTTGGTATATCTGGCCTGCTCAGGTGGAGTCCTATGTCGCCCAGCGAAGGCTGATCGCGCGTGAAATCGCCGGACCCGGCCTCCTTGGTGCAACCAACCAGGTCATCGTGACGGCACGGATCCAGGCATTCCTGGCCGACGTTCGCGTCGACCGGAATGACGAGGTGAAGACCGGCGATATCCTCGCCACGCTAAACGCGACTGAAATCGAGTATCAGCTTGCCGCCGCGGTCGCCAACGACCGGGCTGCGGCGGAGAGCGTGCGCGAGGCCGAATTGGAGCGTGACCGGCTGGCTATCGCCGCCCGTACTGCAAAGGCAGATCTGGATCGCAGGAAGAGCCTGCTCGCCAGCAAATCGATTTCTCAGGCCGAGTTCGACCTCTTCGAAGGTACCCAGAAGCAAGCCGAGGCCGCATTGGCGCGAGCGACCGCTAGCATCGAGCGCGCAAAGGCCCAGGTCGCGGCCGCCTCCGCCGAGGTCGAGCAGATACGAAGCCGTTTCGGCGAAACCTCCATACGCTCGCCTGTCAACGGGGTGGTGGTTTCCCGCAGCCGCACGGTGGGGGACCTGCTTTCTCCGGGCGTCGAACTGATGCAGATTGTCGACCCGACGTCATTGCTGGTCATGGCACGCTTCGACGAATCCGCAATGGGATCGCTTCGGCCGGGGCAAGTAGCCAAAGTCACCTTCTCATCGGATCCGCAACGACCCTACGCTGCTTCCATTGCGCGGATCGGCCGGCAGGTCGATCAAGAGACCCGCGAGTTTACGGTCGATCTTAAATTGCGTGAGGTGCCGGCGAACTGGGCTGTGGGTCAGCGTGCAAGCGTCACCATCCAAGCGGAATCGCCGTCACCAGGCATTGCGGTGCCACAGCGGTTCCTGGCGAGAAACCAGGGACGGGTGGGTCTATGGATTGCACATGACGGGCGGGCCTATTGGGCTCCTGTTTCACTGGGCTACTCCAGCGGCACCGATATCGAGATCACGCGCGGCCTAAAGGTAGGTGATGTCGTGCTCGGTCCGACAGGCCGCTTCCAGTACCAGGCGGTTAACCTCCAGGCATTGGGCAGGTGAATCTCGCGGTCAAAGATATCAGGCATAACCTGCTGAGGTTCATCCTGACCGTTTTCGGCGTCGGCCTGCTGATGGCGGCGACGATCGGCATGCTGGGCATGTATCGCGGCATCGTCTACGAAGCCTTGATCGTGATCGACGGCATTGGTGCCGACCTCTGGGTCGTCGAAGGGGGAAAGTCCGGACCGTTCGCCGAATCTTCCGCCGTTCCGGCCAATCTCGATCGCCGCGTGGCCGGTGTGGCCGGTGTGGCGGCAACGCGGCGGTTCATCCAATACAACCAGCAGTTCGAAATTGACGGGCTTCCGCTGCGCATGTCGGTCACTGGTGTGGACTATCCAAGCGACAGTGGCAGCTGGATACCGTTGATCGCCGGCCGGTACTTCCAATCAAATCGCTATGAGGCCATCGCCGACAAGACTCTCGGCCTGGTTGTGGGTGACGAGATCCGGCTTGGACGAGATAGCTATACGATTGTCGGCGTGTCGACCGGGCAGGTCGACATGGGTGGCGACGGATTGTTGTTCGTCACCATCCCGGACGCGCAGGTCATCAACCAACTGCTGCCCAGCGAGGCGATCCTCCTCAACCGTGCGGCCAAGGGCAAGACGCGCATGGGTCTCGGCGACGAGACCGGAAGTGTCGCTGCCGTCATCATCGAAACTCTCCCGGGCGCGGACAAGGAGGTCGTGCGTGACTCGATCAAACGCTGGGGCGACGTCGAGGTCCTCACGCAGCAGGACCAGGAAACGCTTCTACTGGACGGCCGCCTCGGCAAGCTCCGCGTCCAGATCCTGGCTTTCACGACGATGACGCTGCTGATCTGCTGCGCCGTCATAGCACTGACCATCTATACGATGACGATCGAGAAGGTCGCGCAGATAGCACTTCTGAAGCTGATCGGCGCGCGTGACCGGGTGATCATCGGCATGATTGCGCAGCAGGCGGGGTTGATCGGCTTTTGCAGCCTCGTTCTGGCCATAGCCATCTCGTTTACGATCTATCCGAGGTTTCCAAGAACTGTGCTGATCACCGAATCCGATCTTGGCGTGTTGTCGTTCGTGCTGATGGCACTCAGCCTTGCGGCCAGCTGGTTTGCGATTCGTCGCGCGCTCGCGGTCCGTGCCCAGGAAGTGTTGGCCTGATGTCGAAGCGCCGCCTCGCCACGCTGGAGGTTCGGAACGCCAGCAAGGTCTACCAGAGCGGGGGCTCGCCGGTCACCGCGCTGGCGGCAGGTTCGCTGACCTTGAGCCCCGGCAGCGTTACCGGCATCGTCGGGCCCAGCGGCTCCGGCAAGACGACGCTGCTGATGATCGCCGGTCTGCTGGAGACACCGACCACGGGAGAGGTCCTGTTCGACGGCAAGGTGATTTCCCGTCCCGGTGCGAAGCTCAACGAGCTACGAGCCTTCAGGCGGAGCCATCTTGGGTTTGTGTTCCAGAAAGCGAACTTGATCCCCTTTCTCACGGCCGCCGAAAACATTGCCATCGCCATGCAGGTCAACGATGTCGGTCGCCAGCAGGCGCAGGCGCGAGCCAGCCGGCTTCTCGCCGCATTGGGCATTGAACATCGCGGCTCCAATTATCCTTCCCAACTTTCCGGCGGCGAGCAGCAGCGCGTTTCAATCGCCAGGGCCTTGGCAAACGATCCCACCGTTATTCTGGCCGACGAACCTACCGCCGCACTGGATGGTACACGGGCGGAGATGGTGATGAAGGTTTTCAGGCATCTGGCGGACAGCCGCAATGTCGCGATCTGCGTTGTGACTCACGATACGCGCTGGAAAACTTATTTCGATTCGATGCTCGAGCTCGAGGATGGGCGGGAACGAGCGCCGTCTCCCTTTGGCTTGATGGCTGAACGGCATTAATCAACGGGCGGCGTGGGCCAAGGCGCGGTACAGAGCCGGCTTCAATGATCCGGCTTCGCTTCGGGTGGTGCTTTGATTCTACGAACTGCTCGCCGAAGCGGCGGAACTGATGTTTGCCTAAGCGACACGCACCGTGCGCTGCCTCGGCTTGATCGCGGTGGCGAGCAGCAGGCCGGCGACGATGAAGGCGGCGCCGGCGAGATCGTAGTCGTGCAAGCTTTCGCCAAGGAACAGATAAGCGAGCACGGCGACGAAGGCGGTCTGCAGATAGAGCAGCATGCTGGCGCGCCCGGCGCCAAGCGTCTCGACGCTGCGGTTGTAGAGATAGTACATCAGAGCGCCGCCCGGGCCGGCAACATAGGCGAGGGCCAGAAGGCCGTTCGCATGCAGCGCCGAACGATCCCCGGAAAACAGTTCCCAGAGATAGAGAGGCAGTGCGGCCAGCGCGCCGGCTCCCAGCAGCAGGACCACCATCGGCAGAAGCTCAATGCCGAATTTCGCGCGACGCAGCAGCACGGTGTAGAGGCCCCAGCAAAGCGCGCTGCCGACGATCCACAACTCGCCGGGATTGAACCGTAGCTGCATCAGCGCGGCAAGGTCGCCGCGCGCCACGATCACCACCATCCCGGCCAGAGCGACCAGCGCTCCAAGCGCTTTCCAGACACCGAGGGGCTCGCCAAGCACGAAGCGGGCAAGCACCATGGTCATGATCGGCGACAGCGCCATGATGATGCCGGCGGTTGTCGCGTTGGTGTAGTTGAGGCCCGTGTAGATCATGCCCTGACACAAGGTCAGCCCGATGGCGCCGATGGCCAGCACCTCGATCACCCGGGATTGGATCAGCACGAGCATCGCCCCGTGATGACGATGGACGATAGGCAGCAGGATCGCGCAGGCGAGCGTCAGCCGCCAGAAGCAGAGCGCCCAAGGCGGCATCTCGGGGGCAACCCACTTGGCGGCAATATAGACGCCGGCGGACAGGAGCCAGCAGAGCGTCGCGAGGGAATAGGCGAGCGGAAGTGATGCGCCGGGTGTCGCCTTAGCTACATTTGGCTGTGCTATCGGCAGTGATTGGATATCCGTCTCCTCCCATCGCAGACTTTAGCAGATTTGCAGCGTCTTGCTAAGCAGCAACAACAGCTGGTTCACCGGCTGGTGCAATCGGTGGGTCATTGTGGGTCCCGCCGTTCACGGTCTCGTTCCATTCGAACGCATGTTGGCCCATGAGCAACTCGATACCGAAAAGCGCAAGCCGTATCGATTTCGCGCGATACGAATCTGAGATTCATATATTGCGCGACAGATATTCGCGCGGTTGCCACAATCTTCTCGCGCCATATTTCTGCCGAGAGCAGATCTGTCGCGAATTCCTGGCCCTCGGATCACGAGCGCCGCTGTTTTTTTCGAAGCAATTGGAAGAATAAGCCACTGACTTCCGTTTGCACAAAGAGCGCGACACATATCCATGCGGAGGACGTCCGATGCATGCCGGCTTCCGAGGGAGCGTACTCGTAGCGGTGTTGGGCGCCGTCATGGCAAGCTGCGCCGGCATCCCGGCGCAAAAAACCGGGGCAATAACCGGCTATGGCCCCAACCCCACTTTACCGAAACCAAGACCGACGCTGATCCCGACTGTTAACATCGCCGAGGCGAAAGGCTGGCAGAAAGGAGGTATGCCGACCCCGGCGAAGGGGCTGACAGTGAACGCCTTCGCCACCGGCCTCGACCATCCGCGCTGGCTGCATGTGCTTCCGAACGGCGACGTTCTGGTTGCTGAAACCAATGCCCCTGCCAAGCATGACGAAGGCTTCAGTCTTAGAAAGGTCTTCATGGACCTGGCTATGAAGCGGGCTGGCGCCGCGACCAAAAGCGCCAATCGCATCACGCTGCTGCGCGACACCGATGGCGACGGCATTGCGGATGTGGGCACGACGTTCGCGGAAGGCCTCAATTCGCCCTTCGGCATGACGCTGTCCAAAGGCAAGCTCTTTGTCGCGAACACCGACGCGCTCGTCGCTTTCCTCTACTCCAATGGCCAGACCCGAGTCAGCACGTCGCCGGAAAAGATCATCGACTTGCCGGCCGGGGACCTCAACCATCATTGGACCAAGGACGTGATCGCAAGTCCGGATGGACGCAAGCTCTATGTCACCGTTGGTTCCAACAGCAACGTTGGAGAAAACGGCATAGCCGCGGAGAAGAACCGCGCCACTGTCCTTGAAGTGGATCGGTCGACCCGCCGCACGCGGGTCTTCGCCTCGGGCCTGCGCAACCCGAACGGGCTCTCCTGGAATCCTGAAACTGGCGAGCTTTGGGTTGCCGTGAACGAGCGTGACGAGATCGGCGACGATCTCGTGCCGGATTACATGACCTCGGTTCGTGACGGCGCTTTCTACGGCTGGCCCTACAGCTACTACGGACAGAACGTCGACGAACGCGCTAAGCCGCAGCGCCCCGATCTCGTGGCGACGGCGGTCAAGCCCGATTACGCCCTGGGCTCTCATACCGCCTCGCTGGGACTGACCTTCTCCAAAGGCGCCCGGCTCGGTCCGACCTACGGCAACGGCGCCTTCGTCGGCCAGCACGGCTCGTGGAATAGAAGCGTGCACAGCGGCTACAAGGTGATCTTCGTGCCGTTCCATGGCGGCAAACCGAGCGGTCCTCCGAAAGATGTGCTCACTGGCTTCATCGGGCGTAATGGCGAGGCGATGGGCCGTCCGGTCGGCGTTGCTATCGATCAGACTGGCGCACTGCTCGTCGCCGACGACGTCGGTAACGTCATCTGGCGGGTCCGCCGGGCGAATGGCCGTTGAGCGCAGGTGCCTTTCTGATTCCGACCTCACCAGCCTTCGGCTACAGCGCCACGCCCGATATGGCTGCATTCGGCTACGATCTCGATGCATATGGCAGGCTGAGCGACCCGAGACATAGGTGACATTTTGTCCCGGACACATGGGTAACACTTTTGGCTTTTGGCCGGAGGCATTTGGCTCGTCAGCTTCATGCACTACGATCTGGGATATCTCGACCTGGAACAGAGGACGTTGCAGACCATCGGCAATCCGTTCGGCACGAGATTGTCACCCATGTCTTAGGTACAAACTGTTACCCATGTCTCCGGGCTGGACAAATATCTGAATTTGGTAGCGGGAGACCGCTACATCGCAATACCCACTATCGAAGACGCGTCTTCCATTTTCGCCGGCATGCGGCGTAGCTGCAAACTACGAATCTGGGGTCAGGAGTTCGAATCTCTCCGGGCGCGCCAACATTTCAATGACTTAGAAGGACATCGCAGACTAGAGAGAGAAATTAGTCTGCGATTTAGTCTGCGGAGTTCATCGTCTTTCTCTGGTCTCGACATGTGAACGACGGAGAGTTCCTAGCCAAGGGTCCAGTCGCTAGGCTGATGCGCTCACCTCTCGACGTGAACGGTGCGCTGAGGCTTCTAACCAGGATTACACCTGCCGTAGCAGTAGGGAAGCTGAACGTCCGAAGTTGGCGCAATCGCGCAGTTCCCGAAACGAAAAGTCTGACCCGCAGACGACGAACGTCTGCCGCGACGTCAACGTCGGCTTTGCGGGGGCCTCGCCCTACGCCGGAATCCGTTTCGGCAACAAGGCACGAGCCCGGGATCCCAAACAACAACTGCAGAGGAGAGCGCTTTGATCCGGCGTTGCGTACAGGATCGAATGACGCAACGGGTCGACAGCCGCACACTTGTGCCAGGAAGCGGATCGCCAGATTTGGCTCGAGAGCAGGCATTTCGGACTTTTGGGATAAGTCCGGTTCGGGGCATAGTTCATGCCGATGCTCGCGGGGCGCTTGAAGGTCTGGCTCTGACCTTCCGAGCCACGGAGCCGCAACTCCACTTTCGGCTACAGAACTGCTGGCCAACTCCAAGTTCAGATTCTGCCCAAAATGAGCGCCGCCAAGGAGAAGATGACCTTCGCCGATCTGGAGCCGCTGATCTGTGACGCGGACAACGTGGCCGACGTCTTGCTGACCATGCTGGAGGTCTTTTCCACAGTACCTGACGGGAATTTCGTTCTGACCCAAGCGAGGGGGAGCGCCTTTTCTTCATTGCCACCATTGCAGAGCAGATGACGCGGAAGGTTAAGAACGCCTACTACGAAACCCTCGGGGGCGCCGCGTCATGACCGCGCCTTCAGATGACCTCGACGACCTGCAATTCGATACTGGGAACCTGCACCACTTGCTCGAAGTGCTCTATGGCCAGACCATGGAACAGGAGTTCGAGCGCGACGGGAAGAGGGTCGCTTTGGCGGACCAAATAAGCGCGCTGGCCATGATCGCCCGCGACCTCGCCGAACGTCTGAACGAAGCGGCTGGAGCGTGTATCGACAACGCGATGGCCGACGCCAAGGCCAGAAAGGCGGCATCATGAGCGCCGTCCCGACCGTCGAACCGTTCTGCGTCTCTGACACGTTCGTCACTGGTGCCGGCCCACTCCAATTTATGGGCGACAATCTCAGCCTGACGCTGCATGTCCTGCAGCGCTCGACTTATGACGGCGGCACAGAAAATGCCGTGGTGTCAAAGATTGTTGGAAGTCGCACCGATATGCTGAAAATCGCCGCCGCCATTCTCAGTGCTTGCAACTCCCGGTCAACGCCAGCGGACAGAGCGGTGGAAAACTTCATGGAGTTCCTTGAAGGGCCCGCTGGGCGCCACTGAACCGGCACCCAGACGGAACTGCTAAGCCCGCCGCCTCACGGTGGCGGGCTTTTTCCTTGCGTGTTCCTGTCGCTTTTGTCACTCCCCGCCTGCAGCAGCGTATTTTTTCGCCACTAAATCTCCGTCCTTAAGCTTCTTAACGGTAGTGGTAACATACCCGCTCTTTAGATCCGGCTTTGATCCATCATAGTGGACAGACCAAAGGTCATATATCCTTTTTCCAGAACGCCAAAATTTGTTGCAGTCCCTGTAGATTTTTGGATCACCCTTTGGCTTATTCTTGGCGCACATCTCATTACCACTTACGCTCCAAGTGCCCTTAAAAGTTGCCGTTACCTTAGGTTTGCCAAAGATTCCTTTGGTTGTGCCGTCAGATGCATAGTAAATGCTAGAGACGTCATAAATACCGGTCTTGCCTGAATATATCGCCTTGACCTCGGCTGCGGTTAATTCGACCGCGTCCTTCGGCAGCTTGCCGGCCCATGCGGACGCACACACAAAACTAGTCAAAGCGCCGCCTAACAGAAAAATTGCAAATGCACGCATAAAGACCTCCCTCTCTTTGCCCAAGCAATGACTAATTTAGCATTTCCTCAGAGGAGAATCGAGGCAGGAAATCGCCGACGTGAGGCACTTGCGCTGGCACACCCCGCTGCGCTGCGGCGCCTGCGGGTCGGGCATGTCGGTCAAGGACAGGATGGGTCGCCTGACGCGCATCATGTGCACGCGCGCCAAGGAATCGCGCTCATGCACCAATGTCAGGCCCTATGCGCTCGATCATATCGAAGCGACGGTCATCGACGGGTTGCGCGCCAGGTTGAACGACAAGGCGCTGATCGACCACTATGTCGCCGCCTACAATGACGAGCATCAAAAGCTCTATTCGGGGCAGGGCGCCTCGCGAAAAGGCCGCCCAGCGGCTCGACGCCGCCAGGCGCGAATACGACCGCGTGCTGAACGCCTATGTCAAAGGCATGATTTCGGAAGCCGAAGCCGAGCAGCGCTTGCCAGTGCTACGCGAGGAGGGGCTAGCACCTCGAGGCCGAGCTCGCCGTGCTGCCGCAGCCGCCGAAGGTCGTGACGCTGAAGCCGGCGCTTGTCGCCCGCTACATCCGCGATCTGGAAGCGCTCGCCGCCGCGATCGGAGAGAATGGCTTCGTCTCGGAAGAAGCCAAGAAGATCGTCCGCGACGTCGTGTCGACCGTGACAGTCTACCCGCCGAAGGCAGGCGAGCAGCCGTCGATCCTGATTGATGGATACCTGTCAAACATGGTCGACCAAGGCCTTGGCCACCTCGTCTCCGTTCGGGGGGAGCGATGGTAGCGGGAGAGCGCTACCGCCTTTCCCCAGACCCTATAATTTACCAGTTCAGGCTTCGTTGCTGCGGTTGAGTAGAGCCGTCTGCTGGGAATCAAATTCGGGGGTCAGCAGTCTAATCTCTTCGGTCGTGCCAGATATCTTAAACGAATCAAAATCCAGCGCTTTGGTCCGGTGTTGAAAGGCAGCTTCGCGCCTGATTTCGGTCATAGAGATCAGCTTCGCCGCGTCCTGAAAGCAGACATCGCAAGCGAGGACTCCGGAGGTCGCGGTTGTCGCGCAGATCGTGGCCGTTACCGCGCCGCCGATTTTCTGGAGTGATAAGCCGCGCCCGACGCGGCGAATTCGTAACCCTACTCGGCGGCCGTCTCCGATGGCGCCTCTGCCGGCCCCGAAGGCTCGGCCTCGGCACGGGGCTTGCGCCGTGAAAACAGCGACCTGAGCGTGACGTAGAACACCGGCGTCAGGAACAGGCCGACGAAGGTGACGCCGAGCATGCCGGAGAACACCGCGGTGCCCAGCGACTGGCGCATTTCTGCGCCCGGGCCCGTTGCGATCATCAGCGGCACGACGCCGAGGATGAACGAGAAAGCGGTCATCAGGATCGGCCGCAGCCTGAGCCGGCAGGCTTCGACGGCAGCCTCGGCGGCCGACAGGCCGCGTTCCTGCGCCTGGCGCGCGAATTCGACGATCAGGATCGCGTTCTTGGCGGCAAGCCCTATCAGCACGATGAGGCCGATCTGCACGAGGATGTTGTTGTCCAGCCCTCGGAAAGACACGCCGAGCAACGCCGCGAGCACGCCGAGCGGCACCACCAGCACAATGGCGAACGGCAGCACCCAGCTTTCATATTGCGCCGCCAGCGCCAGGAACACGAACAGCACCGACAGTCCGAAGATATAGACAGCGGCATTGCCGGTGTTGCGCTCCTGATAGGCGAGCTCGGTCCATTCATAGGAGGTACCGGCCGGCAGCGTCTTTGCCGTGATCCCTTCCATCAATGCCAGCGCGTCGCCCGTGGAAACGCCGGGCGCGGCGTTGCCCTGCAGCGGCACCGAGACGTACATGTTGTAGCGCTGGACCAGCGCCGGGCCGGTGACGTCGCGGATCTCGATCAACGTGCCGAGCGGAACCAGCGCGCCGGTCGCCGAGCGCACCTTCAGTTTCAAGATGTCGGCGCGATCGAGGCGGAACGCCTGGTCGGCCTGCGCCCGCACCTGGTAGACGCGCCCGAAAGCGTTGAAGTCGTTGACGTAGGCGGTGCCCAAATTGATCGACAGCGTCTCGAAGATGTTGGGGATCGGCACGTTCAGGATGCGCGCCTTGTCGCGATCGATCGCCAGGAAGAATTGCGGGCTCGACGCGGAGAACGTGGTGAACACGCCCGTCAGCCCCGGCGTCTTGTTGGCCATGCCGGCGATTTCGTTGGCAAGCGCCAGGATCTGCCGCATGTCGGCGCTGTTGCGCTCCTGGATCTGCAGCTTGAAGCCGCCGGCATTGCCGACGCCGCGGATCGGCGGCGGCGGCAGTGCGATAATGAAGGCTTCCTTGATGCTTTGCAGGCTGCCGAACAGATTGCCGATGACCTGGGTCGCCGACTGGCCGGCTTTCAGTCGCTCGTCAAACGGCTTGAACCTGGCGAAGATCACGCCCGCGTTGCTGGCGTTGGTGAAGGTCGCGCCGGAGAAGCCGGCGAAGGCGACTGCGTAGTCGACGCCTGGCGTTTTCTGGATGATCTGCGACGCCTGCTGGATGACCGCATCGGTCCTCGACAGCGAGGCGCCGTCCGGCAACTGGACGACGACGATCGCATAGCCCTGGTCGAGCGACGGAATGAAACCGCGCGGCACCGCCTGCACCATGTAGACCGTGGCGTAGATGAGGGCCGCGAAAACGGTCAGCATGGCGGCGATCGTTATCCACGACCCGACTAGCACGCGGATGATGCTCGAATACCAGTGGGCGACCCTGTCGAAGCCGCGATTGAAGCCGTCGGCGAGCGCCCGTCCGAACCGCGCCAGGAAAAAGCGCGGCGGCGCCGCCGCAGCGTGATGCGGCTTGAACAGCAGTGCCGCCAGCGCCGGCGAAAGCGTCAGCGAATTGAATGCCGAGATCGCCGTCGACACCGCGATGGTGATCGCAAACTGCAGGTAGAACTGCCCAGAAATGCCGGGGATGAAGGCTGTCGGTACGAACACGGCTATCAGCACCAGCGAGATCGCGATGACCGCCGTTCCGACTTCGTCCATGGTCAGGTGCGACGCCGGATTGGGCGCCAGCCCTCTGGCGATATTGCGCTCGACGTTCTCGACCACGACGATCGCATCGTCGACGACGATGCCGATCGCCAGAACGAGGCCGAACAGCGTCAGCATGTTGAGCGAGAAGCCGGCGGCGTAAAGCACCGCCAGCGTGCCGATCAGCGACACGGGGATCGCCACGATCGGCACGATCGCCATGCGCCACGATTGCAGGAAGACGATGATGACGATGATGACCAGCAGCATCGCCTCGAGGATTGTCTTGTAGACCTCCTGGATCGACTCGGCGACGAACTCGGTCGGATTGTAGACGATGTCGTAGCTCAACCCCTTCGGGAAGTCGCGGGAAAGCTCCTTCATCTTGTCCTGGATCTCCGCGGCTGCGGCGAGCGCATTGGTGCTCGGCCGCTGGAAGATGGCGAGCGCCACGGCCGGTTTGCCGTTGAGATAGGAGTTGGTGACGTAATCCTTGGCGCCGAGCTCGATGCGCGCCACGTCCTGCAGCGAGATCAGGCGGCCGTCGTCGGTCGATTTGACGATCACGTATCGGAAGTCGCGTGCGTCGTTGAAGCGGCCTTGCGTGGTGACCGTGTACTGGAACGCCGTGCCGGTGCTGGTCGGCGGCGCGCCGATCGAGCCACCCGACACCTGGACGTTCTGGTCGCGCAGCGCCTGCACCACATCGCCCGAGGTCATCCCCAGGGCGGACAGTTTTTCCGGATCGAGCCAGATGCGCAGCGAATATTCGCGTTCGCCGAAGATGATGAGGTCGCCGACGCCGTCGAGTCTGAGCAGTATGTCGCGCACCCGCGAGCGGGCGTAGTTCGAGACGTAGAGCTGGTCGTAGGTATTGTCGGGCGACAGCATGTGCACGACCATCATCAGGTCGGGCGAGGTCTTGGTGGTGGTGATGCCGAGGCGGCGGACTTCTTCGGGCAGGCGCGGCTCGGCGACCGACACGCGGTTCTGCACCAGCACCTGCGCCTGGTCGAGATCGGTGCCCAGCTTGAAGGTGATGGTCAGCGCCATCGCCCCGTCGCCCGACGAATAGGACGACATGTAGAGCATGCCCTCGACGCCGTTGATCTCCTGCTCGATCGGCGTTGCCACCGTCGCTGCGACCGTCTCGGCGTCGGCGCCCGGATACTGCGCGCGAACGACGATGGTCGGCGGCGCGATCTCGGGATATTGCGCGACGGGCAGCTGGGTATAAGCAATCCCGCCGAGGATCAGCAGGACGATCGAAACGACCGATGCGAAGATCGGACGGTCGACGAAGAAATGTGCGAACCTCATTGCTGCAACTCGGCGGTCTCGGCCTTGGGCGGCAACGTCACCATCTCGACCTTCACCTTGGTGCCGGGCCTGGCGTGCATCAGCCCGTTGACGATGATCGTCTCGTCGCCGGTCAGGCCCGCGCGGATCACCCGGTAGCCGTCGAGAAGCGGGCCGGTGCGCACAGGCTTGGCCGACACCATCCCGGCCTCATCCACCAGGAACACGATGCGGCGATCCTGATCGGCGCCGATCGCCTTGTCGGGCACCAGCACGCCGCTATGCGGCAGCGACCCCGGCACGTTGATGCGCCCAAACATGCCTGGCTGGAGAATGCCGTCGGCGTTGGGAAAACTTGCACGCACCCGCATGGTGCCGGTCGCGTTGTCGATCCGGTTCTCGGCAAAATCGAGCTTGCCTTTGAATACCGCCTCCGCGCGGTCGGCGACGCGAACCACCACCTCGAGCCCGCCGGCGCCTTCCTGCATGCTGCCGCCACGCTCCTTCGCGTCGCGGGCGTAGCTGAAATACAGGCGCTCATCGACGTCGAAATAGAAGTCGATCGGATCGCGCGTAACGATGGTCGTCAGCAAGGTGGAATCCGGCTGCACGAGGTTGCCGACCGACACCAGCCGGCGGTCGATGCGGCCGGACAAGGGCGCCTTGATCTCGGTGAATTCCATGTTCAGGCTGGCCGTCGTCAGCGCAGCCGTCGCGCCCTGCATCTGCGCCTGCGCCGAAAGGTATTCCCGCCGGCGGTCGTCGACCGTCGCGGTTGAGATATTGCCGGTCTTGGCGAGTTCGTCGGCGCGATCCAGCTGCATCTTGGAGAATTCGAGCAGACTCTTGGCGACGTCCACTTGCGACTTGGCGGCATCATAAGCCGCCTGGTAGGGTCGCTGGTCGATGGTGAAGAGCAGGTCGCCCTTGTTGACCAGTGCGCCGTCCTGGAAGCTGACCTTGTCCAGATAGCCGCTGACGCGCGAACGGATGGCGACCTGGTCGACGGCTTCGAAGCGCCCGACAAACTCGTCGTCTTCGACGATTTCACGGACCACCGGCTTGGCCGCCGTCACCACGGGAAGCGGCTGGTCCTGCGCAAACGCCGTGCTGCTGAAAGCCATGCCGAGCAGGAATGCCGCCGACATGGCGGCGCGGGCAAGCCAGCCGGCCGATCGATGGGGTCGCCCGCCCGCGTCGCGATGCAATTGCCCATTCTCTTGGATGTCCATTTGCGTCCTCGCTCGCTGGACCGGAGGTCGGTTGATCCGCTTCTACGCTCAGGCTTCTCGTCGAGATCAGAGCACTGCAGTGTTGTGCATGGCAACATGATCATTTTCCATGTGGGCTGAAATGTCCACCCTGTGGCTGCCCCGCCACCGGGCTAAAGTCAGTCGCGAATTAAGGGACTCAGGATTCCTTTGATGGACGGCTTATGATTCATATTGGTCGAAGGAGACCGATATGGGCATTACCACGCCGGCCGGATTCAAATGGACTGCAACACTGCGGCATCGAGCAGTGCGTTGACATATCCCTCCCGCCGCAGCCGTTGTTCTATCTCGCTCATTGAAGACGATACATCGACACAAAGAACCAGTTCGAGATCCACCGAGGAAACCTGCTCCGCCGTGGCCGACAGCGACGTTGTCAGGCTCACCGCCAGAGCGACTAGCACCCGTTCGGGTTTTCTTCGACCAGCGAAGCATGGAATGAAGGACATCATCTCGGCGCGTCCATCCAGTTGGTCAAACGGGAGGATGCTGCGGCGGCAATTGTACTCGGCGTCAGCCGCGAAACCGCGCGCACCCAGCTCAAACAGGTATTCGCCAAAACCAACACATACCGTCAAGCGGAACTCGCCACGCTCGTCACCCGCCTTCGGCCACACGCATGATGACCGATTGGTAGGAGCGTATCACGGCCGGAAGCGTCAAGAGGCAGGTGCTGGCGCAAGGCGGCCAACGCGGCACCGCAGTTGTTTTCAGGCAATGGCAAGTAATGTCGTTGTGGCCAAGATGGGGCGCCAGCGGAATGGCACCTTCTGGCTAGTTGGTCCCGTCCGCTTCCGGCCCCAATTGCCCGTCAGCAAAGCGCCAAAAGCGAACCTTGGCTATCGGAAGCGCCCTCAAGCAATAGCGCCATGGTCATCCGGTGAGCAGGCAACCCTTGTTGCCATTGCGTTTGTGCCTCCCTCCACACCGGGGCTCTGTGGTCCGCGCGCATGACAAAACGGCACGCTCGTCCGTGCCAGGGTGCCAGCGATGTAAGCGCCAGCACCGGAGGCAGTCATGGACATTTACAGTCTCGTCGCAGCGAACCTTCATTCAGGGGCCCGTCCCGCGCTGAAGGATGCCAAGTCTGAAGACCGCTACTACTCGGATCAGGTCGCCTTGCCGCGATTGGGCCCCGGGCTGCTCGGGTCAATCGCCGTCTGCGCCTTGCTGATCCTTGTAGGCATGCCTCCGAGCTGAGGCCATGCCGCGAGAGATTGGCCGTGATATGCTGCCACGCGACGTTGCCGGAGAGCGGGTGATGGACAATAGCGAGGCCGATAAGGCCGCAGTCGTGGCGGTGATCCGCGCCGAGACCGAAGCCTGGCTGCAGCGGGATTTCGAGGCATTGGCGAGCCACTGGGTGCAGTCGCCGCAGACCCGGCGAATGGAGGCCTTTGCCTCACTCGGCGTTCGGGTCGACGAAGGCTGGGACGTTATCGCCGCCCGGCTCAAGAAGATCGTGGAGCGGTTCCCCGACAAGCACGCCTTCGAAGAGCGCGTGCGCTGGGAGAAGGTCAACATCGTCGTCGACGGAAACGTGGCCTGGATGACTTTCGACCAGATCGGCAGTGATACGGGCGAAGACCGCAAACGTCAGCTCCGGATTCTTCACCGGATCGGCGGCGACTGGAAGATCGGTTGCATGGTGATGATGGAGAGCAGCGTCGAGGAAGCGAATAGCCCGCTGATCGAGGTCGACGCAGACGCCCGAATACTCTGGACGAACCGGCCGGCACGCGAGCGGATAGCGGGCCACCCGGGCCTGGTCAACGCCGCCGGTCGCTTGCGTGCCCGGCGACACGAGCGTGATCTGGAACTTCGCGACGCGGTGCGCCTGGCGTTCCGCGAGTTGCAGAGCCAGAGACCCCTGAACATATCGCCGAAACAGGCCTGGGCAGTGGCGCTTGGTGAGGAACGCGGTGGGGGTGCCGCTGCATTGCTGGGTTCTGCTTGAGGACGGCAAGGTACTGGTGTCATTCGACGATGCCGCGACGATCGCGCGCCGGATCACTGGAGCGCAGGAAGTCTACGGACTCTCGCCGGCCCAGGTCAGGCTTGCCCGCCTGATTGTCGATGGTCACGATCTAGCGGCCGCCGCCGATCTGCTCGCAGTCAGCGTCAACACCCTGCGGACCCAGCTGCAGCGGATCTTCGACAAGACAGGAGTGCGCAGCCAGGCCGCATTGGTTCGTTCACTGCTTAGCGCTGAGGCGCCGAACAAGTAGCCCCGCCCCGCCCCAATGCCCTGCTCATGCCGCTCGCCCCCCAGGCGGGTGAAGGGAAGTGAACCCTCATCGTAAGCGTGAGAACTTGAGTGCACTGCCGGCATGAGTCTGCTTTTTGGGCCAGGAGCAGCCCTTCTGAACGGTCCGCTTCGCGCCAAGAAGCGGCCATCTAAGCTGACGATCAAACCGCTCGGCGGGCCACATAGAGGATGGTCGTCATGTTTCGAGTAACACACCCGCCAAATTCGTCTTGCGCAATGCGCCCGATCTCGGCAATCACGCGCTCTCGATCAGGACGGAGCGTTACGTTGGAGTAGCTCGAATAGAGCTGCATCGTCCGATCTGGATCGAGTTCTATCTGCTAGGTGCTTGCCTGAACGTCGATCATGTCAAACGCTTGCGTCGCTTCTAAAGCGGCCAATCGCGCGACCTTATCAGCACCGAACTCAAGATTGGATGAGCCGCTGTTTGACGGGTTCACCGGACCATTAGAGAGAAGGACCTTCGTTGCTTCGTGGAATGGATCGTCGCGGTCAGGGTCGCCAAAAATGTTCCAGAATGGCGCCCACCACCCACCTACTCGAAGGGCATCAACGACCCTCTGCAGTGCGTCTGCTTCGTCGACCCAGTGAAACGCGGTTGCACTTGTCCCGAGGTCAAATGATGAACTCGCAAGCACAGCATCTTCAAAGGCGCTGTTGACGACGCGAAGTGCCGGTGATCCTGCCTTCTCTTGAGAAAGCCTGCGAGGCGAGCATCCGGCTCTACGAAAATCTGATCATTTCGAAGACTTCGCCCGAGCTCGATGCGGAGCTTGAAGACCTCAAAATTGCCGAGACGCACCTCAGCATTGCGGTCGACACTTTCGCCCGCGAAGCCGAACGGATGAGAGACACCGAGGCGGAAGGCCGCGCCTTTGAGGATGCCAAGGCGATGACTGAAGCCAACGCCGCTTTCGCGAAGGCGCTAGGCACGCCGGTCGAATAATTCGCCACACTCATACCAAGGGGGGGCGCCCGCGCGCGAGGGACACTGGCTAGTAGTTGACGCGAGCCCAGTCGATGTCGAAGCCCGCAACCTCTAGTTCCTTCGCCAGCTTCGGTTTCCAAGCGCCATCGTCGTCAAACGGTTCCCAGACGATCCCGACTGTGTCCGAGGGAAGTTCAACATCGCCTCGTTTCAACGCGCAAACCCGCTCACGACCCAATTGGCCTATGAAGAACCCCCATTCGAGAATTACGTTTTGACGCGCGCGATGCTTCGGAGGATGTCCGGCTGTCCCGCCAATAGCGTCGTCGGGCGTTAGTAGAAGGACGGCAAAACCCACTTTGCTGTTGGCTTCAAATTTCTCGATGATCGTTCGCCCGCGATTGGCCTGCTCGTGCAAAATGGGGGTCGAAACCGATCCTTTCCAGAAAGCGGGCGACGGTCTCTTTTGCCGCCTCGTCGTGACCGTGGACGACGAATACCTTTCGTTGTGGAGCTGCTATGGCAGGCTTTGGTGCAGGCGTTAAACTCTCAGCTTGGACAAAGCCATCCGACGGAAAGGGAGATGGCAGCCAGGCACGCGGAGGCTTCGTTGGCGGAGGCTTCGTCGGCCGCTGCCAGTTTGGCCGTGGCATGGCATTGGGAGGTGACGTTGACTGCGACAAGGCATTGGCGACTTTTTCGATCGCATCTTTATGATGAGCTTCTGCGTCTTTTTGAGAGCCTCCTCGAACTTCACCCGCTCGGAAGATGTAACGTTCGGGATGTCACCAGGCAGCACGAAGCGTTTATTCTCTTCAACCGCCCGCTCTACAATCGCGTCCCAGAGATTTTGCTCTTCGGCGGTGTTGTCAGTGGGGTTTTCGATAGCGACTGGCAAGCGAGTTTGCGCGTTCCTGTAGGCCCGATCCGCTGCCAGCATTCTTGTCGGAGAGGCCGAATTCGAGGAGCATCTGTTGAAATCCCGAGTGGCCAAGGGATTTGAGAATGCTCGAAGCGGCTAGAACCGTTCGTCGCGAGTATTTGCTTCCAGCCAATCAGTTAGCCTCCTGAGTCTTCGTCGGAACAGTACTCGACCCGAGTTCAAAGATCACCATCTAAGCCGCCTATGTCTGTGCAGGACGCGCGCGGACGACCCGGTGTAGCCGAAGGGCTGGGACGAGCTCGTCGCACGCCTACGGCCCTAGTTTTCGATCCTGGTAAAAATGCTTACGGGGTTCCCTCTCACTCCCATATGGCGCACCGGGAGCACAGTGGAGCACATTTGGATAACTGGATAACCGTAGAGCATAGGAAATTTTCAGTAAGTTTCTGATTTCGCTCACATAAAAAATTAAGCGCAACGTAAGTGTGCATTCGAGTTGACACCATACGTGCGAACTGTCATCGTTGAACTGCCTACATACGCCGATAGACCGTCGGTCAGACAGCAACTAAGTCATTGTAATTATTGGAAAATTTCTCTATGTTAGTGTTGTTCGATCAGCTCGGCCTCCACCCCCGAGTCAGAGAGCGACACAGACGGCTGCGGGGTCCAAACCCGCAGCCACTTATCTTGGAAGGCTAAAATGAACGTACCTAAACTCGGTGTCAAAAAAACGATTGAGATGAAGCAGGCTGAGCTTCGGAAAGAAGTCTTCGGCCCGATCAGTCAAGCGCACACTTGGTCGCGTAAAACTGCGAAGGGCTTCACCACTATTCCCCGAACCATGCCTTTGCTGGGCGCGATCATGGACGGTCTGTCGGGCAAGGGTAAGCCAGTTTCGACTACCTACCTGGAGCTCTGGTGTCGGAGCAATGACGAGGGATTTGTGACGCTCAGCAAGCAGGTCGAGACCGCTTATGCGTCCGGCTTCTCAGGAGAGCGAGCAGTATCGACGTGGAAGGAGCGCGTTCGGAAATTGGAAGAGCTGCAGTTTCTGATGACGAAGCCGGGGGTGTCGGGAAGCCTGCATTACGTCCAGCTTTGGAACCCATACCTAATAGTCAAGTTTCACAAAGCCCAATCTACACCTGGCTTTCGGCCGGAACTTTACAATGTGCTGTTTGAGCGAGTGCAGGACATCGGCGCGCGTGATCTCGACTAGTTCCCATTGCCGTTACCCCGAGCGTTACCCCGGCAACGAAAATGAAAAACCCGCCATCTGGCGGGTTTGAATTATCCAGCTATTCCAGATATTTATGGTAGCGGGAGAGCGCTACCGCCTTTCCCCCCCTCAGAGACCATGCGATATTGTCTACAGTGTCGGGCGTGATGAGCCTGTCTCGGTGCTGCAAAGACCCGTAGGGAACGGGAGAGTCTGACCCGAAAGCTATCCACAACCCGAACGGCAGCTTTGCGCCTAATGTCGGCTGTTGAGATCAAATTCGCCGTTTCCTCAAAGCAGCCGTTCGGCTTGGACGACATGATGTCCGGTTTGGCCCAAAGCGGACACGGGTCCATAACTTCCTTACCCCTTTACAGCGCCAGCCGTCATGCCCGCGACGATCTGCCGGTTGAAGAACAGGTAGACGATCAGCGGCGGGATGGTGATCAGAAGGATGTTCATGAAACAAGCGCTTCGACTATTTCGACAAACGACACGCCCCGAAGCGGTCTTTTGTTCGACGGATTTCGTCGCTTTCGAGGTTTTGAGCGTTGCCAGGGAGCTGGGTCTGCATGTGCCAGGCGACGTGGCAATAATGGGTCACGACAATACAGCCTTTTGCGATCTCAGTATCGCCTTCATGACAAGTTTCGATCAGTCGGGGCCGAACTTTGCGCAAACGCGGCACGGCTTCTCATCGAAAGGATCGAGGGACGTACGAAAAGCGTGTTCGTGACGGTCGCACCGAAAGTCGTGGCACGTGGCAGCACAAAGATGTTTAGAGTGGAGATTGCTGCCCAATCTAAGATCACTGGGACAGAAGATATTGAGCGTTTCCCAAAGCCTCGCGACAACATCCCTAGTCGAGTTCGATGATGCTGCAGCCATAAGCCGGGAGCGACAGCTTACCGCCGCGTACTTTGCCATCGCCGAGCAAATCCTTGCCCGCGGGGACATTGCCGATGCTTGCCAGCTCGCCCATCGTATTGAGGATGAACAGCAGGCGGCGGTCCTTGCTTTCGCGGATCGTCGCCTCGACGCCGGCCTGCATGTCGGCGATAAGTGGCACGATACCGGCGGGCGCCAGCACTTGATCGGCCAGCACCTCGACCAGAGCATCGCTGAGGTACGTGCCGAGGTAGATCACATTGCCCTTGCCAACTTTGCGCGAAGTCATCGCGGCTTGGCCGTCGGCGAAGCGGCTGGCCCAGCTGCCGATAACCTCCGTGCCGGGCGCGACGTTAAGCAACTCATAAAGATGCGCCGCCGTCACCTGGGCATTCCCGATCTTGAGCTCGTATTGGCGGCTCGCCGACGTCGCCGGCAGCTTCTTGCGCACCGTGTTGGCGCCGAAGCGGCCGCCATGCTCGAACAGGCCGTTCCCGCCGATCGGCGTCAGCAACCCGAACTCCTCGACCGTGATCCCGGCCAGCGCCGAGAGCGTCTTGCCCGGCGAGGTGTCGCGGATGACGTGGTTGTTAACGTCGCGTGATCCGGTGCGGCCGCCCAGGATTACCGTTCCACCCGCCTTGGCGAAGGCCTCGATCCGCGCCGTCCACGCATCGGTCCATTTCAGCCAATGCGGCACGTAGAGCGCCTTGAGCTTGCTGAGATCATCCTCGGGATGGATGAAGCCGCAGGCGATGTTGTGGCGGTAGCAATAGCGGTGCAGCAGCGTCGCATCGTCCTGCGGGCTCGGCATGCCGATGGGGTAGGAGCGGTGCATCTCCTGATTGTCGAAATCTGATCCGGCGATGCCCAAATCCATGCGCACATGCGTGCCGAGGATCTTGTCCTTGAGCGCCGTGACCTCACCCGCAAACTGCTTGGCCTCGTCATAGCGCCGCCGCGGGATGTCATCGTGATCTATGATGCCCATCCAATAGATCTCGGCGCCGAAATGCGCCGGCCGCCAGCGGAAGAACATCACGCCATCGGCGCCGCGCGCCACTGACGTATAGGCCATGCGGCGCATCTCGCCGGGTTCGGGCGTCAGCGTCGAGATGTTCGGCTGCGCACCGAAGCCCGATTGCTGCTCGGGCACGATGAAGTTGCCGGTGAAGCCGCGGCAGATGTCGAGATGCAGCGCCTGCACCTCGCCGACGCCGCCGACCCGCTGCATCTCGTCATAGAGATGCGGGTAGATGTCGAAGCCGAGAAAATCGAGATCGGTCGAGAACTCGCCACGGAAGTCGATGTCGTCGATCCGCCCCAGATTGTGGAAGACGAACCAGTCTGGATTGGTGGCGCGCAGGATCAGCACCTGATCGTGCTGGAACCGCGCCGTGACGAAGGCGAGGAAGCGGTGATAGTCGACCACATGGGTCGGCCCGACCGGGGCAGGGGCATAGTCGAGGGGCAGCACCACTTGATCGAAATCGTCGTAGGCGGTCGCCCAGAAATGCCCGCCCCACGCACCGTTGAGTGCGGCGATGGTCTTGTACTTGTCCTTGAGGAAGGCCTGGAACTCGGCCAGAGTCACCGGACCGTAGGACAGAGATCCAGAGGTATTGAGCTCATTGTCCGTCTGCCAGCCGATGATGTGCGAATTGCCGCGATAATGCTCGGCCATCGCTTTGGTGATGCGCTTCGAATGCTCGCGGAACACTCCGCTCGCAAGATTGGCGTGCTGGCGCGAGCCATGGCTCATGGCGCGGCCATTGGCATCGACGCGCAACACTTCGGGATAACGCGCCGTCAGCCAGCGCGGCGGCGTCGCCGTCGGCGTGCACATGATGGTCTTGATGCCAGCCTTGCCCAGCGCATCTATGGCGCGGTCGAACAAATCGAAGTCGAACGTCCCCTCATGCGGCTCGATAATATGCCAGGCGAATTCCGCAAGTCGCACCGCGTTGAAGCCCGCGGCTGCCATGCGGTCGGCGTCGCGCTGCCAATAGCTCTCATCGACATGCTCCGGGTAATGCGGGGTACCGACGAGGAAAGTGTCGGTTGCGATCGGCCGCCAGACAGAGAGCGGCGCGGATTTCGAGGCAGTCGTCATAGTCGGAAAACTCCAGGCGATAGTCTATTTGATGGAGCCGGCGGTGAGGCCGCCCTGCCAGAACCGCTGCAGCAGCAGGAACACCACGATGACCGGGATGATGCTGACCAGCGCGCCGGTGATGATGATCGAGAACAGCACCTGTCCGCCGCCACCGCCCTGCTGCGCGAGCTGATACCAGGTCGCAAGGCCCACCGTGATCGGCTGATACTCCTGCGAGCGCAGCACGATGAGCGGCAGGAAGTAATTGTTCCAGGTCCCGACGAACGAGAGCAGCGCCACGGTCACCATGCCCGGCGCCACCAGCCGCAGCACGATGGCGCGGAAGATCACGAACTCGCCGGCGCCATCGAGCCGCGCTGCATCGAGCAGTTCGTCGTCGACGCCCTGGTCGATATAGACGCGCATCAGATAGACGCCGATCGGCGAGATCATCGAGGGCAGGATCACGCCCAGCGGATTGTCGCTGAGACCCGAAAGCGCCAGCAGCAGGAAGATCGGCACGACGAGGGCCGTCTGCGGGATCATCACAGCGCCCAAGACCAGCGCAAACAGCAGATTGCGGCCGACGAATTTGAACTTGGCGAACGCATAGCCTGCCGCGGTAGCAAAGATCGCGGCACCGAGCCCGGCGGCGGTCGAATAGAGCACGCTGTTGAACATCCAGCGCGAGAAGATGCCATTGTCGCGGCTGAACAGATCGCTCAGATTCTGCCAGAGGTTGAACTCGGTGCCCAAGCCGAAGCCGAACGTGGTGAACAGGTCGCCATTCGTCTTCGTTGCCGATAGGACCAGATAGACCAGCGGCACGAAGCTGTAGACGAGGAACAGTGACAGCAGCAGCGTGAGGATGATCCGCGAGCGCCGCCGTTCGCCGGGCCGGCGCCTGGTAGCGTCGAAAGTGGCGATGTCGGTGGTCGTAGTCATCATTGCTCCGGCCGACGGCGGTTGGTGATCAGGGTGAAGATGTAGGAGGCACCGGCGATTACGATGCCAAGCACGAACGAGACGGCGGCCGCATAGCCATACTGCTGGTTCTGAGTCGCCAGCGAATAGGCATAGAGGTTCGGCGTGTAGCTCGAATTGATAGTGTTACCGGCGAGCGAGCGCATCAAATACGGCTCATTGAACAGCTGCAGTGTGCCGTTGATCGAAAAGATGATGGTGAGCAGGATCGCCGGCCACAGCAGCGGCAGCTGGATCAGCCGCGCAAATTGCCAGGGCGAGGCGCCATCCATCCGCGCGGCCTCGGCGAGGTCCGACGGGATCGCCTTCAGCGCGGCGTAGTAGATCACCATATTGTAGCCAACATATTCCCACGTCACGATATTGGCCAATGAGAAGATCATCGCGCCCGGCGACAGGAAGTTCGGTGGCGGCAGGTTGAACGCCTTGGCCATCTGCGTGAACGGGCCGAAGGTGGGGCCGTAGAGATAACCCCAGATGATCGTCGCGATCACGCTCGGCACGGCGTAGGGGAGGAAGAAGCCGAGCCGGAAGACGCCCTTGGCATAGACCTGGCCACGATCGAGCACGATGGCGAACAACAGCGCCAGGCTCAGCATGATCGGCACCTGCACGATGCCGAACAGAACGAGGTTCCACACGCCGCCCCAGAATTTGGCGTCGCCCGTGACCTTGATGTAGCTGGCTGCACCCGCGAATTGCCGCCCGCCCACCAGCGTGTCGCGGTAGAGGCTCATGTAGAACGCATAGACCAACGGCGCGACGATGAAGGCGATAAACAGCAGCACGAAGGGCGCCAGGAACAGATAGGGCGCGACCTTTCGTGACGTAAAACCGCCCGATCGCGCTGGGCGCGTCGCGGCGGCTGGCGAATTCGACATTGCCATGGTCCCCGTCCGGCAAGATGAAGAGATCGGGCGCCGGTCAAGCGCGCCCGGCCATTGCCCGGGAGAAATCAGTCTACGGTGAAGCCTTGTTCCTTCGCGTAGGCGACCACGGCGTCCTGGATGCGGTCGAACGCATCCGACAGCGTGCCCTTGCCGCCGATCGAGGCGCCGAATTCATCGGCCATCGACTGGTAGAGGAAGTCCTGGAACGGGCTCCACTCAAAGTTGCTGACTGCGGCCGCCGATTTGGCGAACACTTTGTTCACTTCCTGGCCGCCGAAGAACTCCGGCTTGTTGCCCGCCCATTCAGGGCTCGACAGCAACGCGTTGGTACAGGGGAAGAAGTTTTGCTTGGTGGTGTAGAGCTTTGTGGCTTCGGGATTAATGTTCAGCCAGATCGCGGCTTCGGCGGCCTCGGGCAGATGCTGGGTCGTTTTCATCACGGCTAGCGCTGAGCCACCCCAAGCGCCGGTCGCGAACTTGCTCGCGTCCCACTGGGGCAGATCGGCGGCACGCCACTTGCCCACGCTGGTCTTGGCAACCGAGGTCAGGAACAGCGGACCCCAGCCGGCAGCGAGCCACGTGGCATAGCGGCCCGAATCGAGGCCGGTGTACCACTCATTGTTGAAGCCCGGCTTGGTCTCGATGACACCCGCGTCAATAAGGTCCTGCCAATAGGCGGCGAAGTCCTTGGCAATCTTGTCGTTGATGTTGATCGCGAGCTTGTCGCCATCGCGGCTGACCGGCTTCCAGCCCATCGGCCACAACAGACCCAAGGCCCAGTCGGCATTGGCTCCGAACGGCGCGTCGGTGATAAACACATTCGGATCGGCCGCATGGATCTTCTTGCCCGCATCGGCAAACTCGGCCCAGGTGGTGGGCGGCGTGATCCCATGCTTATCGAAGATGTCCTTGTGATAGAGCATCGCCATCGGACCGAAATCCTGCGGCATGCCGTTGACCACATCGCCCTTGGCGACCTGCGCCCATAGGCCTGCGGGGAACTCGCCCTTATGGGCATTGGCGTACTGGCCGATGTCGGCGAAGGCGTCGACCTGGCGGAAGGTCTCGATCAGCTGGTATTCGATCTGGACGACGTCGGGCAGACCGCTGCCCGCCTGCAGACCCGCACGGACCGCCTGATATTCGGGGTTCCCCTGGCCGGCATTCACGAGTTCGACCTTGATGCCCGGATGCGCGGCGTTGAACAGGTCGACCTGAAGCTGGAGATCCGGCACCCACGACCACAGCACCACCTTGACGGGCTCGGCACCGCGAGCTGCCGCCGGCAGGGCTGCAACCGCGACGCTTGCACCCGCGACTTTCAAGAAGTCACGACGCTGCATTGTCCGCCCAAGCGGATTGAAAATCTTCGTCATTGAAGTCCTCCCACGAAAGATACGCTCCCACACGACGCAGGGCGCGGTTTTTCTTTCAGTTAGAAACTTAATGCCGAGATTCAGTCGCTGTCAATCGCGATCGATTGATCTTAGTCGGCCATCACGAGGCTGTCGGCAGGGTTGAGGGTCGTCGCATCGAGCACCAGGCGCACCGCGCCCAGGACGATATCGCGGTGGCCCAGCGCGCCCATCACGAGGCGCGGCGGGTCATACACATTGCCCTTGAGGCGGTGCCGCAGCACATCGAGCACCAGATCACCGCCGCCGACGACCCGGCCCGCCAGTACGATGATTTCGGGGTTCATGAAGGCAGCAACACTGCCCACCGCCATCGTCGCATAGTCGAGCAACTCGGTGACAACCGGCGCGATTTTGTCCGCCTGCCGGTCGGTGACGGCGCCCAGGGTGAGCTTTCCCGCCGCATACTGGGTGTTGGCCTCTTCGAGCATCTTGGTCGCCTGTTCGGGGATGCCGAAAAAGCGCAGCGATTGCTTGTCGCCCAGATGTTCGAACGGCCGCCCGGTGAGGAGGGGGTCATCGAGATACCAGCCGAGCTCGCCTGCCGCATGCGAGTGCCCGCCATAGAGCTTGCCGTCGATCACGACGCCCGCGCCGGCACCGGGCCCGATCGAGAGGCTCACGACGCTGTCGGCGCCACGCCCGGCCCCGAATCCCCATTCGCCCACGGCGGCGAGGTTGCGCCCGTTCTCGACGACGATGGGCATCTGAAAATGTTCGCTGAGCCGCGCCCGCAACGGCATGTCGCGCCAGCCGAGCCCGAGTGTCAGCACCACTTCGCCCTCCGGCTGCCTGACGATCGAGGGCAGGCCAATGCCGATGCCGCGAATGGTCTGGCCGCGCGGGCGGGAGGCCGCCATCAGCCGGCGGATCAGGCCGACCAGCTTCTCGAAATTGCGCTCGCTATCATCGTCGGCGGTCTCGTGCATTTCTGTCTGCACGACGCCTTCGAGATTGGCCACGGCGCCGTAGAACTCGCCCTTGCCGGCCTCGATGCCAATGATCGCATGCGCCGCACCGCGGAACTTGATGCGCGCCCGCGGCCGGCCCCGGACATTGGCCTCGTCAAACCCGTCATACGCCACCAAATCCTCGGCAATCAGATCCTCGATCACCCGCATCACCGTCGGCAGGCTGATGTTCAGCCGCTCGGCGAGGCTCGATGGCGAAATCACTCCTTCGGTGCGGATCAAATCCACCACGGCCGAACGATTGAGTCGGCGTAACAGGCTCGACGTCGTGGGCTGGCGCTTCATTCATGGACCAGTTGCAAAAGGCCGGCGGACCGGCAACGAGCGTCGGCATAGACCAGAACCGTGCCAGAGTCCGCCTTTTTCTGATGACGCCGAACGTCAGTTGTCGCTCCGCAGTGAAAGCTACCGCGGCAGCCCGTTCGATGATTACGGCGATCCGTGGCGGGCGCCCAAGCCCTCCGGAGTCACTGCGCTTACTCGTGCAATAACTGACTCCGGTTGCTTCAATCGGTTACGAGCTCGTCCGCCTTTGGCGCGGAACCAACATCAATGACCGCTTTTGGCGCAAAGCGGTCCGCACTACGCTGGACGCAACGGTCGGCTTTCTTGCCAGTCATCCTGAAAGCTGCCAGGCCGTTAACGGCCCCAATTTCAGTCGTCGCAATCGCAGGCAGGGGCGTGAAATCGGCGTCGCATTGTGGGGCAGGGAAGGGCGCATTTCCTTCCCCCCATAACGCCCCCGGAGGATGCGGCTCGGTTTACGACAGCCCGGCCGCCGATCGGCGGCGATGGTCACTGCTTCGCTATGACACTTCGGAACGGCTCCTCGGATCAGCGAGCCTGATTTCGGCAGCTAGCTGGTACTAGGAAGACTGCATGGGCTCATCGAACGGCAGTGTCCGGTCAACCTCGGTAACCTGATTTATCAGCCACGAGACGAAATGCTGAGTTGTAGGGGACGGCGTTCTCGCCTCCGGCAGTACGGCATAGTAGCAATTTTCCGTTTCCATAGGCAGATCGAGAACGACCTGAAGTTCGTCGGATTTTAATTCCTGCTCGATTAGGTAACGTGGAAGCAGCGCATAACCCATGCCGGCAACCGCCGCTTCGATGATCATTGAGAATTGATCGAAGCGGTGCCCCCTGTAGGCGGTCTCGCCGGGCAGCCCGGCCCACTCCAGCCATTGCGACCAGAGCCTCGGGCGCGTTGCCAGATGCAGCAAGGGCTCGTTGAGAAGATCGGCCGGCGTCAGCTTGGGTCCCGATGCCAGCAGGGCACCGCCGGCCACCGGCAGGATCGACTCGCTGCAGATATAGGTGCATGTGGCGCGCGCCCAAACCGGCTGTCCGTAGTGGATGGCGAGTTCGAAATTCTCTTCGTCGAAATCAAACGGTGCCGAGCGCGCGCCGACATTGAGGATCACGCCCGGGTTCTGGCGCAGGAATTCAGGCAAGCGCGGACTGAGCCAGCGGCTGCCGAATGTCGGCAAGGTGGCGATGCTCAGGCTCGATCTGGCGTCGGCGGACGACATTGCGCGCAGCATCGTCTCCTCGGCTTGCCGCAGCAGCTTCCGCGCTTCCGGCAGGAAGCGCCGCCCATCCTCGGAAAGCACCACGCGCTGCCGGATGCGTTCGAACAGCAGCGCGCCGAGATAGACTTCCAGATCCTTGACCTGACGGCTGACGGCGCTCTGGGTCAGGTTGAGCTCCCGGCCGGCGCGCGTGAAGCTCGCGTGTCTTGCCGCGCATTCGAACGCCTGAATTGCAACCAAGTCTGGCATCAACTTTCTGCTCAATATCATGCGTATCTCGCATCAACCTAGTCGAAATCGTCGCAATCCACGCGAGATGAAATCCAATATCACTCTTTTCGAGAATGATCTCATATTTTCTCAAAAGCGAGACCGCGCCGTGCAAAACGCTGCTTTCGTTGCATCCGATGACATTCGTTCTGCTTTTTCTGCGGCGATGTCAGCCATGTACCGGGCCGAGGTTCCCGCCTACGGCACGCTGATGGAACTGGTCGCCGAGGTGAATGCCGAAGTGCTGGATGGCACGCCAATGCTGCGCCAGCGGCTCGAGGCGACGGATTCGCTCGACCGCATCTCGCAAGAGCGGCACGGCGCGATCCGCTTGGGAACGCCGGCCGAACTCTCGACGATGCGGCGCGTGTTCGCGGTGATGGGCATGCATCCGGTCGGTTACTATGACCTCAGCACGGCCGGGGTGCCTGTCCATGCGACGGCGTTTCGTCCGGTTGGTGCCGAAGCGCTCAGCCGCAATCCTTTTCGCGTCTTCACCTCGTTGCTCAGGGTCGACCTGATCGGCGACGAGGCTCTGCGGGTCGAGGCGGAGGCCATTCTTGCCGCTCGTCGGATTTTCACGGACCGCGCCGTCGAACTCACCGAAAGGGCCGAGACGCGGGGCGGGCTGGATCTAGCCGATGCGGATCGGTTTGTCGCCGAAATTCTCAAGACCTTCCGCTGGCACGATCAGGCCTGCGTCAGCATCGAGATGTACCACAGGCTGCACCAGCAGCATCGGCTGGTCGCCGACGTGGTCTCCTTCAAGGGACCGCATATCAACCACCTGACGCCGCGCACGCTCGACATCGACGCAGTGCAGACGGGCATGCCGTCGCGCGGCATCGAGCCCAAGGCGATCGTCGAGGGTCCACCCACTCGCCAGTGCCCGATCCTGCTCAGGCAGACATCGTTCAAGGCACTGGACGAACCGGTCTCATTCAAGTCGGGCAGCGGCGGCTGGACGGCTGGCTCGCACACGGCGCGTTTCGGCGAGATCGAGCAGCGCGGCGTGGCGCTGACTCCCGAGGGCAGGGCGCTCTACGACAACCTGCTGGACGCCACGCGCAAAATGATCAGGCCGGCTGCCGACGGGTCAAATGCCGCTGACTATGTCGAGGCGTTGTCGCGGACATTCCAGTCGTTTCCCGACACGTGGGACGGCATCCGCACTGCCGGCCTTGGCTATTTCACCTATTCGCTTACCGAGCGAGGGCGTCGGGTCGGCAGCGTCCGTGCAGAAGGTGTCGATCAGCTGGTGGCGGATGGCTTTGTCCGTTTCGACCCGATCGTCTATGAGGATTTCCTGCCCGTCAGCGCGGCCGGCATTTTCCAGTCCAATCTGGGCGATGAAGCGGGTCAGGATTTCGTCGCCAGTCCCAACCAGAAGCGCTTCGAGGCTGCCCTCGGCGCCGGCGTCCTCGATGAATTCGAACACTATGCGACGATCGAGCAGGCTTCGATCGACGAGTGCCGACGCGCTCTGCGCGGCGTTCAGGCAGCGGAGTAAACATCGGCATGATCGACGAGCGGCACAAGACAGCTTTGGTCGAAATCCTCGGCGCGGACGGGCTTGTCCAGGATTCCGCCAGCCTGGCCGCCTATGAGAATGGCGCGCGCTATGACCGGGGCAGCGCCGCATTGGTGCTGCGCCCTCGCGGCACGGCGGAGGTATCCGCTTGCGTCGCCTATTGCGTTCGCGAGCATATCGCGCTCATCCCGCAGTCCGGCAACACCGGCCTGGTCTCGGGCTCGACGCCGGATACCAGTGGAGCGCAGGTCGTGCTCAGCCTCGACCGGATGACGCCGATTTTCGATCTCGATATCGACAACCGCTCGATCCACGTCGACGCTGGAACCAGACTGTCGGACATCAACGGGCGGCTCGAGTCCGGCAGCCTCTTCTTTCCGATCGACCTCGGCGCCGATCCGCGGGTGGGGGGCATGCTGGCAACCAACACCGGCGGCTCGCGGTTTCTGAAATATGGCGACGTCCGCCGCAATACACTGGGCGTGAAGATCGTCCTGGCGGACGAGGCTGGCACCGTTGTCGACCTGCTGTCGGGGCTGCGCAAGAACAATACTGGCGTCGACTGGAAGCAGCTTTTCATCGGAACAGCCGGCGCGTTCGGCATCGTCACCGAATGCGTGCTCAACCTGGAGCGTCTGCCGAGGCAAGTTTCGACAGCCTATCTGGTGCCGCGAACCGGAACTGCCGTCATGTCCCTGCTGCGGGCGATGGAAGAGCGCCTCGGATCGTATCTGTCGGCTTTCGAGGGCATGTCGGGGAATGCGATCGCCGCAACGCTTGCCCATGTTCCGTCGCTGCGCAATCCATTCCAGAATGGCGATGTTCCCAACTATGTCATTCTGGCCGAAGTTTCCCGCAGTTGGCTTCCGCGTGATGATGAGCAGCCGCTCGATGCCGTCCTGGAAACGGTGCTGGCCGAAGTCTGGGAAGCGGAGGGCGCGCCGCTCGCCAATGCCTTTGTCGGTCCCGCTCGTGAGATGTGGACACTGCGTCACGCCCTGTCGGAAGGCGTCAAGCGTGCCGGCCGGCTGGTCGCTTTCGATCTGTCGTTCCGCAGGACCGACGTACTGGCGTTCTGCGACTGGATGAAGCTCGAACTGCCCAGCCATTTTGCCGATGTCGTAATCTTCGACTTCGGCCATATCGGCGACGGCGGCGTGCATTTCAATCTGGTCGTCGACGAGGCGCGGGCTGGTCCAGTCGACATCGCCTTCGAACGGCGATTGCGCGATTGGGTCTATTCGATCGCGGTCGATCGTTTCGGCGGCAGCTTCAGCGCCGAGCACGGCGTCGGCCGCAAGAACCAAGCCTACTACGATCTCTATACGCAGAAAAAGCACAAGGACCTTGCCGCTGGCCTGAAGCAACTGACGTCGCCAGGGCGCCTTGGTTCGGTGTGTTTCGGATAAGTCAAAACAGGAGTTTGCCGGATGAACGTTGCAGTCAAATCGATCGATATAGCGAAGGAAACGACTGAGCTTCTGGCGAAACTGGGTGTTGCCAAGGGCGCGCTTACGGGCGGCGACCTCATCGTGCGCAGCCCGGTGACGGGCGAGCAGATCGCAGCGCTGAAGACAATCTCGCCGGCCGATGCTGCCAGGACCATCGATGCCGCGCACACGGCATTCCAGGCCTGGCGGATGGTGCCGGGTCCCCGGCGCGGGGAACTGGTGCGGCTGCTCGGCGAGGAATTGCGCGCCCACAAGGCCGAGCTTGGCCGGCTGGTATCGATCGAGGTCGGCAAGATCCCGTCCGAAGGTCTCGGCGAAGTCCAGGAAATGATCGACATCTGCGATTTCGCCGTCGGCCTTTCGCGTCAGCTCTACGGCCTGACCATCGCCACCGAACGTCCGGGACATCGCATGATGGAGACGTGGCATCCGCTCGGCGTCGTTGGCGTCATCTCGGCCTTCAACTTCCCGGTCGCGGTGTGGTCGTGGAATGCAGCGCTGGCGCTGGTCTGCGGCGATGCCGTGGTGTGGAAGCCGTCAGAGAAGACACCGCTGACAGCGCTCGCCTGCGAAGCGATTTTTGCGCGTGCGGTCAAGCGCTTCGGCGCTGACGCGCCGGCAGGCCTGGCGCCGGTGCTGATCGGCGACCGCGCCGTCGGTGAGATCCTGGTCGACCATCCGAAGGTGGCACTGGTCTCGGCCACCGGCTCGACCCGCATGGGCCGGGATGTCGGCCCAAGGCTGGCCAAGCGCTTTGCCCGCGCCGTGCTGGAGCTCGGCGGCAACAATGCCGGCATCGTCTGCCCGACCGCCGATCTCGACATGGCGCTGCGCGCCATCGCCTTCGGCGCCATGGGCACCGCGGGACAGCGCTGCACGACGCTGCGGCGGCTGTTTGTGCATGACAGCGTCTATGACGCGCTGCTGCCGCGGCTGAAGAAGGCCTATGAGAGTGTTTCCGTCGGCAACCCGCTGGAGACATCCTCGCTGGTCGGGCCGCTGATCGACAAGGCGGCGTTCGATGCGATGCAGAAGGCGCTGAAGGAAGCCACCGTTCACGGCGGCAAGCTGACCGGCGGAGCGCGGGTCGAGAACGGCCATCCCGACGCCTATTACGTACACCCGGCATTGGTCGAAATGCCGAAGCAGGTTTCTCCGGTGACGGAAGAGACCTTCGCGCCGATCCTCTATGTGATGAAATATTCGGACTTCGACGCCGTGCTCGACGAGCACAATGCGGTCGGCGCCGGCCTGTCGTCGTCGATCTTCACACGCGACCTGCAGGAATCCGAGCGCTTCCTCGGCGTCGACGGGTCTGACTGCGGCATTGCCAATGTCAACATCGGCACCTCGGGCGCGGAGATCGGCGGCGCCTTCGGCGGCGAAAAGGAGACCGGCGGCGGCCGCGAGAGCGGCTCCGATGCTTGGAAGGCCTATATGCGGCGCGCCACTAACACGGTGAACTATCAGGCGCTGCCGCTCGCCCAGGGCGTCTCGTTCGACATCGAGTGAGAAACACCATGACCGATATCCGCAACGCCGCCGACGCAAAATTCGCGCCGGCAGCCCGCATCGCTTCGATAGGCGTCTCGGAAATCCTGAAGATCGGAGCCCGCGCCCAGGCGATGAAACGCGAAGGGCTGCCGATCATCATCCTCGGCGCCGGCGAGCCGGATTTCGATACGCCCGACCATGGCAAACGGGCGGCGACCGCAGCTATGCTGCGCGGCGATACGAAATACACCGCGCTCGACGGCACGCCGGAGCTGAAGTCGGCAATCCGCGAGAAATTCAAGCACGAGAACGCGCTCACCTTCGATCTGGACGAGATCACTGTCGCGGCTGGCGCCAAGCAGATCCTCTTCAACGCAATGATGGCGACGCTGAATCCCGGCGACGAGGTCATCATTCCGACGCCTTACTGGACTACCTATTCCGACATCGTCGCGATCGCGCAAGGCAAGCCGGTTCTGATCGAATGCGATGCCGCCGCCGGCTTTCTCCTGACTGCCGATCAACTCGAGAAGGCGATCACGCCCAAAACCCGCTGGGTGCTTCTGAACTCGCCGTCCAATCCATCGGGCGCTGCCTACAGCGAGCAGCACTATCGGCCACTGCTCGACGTCCTTCTGGGTCATCGGCACGTCTGGCTCATGGTCGACGACATGTATGAACACATTGTCTATGGCGACTTTCGTTTCGTCACGCCGGCGGCGATCGAACCGAGGCTGAAAGACCGCACGCTGACCGTCAACGGCGTGTCCAAGGCTTACGCCATGACCGGCTGGCGCATTGGCTATGCAGGCGGGCCGCGCGACTTGATCAAGGCGATGGCAGTCGTGCAGAGCCAGTCGACATCCTGTCCATCGTCGATCAGCCAGGTAGCCGCGGTGGAAGCGCTCAAGGGGCCGCAGGTGCTACTGAAGGATCGAACAGATAGTTTCAAACGCCGCCGCGATGTCGTCGTGGGAGCGCTCAATGCCATCGACGGCATCGATTGCCGGGTTCCCGAGGGGGCGTTCTACACGTTTGCGTCCTGTGCCGGGCTTATCGGCCGGTCGACGCCTGGCGGCAAGATCATCCGCAGCGACGCGGATTTTTGCGCTTTCCTGCTCGGCGACGCGCACGTCGCCGTCGTGCCAGGATCAGCGTTCGGCCTGTCTCCCTATTTCCGCATCTCATACGCCACAGCCGAAACCGACCTGATTGAAGCCTTGCGAAGGATCAAGGATTTCTGCGGAAAACTGCTGCAATCAGGTGCAACGCTTCGAACGCCAGCAGAAGCACCTCTTTGAGAGCCAACGATCGAACGCGGTTGGTGCACTGGCGCGCCCGGTAGCTCCATTCGATGGCGGATCGACACAATGCGTCGAGTCGGGGAGCCGCAAGCTCGAGACCGCAAATGGACGCAGGGCTCCGAGAACGGATCGGCGATTTCGGCACTATCGGCTGACCGAGCGCAGCAGTGCCGCGACCGTCACTGATTTCTCCGGTCGAATGCGATCGGTCACATGACCGAGTCCAATCCACGCCGAAGGCCTATGATGGAAACAACACGCTGCGCGGCAAGCAAGGTGCCCGCCACATAGGGCATTGCGGAACTGCCCGCATCCTGCCGGATGGAAAGCCGTTCGCCATCAGCGCCAAACATCACTTCCGTCGACGACGTATAGGAAGGCAGACGCACGGAATGAACCTGTACCGGCGCTTGCCTGCCGATCGCTGCGCCCCTCGCTTCGGGTCGCCCGGTATATTCGGGTCGTCCCAAGAGCGCCGCGCCGGTTCGGACTTGTGCAAGATGATCGGCAAGTTCCATCCCGGTGCCTGAAGGTACGTCGTGCTTGCCCGCCGATCCCCACTCGACCACCTCCACCTCGGGCAGAAATCGAGCGGCTTCGAGAGCGAAGCGGCGCAGGAGCGTCGCTGTAACCGAGAAATTGCCCGCGGCCACGACACCACGTCGGGCGGATTGCGCGGCTGAATCGATTTCCGCGTAGTCATCGGTGTTCAGGCCCGAGGTTCCAATCACGACGTGATGACCCGCTGCCAGTGCCGCGAGTGTATGCTTCTTGACGACTTCCGGCCTGGTGTAGTCGATCAGCACCTCCGAGGGTGTGGCCAGGGCTTCTTCGAGCGTCCCAACGATGAACAGATCGCCATCGAATCCGGCAACCACTTCGTTGAGCTTGCGCCCGGAGTCCCGGCGCGCCACGGCGGCAACCAGCGCGAAGTCCGGATGTCTGGATATCTCCAGAGCGAGTTCCTGGCCAACCCAGCCGCTGGCTCCGGCCAGCACGATCCTCAATGCCATTGAAGGTTCCTCAACGTGTGCACACGATCAGTACCGGGGGAAGCGCTGCGGGCGCAGACCGGAATGGAGCCAGTTCACCAGCGTCACCACATCATAGACCGGCACGCCGAGGTGCCGCGCCAGTTCCGCCGAATAGGGCGGCATGTTTCCGCACTCGATGACGATCGCACCGACATCGGGGTGTTGTCCGAGCAGTTTTTTGCCCACATCAAGCGTTTCTTCAAGCAGCACAGCTTCATTGAGCTGTCTCCAGCCGCCGCCAACCGCGCGGCGGAATTCCGAGTTTTCAGGAAGCCCGGCCTTAGGGGTGGCGGGATCCACGCCGATTGCCAGGAAATGGCTGTCGGTCAGGGACTGCGCATCATAGGTCACAATGCCGACGCGCTTCCCGGCGGGCAGCATCGATTGCACAAACGGCACCTGCATGATGCTCGACGTCGCGATCGGAACCGGACAGCGGGCCGCCAGTTCCTTTTGAAAGACCGACAGGAAGCCACAGCTCGTGCCAATGGCATCCACGCCGGACGCGACCAGTTCATCCGCCGCCTCAAGGAAAGGCTCAAGCAGGCCTTCGCCGCCGCCGGCGATTACCTTGTCGGCGCTAGCGCCTCTGACGACCTTGTACTGGACCGGAAAATCGAAAGAAGCGGCGTTGCCGATGTCGCCCGGAATGCGCTCGAACTCAGTGTCGAGCACCATGATGCCGATGCGCGCCCCGTGAACAGGCCGCGGCCGCTGGCCAGCGCGGGTGGCGGGTGTAGTTCGACTGGTTCGATTCACTGGCATCTCTCCCTTTGAGCCTATGCTGCACGCATATTCGCAACGATTGATCATCCGAATGCGATATCTACTATAATAGAATTTGTCAACTTTACGAGAATTCGGTAGTCGGTCGAGAAGCGCCGTTTTCATCCGTTCGTCCGGCGGCGGCCTGCCGCGGCGGCAAAAATTTGAATCCAATAAAGTTGACAGATTCCATTAAAGTAGAATACTCATTGAAAAGGAGACAAGAGGTACGAAAGGGTGACGTCACTGAAAACCGAGCAATCCAAGCCACTGCTGCAGTTTGTCGGCGTCCGAAAGGCGTACGGCAAATTCGATGTAGTGCGCGGCGTGGATCTGTCTGTCTTCGAGGGCGAGTTCCTGACCTTGCTTGGACCCTCTGGATCCGGCAAAACCACGTGCCTGATGATGCTCGCGGGTTTCGAGACGCCTACCGGCGGCGAGATATTCCTCAAGGATCGTCCGATCAGCCGTTTGCCGCCGCATCGGCGCAACATAGGCATGGTTTTTCAAAACTATGCTCTGTTTCCTCATCTCTCGGTCGGCGAAAATCTCGCCTTTCCGCTGAAGATCAGAAAACTGCCGCGCGCCGAAATCGACGAACGCGTCAAGCGTGCCTTGCAGATGGTCCGGCTCGATGGTGTCGCCCAGCGCAATCCGAGTCAGCTTTCGGGAGGCCAGCAGCAACGCGTCGCGGTCGCGCGTGCACTGATATTCGAGCCCGAACTGATCCTGATGGACGAACCGCTGGGCGCGCTCGATCGGACTTTGCGCGAGGAGATGCAGTTCGAACTCAAGCATCTGCATGAGCGGCTTGGTCTGTCAGTGGTCTATGTCACGCACGACCAGGACGAGGCGCTGACCATGTCGACCCGTGTCGCGGTCCTGAGCCAAGGCAAGGTTCAACAAATAGCGCCGCCAAGGCAGATTTACGAGCATCCAGCGAACAGGTTCGTCGCCGGATTTGTGGGCGCCAACAACCTTCTGGCCGCCAGGGTGGTTTCCGTCGATGGCGACACCTGCCGCGTTGCAAGCTGCGGCCAGACCTTGAGGGCACGGCACTACGGCCACGTCGGCGTCGGTCAGGATGTGCAAATTTCCATCCGCCCCGAGCGGATAGAAGTGAACGGCCCGAGCGATGCCGGGAACAACAACTACATCGCGACGGTGAACGAGGTCGTCTATCTGGGAGATCAACTCCTGCTCGAGGCTTCATTTGGAGACGTCACGCTCAAGCTGAAAGTCCAGAACTGCGCTTCCATGGGGAATTTGAAAAAGGGAAAGCAGGCACGGATCAGTTGGTCGGCCGCGGACTGTCACGCTTTGACCGATTGAAAATCAAACCTGAATTTTAAACTCAAAGGGGATGAGAAAATGAAAAGATTGAAGTTGGCCGCATCCGTGGTGCTGGCCTTCGGGTCCGCGACAGGCGCTTTCGCGCAGGACTCGCTCACGGTCGTCTCCTGGGGCGGAGCCTACACAAAAAGCCAGGTCGAGGCCTATCACAAGCCGTTTGAGAAATTGACCGGAATGCGGATCGTTTCAGCGGACTATCTCGGGGGCTTGGCCGAGATCAAGGCCCAGGTCCAGTCCGGCAATATAAGCTGGGACGTCGTCGATCTCGAATTGCCGGACGCCGTGCGGGGGTGCGACGAGGGGCTTTTCGAGAAAGTCGACATCGCGAAACTCCCGGCAGCACCGGACGGCACCGGCGCCGAAGCGGATTTTCTGCCGGGCAGCTTGCAGCCATGCGCGGTCGGCTCGGTGATCTGGAGCAGCATCTACGCTTTCAATGACAACGCATTCCCAGGCGAGAAACCGGCCAGCGTCGCGGATTTCTTCGACGTCAAGAAATTTCCGGGCAAGCGCGGGTTTCGCAAGAGTCCCAGAACCACGCTCGAAATGGCGCTGATGGCCGACGGTGTGCCGTCCAATAAGGTCTATGAGGTGCTGGGTACGGAAGAAGGCGTGGAGCGCGCCTTCGCGAAGCTCTCGACAATCAAGAACGACATTGTGTGGTGGGACGCCAACGCGCAAGCTCCGCAGATGCTGAACGACGGCCAGGTTGTCATGACTGCCGCCTCGAGCGGCCGCATCTTTGACGCCCAGGTAATAGAAAAGCGGCCGTTCACCATCGTTTGGGATGGCCAGATCCTGAGCATGCAGCTCTTCGGTGTCGTGAAGGGAACACCCCGCAAGGAAAAAGCGATGGAATTTGTCGCCTTCGCGACAGGGACGAAAGCGCTTGCCGATCAGGCGTCCTGGATATCATACGGGCCGCTGCGCAAATCATCGATGGCGCTTGTGGGGAAGCATGCGACGACCGGCATCGAAATGGCGCCTAACCTGCCGACGGCGGCGGGGCACCTGGTGAATGCGCTCAATGATGACTTCGAATTCTGGGCCGATCATCAGGACGAACTCAACGAGCGATTCCAGACCTGGCTGGCCAAGTAGTGGAGAGATCGGGACCCGGGGGCTGGACTTGAACATCAACATGAAACGCATGCGCCGCTCGTTGCCACCCGTGCTGCTTGTGGCTCCCCTGGTTCTCTTTCTTCTTGTGATGTTCGTCTTCCCAATTCTCAAGCTGGTGACGCTGAGCGTCGACGATCCGCTTGTTGCCAGAGCCGTTCCAAAGACCATCGCGGCCCTCGCGGACTGGGATCACAAAGCGATCCCCGATGCGGCGGTCTTCGACGTTTTGGCGCGCGAACTCCAGGAGTTGGACAAGGATGGGAAGACAGGGCCGCTCGCAAATCGCCTCAATTACGAGGCCGCGGGCCTGCGCGGTCTGTTCCTCAAAACGGCAAAGAGAAGCGCGTTCTTTTCGCCACCTTATAAGGAGGCGATGATCGCGGATAACCCGAAATGGGGCACGCTGGAACCATGGAGCGTTCTGGAGCGACTTGGTTCAGTGCCCAACGCGGTCCAGCTCATGGCGGCGGCCGACTATCAGTTCGATGCCAAGGGCGAAGCGATTTCCGTGCCCGCCAGCCAGCGCGTCCATCTCGAAATGTTCAAACGCACGCTTGTGCTGGCGGTCCTCGTGACCACCATATCAGCGCTGCTCGCCTATCCCCTGGCATATCTGCTTGCCAGTGCCGCGACCCGCATCAGCAACATGCTGATGATACTGGTGCTGCTGCCGTTCTGGACGTCCATCCTGGTCCGATGTGCGGCCTGGATCGTGCTGCTGCAAACCAATGGCGTCGTGAACTCCGCGCTCATCAATCTGGGGCTCGTCGATCCGGCGCATCGCCCGGACCTGATATTCAATCTTTTCGGAACGGTGATCGTGGCGGTTTACGTACTGCTGCCCTACATGGTGCTTCCACTTTATTCGACAATGAAATCCATTCCGCCATCGCTCTTGCGGGCCGCCTCGACGCTGGGTGCCTCGCCGGTGCAGGGATTCCTTCGGGTCTATCTGCCGCTGACTTACAGTGGATTGGCAGCTGGCTCATTGCTCGTCTTCATCCTGACTGCCGGCTACTATATCACGCCCGCTCTCGTTGGCGGAGCGAGCGGCACGCTGATTTCCAACCTGATCGCCTATCACATGCAGACCTCGCTCAACTGGGGGTTGGCGGCGGCGCTGTCGCTGTTTCTCCTTGTCGGCGTCACCATCCTCTTTGCCCTTTACAATCGCTTGATTGGCTTGGGCAAACTAGCCATGAATTGAGTTCCAACATGATCGCTCGGCGAACCGATTGGGGCAGGGTTCCAGGCAGGGCCGCTTTCTTCATCGCGTGTGGGCTGGTTCTGTTGTTTCTGATACTGCCGATACTCGTCGTTGTGCCGCTGAGCTTCAACGCCCAACCCTATCTCACTTTCTCGTCGGATATGCTGGCGCTGAGGCCGGAGGGCTTTTCCCTGCGCTGGTACGAGGAACTCCTTTCCAGTCCGCGCTGGGGGCGATCGATCGTCAATTCCGTCGGCATAGGCGTTGCTGCAACGCTGATCTCGACGGTCCTGGGAACGGCCGCTGCATTCGGACTGACGGATCCGAGGATGCCAGCGCGCTCGGCGCTCACTGCCCTCATCGTCTCTCCGCTTGTCGTGCCAATGATCATCACTGCCGCGGGCACGTATTTCTTCTACTCGTCGGTCGGGCTGGTCGATACCTATGGCGGCATCATTTTGGCGCACGTCGTGGTCGGCACGCCCTTCGTGGTGATCACCGTGACAGCGTCGTTGGCCTCGTTCGATCGCACACTCTACAGGGCTGCATTGACGCTTGGCGCGGCGCCCTTGCAGGCTTTCCTCAAAATTGTGCTCCCAATCATCCTGCCCGGGGTTCTGTCCGGCGCGCTGTTTGCGTTCCTGGCTTCATTCGACGAAATTGCCATCGTCCTGTTCATCGCTCCGAACCCGGATCACTATACAATTCCGCGGGAGATGTGGTCGGGCCTGCGCGAACAGATCAGCCCGGCGATCCTGGCGATGGCCACGGTTCTGATTGTTTTTTCAACCCTAGTGCTTGTTGCGACCAACCTGCTGCGCGACTGGAGCGACCGCAACCTGCGCGCGCGCGAAGAATAGGATTGTTGTGCAAGGCTTGTCGCTCAAAAGCGGCCCGCCTTAGACAACGGCATGAATCTTAACACGCCTCAGACGGGCAATGAAATCCACAGCGCCTTGGCCGCCTCGTTTCCCGCCCGCACAAAGGCATGTCCCATGCGGGCGTCGTATTGGATGGAATCGCCTACGCCGAGAATCACGGGTGCGTAAAGCTCGGAGTGAAATTCGACCTGGCCGGCAAGCACATACATGAAGTCCTCGGTGTCGTGGCGTTCCCAGTCGGGGAACTCGGAAAAGTCGGTGGCCTTGAACTCGAGTTCAATCACGTTGAGGTTGCTCTTCTTAAGCTCGCCCGTCAGAAGGCGCAAAAGGTAATGCGTCATGGCATGCATTTTGCCGTCGTTGTGTCGGATGACATGGCGGCTGCCGGTTGGAGCACCGCCGTTACTTTCGCCGATGAGCTGGCCAAGCTTGATCTGAAAGCCGCGCGCCAATTTTTGCAGCGCATCGAAGGTCGGTGACATTTCTTCCCGTTCGATCTTGGAGATCGATGATCGCGACAGCCCTGTCCTCGCGCTAGCCTCCTCGAGGGTCCATCGCTTGGCCAGCCGCAGCGCCTTCACCCGCACCCCGAGATCTCCGACTGCCGGATCGGCGGTACGCGTAGCCGATCCGGTGATGCGGTCCAATTCGCTCTTTTTGGAGGTCATGTCGTTTCTGCTCTGCTGTCGACATACGGGAATCCATCTTAATGGAAGATTCCTTTATAGGAAATCGTGACGGCGGCTGGAGCAATAAGTAAGGTTGAAAGACTCTTCCCGTGTGCTTCAGGTTTCATACCCAACAAGGCGAGCCGGCGGCGAACCATCGCCGCGAGCGCGTGACGAGATCTAGATGTAATAAAGGATCTTTCCGATCACGCCTCGTCCTTCCAGCAGACGGTGCGCCTCCGCCCCATCCGACATCCGGAAGCGATGGATCGGAGGAAGACGCAGTGCACCACTTTCGATGGCGCGGAACAGACCGGCCGCCCGCTCGGCTCGTTCAGCAGAAGAGGTCAGGTAATTCCACAGATCGCCGCCCTTGAGTGTCAGTGAGCGCTCCATCAGTCGTCTTGGGTCAATCGGATTGGGATTGCCGCCTGCCATGCCATAGATCACCACAACGCCCCGCGTCCGGGCGATTGCGAGACTATCGGATAGGGTGGATCCAATGGAATCAAAGATGACATCGACACCGCTTGGAGCGAGTGTTCGAACGTCCCGTTGCCAGTTCTCATGACCGAAGGCGCGATCCGCGCCGTATTCGAGCGCGAGGCAGCGCTTCTCCGCGGAGGAAGCCAGCGCAATAACCGTCGCGCCTCGTGCCTTGGCGAGTTGCGTCAGGGCCAGGCCGACGCCTCCGGCGGCGGCGTGAACCAGTACCGTCTGCCCGTTTGCGACAGGCGCCGTCTCATTCACCAGATACTGGGCGGTCAATCCCTGCAACAGCATCGCCGCCGCGGTTTCGAAGGTGATAGCGTCCGGCAACCGGATCGCGTGCTCCTCGGGCACGTTGACGCGTGTCGCATTCGCGAATGGCACGTCGGCGAACGCGATGCGATCGCCGACATGGAGGGCCTCGACCTGATCGCCGACCGCAACGACTTCGCCGGCCCCCTCGTACCCCAGTATATACGGGGGAGGGCCGTGGAGAACGTAATTGCCTTGGCGGCGATAGATGTCGGCGAAGTTCAATCCCGCGGCGCAGAGTGCGATCTGGACGTCTTTTGGCCCGACAATCGGATCGGGCAGTTCGCGGTAGCTGAGCACGTCGGGCGTGCCGAAAGTCTCGAAGGCGAGAGCGTGCAATATCGAACTCCTCAGATTGGAAGATTGTCGCAGGATCAGTTTCGCCTTGCCGAGAGGCGATCCGCCGATCGTTGGCTAAAAGCTGGCTTGGACGCCGACAATTTCCGGGTTCACGCCGACCTTCGTCAGCCAGGAATAGACCGGTGGAAGTCGGTCGGCGATGGACTCCACCGCGATATCGATGAAGCAGGGTTCGTCCAGCGCAAACGCCTCGTGCAATGCGCTTTCGAGTTCTTCTGCCGTATCCACCCGGAAATTGCGGATGCCGTACACGGCGGCCAGCTTGCTCATGTCATAGCGACCGAATTCCACGCCGAACGTTCCGTCATTGTCTGGGCCATTGTGCATGACGCGTTGAAGCGCCTTTATCCATCCGAAACATCCATTGTTGAAGTGGATGAGCACGGCCGGAATCCGCAGGCGCGCCAGCGTTTCCAGCTCTCCTGCGGACATGCCTAGCGAGCCGTCACCAAAAAGCGCGACGGGACGCATTTCGGGAGCCGCGAAATGGGCGCCGACAACTGCGGGAATGGCATAGCCGAGCCCCCCGAAAAAGCGAGGAATGATCAGCTTCGATCCCGGATTTGTCAGCTTCAGGAAGCGGGTGGAGTAGGGCGTCGGCGTGCCGGCGTCCGATACGACATGGGATTTTGCCGGCAAATGCCGGTTGATCGCGTCCATGATGCGTTCGGGCCGGATCGGCGTCTGATCGTTCTGCAGGTCGATTTGGGCGGTTTGCCAGAACTCGGTCCGGCGAAGGTTGATCTTGTCGACCCATTCACGGGAGCGCGTACCCTGCGACTTCGTCTCGGCGATGAAGCAATCGATCGATGCCGCGGCATCTCCCATCAACGGGAAATCGACGTCGTAGGTGTTGGCGAGGGTTTCGGGATCGAGATCGACCTGGATGATCTTCGCGCCATTGTTGGCCGGTGGCCATTTCCAGTTCATGGTCGCGACGGACCCCATCCGGCAGCCGACATAGACAACGAGATCAGCCTGGCCGAGCGCCCAGATGGCATGAGGATGAAAGCCATTGTCGCCGATGATGCCGACCGCGAGCCGATGGTCGTCGTTAATCACCCCTTGGCCCGTGATCGTCGTCGCGACGGGAATATCCAGATGCTGGGCCAGCCTGACGATGCTTTCTCCCGCACCGGATCGGTTGGCTCCGCCACCAGCTACGATCAGCGGGCGCTTGGCCGACAGCAGCGCTTTGACGGCACCATGGATCTTTTCTTCTTCCGGCCGCACCCGGAACGCGGGCGCTGCACGGCATTGTGGCTCGATTCGCAACATCTGAGGCGTCGCCGGCAGATCTTCGTAAAGCAGGTTTTCAGGCAATGCCAGAACGACCGCGCCCGGGCGGCCACCCGTGGCTATGCGGAAGGCTCGGCGGATGGTTTCCGGCAGTTTCTCGACACGGTTGAGGGTTTCGGCATGTTTCGAGATCGGACGGAACATTGCTTCGATTGGCAACTCCGTCAGCGTACCGCGCCCCACGCCGGCCTGGGGGATGTCGTTGACCAGCAGGATGACAGGCACGGACGATTTGTTGGCTTCGGCGATGCCAGGCAGCCCGTACATCGCGCCTGCTCCGCTAGGAACCTCGGCCACGCCTGGCTTGCCCGACAGGCGGGCATAACAATCCGCCATGAAAACAGCAGAGCGCTCGTCCCGGCACACCACATGCAACGGCGCGTCCTTGGTGTGTTTGAGTGCCTGGTAGAGAGCGACATTGGTGTCGCCGGGCACGCCGAATATGACATCCACGCCATAGTCGTGGAGCATCGTCACCAATGCATCTGCACCGTTCATTTCAGGTAATCCTTCCAGGAATTGAATCGAGGAGGCTCGAATTCACCGACCGAGGCCATCCGCCGAGCGTGGTTGATCGTGTCTTCAGTAAGAGCCAGAGAAGCTTCGTCGAAAGCAGGCTCCGCGCATCTGGTCTATCATCGTGATGAAGTCGAAGACCGGCAGGCCCACTGCCCGCTGAAGCGCCTGGGCATAAGGCGGCAGGTTCGAGCATTCGAGAAGAATCGCGCCGATGGCCGGATTGTCACGCAAGAGATCGCGCCCGACTTCGACGAGTTCCTGCTCCACCGCTTCGCTGTCGATGATGCCGTTCTCTTCCAGAATCCCGCCACGAAAGCCCGCTTTGCCCTCCATGCCGGCGACGAACAGCTGTCGGTTCCGGTAAGGGAAAGCCTTCTCCAGCATGTCCTCGGACAGCCGGACAGAGTTGGCGCAGATAATGCCGATGGACTGCTGGCGGCCAAGAGTGGATGCGATGAAGGGCAATTGCAGCAGGCTTGAAAGCATGACCGGTATTTTGACTGCGTCGGCGACGACATCCTGGAAGTGCAGCATGTAACCGCAATCGCTGGTAATGGCCCTGACCCCCTGCCTCTCGAGATGGCGAGCGGCCTCGATGACGTTCGGCGTCAAGGACAGATCGCCTTCATCGAGAAGGCGTTTGATCGTCACATCCGGGACCTCGTGGTAAAGAACCGGATAGTCGTACGTACAGGCGTTTCCGACATCGCCGGGAATGAACGGATTGAAGCAATCGATCATCAGAACTCCGATGTCGTGGCCGTAGCTGACAGCTCCGCGCCGGCCCTTGTATATCGGCATTGGCTTGGCTCTCCATCGGATATTTCAAACGGCCACTTTGTCCGCTGTCAGGGTCTGATGCGCCATCTTCTCGGCGATCATCATCGTGGTCAGATTCGTGGTGGCGCACGGAACCGAAGGCATGACGGATGCGTCGATGACCCGAAGCCCTTGGACACCGTAGACCTTCCCCGACGCGTCGACGACCGCGCCAGCGTCGCGCTCGTTGCCCATCCGGCACGTGCCGCAGGCATGCCAATCGCCCTGCACTCCCGCCCGGAGCCATGCTTCCAGCACGGTTTCGTCGGTGAGCACGCGATCAAGCGGGAAACGCTTGTCCACGGCTTTTCCGAGGATGAAGCTACGCGCAATACCGCCATGGTCGAGGAAAGACGCCGCAAGTCGCGTCTTGGCTCCGTTCACCCAGGTCTTGGCGGCCAGGTTGCGTATGGAGTCGGCGTAGATGCCGGGCCAGAAACTGTGCACCACTGTGCTCACCGGCTGGCTCATCAGGATTTTGCTTAGCCAGATCGCGGTTGCCTTCATCCGCTGCAAATCGCGCTGATCGGATAGATAGTTGAAGGCAATGAACGGATGCTCGTCCGGACTTGCGCTTCGTAACTTCACCATCCCGCGGGAGAAGGCCTTGTTGGGCCCAAAATTCACCATGGCAAGCCGCTTGCCCAGCTCGCTCCAGGCAAAGCGACCGGAAACGGTCAGTTTCATGTCGGTCGGCGGGCAACCGTCATGCCCGGAACTCCACCGCATATGCATCAGCAGATTGCTTTTGACGTAGTCCTGCATCATCCCGGGTGGCTTCAGATGGACCGCAAAACCGATCAGTGGATGGTCCTGCAGATTTTGTCCCACGCCTGGCCTGTTCGCACGCACAGGAATTCCCATCTCGGCCAGATGGTCTGCGGGGCCGATGCCTGATCGCATCAGGATCGCCGGCGAATGAAGCGCACCTGCCGAGATGATGATTTCTTCTGCCTCGAGACTTTCGACCACGTTGGCGGCTCGCCGAACTTGAACGCCGCGCGCGACCTTGCCGTCGAATTCGATCGACTTGACGAAGCAATCGCTCAGGATCGTCAGATTCTTGCGCGCCCTTGTCGCTTCGTCGAGATAGCCCGAGGCCGACGACACCCGATGGTCATAGAGGTTGTTGCGCGTGAATGGAAAGCAGCTGTCGATGGGGTTTTGATGACAATCGTCGACATAGGGTATGCCTTTGGCGCCTACCGCATCGCGCATCGAAAGCGCGAACCTGCTCCAATGCTTGGGAAACGTTCTCCGGATCGGAATGGGGCCAGGACGGGAAGTCGATGCGTCGGGATAGTCGACGTCGTTTTCGAGCTTCTGGAAAAAGGGCAGGCAGTCCGCATACGACCATCCTTGCGCGCCAAGCCGTTCCCATTCGTCGTAATCTGAAGGCAGGCCACGAATGGCAACCTGGCCGTTGACCGTCGAGCCGCCACCCATGACGCGCGCCTGCTCGTAGCGGCGCGGCTTCATCTCCGCTTCGACTTCGCGCGGCGACCGGTTGCCGATCGGGTCGGCATAAGCGATCAGATCGGTCCAATAGCGATTGGGCTTGAAGTAGTCCGGCAGGAAGGAATCGCCATAGATCGACTGAGGCATTTTTTCCGGGGGCGTGTCCGGACCTGCTTCGATCAGGCAAACTGTTTCCTTGCCGGAATGCGACAGGCGGTTGGCCAGGACGCACCCCGCGGAACCGCCGCCGATGATGATGTATCTGTATTTCATTCGATCTTTCGGCGTTGCGTGTCGGAGGCTCAGGGTCGGACCTCATGGTCGACTGTTCGGGAGAACAAAGGAATGGTTCGTCTCACGAACGACCGACGCTTTGCCTCTCTATCGTCGAACGTAGTGGCCAAACACACCCTCAAGAATACAAATTTGACCGCGCGTCCTACTGGGAAGCTTGGAACTTGCCGACGCATGAGCACCGGGCCGGGCACGATTGGCGCAGGCAGCCCGCATTGCTTGGATATGCTGACCTGAACGCGCAATTCCGGCACAAGCATCCAATACCCTTCGGGCGTGGCGGGCTGCTGGACAGCCGGCATGCCGGTGGTTAGGAATCGCTCGCCATGATCTTGGCGCTCTCAACGCGGCCAGTTTTTACGCAAAGGCCAGTTTTTGATGCAAAGGAATGCGCGAAATGCGCGATGTCAGCCTTACCCTTGTTCAGACGTTTCATCTGGTGGCCAAGGAAGGCTCCTATTCGGCCGCCGCCAGAAAGCTGAACATTTCCTATCAGTCCGCCGCCAACCACATTCGCAGGTTGGAACAGCTGCTTGGGGAAAGGCTGGTCATCTCCGAGCAGGGGGCCAAGGCGACGGAGCTGACGGCACGCGGCAAGATTCTTTACCACCTGCTGGCGCCAGAACTCGACTCGATGCTGAGCCGGCTCAATCATCTGATCGATGGCGAGCGGCCGATTGTTCGCTTCGGCATGCCGCAAGCGATTTTCTACTATCTGTTTCCGCAGATCATACGCGAATTCAACGCGGTCTATCCCGATGTCCAGATCATCTGCTATGAGCGCGATGTCGCGCTTGTCGACCTGGTGAAGACCGGGCAGGTGGATACATTCCTGACCGAGCGGCCCTTTGTCGGTGATGAAGTCAAGCAATACGCGCTGGGTGCATACAAGCTTTCTCTCCTCTACCCTTCGTCGTGGCCGTCGCCCCGTGATTCACCAAGCATTTCCGAATGGGCGAGCGGGCGGCCCTATGTGGCATTCGAACCCGGCCACATGCTGCGCAACATGGCGCTCGATCTGTTAAGCCGGGATGGAGAGGAACTTCGCGTCGCCATATCGACGTCGTCCAGCACGAACATCAAGCGCTGTGTCGAGGCGGGACTGGGTTTCGCCATCCTCCCGGTATGGACGGTCGACGGGTCCGAACCTCATGTATCGTCGGTCGTTCTGGAAGAGCTGAAGGAAATACCCGTCTATTTCGGCGAAGCAAAATACCTCGCCAAGAATCAGTATATTTCGCTGCTCAGGACCCTCTGCACACGGAATTTTCCGGTCTTTTTCGATGTCGAGAAGCGCACTTCCTGAGACATGCTCGATGGACACCGTTTGGGACCGATCAATCAGCGAGAACCGCTTCGACCGCCGTCAGCCGGCTGAAGTCAACACGACCTCGTCTATCCGGACGTGCTTCGGCAAGGTTGCGATATAGACGATCAGATCGGCGAGGTCGGACGGTTGCAGGAAACCCTGCATTTCGGCGTCGGTGGGCGGGATCGGCCGTTGCGACAGAAATTGCGTGGCGACATCGGCCGGGCAAATGACACTGGATCTTATGCCGGTACCGTTTTCTTCCAGATTGATACTTCGGCTCATGGCCACAAGGCCGTGCTTTGAGGCTGTATAGGCGGCTCCGCTACGCTCGGCGACATATCTGCCGGCCCACGAGGCCATATGGATGAGCAGGCCGAGCCCGCCTCTGTCGCGCATCACATCCAGCGCTGCCGCGGCGACCTGGAAGCCGATTGTCAAGTTGGTGTGGATCATGAACTCGACCGTGTCCGGTCGGAGTTCTCTCCAGCTTCGCTCCGGGATGTTGACGCCGACATTGTTGACCACGATGTCCAGTCGGCCGAGCGCTGTGATTTCCCCAACGATCCGCCGGACGGTTGGGCCCTCCGCCAGGTCGCCAGGAATGATCCAGGCCTCACCGGCATTTGCCCGAATCTTGTCGGCCACGCGCTCCAGTTCGCCTATGCGACGTCCGGTCAGAACCACTCTGGCGCCTTGCGAAGCCAGTGCGATTGCGGTCTGCTCGCCGATCCCGCTGCCCGCGCCGGTCACCCATGCCAGACGCTGTGCAAGCCGGCCGGAGCTAAGCACCAAGCCCACCGACTTCGGTCACGAACTTTGTGGTCAGGTAGGCATCGACGCCTTCCGTGCCCCCTTCCGAGCCATGGCCGCTCTCCTTGATGCCGCCGAAAGGATGTTCCGGCAGCCCAAGGCCATGATGATTGATCGAGACCATCCCGGCTTCGATACGGTCGCTCAAGGCGATGGCCGTCTTCGACGAAGCCGTGTAGGCATAGGAGGCCAATCCGAATGGCAAACGATTTGCTTCCTCGATCGCGTCGTCGATGTCGTCGAATGCGTTAATCAAGGCGAGTGGGCCGAAAGGCTCGATGTTCATCGGGGACGCGTTGATGGGAACGTTTGTCAGGACGGTGGGTTCGAAGAAGTAGCCGCTGTTTCCAATCCGGCTCCCGCCATGGTGCAGATTGGCACCCTTGGACGTGGCGTCTGCGACGAAGGCTTCCATTGCATCGACGCGACGGCTGTTGGCGAGCGGACCCATCGTCGTTTCGTGGTCCAGGCCGTCGCCTATCCGAATGGCAGCGGTGTGCTCGGCAAAGCGTTCCACGAAGCGTTCATGAACATCGCGATGGACGAGAATGCGCGTCGGCGACCCGCAGACCTGCCCGGCATTGCGATACTTTTTGTTGCTCAGTATTTCCGCGGCGCGCGTCCAGTCCGCGTCGCCGCAGACGATCGCCGGCGCATGCCCGCCGAGTTCCATGGTCATTCGCTTCAAATGCTGTCCGGCAAGCGACGCAAGCCGGCGTCCGACATTGGTCGAGCCGGTGAAGGACAGTTTGCGCACGCGCGGGTCCGCAATCAGGCGCTCGGATATTTGACTGGGAACGCCATAGACGAGGTTGAGCGCACCAGCCGGCAATCCTGCTTCTGCAAAGGTGCTCACCAGGGCTGCGGGCGCGCTGGGGGTTTCTTCGGCGGCCTTCAGGATCACCGTGCATCCCGCGGCCAGCGCCGCGGCGACTTTGAGGGCTGCGGTGTTGACGGGAAAGTTCCACGGGCTGAAGGCCGCAATGATCCCCACCGGCTCGCGCAAAACGAGTTGCCGCACGCCAGGCGACCGCGCCGGAATGATCCGGCCATAGGTGCGGCGGCCTTCTTCGGCGCTCCAGTCGATGACATCGGCGGTTACGGAAACTTCCGCAAGCGCCTCGGCAATTGGCTTGCCCTGTTCCAGCGTGATGAGACGTGCGATCGCCGGCGCGCGTTCGCGCAAAAGCGTCGCCGCCTTGCGCAGGATTGCCGAGCGGTCATATGCGCTGACGCAACGCCAGACCCCGAATGCCGCCTGTGCCGCGGAAATGGCATCGTCGATGTCGCCGGCTTCTGCGCGCGCGACCGTTTCCAGGGGCTCTCCGGTCGCGGGGTTGCCCACCGCGATTTCACCACTCGATTGCCCGTCGCGCCATTGGCCGTTGATGTAAAGTTTTATCATGGCATCCTCCTTTCGAAACGCCGGCCTGACGGGCGGCGCTATTTGTGCACGTTGGTCGTCGGGAACTTCGCTTCAGGGCGGCAATCGCTATCTAGAAAATCGCTTCTCCAGATAGAGGGTCAGGTAGGCCAGCGGGATCAGCAGAATGGAAAACAGGATCGCCAGGGTCGTATAGGCCTCGATGGGCCGGAATTCCTGGTCTGCAATCGTCTTGGTGTGCATAACCAACTCGCCATACGCTATGATCGAAGCGATCGTCGTCAGCTTCACCATCTCCATGACTTGGTTGGAAAACGCCGGGATCATGGGACGAATAGCCTGCGGCAGCACGATCAGCCGCATTTCCTGGAAATATGTCAAAGCCAGCGATTTGGCAGCCTCGCGCTGTCCGCTGCCAACCGACTCGATGCCGCCCTTGAAAATTCCGGCAACGTAACTTGCACTGTAGAGCGAAAAGGCAATGACGGCCGCGGTGAACGGCGACAACTGGAAGCCTACGAGCACGGGAAGCGCGTAGTAAATCCACAGCAGTTGTACCATCGCGGGCGTGCCCCGGAATATCTCGACAAAAACCTGGGCGAAAACACGTGGGGTCCTGCTGCGTGCCGTCAACGCGACGCCAAGGCCCATACCGATCCCGGCACCGAAAAAAAGGCAGATCGCCGCAAGGACAATCGTTCCCAGAAGGCCGGAACCCAGATAGCCGACATTGTTCCAGACGGTGGTGAAGTCCCAATGATAAGCGATCATCGCACCGCCCCGCCGACAGCCATTCGCATCTCGATGCGTCTGAAGACTTGGCTCAACAGGAAGATGAGGGCAAAATAGATGGCTGCAACGATCGTATAGGTTTCCAGCGGCCGGTAGGTCGATGATGCTATTCGCGAAGCCTCGAAGGAAAGCTCCCCATAGGCTATCGCTGCTGCCAAAGCGGTGCCCTTTATGATCTCGGTGAGGACGTTGAAGAGCACCGGCGCGATGCTGCGAAGCGCCTGTGGCGCGATCACCAGACAGAAGACATGGACCCGATGCAGGCCAAGTGCCTTTGCTGCTTCCCATTGGCCTTGTGCGACCGAGGAGATTCCGGCGCGAAATACCTCGGCAAGATAGGCGGCATTCTGAAGGCCAAGCGCCAGGGCTGCGGCTTGGAATGAGTTGACGCGCAGCCCGGTGACGATCGGGAAGGCGAAATAGAACCAGATGATAAGCACGAGCAAGGCCGACGTGCGAAAGAAGTCGACGAAACAGCGCGCGATAAAGCGAGGAGTTCTGTGTCGCGAAAGCAGCACAAGAGACAGGAGGAAACCGAGCGGAGCTGCAATCACGACTGTCATGATGGTCAGGTCGAGCGTGCCGAGAAGCCCGCCAATCAGCATTCCGTTGCTGCGCAGGATGACTGCGAAATCCCACTGGTAATTCATGCCGCCTCGGTCTTTAGGATGCCATGAAAGGCGAAGGGCGTAGAGCCGCCCCTTCGCGTTATCTCCCTAGAGCATTTTCTCGCGCATGAGCGGAATGGTCTTGGCCGGGTCCATTCCACGATAGCGAACGTAATCTTCGTAAGCATTCTGAATATCGCTCGAGTGGTAGAGATAGGTTATCGACGTGGCGAGATAGTCGCGCAGGCGGGTATCCGTGTCATAGCGAACGCCTCCGCCCGAAGGCATTGCGAAGACCGGCTTGGGAATGACGACCTTGCCCGTCTTCAGCTTGTCGCGCAGCAGGTCCAGCTCAGGACCGGCGCCGGTGATGCCGTTGACGCGACCGGCCTGGAAGGCAGCGTAAGTTTGCGACGCTTCCTGGAAACGCACGACATTGGCGTTGGGAAGCAGCCTCGAGATGAACTGGTCCATCGATGTCCCCAGCACCACCGCAATGGCGAAATCGGGCTTGTTCATCTCTCCCCATGTGGCCACGTTCGATTCGTCGCTGACCAGCACATTGAAAGGATTCCAGGCCATCTGGGCCGGGATGAAATCGATCGCCAGGGCGCGCAACGGCGTGCCGTCAAGCGCCAGCATGACATCGAACTGGTCTGCCTGCAGGCCGGCCACCGCGGTGCCCCAGGTCGTCTCGATCAATTCAAGCTTCACGCCCATCGCGTCGGCAAGCATCTTGGCAAGCGCAGTGCATACGCCGCGCCAGACGACGCCATTCGATTCAACCCCGCCGGGTTCCGTGCTGCCGCTCACGTCCTTGAAGTACCACGGTTCGGTATTGGCCGCGCCAAAGCGAATGCTTCCTCTCTTGATGATCTTGCCCCACGTACTTTCACCGCCCGCCGGCTGCTCCTGCGCGACAGATCCAGAAACATTCGCCGCGCTGATCATCGCCGCGCCGCCAAGGATAGGAAGTAGCGTAAGTAATTCTCGTTTCGATTTATCCATTATATTCTCCCATTGTTACGAGTTATTTGCTCTGTATCGAGGATCATAATTTGGACAATTCCCAATTATTTTATTTTACCTGCATAGTATCGAGCAGGCTGGGTTATTAGACGATACAAAATATAATGGTGGACCTATCTGCCTTCTTGGATTTCCGAATTGGCGGGTTCTTCCAGAATGCGTGACGGTGTCGCCGGTCCATGACGGGCGACGGTCGGACCGATTTCGGCATTTTTTCGGCAAAGCTGGATAAGGATTTGATGTTCAACGACGGGAATGACGGTTTGGCTCTCGTCGGCCGGCCATGGCCGGTCCTGTGCGAGATCGCCGACATGACGGTAAAATCAAATCGCGCCGACGAGGCCGCCGTCGACCAGGATGTTCTGGCCTATGACCTAGGCCGAGGCATCCGAAAGAAGAAATTCGACGACCCCCGTGAGTTCGTCGATGGTTCTGTAGCGGCCTGCCGGAATCCTGGCCAGCCATTCCTCGCTGATGGCACGGTTGTCTATGAAACCGGGCATCACAGGGTTTATGCGATTCCCGAAATGCGCATGTTCGCGCGCCGCCATCCTGTAAAATTCGAGACGGCTGCGCAGCGGTCCGGAGATCGGGAACTTCACGTTGGGCTGCGTCGCGGCGTGGGACGAAATGGTGACGATTGACCCTGAACCAGCCCTGCTGAAGACAGGAACGAGCAATCGGGTCAGGCTGACAAGCGGCAGCAACGCAAGGCAGAGCCCTTCGTGCCAGTCGCGCCGGGTCAGATCGTGGAGACCGCCCTTCGCCGGATTGCCGGTACTGAGGACAAGATCGTCTATCCGGCCGAAAGTATCGATAGCTGTGCCGACCAGCGCAGCAAGATCATCCTCACACGCAATGTCGCCGCGAACCGCCAAGCCGCCGATTTCGCCAGCCATGCTCTCGACCCGTTCCGAACGGGCAAAAAGGACGACATTCCAACCCCTGGCCGCAAGGTCACGGGCTGTGCCTGCTCCGAGACCTGAACTTGCCGCGGTGACGATGACGACCTTCTTTCTATTCTCCGGCATGCCTTCGTCTTCCGGATGGGCCGCTATCGTCTGTCTGGACGAAAGCGGTTGGTCTGAGGCCTTTGGCGAACCATTCGATGAAGCCGACAATGTCAAACACCGGCAATCCGGTGGCACCCGCGATCGCTGACGAATGGGGTGGCAGATTGGTGCATTCGCATACGATTGCGCCGATGTCGGGATGCTTTTCGACGAGCCTCAGAGCCGCTGTCACCGCTTCGGCTTCGAACGTGTCGAAGTCCGCAACCGCAGGCTTATCGCCATAGAACAATCGAAACAGGCTGTCGGCCGGCAGGCCGCCGATCGGCGTGTCCTCGCGCGCGCCGACACTGCGCAAATGACGGGCGCCCAAGGATTCTGCTGAAAAAGTCAGGATGCCTGCGCGCTTGCCTTTGGGCAGCATCGCCTCGATCAGCGGAATCTGCAGGAGGCTGCTGGTTGCGACCGGCACCGGCAAGGCTGCCGCCAGTTGCTGCTGGAATACCGCCAGGAAGCCGCAACTGGTGGTGATGCCGCTGACCCCGAGATCCACGAGTTCCCGCGCGGCGTCGATGAAGGGTTCGAGCAGCCCCTCGGCGCCACCCTCGACGACGTTTTCAGGCCGCGCTTCGCGCACGATCTTGAACTGCACCGGAAAGGACCAGGTCAAGGCGTTGCCGACATCGCCGCGTCGCCGGCGAAAATGCGTGTCCAGCATCAAGACGCCGACTCCCAGATCGGAGACCGTGCCGTACGAGCCAGTCCGTGTTTCATTCGACATGTTCACCACCATTTTTCGGGATCACGGCTCCTAGCCGATCCAGGACGCGGTTTCGCAAGAGAGAGGAGGCAGCGATATCCTCCTGCGCGATGAAACCTGGTTTGAGCGGTCCTTCGCGAACGAGCTCCAACACAGCGGCGGCATGCGATGCTCAACGGCCGTGTCGGCTGCCTTCTCCAGATCGGCTTCCGCCATGACGATCAGCGGATCATTGCCGCCAAGCTCCATCAGACAGCGGATGATGCGCGTGTTGTTCCGGAGCGCCATGCCGGTCTGCGGGCCGCCTGTGAAACTCAACAAATCGATCGGCGAGCGAGCCAGCGCGAGCGCATCTTGCGCGCCGCCGTGCACGATCGTGAATGGATTTCTCGGAAACCCGGCATACCTCGCCGCCTCGACCAGCATGGCGGCCGCGAGCGGCGCCTTGGGCGACGGTTTTGCGACGATGGCGCCGGCAGCGATGCCTGGCCCCAGCTTGTGGCAGAGGAGATTGAGCGGATAGTTGAAGGGCGTGATTGCCCCGACTACGCCGACCGATTGATGGGTGACGTAGGCTGCTTGTCGGGGGCGACGGCGACGATGGCGCATGGTATGATTTCTCCATGCAATGTCACGGCGGCATCGCCGGAGAGCCGCAGCGTGTTTTGCGCACGCCGGACTTCGTTCCTGGCCTCGCGGATCGTCTTGCCCATCTCGTTCGAAATTGTTTCGGCAAAAGCCTCGGCTTCACCAGCGAGCTGATCGGCCAGTGCATGCAGCAGGCTCTTGCGCTCGAAGGGCGTGGAATGGCGAAACGCCGCCAGGCGACCTTCGCGTTCTCGACCACTTCGACGATCGAGCGCTCATCGCCCGCAACCACCGACCCCACCAGATTTCCCGAATAGGGATTGTGAACAGCGATGGATGCTGTCGACTGTTTGATTGCAGGCGTGTTCATTTCCAAGATGTCGCTTCCGAAATTTCGTCTAGCTGGCTTAGCGCGGCCAATGACACCGGGCGTATGGGCCAACGCGGATAGGTTTCGGGCCGGCTGCTCAGGCGTTCCGGCGCGATTCCGACCGCATTGGATACGCTCGCGCCGCAAAACCGGCCTTGGCATGCTCCCATTCCGAACCTGCCAAGCAGTCGGGTTTCGGAAGGCGATCGATCGGCGCCCAGAAAAGCCAGATCCGCTTTCGTGCGACCTTCGCAACGGCAGAAAATCGTTTGTTCAGTAGGCTCGGGGGAGTGTTCCGAGGTGAGGTTCCGCAACAAGGCCTGCAGGTAACGCGCCTTGCCTATCACGCTACTATTTTCGACCGGCATGGGATCTCCGGCCAGCAGCGCGGCGACTTTGCGCGCTGCAAATTCGCCGTCCGCCACCGCGGCATCCGCGCCCAGGACCCCGCGGCAGTCTCCGGCCCTCAGGATCGGACCGGATGCATCTTCCCTGGCTGGCGGAAGGCCGACATCGTTGGCGCGCAGGCCATCACTGACGATCAGATTATCGACCAGGAAGCTGCTGCGTGCACCGCGTTCGTCGATGACCCTGACAGACAGCCCGCCAACCTGTCTTGTCACTTGTTCCACGGCTGAACCGGTGATGTATTCGACCCGGCTCGTCAGGAGCCTCAATCCGTAGGCCAGCATCTCGGACGCAACCCTGGGCATGCACAGCAATCGAAAGCCCACCAGCGGAAATCGCCATGGATCGCCGCGTTCGAGCAGGGCAACAGGCGGCTGACCGATCGACGACAGTTGCGCCGACACCGCGAAAGGGAGCGGGCCGGTGCCTGCAACAAGGGTCCGGCCCTGCATGAAAGATCCCGTTTCCTTCAGGATCATCTGAGCGCCGCCGGCCGAAGTGACGCCGGGAAGATCCCATCCTTCGAAGGGGTGAACAGTTTCGATCGCCCCGACAGCGAGAAGCAGGGCAAGCGGCCTGACGAAAAACACCCGGCCGGCAACGCGATCCTCGAGCAGGACAAGGCCGCTGTCGTCGCTGCCGATGTAGACGGTCGAATGCCGCACTGTGACTTGATTGGTCACGGCGGCCAGCCTAGCCGTCAGCCTCTTCCAGACACGTTGGTGGTGCCGGCGGTGAAGCGCGTGCCCGATTTCCCGATTGGCCGGCTGGCGGTGAATTGCGCCGCCCAGGCCCGCGCGTTGTTCGACCAGCAACACGCGGTGGCCGCGTTCGCCAAGGGTTACCGCGGCGGACACCCCCGCTGGTCCGCCACCGATCACAACCACCGGCGCATCAGTCATGGCGACCGCCTGTCGAAGCGGCGATGACAGGAAAAAGCACCATGCCGTCGCGGGCAAGGGTGAGGCAGGCCTCGAAAGGGGCCGCCCCCTCACAGGAGACAAGGCAACCCTGGCAGGCGCCTATGCCGCAAAAATAGCGCGCCTGCGTCGTTTCGGAGGCTGGGCCAAGATTGAGGTGCCCGGCCCGCAACAGGGAGGAAGCGACTGTCTCACCGCTGATGTAGGCGATGCGTTCTCCGCGCCACATGAAGGTCTGGGTCATGCCGCGCTCGCTTGGGCAAGCAACCTGCCGGGAGCAAGGGCGGAAATGTCAGTGCCGGCAGGCAGGCCGCGTACAAGATTGGCAATGATCTTTCCGGTCATCGGCCCGAGGCAAATTCCGTCGCCCTCGAATCCGGTGGCGATGAGAAGGTTTTGGATCGCAGGGTGAAAGCCGATGATCGGTAGGCCGTCTCGCGATGCCGTGCGAACGCCCGAAAACGTTCGGATGACGCGCCGTGCGCGAAGGCTTGGATAAAGCGCCACGGCTTCCCTGAGTATGGCCGCGATCGTTGCCGCATCCGTGCCGCGGTCGCGCCTGTTGTCTTCGCGCGTGCCGCCGATCAGGTACTGGCCGGTGACGAGCGGATCGATAACCAGGCCTATGGGTGACGGTGCCGGTTTGGCGGCGCTACGTTTGGCAGCGATGTAGCCGGCCGTCATGAGATGACCGGCAAGTGCCGATTGACCAAGGTCCCCTCGGTCCGTGATGACGAGCTGCCCCTTTCGGGGAAAGAGCGCATTTCCAAGCCTTGCAAGACTGGCTGAACCGAGGCCGGCGGCGACGATCACCACATCCGCCTCGATGTTGCCGGCCGCCGTCGCCACGCCGGTAGCTCTCGAGTCGGAAAGTAGAACGCCCGTGACGGCGAGGTTGCGGTTGGGTTTTGCGCCACTCAATGCCAGAAGCCGTTCGGTGACCTGATAGCCGAGCGCGTGTCCGTCCCTGGACACCATGACACCGCCGAATGCGCCTTCGCCAACACCCGATACCAGGGAGCGCAGACGCGACCTGTCCAGGATTGTGATCTGCTCGCCGACGGATTCCAGATCCCGTGCATGTTCATCCAGAATATCGATCTCTTCAGGCGTCCGCCCGATAAGGAAGGTCGGTCGCGATTTGTACTGCCTGGCCAGGGTTCCTTCGGAGGCCATCTGCTCGTAGAGAGCCCGCGCCTTCTGGGCCAGAGACATCATCAGCCCCGGTTGCTTGCTGGCAACCGAGACAGCGCCATCAGAAGCACCGGTTGCGCCCGCCGACGGACCCTCGGCGTCGATGATCGTCGCGGAAATGCCCTCGCGAGCCAGGAAATAAGCAATGGAAATGCCGACAATACCCGCGCCAATAATGACTATTTTCCGCGATCGGCTGGTGGGCGGCATTTTATGGACCGTATGTCTCTTTCATATTGATGAGTGTTTTTTTAGATTTGGACCGGCAAGTCGATCCAAATAAGGATGCTGCGCTTGTCTGTTTTCTGTTAGGTCCGCGCGGCGCCCGAGGCGCCACCCGTTCTTATAAAAAAGCGGCCAGGATAGGTGCTCAATATTGTATATCCATGCCCGCTCGGGTTGGGACATTGAGCGCCTCTTGCTTCGGGTGCGTCGAGAGGTGGAATCTCAGGATTCGAGGAAACCGACATGATGCTGAAGGGTGGATTCACCAACTACGGCGAGGTGATCGGCGTCCTGATGCTCGACACGCGCTTCCCAAGGCCGGTTGGAGACATCGGCAATGCGGAGTCCTATCCGTTTCCAGTGCGCTTCAAGACAGTGAAGGGAGCCTTGCCGGTAAGGATTATGGGAGATCGCCCGCAGCCCGAACTGATAGAACCATTCATCGAAGCCGCGCGGGAACTCGAGGCCGAAGGCGTCCGGGCGATTACGACAAGTTGTGGGTTCCTTGCACCCTTTCAGAGGGAATTGACCGCCGCCGTTGGCATTCCCGTGTTTACGTCGAGCCTCCTCCAGGTGCCGCTCGTCAGCCGGTTGATCGGGCCATCCAGAAAGGTCGGCATCTTCACCGAAAGGGAGCAGCACATGAACGACCATCACTTCAACGGCGCCGGATGGTCGGCCGCGGAAGTCAATGTCCATGTCCAGGGCATGAAGGCTGACGCGGTTTTTCCGAGCGTCTATATCGGCAACCGGACGGAGTCGGCTTTTGATGTGTTGCGTGCCGAGATGGAGGCGATGACGCATGCGTTTCTGGAGGAGTGCCCGGACGCCGGCACCATCGTCCTCGAATGCACCAATATGTGTCCGTTCAGTTCCTTCATTGCACGAATTTCCGGTTTGCCGGTGTTCGACATCAACACATTGATAAATCTATTTTGTAGCACCTCCACTGCTCGCCCGCAAAACCATCAGAGGCGGTACGGGAAATTTGCGCCGCAGTACGTTTGCTGTTGATCGTGCGGTCCGAGGAGAAGGCCGAGTGGAAATAAAGCCTTTAGCCGCTCGCTGATCACCGAGTTCTGTCGAACCGGGAAGGCAGGACTAAGCGGATGAAGTCAGGTGCGTTTTGGGACGCTCAAGGTCACGTTGTGGCGATCGAACGCGATTCAATAGAGCGCGAGTGCTAATGCAGCTATCCGGTTTCGGGGAGACCATAGGCACCGCCCATTCGGTCGGCTGTGAAAGCGCGTCGCAATGCAAGTGAAAAAAACTACCTGCCAATCAAAGCAGACATTTCTGGACTGTTTGTCGACCGAGGCGGAGTTTGGCACGACGCTCAAACTCAGCCGGGACCGAAATGGCCTTACCGTCCGATCCAGATCACGACGCCCGCGAAACACTTCGACTGATCGGCCCCGATCCGCAAAACTGGGTGCCGGACCGGGAGGGCGTCGACCACAATGTCTTCATCGTTGGCGGTGGGCAGACGGGGGCGACCTTTGCCTTCGCGTTGAGGCGTGCCGGCATCGGCAAGGTTACTGTCGTCGACGCGGCACCGGATGAAAGCAAGGCCGGCATCTGGCTTACTCATGCACGGATGAACCGGCTGCGAACGCCAAAGGGCTTGCCGGGGCCGGAACTCGGCTTGCCGGGCTTGAGCTTTCAGTCCTGGTACGAAGCCCGCCACGGTGCGGAAGCCTATGCCGGTTTCGACCGCATCGTACGGACGGATTGGGCGAACTACCTGAAATGGTATCGCGACTTTCTCGGCATCGGCATTCGTTACGGCACGCGTCTCCTTCGCATCGAGCCGGCTGATGGGCATTTTCGCCTCCACCTCGAAGCCGGCGGCAGGCCATCGGTCGAAACGGCGCGCAAGATCATCCTGGCCAATGGCTTTGGCGGCAGCGGCGGTGCGGTGATACCGGATGTGCTCGCCACCCTGCCTCCTGGCTTCGTTGCGCATAGCTCGGCGGCAATCGACTTCGCCTCCCTCAAGGACAAGGCGATCGCTGTCGTCGGATCGGCGGCTTCGGCATTCGATGCGGCCGGAGCCGCCCTTGAGGCCGGCGCGAAATCGGTGCGTCTCTTCGCCCGCCGCAACAGCATCGCCAGCGTGCCGATCAACCGCGTTCGCGGCTATCCCGGCGCCTATGACAATTATCCGCGCTTGCCGGATGCGGTGCGCTGGCGCCAGGCACTTCGGTTTCGCGATGCCGGTTCCACGCCACCGCCCGATGCCGTGGCACGGGTGGTGCAGCACAAGAATTTCCATCTGCATCTCGGAGCCCCCTGGACAAATGCGGATGTCGAAGGCGGCAAGGTCGTCACCGATATCGCGGGTGAGACATTTTCCTTCGACTTCGTCATCGCTGGCACCGGCTATTTCGCCGACCCAACGCGCAAACCTGAATTTACCGATTTCGCCGCCTTCATCCGGCTGTGGCGCGACCAGTACGTGCCACCGGAAGGCGAGACCGATGAATTTTTCGGCGCCCATCCCTATCTCGGCCTCGGCCACGAATTCCTCGAGAAGGCGCCGGGCGAGGCGCCTTTCCTGAGGAATATCCATGTCTTCAATCCAGGCGGCTTCGTCAGTTTTGGCCTGCCGATCGGCGACGTGCCGTCGATCCGGCGCGATGTGCCGGCCGTTGTCGCGCGCATCAGCCGCGATCTCTTTCTCGCTGATCTCGACAGCCATGAGATCCGCATTACCGGCAGCCATCCGGCCGAATTCGGCGAAGAGGACTATGCCTCCGCCGTCTGGCGGCCGGCACAGACCATCGCGGCGGAATAGACGCTTTTCATGGGTATTGCAGATGACCTTCAGCCCTGACCTTTCCGACCCGTTCGTCGCCACGGCGGTCGAACTGCGCGATATCTTCGATCGGGATGCGGTGGCGCGCGACAAGGCCGGTGGACGGCCCGTCGAGCAAATCCGCCTGCTGAAGAAAAGTGGCCTGCCGTCGGCGCAGATTCCCAAGCGCTATGGCGGCAAGGGCGCATCGTGGCTGTCTGTGCTTCGCGTCGTGCGCGAATTTGCCCGCACCGACGGCTCGCTCGCCCACCTCTACGGCTATCATCATCTGCCGCTCAACGGCGTTTTGTTTCGCGGTACGGAGGCGCAAAAAGACCAACTGCTGACGCGCTCGGCCCGCGAGAACTGGGTCTGGGGCAATTCCGGCAACGCCATGTCGAAGACGTCTACGGCCAAGCGCACAGGCAAGGGCTGGATCCTCAGCGGCTTCAGGCCGTTCTCCTCCGGTTCTCACATCGCCGACTACATCCAGGTCGCCTGGGAAGACGGCCAGGACCGGCTGGCGGCAGCGATCCCGGCTGATCGTGAAGGCATCGTCATCGAAGATGACTGGGATGGCGTCGGCCAGCGGCAGACCGGCAGCGGCAAGGTCACGTTCAAGGACGTGCATGTCGGCGACGACGAACTGATCGGCACGCCCGCTGTGCCGCTGACACCGTTCCAGACGCTGACGTCACTCTTCCAGCAGGCGGTCCTGCTCAATTTGTTCGTCGGTAGTGCGCAGGGAGCGCTGAGCGAGGGACGCGACTATACGGTCTCGCAATCACGCCCCTGGGTCTATTCCGGCTATGAGAACCATACCGACGATCCGTTCGTGCAGCGCAAATATGGCGATCTCTATATCCGCACGCTTGCCGCGGCCGAACTCGCTGATATCGCGGCGCGAAGCCTCGACGCCGCTTACGGCCAGGGCGAGGCCTTGACCCTGGAGCAGCGCGGGCAGACGGCGATCGATCTCGCGACCGCCAATGTCTACGCCGGGCAAATCGGCCTCGATGCGTCGAGCGAGGTTTTCGAGGTGATGGGCGCTCGCTCGGCCACCAAGGCCAACGGCTACGACAGGTTCTGGCGCAATGTGCGCACGCATACGCTGCACAATCCGGCCGAATACAAGAAGCGCACCATCGGCACCTGGTTGCTTACCGGAGAATTCCCGGTCGGCGGATTGTATCGCTGAGGAGGCGAAAGACATGGCCAGGCGCAAGGACAAGCTGAAGCTCGGAGCGTTTCTTCTCTTCACCGGCCACCATGTGGCGGCCTGGCGCCATCCAGCGGCAGGCGAAGGGACCAGCCTCGGCGACTACGTCGAACTTGCCCGGCTGGCGGAAGCGGCCAAATTCGATGCGATCTTCTTTGCCGACGGCGTGGCGGCGCGGCTGAGCAATCTCGAGGCTGCCAGCCGCAAGGCGCATAGCGGCGTGTATCCGTTCGAGCCGATCACGCTGCTGTCGGCGCTGTCGGCGGTGACCAGGAACATCGGCCTCATCGCCACGGCTTCGACCAGCTATTCCGATCCCTACAATCTGGCCCGCCAGTTCGCTTCGCTCGATCACTTGAGTGGCGGGCGCGCAGGCTGGAATCTGGTCACCTCTTCCGATCCGGACGCGGCATTCAATTTCGGCCACGACACGCATATCCAGCATGGCGACCGCTACGACCGCGCCGAAGAATTCGCCGATGTTGTGCTCGGCCTGTGGGACAGCTGGGAGGATGACGCCTTCCCGCGCGACAGGGCGAGCGGACGCTATTTCGACAAGGACAAGCTTCACGTGCTGAACCACAAGGGCCAGCACTTCAAGGTGCGCGGTCCGCTGAACACGCCGCGAACGCCGCAAGGCCATCCCGTCGTCGTCCAGGCCGGGGCGTCCGGCCCCGGCAAGGAGCTAGCGGCACGCACGGCGGAAGCGATTTTCGCCGCGCAGATCACGCTCGACGAAGCCATAGCGTTCTATGCCGACGTCAAGGGCAGGCTCGGCAAATACGGCCGTTCCGAAGACGATCTGAAAATCCTGCCCGGCATCTTCCCGGTCGTCGCCCGCACCGAAGCCGAGGCGCAGGAGAAGTTCGAACAGCTGCAGGACCTGATCCAGCCGGAAGTCGGCCTCGGCCTGGTGTCGGCGCTGGCTGGCGGCTTCGATCTCAGCTCATACCCGCTCGATGGGCCGGTGCCGGACCTGCCGGAGACGAATGCCGGCAAGAGCCGGCAGGCGCTGGTGATCGACCTGGCGCGGCGCGAGAATCTGACGATCCGGCAGCTCTATCTGCGCATCGCCGGCGCCCGCGGCCACTGGCAGGTGGTCGGCACGCCGCAACAGATCGCCGACACCATGGAAGAGAGGTTCCAGAACTACGGCGCCGACGGCTTCAACATCATGGCGCCGATCATGCCCGGCGGCTTGAAGGATTTCATCGAGCTGGTGGTGCCGGAACTTCGTCGCCGCGGCCTGTTCCGCCAGGAGTATGAGGGCAGCACCTTGCGCGACAATCTCGGCCTGAAGCGGCCGGCAAACCGTTTTTCGCGGCATGCCGCAGCAGCCGCGGAATAGGCCGTCAATGGCGCGCGATACGCTCTTTCTCATTCAGCCGGGTTTCTCCGACGCGAAACATCCACGCCGGACATTCGTCTGTCCCTATTGCAATCAGGTTGAAGGACTGCTCGCTGCTTTTCCCGATCTCGCGGCCAGACTGGACGTCGAGCGCGTCCCGTTCGCGAGGCCGAGGGGCAAGGTGATCGACGCGCTCGGCGAACGGCACCAGTCGCTGCCGGTGCTGATCATCGGCAGCGATCCGCCCGCCGGCCTGCCGACGGCCAAAGGCAAGGTCTTCGCCGACGACACCAGGCGCATTCTTGCGCTGCTTGCCGAGCGCCACGGCTTCCCGCATCTACATGAGTGACACGATGACCTTCGATCCCGATATCTCCAATCCATGGATCGCCAAGGCGGTCGAGCTGCGCGACATCTTTGCCCGTGACGCGGTCGAGCGCGACCAGCTTGGCGGCAGGCCTACCGAACAGATCCGCCTGCTCAAGGAAAGCGGCCTGCTTACCATCGTCATTCCCAAGGAATTCGGCGGCGCCGGTGAACCCTATTCGACGGCGCTGAAGATCGGTCGCGAGTTCGCCAAGGTCGACGGCTCAATCGGCCATATCTATGGCTACCATTTCAGCGCATTGATCGCCGCTAGGCTCAATGCGGAAGAACCGCGTTCGGCCGACCTTTTGCGGCGCTCGGCGGCCGGCGACTGGTTGTGGGGCAATACGGGCAACAGTTTTTCCAAAACGCTGTTCGGCCGCAAGGATGGCGAGTGGACGATCGTCAACGGCTTCAAGCCGTTCGCCTCCGGCTCGCATGTCGCCGACTATCTCTCGACCTCGTGGGAAGACGAGGTCAGCGGCGAGAGGAAATTCGCGGCCATCCCCGCGGACCGTGAAGGCATCACCATTCTCGATGACTGGGACGGCATCGGCCAGACGCAGACCGGCAGCGGCAAGGTCGCTTACAAGGATGTCAGGATCCACGACAGCGAGCTGGTGCGCGGTTGGGTCGACGCGTCGCTGCCGATCCGCACCATCGGCCCGCTGCAGCAGCAAAGCGTGCTGCTCAATGTCTTCGTCGGTACTGCTCAGGGCGCGCTCCTGGCAGCGCGAGACTACACGCTCAACAGTTCGCGGCCGTGGATGTATTCCGGCGTCGAGCGCCATATCGACGATCCGTGGATAAAGCGGCAGTACGGCGAACTCTGGATCAAGACGCGGGCAGCGACAGTTCTGGCCGATCGCGCGGCGGCGGCGATCGATCAATCGATCGCGCGCGGCAAGGCGCTGACCGAGCAGGAGCGCGGCGAAGCGGCGGTTGCGGTCGCGGCGGCCAATGTGCTGGCGGGCGATGTCGCGCTCGAAGTCACAACCGAGATTTTCGAGGTGATGGGCGCCCGCTCGGCGGTGCGCAAATACGGCTTCGACCGCTTCTGGCGCAACGCACGCATTCACACCTTGCACAACCCAGCCGAATACAAGACCCGAACCGTCGGCACCTGGTATCTGACCGGCGCTTATCCCGAGCCCGGCGTCTTTCGATGAGCGGCCCGCAGCTCCATCTTAACGTCAACATCCTGCATGCCGGCTTCTCACCGGCGGCGTGGCGGATGGACGGCGTCGACCCCTATGCCGCCTTCACCGTCAACCACTATGTTCAGGTGGCGAAGATCGCCGAGCGCGCCAAACTCGACGCCGTATTCCTTGCCGACCAAGCGGCGATATCAGACCGCATCGACTATCGTCCGATCACCTCGCTGGAGCCGACGATTGTGCTGGCGACGGTAGCCGCCGCAACCGAGCGCATCGGCCTGATCGCTACCGCTTCAACCAGCTTCAACGAGCCGCATAACATCGCCAGGCGGTTCGCGACGCTCGACCATGTCAGCGGTGGGCGTATCGGCTGGAATATCGTGACCACGGCCGACCCGGCCTCGGCCCGCAATTTGGGCCTCGCCGGTGCCATCGATCATGGCCGGCGCTACGAGCGCGCGGCGGAATTCACCGACATCGTCAAGGCATTGTGGGACAGCTGGGAGGACGATGCCTTCATAGGCGATGTCGCCAGCGGGCGCTTCGTCGATGCCGCCAAGGTTCACGCCATCGAGCACAAGGGCGCACATTTTTCGGTGCACGGGCCGCACAATGTGCCGCGCTCGCCGCAAGGGCATCCGGTGGTCGTCCAGGCCGGCGGTTCCGATGACGGCAAGGACCTCGCGGCCCGCCACGCCGAAGCGGTATTTTCCGCATCGCAGTCTTTCGAGGAAGCGCTCGGCTATGCGCGGGAACTGAAGGCGCGAGCCGTCGCCTATGGCCGCACCGGCGGCGTGCCGCTCAACCTCGCCGGTCTGGCCACCATCATCGGCAGCACCGAGGCGGAAGCGGGTCGGCGGCAAGAAGAACTGTGGGACCGCATACCGCTCGACTATAGCCTGACGCGGCTGTCCGGCGTGCTTGGTATCGACCGCGAGCGGCTGAAGCTCGATGAGAAGTTGCCTGATGCCATCCCGCTGCCGGCCAATGGCGGCCACACGTTTTTCCGCGCGACGCTGGCGCTTGCCCGCAACAACGATTTCACCGTTCGCCAGCTGATCCGGGCGCTGAACGGCAGCACTGGCCACCGCACCATCGTCGGCACGCCCGAGCAGATCGCTGACGATATCGAAAGATGGTTTGTCGCCGGCGCCGCCGACGGTTTCAACCTGATGCCGGACGTCCTGCCGACCGGACTGGAGGTCTTTGTCGACACGGTGGTGCCGATCCTGCGGCGGCGGGGCCTGTTCCGCAGCGAATATGAAGGGCGCACGCTGCGCGACCACCTCGGCCTTATCAGGCCCGAAAGCCGCTTTGCACCGCAGCCGCGCAAGGCGCCAAGGCTGCTAGGGGCAGCCTTTTGAATGACCATCAAAATGCAGCTGAGCGGAAGGTCCAGCCATTGACCTCCATGCCCGACAAAAATACAGGCCCGACAATGAGCGCTGATACCGAGTTTCTTTGGTACATCCCGAACCAGGTCGATCCCGGTCATCGCGGCGAGCCGGCCGTCGAGGACCACAACAGCCTTGAGACGCTGACCAGCCACGCGAAGGCGCTTGAGGAACACGGTTGGAAGGGCGCGCTGATCGGTACCGGCTGGGGGCGGCCCGACACGTTCACCGTCGCCGCCTCGCTCGCCGCGCGGACCACCTCCTTCGAACCGCTCATCGCGATCCGCCCCGGCTACTGGCAGCCGGCGCACTTCGCATCCGCGGTCGCTACGCTCGACCAGCTGACCGCCGGGCGCGTGCGTATCAACATAGTGTCGGGCAAGGACAACCTCGCTGCGTATGGCGACAGCGAAGGCGAGCAGAACCATCGCTATGCCCGCACCGGAGAGTTCATGCGGCTGGTCCGCAGACTTTGGACCGAAGAGAACGTGACCTTTGCCGGCGAGCACTTCCAGGTCACCGGGTCTACCGTCATGCCCCGCATTCCTGTGCGTGGCGATCGTCGCCATCCCAGGCTCTATTTCGGCGGCGCATCGGAGGCAGCCGAGCTTGTGTCGGCCAGCGAGGCGGATGTCCAGCTCTTTTGGGGAGAGCCGCTCGACGGCGTCCGGGAGCGGATCGAGCGGCTCAAAGCCTTGAGCAGCGAACTCGACCGAGACCTCCCGCCACTGGAATTCGGGTTGCGGGTCACCACGTTGGTCCGCGACACCACTGGCCAGGCCTGGGCGGACGCCGAGGCGAAGGTCGAGGAGATGGCCAAGGGCCAAGGCGCCGGCTGGAACGATCACGGTCGGGCGGTAGCGGTGGGCCAGCAGCGTCTGCTTGATCTGCACGCGCGTGGCGAGGTGCTGGACGACAACCTCTATACTGCGCCGGGCAAATATGGCGGCGGCGGTGCCGGTACCACCTGGCTGGTCGGCTCGGCCGCCGATGTCGCCCGCTCGCTCGGCAGGTACCGGGATCTGGGCATCACGCATTTCGTGCTCTCGGACACGCCGTACCTTTCCGAGATCAAGCGGCAAGGCGATCAGTTGCTTCCGCTATTGCGCAATGGGGCCTAAGCCGCGCTTCTTGAACCGGCAAGGGCCGGCGAGGGAAGCCAGATCGCCAAATAGGGAAGACGATGTCACAGCCGGCCGCCTTTAGCACCCGTCCGTCAGACGCCGACCTGCGTGGTGAAGCGGCGCTACGGCGGCGTTATCGGGCGCCGCAACATGCGCACACCGGAAACTGGAACGAAGCCCTCGAGGCGATCCTTTCGCATCGCTCGGTCCGCAACTATCTCGCCAGGCCTCTGCCCGAAGGGACGCTCGAACTGATCATCGCGGCCGCCCAGTCGGCACCGACCTCGTCCAATCTCCAGGCGTGGAGTGTCGTCGCCGTCGAGAATCCGGCGCGCAAGGCGCGGCTTGCCGGACTAGCGGCGATCAATCGCCATATCGAGCAGGCGCCACTGCTGCTGGTCTGGCTGGCCGACCTGTCGCGGCTGCGCGCCATTGCCGAGGCAAACGGCCGGGAGGGCGAGGGGCTCGATTATCAGGAGAGTTTTCTGCTGGCCGTGATCGACGCCGCACTTGCCGCGCAGAATGCCGTGGTGGCGATCGATGCGCTCGGGCTCGGCTCCTGCTACATCGGCGCCATGCGCAATCATCCGCAGGAGGTGGCACGCGAACTCGGTCTGCCGCCGGAAACCGTGGCGGTGTTCGGCCTGACCGTCGTCTATCCCGATCTCCTGTCTGCGACTGACATCAAGCCCAGACTGCCACAGACTGTGGTGCTTCATCGCGAGCGATATCAGGCAGACCTCGATCCGGGCGATCTCGCTGCCTACAACCAGACGCTTCGTTCATTCCAGCAGGAGCAGGCGATGCCTGTGGTCGACTGGACCGAGCTGATGTCGAACCGCATCGGTAGCACGGCAGCGTTGAAAGGCCGTGATCGCCTGGGCGATGCGCTCAAGGCGCTGGGCTTCAAGCTGAAATAGCCGAGCCCTGTTTGTCTGCGGGACCGAGGCGGGGCTATTCGGCGGCGATGATGGCGATGCGCGCCGGCAGCGCCGCCGGCGGCGTGAAGTCGAGCGCGCCAAGCCTCCGCGCCTCGGCCTTCAGCCAGCCATGGAAGCGCTCGACTGTCGCCAGCTTCGCCTTGTGCGGTGTCGTCGCGAAATAATAGGAAAACTCGACCGGCTGCGGCGAGCCGAACGGACTGACCAGCCGCCCTGCGGCAAGGTCAGGCTCGGCCAGCCGGAATTTGCCGAGACCGATGCCCTTGCCGGCCACAGCCGCGTCGAGCACCAGCGAGGACTGGCTAAGCCGTATGCCGCCTTCGACAAGGCGGCCGGACAGGCCGTTGGACCTCAGCCAGCCCTTCCAGTCCGGGCAGCTTGGATCGCGCTCCGGTCCGTCCTCATGCAGGATCGGCGCTTCACGCAGGCCCTCCGGCCCCCGATAGAGGCCGTGCGCGCGGGCAAATTCCGGACTGCAGACAGGCAGCACCGCTTCCGAAAAAAGCCGTTCGGTGACGAGGCCGCTATAGGCGCCCGAGCCGTAGCGGATGACGCAGTCGACGTCTTCACTGGCAAAATCGGCAAGCCTGATCGATGCATCGACCAGCACTTCGAGCCCGGGTACCGCATCGCGCAGCGCATCGAGACGCGGGATCAACCATTTGCTGGCGAAGGAGGGCGCGACCGACACCTTGATCGGCGCGTCCTCCTCGTCGCCGGAAATGCGTGCGACCGATTCGACAACGACGTCGAAGGCCTCGGTGAGACCGGGCATCAGCGCCTGGCCGGCCGAGGTCAGCAGAAGCTCGCCGCGGTTTCGCTGAAACAGCGGTTGACCGAGATGATCCTCAAGCAGGCGGATCTGCTGGCCGATGGCGGCGGGCGTGACATGGAGTTCTTCGGCCGCCCGCGTAAAGCTTAGGTGGCGGGCGGTTGCGACAAAAGCGCGAAGCGAAGTCAGCGGCGGAAGTCTCGCCAGCGTCGGTCGCAGCTTCCTCGGTTTTGCACGAATGAGATCAACCATGAGGCGCATTCAACACGTTCAGGCGCGGCGCGACGAGGGCGGGCTTTGCGCCAAAGCACGCAGCGGAAAATTTCGTTTGCCGCAGCGTTGCCTCAGCGGGAACGGAAATCTAAGAAATCGCAATGTCTACTATTCTTGTAGAATAAGGTCGGGGATGCTGATTTGGGCGGCGACCAGCCTCGCCGGATCCCAAGCCGGATCCTGGAATGAAACCGTCGTGCGAAGCGGCGCTTTCGGCAGACGATAGAAAATCATTCTTCCGATTTTGCGGCACGGCAGGGATCATTGCGTCGAGGCGCCGGAGTGCGTTCGGCCGCCGGATGCAATCCGTTTTCCGGAGCCCAAGACCATGTCTGTCAATCGTCGTCATTTCAACCAGCTCTTGCTGCTTGGCGGTGCGAGCTTCGCATTGCCCGGTCTTTCCTTTGCCGCCGAAGGCACGCCGGTTCAGGGCGGTACGCTCAACTGGGCCTACTATCCCGATCCGACGTCGCTGATCGCCATCAACACCTCGTCGGGCACCGGCCAGGCCATCGGTCCCAAGGTCAATGAAGGCCTGCTTGATTTCGCCTATGACCTCAGCCCGAAACCGCTGCTGGCGACGGAGTGGTCGATCAGCGATGACGGGCTGCGCTACACTTTCAAGCTGCGCGAGAGTGTCAAGTGGCATGACGGCAAGGATTTCACATCGCAGGACGTTGCCTTCACCATCTTGCGGCTGAAGGAGGCGCATCCGCGCGGCCGCATCACCTACCAGAACGTGACCGCGGTCGAGACGCCAGACCCGCACACCGCCATCATCGTGCTTTCGAAGCCGGCGCCCTATCTGATCACGGCGCTGAGCAGTTCGGAATCGCCGATCGTGCCGAAGCATGTCTACGAAACGTTCAAGCCGGCGGAACAGCCAAAGCTGGAGCAGACGATCGGCACCGGTCCCTTCGTGCTCAAGGAATGGGTGCCCGGCAGCCATCTGATCTTCGATCGCAACCCGGACTATTGGGACGCGCCAAGGCCCTATCTCGACCGTGTCGTCCTGCATGTCATCCTCGATCCGGCTGCGCGCTCGGCGGCTCTTGAAACCGGTGAGATCGACATCGGCGCCAATCCCGTGCCGCTGGCCGATATCGAGCGGCTGAAGGCAAACCCCGCTCTGGTCGTCGACACCAACACCTACGCCTATTCCGGCCCGCAGCAGCAATTGTTCTTCAACTACGAAAACGAAATCTTGACCAAGCGCGACGTGCGCCTGGGCATCGCCCATGCGATCGACCTGCAGAAGCTGGTCGACATTGCGCTCTACGGCTATGCCCAGGTATCGCCAGGCCCAATCAGCACCGCCCTGCCCAAATGGTACGACCCGAGCATCAAGGCGCGTGAGCCCGACCCCAAACTGGCGGAGAAACTGCTCGACGATGCCGGCTACCCGCGGGGCGCCGACGGCAAGCGCTTCAAGCTTCGGCTCGCCTACAACGCGTTCCTGCCGGCGTCCTATTCCGATTTCATCAAGCAGTCGCTGGCAGCGGTCGGCATCGATGCGGAGATCCTGAAGCTCGATCTGTCGACGTTCCTGAAGACCGTCTACACCGACCGCGCCTGGGATCTGGTCGTCGAATCGCTGTCGAATACCTTCGATCCGACGCTCGGCGTCCAGCGCGCCTACTGGTCGAAGAACTTCAAGATCGGCCTCGTCTTCTCCAACGCCAGCCACTATGCAAATCCCGAGGTTGACCAGATCCTCGAAGCCGCCGCGATCGAGCCCGACGAGACCAAGCGGCGCGAGCTCTGGTACAAATTCCAGCACATCATCCATGACGACGTGGTGTCGGTCGATCTGGTCGCTGCCGGCGCCCAGATCGTCGCCAACAAGAAGGTCCGGGATTTTGCGCCTGGCGCGCAAGGCATCAACAACAGCTTCGCGCAGATCTGGCTCGCGCCAACCGCCTAGGTGTTTGGATTCCCTTGGCTGGGATCGGTTGTGAAGACACCGATCCCGACTTCTCTTCCATGAAAAGACAATCGCGCAAATGCGGAGTACCGACCATGACCATCAACCGACGCCTGTTCAATCAGTTCCTGCTGCTGGCCGGCGCGAGTACCGCGCTCCCCGCTGGAGCATTCGCCGAAGACGCAAAGCCGGTGGCCGGCGGCACGCTCAATTTCGTCTACTACCCCGAGCCCAACCAGATCGTTTCCATCAACACCAGCGCCGGCGGGCCGGCCACCATCGGTCCGAAGATTTTCGACGGGCTGCTTGCCTACGATTACGATCTCAATCCGCGGCCGCAACTGGCCACCGAATGGTCGATCAGCGACGACGGGCTCGAATATGTCTTCAAGCTGCGCCAGGGGGTGAAGTTCAGCGATGGCCATGATCTGACGTCCGAGGACGTGGCCTTTTCGATCTCGCGGCTGCGCGAAGCACATCCGCGTGGGCGCATCACCTTCCAGAACGTCACCGACATCGACACGTCGGATCCGCATATCGTGAAGATCAAACTGTCGAAACCGTCCGCCGCGCTGATCTCGGGTCTGGCCGCGACGGAATCGCCTGTCGTGCCCAAACACATCTACGAGAAGCTGAAGCCGGCCGACGATCCGTCCTTCGAGCAGATCATCGGCAGTGGGCCGTTCGTGCTGAAGGAATGGGTAAAGGGCAGCCACATCCTCGTCGAAAAGAATCCGACCTATTGGGATGCACCGAAACCCTATCTCGACCGGATCATCTTCCGCTTCATCACCGATCCCGGCGCGCGCGCCGCGGCGCTCGAAACGGGCGAGGTCGACATCGGGCCGAACCCGGTGGCGTTCGCCGATCTGGAGAGGTTCAAGGCGCTGCCGCAATTCGTCGTCGACAGCACGGTCTTCGCCTATAGCGGCCCGCTGCATCAGCTAATCATCAATCTCGAAAACCCGATCCTGAAGGAGAAGAAGGTCCGACAGGCAATCGCGCATGCGATCGACCTCGACGCGGTGAATGCCATTGTCTTTTATGGCTATGGCCAGGTGTCGCCGACGCCGATCAGCGTCGTCAACAAGAAGTACTTCGATCCCGACGTGAAGGCCGCGACGTTCGATACGGCGCTGTCGGAAAAACTGCTCGACGAGGCCGGTTTCAAGCGGGAAGCGGACGGCATCCGCTTCAAGCTCAGGCTCACCAACAATCCCTATAATCCGTGGGGCTATGCCGACTTCCTCAAGCAGGCATTGGCCAAGATCGGCATCGATGCCGAGATCGAGAAATTCGACTTCGGCACCTATGTCAAAACCATCTACACCGATCGCACCTGGGACCTGTCGACCGAATCCTGCGGCAACATCTTCGACCCCAGCGCCGGCGCGCAGCGGCTCTACTGGTCAAAGAACATCAAGATCGGGCTGCCGTTCTCCAACGGCGCGCATTATGAAAATCCGGAGGTCGACCAGCTGCTGGAAGCCGCTTCCGTTGAGCTCGACGAGGCCAAGCGCAAGCAGCTGTTCTTCAGGTTCCAGGAGATCATCGCCGACGAGTTGCCGATCATCAATCTGATCGCGCCGCCAACCATCATCATCGCCCGCAAAACGGTCAAGAACTATGCGCCGGGTGCTGAAGGCCTGTCGGCCAATTTCGCCGACGCCTATATCGATCCGAACGCCTGAACCCTGCGGACGACCGCGAGGAAAGGGCCGCTTCGAGATGCGGCCCTTTTCCGTTTCTGTCGTTTTGTTGGGCTTCAATCTCAGGCCAGAGCACGCAGCCTCGGACTGGCGCTGACCAGAAGGCCGGCAAGGGCGATGGCCTGCGCCAGCTGTTCGCCGATGGAACTCGATTCCCAGGCGACACCGCGCAGCGGATGGCCGATGGCAAACAGATTGCCATGGGTCCTGCCGTCACGGGAAATCACCCGGCCGTCATGCGTGGCGTCGATGCCGAAACCGGTTGCGTGCGGCCTGACGATGCCGTTTTCGAGCAGGCTGTGAACGAACGGATCGGCGATCCGCCGCCAGTCATGCTCCTGATGGCCGCGGCAGTTGACGACGGCGTCGAAACGCAGGCGTTCGACCGCGCCGGTATCGCGCCAGCGGATCTCGGCGACGATGCCATTTGCCTCCGGATGGAGTGCCAGCACCCGTCCCGCGCCAGCCGTCCAACGGCCTTGCTTCTGCGCCAGTGCCACGCGCTCAAAGCTCGGCGGTGCCGCCCGATGCGCGGTGACGTCCCAGAAGGCGCGCAGATGGCGTGTGAACTTCAAGCGCTCCCTGTCCGTTGCGCCTTGCCACAAGGCCAGGATCCATGGCCGGATCGTCAGCGGCAGCCCTTGCCAGTCCAGCCCTGCGGCCTCGATGGCCCGGCGTTCGGCCTTGACCAGGGCAAGAAGCGCCCTGGTGGTTTTCGGCAACGGCCGCCCGGCGAGGAAGTCGCGCCACGCCTCCGTGTTGCGTCGTGGCTCGACGATCTGCCCCCGGCGCGACACGACGCGATAGCTGCCCTCGAAGCCGCGCGCTTCCATGCTGGCGACGACGTCGACCATGCTGAGATTGGAGCCGATCAGCAGCAATTGCTTGCTGCCGGCTAGCCGGTCGAGTGCCGCCGGATCCCAGGGATTGGCGACGTAGCGGTGATCGCTGATGACGGGTGCTTCTGCCGCCGCTGGCTCGCTCTGAAAAACCCCTGTAGCCAGCACGGCCTCATCCGCCAGCAATTGCTGGCCGTCGCTGGTGCCGACGCAGACTCCGGATGGACCGGTCAGCATATCGACGGCGGATGCCTCGATGTGGCGCAGTGACGAACGCCCGTCAGCTTCTCGGATCGCTCTGGTCAGTTCCGACTGGACATAGCTGCCGAACAGCCAACGCGGCGGGCTGGAGTCAGGCACATCCGCGGGCGGTGTCCAGCCTTGCTCCGGCACATTCGCCAACAGCCAGCGAACGAGGTGATGGGGGTCGTCCGGATGCAGCGAGAAGATGCGCGCCGCGCCGTTGACGAGGTGTTGCGGATCGGCGGTGCCGTAGGCAACGCCACGACCAAGCTGGGCCCGACGCTCGATGATGGTGATCGCCAGCGGCTCGGTCGAACGGTCGAGTAGCTTGATCGCGGTAAGGGCGCCGGCAAAGCCACCACCGACAATGATGATTGAGCGAAGGATCGAACGCGCAGGGATGATCGAAGGCGGGGAGGAGGGGGTGTGAAGCATCAAGAACCTTTGCGACGCCGGCGGCGTGGCTCTGCCTCGGCGTCGACCATCGTGCTTTGCCGCAAGCCGATGTCAAAAAACAATAATTGCCAGCTGGCGAAAGGCATTCTTTCGCTCAGCGGGTTCGGCAGGCGCTAGATAGGAAAGCCCCTTGCGACGAGGCCGAGAGCCGCTGATGACTGAAGATCGAAAGATACGGCTGGGAGCCTTCGTGCGCGGACCTAGCCATCATGTCGCCGCCTGGCGCCATCCCGACGTGCCGGCCAATCCGGGCCTGAGTTTTCAACACTATGCGGACGCCGCGCGCACCGCCGAGCGCGGTTTCTTCGACATGGTCTTCCTCGCTGACAGTCTCAGCGCGCGCAATGGCGAGCAGCCGATCGAGACTTTCGAACGCACCGGCCATGTCGTGCATTTCGAGCCGCTGACGCTGCTATCGGCGCTGTCGACCATAACGCAGAGGATCGGGCTCGTCGCGACCGCTTCGACCACCTATTGGGAGCCCTTCCATCTGGCGCGGCTGTTCGCCTCGATCGACCATCTGAGCGGCGGCCGGACTGGCTGGGATGTCGTCACCTCGGCCGATGCGCCGGCGGCGGCGAATTTCAGCCGCGACCAGCATCCCGTTCATGCCGACCGCTACGACCGGGCGGAGGAGTTCGTCGCAGTCGCCCAGAAGTTGTGGGATAGCTGGGACGACGACGCCTTCGTCGCCGACAAGACTTCGGGGATCGCCATCGACCGGCACGGCATCCATGCTGCGAACCATGCCGGCCGGCATTTCCGTGTCAAAGGGCCGCTCAACGTCGCTCGCCCGCCGCAGGGCCATCCCGTCATCGTCCAAGCCGGTTCTTCCGATGCCGGCCAGCAACTACTGGCGGCGCGGACGGCGGAGGTGGTTTTCACCGCCCATCCGACCATCGAGTCGGCGCGCGGTTTTTACAACGAGCTGAAAGGCCGGCTGGGGTCCTTTGGTCGCTCTGCCGACTCCTTGAAGATCATGCCCGGCGTCTTCCCGGTCGTCGCGCCGACACGCGCGGAAGCCGAGGACAAGTTCGACGCGATCCAGCGGCTGGTCGATCCGGTGGTCGGCGTCGCGCTGGTCTCCGGACTGCTCGGCGGCGTCGATCTTTCCGGTCATCCACTCGATGGACCGTTGCCAGAACTCGGCAGTTCCGATTCGGTGAAGAGCCGCCTGAAGGTTGTTTCCGAGCTTGCCACGAGCCGGAACCTCACCATCCGGCAATTGTATCTCGCCGTTGCCGGCGCACGCGGCCATTTCCAGATTGTCGGCACGCCAAAGGATGTGGCCGACATGATGGAGGAGTGGTTTGCCGGCGGGGCGGCGGATGGCTTCAACGTCATGCCGCCGATCCTGCCGACAGGCCTCACCGATTTCGTCGACCTCGTCATCCCGGAGCTGCAGCGGCGGCACCTGTTCCGCACCGCCTACGAGGGCAGCACGTTGCGCGAGAATCTCGGCCTTGCGCGTCCGGCCCGTGGCGCCGCCGAACAGCAAGAGAGGAAAGCATCATGAGCGACAGGACGATCGACCAGAAGATTTTTCGCCAATGGCTGGCGGATGGCGAGGAACTGGCGGTGCTGGATATCCGCGACAGCGCGACTGTCGGATACGCATCGCCGCTGTTTGCCACCAATCTGCCCGCGGCTCAGGTCGAGTTGGAGATCGACCGCTTTGTCCCGCGCAAGGCGGTGCGCACCGTCCTGGCGGATGACGGCAGCGGTGCTGCCGAGCAACTTGTCGAACGGCTGGCCGAGCGCGGCCGCAGCCAGTTGTTCGCACTGGCGGGTGGAATTCCGGAATGGACAAAGGACGGTGTGGAAGGCTTGCCGACTTTCGACACGCCGGGCGTCGATTTTTCGCTGGCGATCCGCGACGAGAAGAGAACGCCAGTCATCACCGTTCAAGAACTCGAAGTCCTCAGGGGCAAAGGCGCCAATGTAATCGTGCTCGACAGCCGAACGGTGGCGGAGTTCGACAAGGATCATGTGCCGGGCGCCATCAGCGTGCCGGGCGCCGAGCTGGTGCTGCGCTTCATCGACCTGGTGCCTTCACCTGACACGCAGGTGGTCGTCTCCTGCGCCGGCCTGCCGCGCGCCATCATCGGCGCGCAGACGCTGATCGACGCCGGTGTGCCCAACAAGGTCCCCTATCTGCACGACGGCACCAAGGCATGGCGAGAGGCCGGTCTTGCACTCGAGACCGGCAGGACCGCCGCCTATGGTCCGGCCAGCGAGAATGCGAAGCGTTTCGCCGCGGAACACATCGCAAAGCTTGCCGAAGGCGACGGCTTCCCGCGCATCGATGCAGCGACGGCCGCAGCCTGGGCGAGGGACGAGAGGCGCACGACCTACCTGCTCGATGTGCGCACGCCGGAGGAATTCACCGAAGCGCATATTCCGGGCTCGATCGCGTCGGAGGGCGGGCAGTTGCTCGGTGTCGCCTATCGCACCATTGCCGTGCGTGGCGCCCGCGTCGTGCTGATTGACGATCTGCTCGGCATCCGCGCGGCGACGACGGCGCACTGGCTGCAGCGGCGCGGCTTCGAGATCGCCATCCTCCTGCATGACTTCCAGTCGTCCAGTCTGGTGGAAGCGGCGTAGAGGCAGGAGAACTGTCAGACGACTTAGGGAGCCGCTATTCGGCGGCTTCCTTTTGGCGGCGGCGGCTCGAGAGCACATTCTTCCGCATCGCCGTCAGCGAAGATCGTACCGCATCGGCGCCGTGCTCCAGCATCTTTGCCTCATAGACCGACAGCGCCTTGAGAAGCGGCCTGTCGCCGCGTTTGGTGGCCACCAGTTCCGGCACCAGCAGCCCGGCGTCGTAGATCGCGGTGTTGCCGCCGAGCGCACGAAAATAGGTCATGGCATGGATGGCGTCGCCAAGCAGTGTCACCCGTTTCGTCGGCCATGGCTCGACAGGCTCCGAGCTGTGGACGTTAAGCAGGGCGACCGTCGACGGATCTGTGTAGCGGATGAGATTGAGGATCTCCGGATGCCAGTGGCCGATCTTCGACAGCAGCAGGTCGAGCAACTCTGAGCCGGAGAGCTTTGCCAGCACGTCATCCGTGGCCAGCTCGTCCCTCTCGTATGCGGTGTTCCACCAGACATAGCTGGTGGTGTTGTTGAAATGGAAACCGGAAATATCCTTGTGGGTGTCGTCGTCCAGCCCGATCAGTCCATGCTTCCGAAATGCCTCGACATTGACCCGGTGGCTGGTGACCATCAGCCCATGACCTTCCGTCGGTCTGACGCCGGCATTGTAGTCGAGCAGCAGCGGCGAAATCTGGTGTAGGGCTGCGGCATGCAGCGTCATCTTGCCGGCGAGGCGCCTGACGCGGTGTCGAAGCTTCGCGCATGCGGCACCAGTTGCTGGCGCACGCGCGAACGGGCGCCGTCGGCACCGACCAGCACGTCGGCATGGATTGTCGAGCCATCCTCGAAATGCGCGATCACCGAACCGTCCGGCTGCTCCTCGTAGCGGGAAAAGACCTTGCCGTAGTACACGACGCCGTCGAGGCCGGACAGCAGCACCTGGCGCAGCGTGATGCGGCTCACCGATTTTTCGATATGGGTATCGTCGGGCTCGCCGAGTGCGTTGCCGCCGCCCCAGGCGTCCTCGCCTAACGTCTCGAAATTCTCGTCGAGCAGGATGTTGCGATCAGGCGCGTGGCCGAGCGTGGCGACAAAAGCCTCGTAGGGTTCCGGCGGCAGATTGGCGATCAGCGAATCGATGCCGCGCTGGCGGATGCGCAGGCGGAAACCCTGGACATAATCGGTGCGGGCGCGATCCTTCTCGAAGACCGCGACGCTGATGCCGTTCTTCTTCAGGCCCTGCGCCAGTGTCAGGCCACCGGGACCTCCGCCGATGATGGCGACGTCGACATGTTCCGTTGTCATTGAGCTCAACCGACCGCCGCAAGCCTGGGTTTGCCAGCGGCGACAGCCGGCGGTTCGGCCAGTTGGCCAGCGGCGTGGCGGCTGAGCGCCGCCTTGGCAGCGTTCGTCCGGATCATATGGTTCTGCGGCGCGTGCGAGCGGGCGGCCAGCGCATCGCGGTGGTGACGCTCGAGCTGGAAGTCGCGATTGAGGCCTGGATTGCCGGCAAGCTCCAGCGCCAGCGAGGTGACGGCAACGGCATTGTCGATGACGACATGCCTGACCGTCATGCCGTCGGTTCCGACCGACCGGCCGGCATCGACATCTTCGGCAAGCGAACGCAGCAACCGCGTGCTGGTCGCAAGCCGGACCTCGATATCGCCCAGCCCTGCCTGGATGTGCGGCACGGTCGACAGCGGCGCGCCGAGGCTCGCCGGTGCATGCGTGGTGACGAAGGAGACCAGCCGGTCGCGGGCAGCGCGAGCCGCACCATGGTAGACGGCGCCGATCAGCGAAAAGAAGAACGCCGTCGATCCTTCTTCACGTCTCAGCGGTTCAGACGCTGGCTGCGCCTCGGTTATGTCCTCGGCAGGCACGGTGACATTGTCCAGGATGACGTCGTCGCTGGCGGTGGCTCGCATGCCGGCGGCGTTCCATGTTTTTTCGACACGCAATCCCGGCGCATTGGTTGGCACCAGGAATGAAGCCAGGCGCGGTTGCGGCTCGTCGGTCAGCGCCAGCAAGTTCACCCATTTCAAAATGGGAATGCCGGTCACGTAGTTCTTGTGGCCGGATATCCGCCAGACATTGCCGTCGCGCCGGGCAATGGTTTCGGGCGGCTTGCCGTGGGCGGGCGAGCCGATCCCCGGCTCCGCCTGCGCGGCGTTGATCAAAGCAGGGCCGAGACGGCCGGCCTCGACAATCCGCTGCACCAGATGGCGCGGCCATTTCCCGGATTTCCGCAGCGCATACTGGCTGTTGTAATGCATGGCCAGCACCAGCGCCGTCGACGGCTCGCCGCGGCCGATCTCGGCGATCACCGCCTGGGCTTCCGTCAGCCCGCCGCCAAGGCCGCCATGCTCGCGTGCCGTAACCAGGCCAAGCAGCCCGGCCAGGTGAAGCCGGTCGAAATTGGCGAAGGGGAATTCCCCGGTCGCGTCGTGATGCGCGGCGGTCAGCGCGAAGTCGTCTGCAAGGCTTGCTACCGTGTCGAGGAGTTGCGGAAACTCGGGGATCGTCGAGGTCATGAAGCTGGCGTCCTTTCAGGCGGCGGCGCGAATGTTCACCTGATCGAGCGGCCGGCGATCGACCCAGGCCTCGACATCGAAATCGCTGGCGAGAAAACCCCAGTCGCGCAGAAAATTCTTGTAGTGGGAAACCGCCGCTATGAGCTCAGGCTGCAGTCCGAGGCCGAGATGCTTGTGGACATCCGGGCCGTTGGCGGCCAGCACCTGTTCCTCGGTGGCGCCGGATTCGCGGGCAACGAAGCGCCGCGTCTCGTCGGGATGCGCCTCGGCCCAGGCGCTGGCGCGCAGGATCGTCTCGATCAGCCGAGCGAGCAGATCGGGGCGTTCTTCGGCCAGCAAATCGTCGACGGTCAGCACGCGCGGCGAACCGGAATTGATGCGGATGTTGGGGTCGGGGTGGAAGCCGAATTCGGCGACCTGGATGGCGCCGATCAGATTGGCGACGTTGATACCGGCCGTGCCCTTGACATAGATGGCGTCGACCTCGCCACGGATCAGCGCGGCGGCTTCCTCGCCATAGGCCTGCTTGCGCTTGAGGCCGAACAGCGATGGTCCTTCCTGGCTGTCGAGCACGCTGTCGGCCAGCGCGATGTCGACGATCTCGACATCAGCATGGCTGAGGCCTTCGAGCGAGAGCGCCGAGACCAGGCCCTTCAGCGCCGTCGCCCGCATGAAGTCGACGATGCCTTCGGGATGCCGGGCGATGCCGAAGCGGCGGCCTTTCAGGTTCTTGGTCGTTCTGATGCCGGTGCCCGGCAAGGTGATGATCGCCTGGAACTCATCGGTCCAGGTGATGCCGACGAGACGTGTCTTGCGCCCTTCGGAGCGGGCACGGATCGGCGGCACATTGCCACCGTGGCGGAACGACCAGTCAAGCGTGTGGTTGAAATGGCTCTGGCGGATGTCGCGGTTGGGCGAATCGATGATCGACTTCAGTTCGATCCCTTCCTTGCGGAAGGTTTCGTCCAAAAGCCCAAGCTGTGCGGCGAGCCCGACTGGCGTCGGCACCGGGCAGCGTGTGTACCAGATTTCGGAGATCGCGGTTGTGGTCATGATTGGCCTCAGGCGTTGCGCAGGCCGGCCTGCTTCATCAGCGGCAAAATGTTCTCGCCGAAGAATTCGAGGTCCGGCTTGAAGTCGAAGAAGGACAGCTGCAGGCCGTCAATGCCGGCGTCCTTCAACTTGACGAACTGGTCGACGATCTGTTCGGGGGTGCCGATGAGGTAGATGTTGCCGCCGACCTTGGCGTAAGGGTCGTCGCGGCCTTCGCGACCTTTCCAGGCCTGGGCGTCGCTGTTGAAGGTCTGGAACCCCTTTGGCGTGCGGCTGTCGGCATGGGCGACGATCTGGTCGGCGACCGCCCAGGCTTCCTTCTCGGTCGGCCGGCTGATGACCAGCGGATTGAGCAGCGTGCGCACGGTGCGGCCGACACCGAGGGCCGCGTCCTTCACCTTCTTCGTATGCGCCGGCAGTGCTTCCAGCGCGCTGGCGATGTCGGACCCGGCCGGACTGGTGACGAAGACGATGTCGGAATAGCGGCCGGCAAAGGAAATGCCGGCATCGGAGCCGGTGGCGTTGACCAGGATCGGTCGGCCGTAATTCGGCTTCGGCGTGACAAAGCCGCCATTGAGCTTCCAGCTCGATTCTCCGGAGAAGGAGAAATTCTCGTCGTCCTGCCACAGCCGCTGCAGCACTTCGACGAATTCGGCGGCAAGTTCATAGCGGCGGTCATGCTCGATGCGGTTCCAGCCGAACATCTCATGCTCGACAGCGCGATGGCCGGTGACGACATTGATGCCCCAGCGGCCGCCGGAGATATGGTCGAGCGTGGCGCCGAACTTCGCCAGATGCAGCGGGTGCCACGGGCCGTAGAGAACATGCATGGTCGAAATCAGCATGATCTTCTTGGTGATCGCGGCCATGGCCGCCACGGAGACGAAACTGTCCAGCGCCTGGCCGTTGAAAACGCCGCCATAGCCGCCCTTGGGCAGCCATTGGCTGAGCGCGAAGACGAGGTCGAAGCCAAGCTCCTCGGCCTTGAGCGTCAGGTCGCGGTTGTAATCGAAGCGCCAGTCGGTCGAGCGCGGCAGTGTCGAGTTGGTCCAGCCGCCGGCCTGGATCGGCAGGAACAGACCGAGCAGCACTGGCTGCTGAAGCGCTTTTGAGAGCGGGCTGTCCGGATAGTCGGTCGGCGCCTTGAAGAAGGGCGTGCCAACGATGGAACCAGGCTTGTGGGCGAGCGTCATGTTGGAATCTCTCGGGGAAGGAGAAGAGAATCCATGCGCGAAGGACCGCGCATGGGGCGGCGGATCAGGTGATGATATGGGCCGAAGCGAGGGAGCCGGCATTGCCCTCTGCGCCCACCGTGTGATCGGCGATGCGCCTGTTATAGAGGGTGATTTCCGGCTGACTGACGATGCCGATGTCGGGCAGGTCCTCGACAAGGATCCGCTGGATCGCGGCCCACTGCTCGAAGCGCTTTTCGTGATCGACCTCGACGGCGGCCGCGTCAAGAAGTTCATCGACCTTTGGATTGCTGTATTTCGAACCGTTGGAGAACGGCACGCCCGGCTTGAAATTCTTCGACCAGTAGAGGCGCTGCACACCGACCGTCGGGTCGAACAGATTGCTCATGCCGTTGAAGGTGAAGTCGAAATCGCGGTCGGTGTAGATGCGCTTGGTGTAGGTGGCGAAATCCTGGCTGCGCACGGTGACCCCGACCCCGACCGCGGCCAGCGCCTGCTTGATGTAGTCGGCGCCGCGCTTGTAGGTCTCGCCGCTCGGGACATAGTCGTGAACAAGCTTGAGGCGGGTGCCGTCGGCGCCCCGTGGCAAGCCTGCTTCGTCGAGCAGTTTCTCGGCAGCGGCCGTGTCGACCGGATAGGTCTTCAGGTCGGCGACGAACCATTTCTTCAGGTTTGGATTGATCGGGCCGGGAATGATTTCGCCATAGCCATAGTTGATCGTCTCGCGGATGACGTTGCGATCGATGACATGGGCGAAGGCGCGGCGGACGCGAACATCCTCGAAATAGGGTTTCTCCAGATTGAACTCGACCCGGCTGACACCATTGGAATACTGGTAGCCTTGCTTCTCGAAGCCGATATGCGGCAGCGTTTCGAAGCGCTGCAAATCGCTGTACGGGATCGGTGTTGCCGGCGCCAGATCGATCTCGCCGGTCTCCAGCGCCAAGGCGCGCGCCGAAGCGTCCGGGATGAAACGCACGATCAGCCGGTCGAGATAGGGGCGCGGCGCATCCCAGTAGTCAGGATTGCGTTCATAGACGATGTGGCTGCCGCGGATCCATTCCTTGAACACGAACGGGCCGGTGCCGACCGGCGCGACGTTGGCCGGATTTTCGGCTGCCTTGGTGCCGTCATAGAGGTGCTTGGGCACGATCGGGGTCTCGGCTGCGGCCAGCGCCGTGATCAGGTAAGGCGCCGGCTTCGACAGGACCAGTGTCACGGTCAGCGGATCCGGCGTCTGGATGTCGACAAGGTTGAGGAAGGTGTTGCGGCCGCGCGGATGAACCTCCCTGATCGTGGCGATCGAATAGGCGACGTCGGCGGCGGTAAATGGCTGACCGTCATGCCACTTCACACCTTCACGCAGCTTGAAGGTGTATTGCAGCCCATCGTCACTGACCGACCATTGCCTGGCCAGCGACGGGCGCGGCGTGAGATCGAAATCATAGGTCAGCAGGCCCTCGGTGGTCTTGGCCGAGACGTAGACGGAATTGAACGCCGTGTGGGCGATCGTCGTCAGCACCGGCGGCTCGGCGGACAGCAGCAGCGTCGCCGTCCCACCCTGCTTCGGCTCGGCGGCGTAGGCGTTGCGTGATGCAGGCAACAGGGTCGCTCCGAGCGCGGTTGCCGACAGGCCGAGGAACCTGCGGCGGTTCGGAGTGAGGAAATGAGACATGGCGCCCTGGTCCTTTTTTGCTGCCGGCATCAATCGGCCGGTCGTCGGCAGCGGGTGAAAAATGCAACGTTCCAAGAGCCGGCCCGTTTGTGAAAAGATTTGGCCGCTGCGCTCCCGCACTTAAGATTTCATGCTTCAAACAGCTAATTTCGTAGCATGAAATAAAATTCTATTCTGCAATGCTGCCATTTGCAGAACAAAATTTCTTAAATCAGGTTTGACAATGTCTATAAATCTTGTCAACTAAAAAGCACGGAACTTCCGGGAAACAGCAAACCCGCATCGTCAGCCACAGCCGGGATAGCGAAAACGATGTCGACCCTGACGCGCATTGGCAGAACCTTTCGGCGCACCGCGATCCAGGCGGTGCCGACCGTTCTGGGCATCGTGATCCTGAACTTCTTTCTGCTGCAGCTTGCGCCCGGCGATGCCGCCGACGTCATGGCCGGCGAGGCTGGCTCGGCCACCGTGGAAACCATGGCGGCGCTGCGCGAGCGCTTTGGCCTCGACAATCCGCTGCTCGTCCAGCTGTTCAACTATCTCTACAATCTGGCGCATTTCAGCCTCGGCTTTTCGCCGCGCTACGGCATGCCGGTTGCCGACCTGATCGGCCAGCGGCTGCCGGGCACGCTGTTGCTGATGGCGGTGGCGCTGACCATTGCGATTGCGCTCGGTCTCGTCCTCGGATCGTTGATGGCGGTGTTTTCCGGCCGGCTGCCGGATCGCCTGCTTTCGGTCATTTCGCTGCTGTTTTATTCGATCCCGGGCTTCTGGATCGGGTTGATGCTGATCGTGCTGTTCTCGGTCAAGCTTGGCTGGCTACCGAGCGGCGGTTCGGGAACCATCGGCAGCGACCTGACTGGCCTTGCAGGCCTGTGGGACAAGGTGCGCTACATGATCCTGCCGGCGCTGTCGCTGGCGCTGTTTTACGTGGCGATCTATGCGCGGCTGACCCGGGCGGCGATGCTGGAAGTCCAGTCGCAGGACTATGTGCGCACCGCCGCAGCCAAGGGCCTGTCGCCGACCATCATCACCATCCGCCATGTCCTGCGCAACGCGCTGATCCCCATCACCACCATGGCCGGCATGCATGTCGGCGGCATGCTCGGCGGCGCAGTGGTTGTCGAAACCGTCTATTCCTGGCCCGGCCTCGGGCGGCTCGCCTTCGAGGCGGTCATGGGTCGCGATTTCACGGTGCTGCTCGGCATTCTCTTGCTGTCGTCGCTGCTGGTCATCGTCGCCAACGCGACGGTCGATCTGCTGCACGCCTGGCTCGATCCCCGCATCGGAGTACGCTGATGGCTTCCACCGATTTCGCCGCGGGCGATGCCCGCTCCCGTCGTCTCTATGCCGATGGACGCGAGGCTGCGGTTCCGCCTGAACCCGAGACAAAAAGCTGGAGCAATCTCCACGCGCCCGACGCGCGATCTGCTTCGGCGGCGTCGGTGCCGGTTGCCGCCGGCGGGCGCGCGCTGAGGGTTTTCGTGCGCAATCCCAACGCCATGTTCGGTGTGGTGTTCCTGTCGCTGGTGGTGCTAGCGGCCCTGCTCGCGCCCGTCCTCTATCCGGCCGATCCGCTGTCGATGGTGGCGCGGCCCTTCCTGTGGCCGGGCCAGAATCCAGCCTTTCTGCTGGGCACGGATTCCATGGGCCGCGATGTGCTTTCCGGCATTCTGCATGGCGCGCGGATTTCGCTGTTCGTCGGCCTGGTGGCGACAGCGCTCGGTCTGAGCTTCGGCATCCTTGTCGGCGCCACCGCCGGCTATTTCGGCGGCTGGATCGACGACCTGCTGGTGCGCCTGATCGAGATTTTCCAGACCATACCGAGCTTCGTGCTTCTGGTCGTCATGGTGGCGATCGCGCAGCCGACCGCGCTGGTCGTGACGGTGGCGATCGCCGTCATCACCTGGCCGACCGTGGCGCGGCTGACGCGCGCCGAATTCCGCGCCATCCGCGAGAAGGATTTCGTCATGGCCGCCCGTAGCCTCGGCTATGGCCATGCCCGCATCATCTTCCGCGAAATCCTGCCCAACGCGCTTCCGCCCCTGATCGTGACCTCGTCGGTGATGGTGGCGACTGCGATCCTGATGGAATCGGCGCTGTCCTTCATGGGCCTCGGCGATCCTAATGTCGTCAGCTGGGGCTCGATGATCGGAGCGGGCAGGGAGTTGATCCGCACCGCCTGGTATCTGACCGCACTGCCGGGACTTGCGATCGTCTTCACCGTGCTGGCGCTGAACCTGATCGGCGACGGCCTCAACGACGCGCTCAATCCGCGCTTCTCGCAGGAGCGCTAGAGATGGCCGCTGCCTTGCTCAAGGTTGACAATCTGACGGTTCGTTTTCCGACCACCGAGCCGGTCAGCCGGTTGAGCTTCGAGGTCGACGAAGGCGAGACGCTGGCGATCGTCGGTGAATCGGGCTCCGGCAAGTCGCTGACAGCACTTGCCCTGATGCAGCTTCTGCCGCGCTCGGCGAAAATCCCCAATGGCAGGATCGAATTCGCCGGCAGGGATCTGCTCGGCCTCGACCAGAAGGCGATGCGCAATTTGCGCGGGCGCGAGATCGCCATGATCTTCCAGGAGCCGATGACCTCGCTCAATCCCGTGCTGACCATTGGCCGGCAGATCACTGAGGTGCTGACGCTGCACGAAGGTATACGCGGCAAGGCTGCGCGGAACCGTGCCATCGAGCTTCTCAATCTGGTGCGCATTCCCGATCCGCAGCGGCGCATCGACGACTATTCGCATCAGCTTTCCGGCGGCATGCGCCAGCGCGTCATGATTGCCATCGCCGTTGCCTGCCGGCCGCGCCTGCTCATCGCCGACGAACCGACGACGGCTCTCGACGTGACCATCCAGGCGCAGGTGCTCGACCTGCTGGACACGCTGCGCCGCGAACTGTCGATGGCTGTCGTGCTCATCACCCATGATCTCGGCGTCGTCGCGCAATGGGCCGACAAGGTCGTCGTCATGTATGCCGGGCGCAAGGTCGAACAGGCGCTGCCCGGCGCACTGTTCAGAACACCGCTTCATCCCTACACGCGCGGCCTGCTGGCTGCCTCGCCGCGGTTGAAAACCAATCTCCACTATCGCGACGCCAGGCTGACGGAGATCCCCGGCAGCATCGTCTCGGCCGCCGGCGAGAAGGGCTGCCCCTTCCGGCCGCGCTGCGCGGTGGCACGCGACAGCTGTGCCCATTTCGTGCCTGATCTCGTTGAAGTCAGCGAAGATCGACTCGTCGCCTGCCCTTACAGCTTCATTCGGGAGGTTGCGCATGGCGCTGCTCTCGGTCTTTGACCTCTCCACGCATTTCCAATCCCAAGGCGGTGCACTGCGCGCCGTCGACGGCGTTTCCCTTGAGGTCGGGCGCGGCGAGACGGTTGGCCTCGTCGGCGAGAGCGGCTGCGGAAAATCGACGCTCGGCAAGACCATCATGCGGCTGGTCGATCCGACTAGTGGCAAGATCGAATTCAACGGCACCGACATCACCGTTCTCGACGCGCGCCGGCTGAAGGCGGCGCGGCGCAACATCCAGATGATTTTCCAGGATCCGTTCGCGTCGCTCAACCCGCGCCACATGATCGGCGACATCTTGACGGCGCCGCTGAAAGTCCATGGCATCGGCAACAAGGCCGAGCGGCGCAAGATTGTCGAGGACATCATCGAGCGTGTCGGTTTGCCAAGGGATTCGCTTGGCCGCTACCCGCATGAATTTTCCGGTGGTCAGCGCCAGCGCATCGGCATTGCCCGGGCGCTGATCCTCAATCCGGAACTGGTCGTCTGCGACGAGCCGGTGTCGGCGCTCGACCTTTCGATCCAGGCGCAGATCCTCAATCTGCTGGTCGACATGAAACGGCAGCTCGGCCTGTCCTATCTCTTCATCTCGCACGATCTGTCGGTGGTCCGCTATTTCGCCGACCGGGTGCTGGTCATGTATCTCGGCCGCATCGTCGAAAGCGCCGACAACGCGACGCTGTGGACCTCGCCCAAGCATCCCTACACGCGCGCGCTGATGGACGCCGTGCCCGACCCGGCGCGCCGGCGTCAGGCGGCGCCGATCCATGGCGATCTGCCAAGCCCGCAGAACATCCCGAGTGGTTGCCGCTTTCACACGCGCTGCCCGCTGGCGACTGATCTCTGCCGTTCGCAGGAGCCGGCATTCCGGGCGATCGGGTCGGGACACCAGGTCGCCTGCCACTACGCCGAACCAATCCTCAACTGAAGTTCAACGGAGCAGAACAATGTCCGACTACCGCTATCTTGGCCGCAGCGCGCTGAAGGTTTCGCCGCTCAGCCTCGGCACGATGATGTTCGGCGGGCCGACCGAAGAAAATGTCGCGCACCGCATCATCGACAAGGCGCGTGAGCAAGGCATCAATTTCATCGACACCGCCGACGTCTACCACAACGGCAAGTCCGAGGAAGTCGTCGGCCGCGGCATCAAGGCGACGCGCGATCATTGGGTTGTGGCGACCAAATTCGTCAACTCGCATGACAAAGGTCCCAATCTCGGCGGCCATTCACGCAAATGGGTGATCCAGACGGTCGAGAACAGCCTGCGGCGCCTCGGAACGGATTACATCGACCTCTTCTACTTCCACCGTGCCGTCTTCGATGCGCCGCTTGAGGAGCCGGTGCGGGCAATCGCCGACCTGATCCGCCAGGGCAAATTGCGCTATTTCGGCGTCTCGAACTTCCGTGGCTGGCGCATCGCCGAAGTCGCGCATCTGGCCGATGAACTTGGCATCGACCGGCCGGTGGCCAGCCAGCCGCTCTACAACATCGTCAACCGCACCGCGGAGGCCGAGCAGCTGCCGGCAGCTGCCTACTATGGTCTTGGCGTCGTCTCCTACAGCCCGCTGGCGCGCGGCGTGCTGACCGGCAAATACGAGCCGAACCAGGCGCCTGCCGCCGACACGCGGGCTGGGCGTGGAGACAAGCGCATCGCCGAGACCGAGTGGCGTCCGGAATCGATCGAGATCGCCAGGCAGATCGCGGCGCACGCAAAGTCGCGCGGCGTCGCGGCGGCCGATTTCGCGCTGGCCTGGGTGCTCAACAACCGGTTGATCACAGCGGCGATCGCCGGTCCGCGTACCGAGGAACAGTGGGACAGCTACGCCAAGGCACTGGACTTCAAGCTGAGCGCCGAGGATGAGGCCTTTGTCGACCGTCTCGTTGCCGCCGGCCATGCCTCGACGCATGGGTTCAATGATCCGAGCCATCCGGTCGAAGGCCGTGTGCCGCGTTCGGAGACGGCAGCACCCATCCCGCTGACGCGGCCTCTGCGCGCCGCATGACGGTCAGCCGAGGAACGGCGGGGCTTCGCTGCGGTTGGCCCCGCCCGACGACTTCCCAATCGTTTCGGACAGATGAGAGAGCCCATGAATTTCCATGTCGAACGGCTGCGCCAGAACATCGTCGTGCTTTCGGGCAACACTCACAGGCCGTCGAAGTCGCGGACGCTGGCGCATCATCTCGGCGAGGCGCTGCGCGAAAAATTGTCCGTCACGGTAAATTTCCTCGATCTTGTCGATGCCGGCCGTGGTCTGGGTGCTGCGTTTACGCGAAAGGAATTGACGCCGGAGGCGCTGAATGTGGTAAACGCGGTCGAACAGGCCGACGCGCTGATCGTCACGACGCCGGTCTACAACGGCTCCTATGCTGGCCTGTTCAAGCATCTGTTCGACCTCATCGACCCACTGGCGCTCGTCGACCGGCCGGTCCTGATCGGCGCGACGGGTGGTGGCCAGCGCCACGCGCTGGTGGTCGAACATCAGCTTCGCCCGCTGTTTGGCTTTTACTCCGCCCTGACGGTGCCGAGCGCCGTCTATGGCAGTGACAGCGACTTTGCCGACGGCAAGCTCGTAGATTCGCTGGTTCTGGCGCGGGCCGGGCAGGCCGTGGATCAATTCGTTGCCCTACTTTCAGCGCGCCAGCCGAAGAGCCAACCGGTCCGGGCGGCTTCGGGCTGACGGTGGAAATTGGATCGAGGCGTGAGCAGTCGTGATCCACAATGGTCGTAGGGTGTCGAGCGGGATGTTTATGCATCGAACCACTGTGGCCATATTCATCTTATTTATCAATCGCTTGTAACGTCTTCCGGAAAGGTGGTGCCGTTAACTGGCGCATGTATCGAGTCACCAACCACGGATTCCGAACGCATATTTCTCTAACCAACGGCTCTCGGGCCGAATGAACCGCCTCGGTGCCGTCTTTTCCTGCGGCAGGTCGCGTGTGGGTTTGCAGACGACGAGGATCGATTTTTCCCAGCGATCCAACTCGCCGCTCGGATAGAGGATTGCTTTGCCGATCTTGAGGAAGGATGGCCCGATCCGCAAGCAACGCCAGTTTCGAAAAGTCCCTTCGCTTACCTGTCCGCGATAGCGAGCGATGACTTCTTCAGGAGTGAGGAAGTTCGGGTCAGGCATGGGCGTTACAGATAGCAGAGTTGTGCAACAGATTGTTGCACCCGCGACCCCGTCGATAGAGACCTGGGGAGAAATGCCGGCGGCGTCACCGCAACACGCGCGCTTCAGAGTACGTCCGCTCAGGGCCAGCCGCCGCAACAAGCCGCGACCCGCTGGACCGAAAACGACCGTCAAGCACCCCCGAGCGGTGCGCACGGTTGCGCCCGGCATTCGCCCGCCGGCGTGGCGTGCCTCACTTGCCGTATGACGCAAGGAACACCCGCACGCCGGCTGCGGCGTGCCGTCGAAGCTTCGCCGGTTTCGGAATCGATTCGTCACCCAACAGCATGGCCCTGTTCAATGGCTCGCCCATAATCAACCAATTGAACTGGGAAGCGGCGACGGCCGGATCATCGATCGCAAGCAGGCCGCGATCAGCCAAACGCTCGAACAACACTGCCATCGCCGTCATTGCGCGCCTGGGTCCGCCATCGAAGAGCGCCTTTGCCAGTTCCGGGAAGCGGCCGACCTCACCGATTACCAAACGGCGTAGCTGCATGACGCGCGGCGTGAGCACGGTGGCAAGCTGTCGGTACGCATAGCGCCGAAGATATTCGGCAACATCTTCGCCCTCGGCGAGGTCCGGCATTTCAGTGTGGACCCTATCGCTGGCTCGATTGGTCACGCTGCTTACGATCTCTACGAACAGCGTCTCCTTGCTCGGAAAGTTCTTGTAGACGGTCTGTTTCGACACCGCCGCAAGCGCCGCGATCTCGTCCATATTGGTGGCCAGATAGCCCTTTTGCAGAAACATCTCTGTAGCCGCATTGAGGATGGCCCGCCGCTTTTTCGCCGACCGTCCGTGCGGTTCTAGTTCTTGTGAAGCACCTGCTGAACGCGTCGTGGTCATGCTCCTGGCGTGTCTGCTGCCGATTGACTCATAGTACTGGACCGTCTAGTTTGATTTGGCCCGAGATGCAATGGGGAGATCGACGATGCACGTCCAGTTCGCGGAGCTTCCAGTGTTCGACCAGGAACGCGCCAAGGCGTTCTACATCGATCACCTGAACTGCCGCGTCGTCGCCGATCAGCCAATGGGCAATGATAGGTGGCGATGGATCGAACTCGGATTTCCAGGGGCCGAAACCACCCTCCACTTCCTAAGGCGCAAGGACGAAACACCATCTGAGGGGCCCGTCCTCGTGCTGGTTGACAACGAAATCGAAGTCACCGTTCAGAGACTCAAATCGCGAGGCGCCGAGATCATAGCAGAACCGCGCCCCGCGCCATGGCAACCGGCGCGCACGATCGCGGAGTTTCGGGACAGCGAGGGCAATCGCATGATGATCACGAGCAGATGACGCGCTTACCTATCATGACCGCAACATGCTCTTGCGGTGGCGTCGAACTCAAAGCGTTCGGCAGGCCAATCGTGAGCAGTGTCTGCTACTGCGACGACTGCCAGAAGGGAGCTGACCAGATCGAAGCTTTGCCAGGTGCTGGCGCCGTGCGCGATCCCGATGGCGGCACCGCATACATCCTCTATCGAAAGGACCGCATCGAGTGCTCCAAGGGGGCCGAATTGCTGAGGGGTTATAAACTTAAGGAAACTTCAGCCACGAACAGGGTCATCGCCATGTGCTGCAATTCAGCGATGTTCATGAACTTCGATAGAGGTCCGCATTGGGTCTCGGCATACAGAGCGCGGTTTCATGGAGAACTCCCGCCACCGCAGCTGCGGATTTGCACGAAGTTCAAGTCGGACAGCGATGTCATTCCTGACGACGTGCCGAGCCACCGGGGTTATCCTCCAGGGTTCGTCGTTAAACTTCTGGCATCGCGCGTGGCGATGTTGCTAGGTCGATAAACCGGCCGCCAGCCTGCGCGATAAGACATTCAGATAGGTGCGCAAATCGGATACAGCCTTGCCGCTCAGGGTTCAGGCCTGAACGAATTTCTGTAGGCGATCCGCCACAATCAGCCCTGCCCGGCTGTTCAAGTGCACGCCGTCGGTGTGAAATAGCCAGCCATTTACGCGGGCGACATCATCCGGACGCTGCCGCAGCACCAGTACGCGAAAAGCATCGCGATAGAATGGAAGAAAGGTTGAACGCCGTGTAGGCCCGGCCAGGCGAGGCGCGAACCGCCTCGGTGAGCGCCTCATGGAGCGGGACATAGCCGCAGCGTTCCTTGTGCGCGATGGCCGCCAGATCGCAGAATATTCCTTGATCCGCCGGTTGAGCTCGCTCTGGACCGGGTCGTCCGAATCCGGCGCTTCTCCTATCGGAGGGAGCGAGCAAAGGCCGATGTCCGCCGCCGTCCCGCGCTTCAGCCTGCGTGCTGTCTCGGCCAGATTCTCGTGGAGCCAATCAGGCGACGGCGTGCGAGAAAGGCGCTTCCATAACGAAAAGAACCGCCGCACTTTGCGGGACACGAGCGCGAGAACGTCGTTCCCGCCGACCCAGACGATGACCTTGCCGAGCACGTCCGGCAGCCGCTGCAGCGCGTTATAGGCCAGGTCGCCGCCGACGCCGAAATTCCGGAACTCAAATTGCCCGTAGCCCGGCCGCCGGCGGAGCTCTGCGATCCAATCGAATGCCTGGCCCTTGCCCGCCGTGCTGCTCGATCCGAGGCAGGCCACTATTTTCCGTTGAGGACTCATCATAATAACTCCGCCGAGCCAGAGTGAGGAATCGTCGCCTCATGCTCCTCGCAAGACAACTGGCCCAAGCGTGAGCGTCAAGTCGGACTCCGAGGCGTTTCCAACGACCCACGGGCAGGCATAATAGTCTTCGATGCGGTCGATGAGGCGGCCGGCGACATGGACACGAACCGGCCACCCGACCTGCCACTGGTCGCCTCGCTGGAAGAGCACGAACAGGACAGGTTCTCCGTCGATCGCCCCCGACGTCATGGTCCACGTCTGTGGATTTTGCTCGTATTCGACGAAATAGGGAGAGCTTCTGAGCAGGCCATCGAAGCAGTCGGCGACCCGCAACCGGGCATCGGCACTTGTGAGGCTCCGCACGCCATCCCAGTCATGGCGGTTGAAGAGGTCGACATAGCGCTGCAAGAGCCGCGCGGTGTCGGGATCAAGCGGACGGCTCGGTTCACCGGCAGGTTCAGCGGGCAAGCCGGCGAGCTTCACCCGTCCACGGGAGAGCGCGGATTTGACGCCGCCGACCGTCGAGCCCACGAGTTCTGCGGTCTCTTCCAGCGAGTAGTCGAACACATCCTTCAAGAGCACGCAGGCGCGCTCCTTGGGCGGCAGGTGACCGACCAGCCGTTCGACGGCGCGATGGGCATCAGTGGTCGCTGGCTCTGCAGCGATGACGCCGATGTCGTCCGAATAGGCGCTTTCCGCTCGCTCGCGCGCAAGGCGCCGCCTCACAAAGTCAATGCAGCGATTGTGAGCGATGCGAAACAACCAGGGTTTCAGCCTGCTGACATCGTCGAGGGTCTCGATCTTCGTGTAGGCCTCGAACAGCGTCTCCTGCATGAGATCCTCGCCGTCGAGCCGCGAGCCGGTCATGCGGGTGCAATAGCGATGCAGTTGCGCGCGGACGCCCGACACTGTCTCGAGGAAGGCTCGATACTGCGCGTCGAATAGGCCGATCGGTCGCCCAGGCATGTCCTTCACCTGCCACATATTAGCGTCATTGAGGAACATAGGTGAGAACCATGACCCCATTCTCGAAGCGATGCGTATCGACAAGCTTCAGGCGGACGAGATCGTTGTCAACGTCTTCAAATGCGCGCTTGCCCTCGCCGACCACCTTGGGGATCACCCAAATCTGATACTCATCGACAAGGCCCGCGGCGAGGAGGGTCCGATCGAGGTTGGTGATGCCGTATTTCACGATGTTGCCGCCCGGCTGTTGCTTGATCCTTGCAAGCTCGGCAGCAACGTCGCCCCTTATCAACGAGGCGTTCCACGCCGTCTTCTTGAGCGTTCGGGAGGCGACGAGCTTCTTCATGCCGTTGAGGCGATCTGCGTATTTGTCACCTCTCGTCTCCGGACGCGAGGCGAACATCTCGTAAGCAACACGACCGAGCAGTAGGAACTCGACATCGACCAAAGCTTCGTACGAATATTCCTTCGCCTCTTCATCGAAATACGACCCCGCGATCGTCATCGGGTTCTCGATCACGCCGTCGAGCGAGACGAAGCTCCCCACTTTCAATTTGCGAGTCATGCAACCTCCTGACCTTCAGCGCGTGTTGCCGCGGTTGCGGCCAGACCGAGCTTGGGGCGAACCCATTGTGCCAACCGCGCTATCGCGTCGTCGGCTTCGGGAGCGCGGCCGGCCATCATCTGGAAGGAGTGCAGCATCCCCGGAAATACGTCCAGGCGCACCTCGACGCCGGCGGCTTTTGCGCGGTCGGCAAGCGCCCGGCTGTCGTCGAGCAGGGTTTCGTCTCCACCCACTTGCAGATAGATCGGCGGCAGGCCCTTCAGATCGGCAAAGATCGGGCTGGCGAGTGGATTCCTGGGATCGGTCCCTGCAAGGACTTGCGATGCCAGCATATCCACGGCCGCCTTCTGGAAGAAGGCGTCCTTCTCGCGATTGGCTTCATAAGAGAGCCCGCTCGCCGAAAAATCGAGCCAGCCAGAGATGCTGAGGATAGCTGCGGGCAGCGGACGTCCCGCATCGCGGAGTTTCATCGCGGCCGCAACGATCAGGCCAGCGCCAGCGGAATCGCCTGCAGCTATGGTGTGCTTCGGCGCGATACCTTGCTCGGCGAGCCACTCGAACGCGGTCACGGCCTGCTCGATTTGGCGCGGAAACTTGCTCTGGAAAACGAAGTCGTAGGTGGCGAGCAGAGCGTAACAGCCGATCGCCTTGGCGAGGTGTCCGACCATCTTGCGATGGGTCCAGATCGATCCGCCGACATAGCCACCGCCGTGCAGGTAAAGCATGACCCGATCCTTGGCCGCCGCTTTTGGCTGAACCCAAAGCGCGGTCTTGTCGCCGAGTTTGGTCTCGATGTAATCGACGCCGCCCGGTTCTGCCGTCAAGACAGACCACTCGGAGACTTCCGGCGGCAATTCCCGACCGTTGCGCCAGGCCTCGGCGAGCTTTTCGTAGTGTATCTTGTTCGCTGAACTCTGCTTGCTGTTCATTGTCACGCTCCAATTCGTTGTGGAGGGCGACGTTCAGGATGACCGCGCCCAACAACAGCTAAGACGGACGAACTGAGCGAAAGGATACGTCGCCGGCAGATGCGCGGATCTGCACCGATCCGATCCTGGCGGCAACTGCAGCGCAACCTTTGACCCTTGCCGTCATTGGCCATAAATGAACATTTATCTGTCGTTCTCTCGTGCGGTATCGACAATGTCGGCACGGCAACCAAGGCGAGGTAGCTCGGGTTGCCCGTCCCTCAATTCCTGCGCCTCTCAGCCGAGGAGTAAACGGTGCGCATCTTCTCCATCATAGCCCACCCGCGTGCCAACAGCTTTTGCCACGCAATTTCCGCACGCGTTCGCAACGCGCTGATCGGCGACGGCCACGCAATCGAACATCACGATCTCTATATGGAAGGCTTCGATCCGTGCCTAACCGCGGAAGAGGCCTACACGCTCGGCGACACGCTGGAAAAAGCGCTTTCACGCGCCGAGGATCGCGTTTTGCTCCAGCACCGGACGCAAGTCGCGAATGCGGATGGTCTACTGATCGTCCACCCGAACTGGTGGGGGAAGCCACCTGCGATTCTGGCGGGCTGGCTCGATCGCGTTCTGGTTCCTGGTGTTGCCTATCGCCTGAAAACCGCGGATGGGTTGCCCGAAGGCCTCCTATCGATCAAGAAAGCCATTATCTTCAATACTTCCGATACCGATGCGACGCGAGAGGTGAATGACCTCGGTGATCCGCTCGGACTGATCTGGGGACGATGCGTCCTCCCATATTGCGGGGTTCTGGAACATGAACGACATGTGTTCAGGCCAGTTGTCGGCAGTTCCGAGGAGCAACGGGAGAACTGGCTCGAGGAGGCCACTGCCAAATGCCGGACCACGTTCGGGCAAGTTGAATGTAACTAAATCCGATCCGTCCGCAATTCTGTCATAACCGTGCTCGCCCGAATTTCGGCTCCCGTCCGCCTCGGGCCTATCCAAGCACGCGGCGCAGATCCTGATGCCGGCGACGTATCCTTTCGCTGGATTGGTCCGTCTTAGCTGTTGATGGGCGGTCATCCCAAGGTCGTCCTCCCAAACGTATTGGAACAGGACACACCATGAAATGCTTGTGGAGGCTTGGCGTAGCGGTCGAGCCGCAAAGTTCGGGGGTCAGTATCGTGAAACGCGCCGGTCGTTCGTCCTTGGGATGGAAACAAAGATATCGAGAGAAACGATGACCGCCACCATTACCGCCTTTGAACGGTTGCCCGATGGCGGCAAGGGACTGGCGCGTGACATGCGCGTTCGCTGGGCGCTGGAGGAAGCGGGCCAACCTTACGAGGTTCGCCTCGTTTCGTTCAAGGCGATGAAGGAGCCGGTGCATCTGACGCTTCATCCTTTCGGGCAAATTCCGACCTACGAAGAAGGCAATCTCGGGTTGTTCGAGACCGGGTCGATCGTGTTCCATATCGCGGAACGCCATTCGGGCCTGTTGCCGGACGATGCCAATGCCCGGGCGCGCGCCATCACCTGGATGTTCGCCGCGCTCAATACGTTGGAGCCGCCGATCCTTGAACTTGTAACCGCCAAGTCCCTTGAAGGCGGCAAGTCCTGGGCCGCGCAACGCCTGGCTCTCGTCCAGGATCGCATCCGCAATCGGCTTGTCCAACTGTCCCGACGTCTTGACAAGGCCAACTGGCTCGATGGTGCGTTCAGTGCGGGCGACCTGATGATGGTCTCGGTGCTGCTCAGGTTAAGAGCGTCGGGTATCCTGGACGAATATCCGAACCTCTCCGCCTATGTGACCCGTGGCGAAGCGCGGCCCGCCTACAAGCGGGCCCTCGACGCTCAACTGGCGACCGGCTGATTGAGGATAGCTTAGCCGCGATCGGAAGCCTCCACGTTGGGGTGCGGTGCTCCACCTCGGCTATGGCCAATAGCTGTCGTTCGGCGCCAGCGTGAGAAATGGCAGCTTTGTGGTGTCTGTCCACCAAAGCTGTCAGTCAGCTGTCGGCCCCAAAGGCGACATCAGAACATCTCCTTGGCAAAGACCGCGTCTGGCGCCTTGGCGACGTTCGTTGGCACCACAAGGTAGCAGGCTTGGCCCTGAAATCATTGAAGATTTTTTGGACAGGACGCTACCAAAGGTTCATGTTTTTGTTGTGATTTCAATAGCTTATAGGTAGGCTGGTAGCGGGAGAGGGACTTGAACCCCCGACCCCAGGATTATGATTCCCGTGCTCTAACCAACTGAGCTACCCCGCCAGGGCGGCGAAGGCCCGAAATCCAGCTTAAATCGGCAGGCATATCGGCGCGTTCGCCAAGGTCGCGCGGATATAAGGTTGCGAGGCCAAGCCTGTCAAGCATCGAAGTGGCTGCCGCGCCGGCATATTGCTGGCGCCTAAAGCTTTGCCGGGCAGACATTTGGGCGCACAGGCCGGGGTTGAGTTCGGCGAGGCACGTCGCTATGTCTCGCCCACGAAAGCCATGGTCAGAAATTGATGAAACCGCGCATTGCAGTCCTCGGTTGCGGATACTGGGGCAGCAACCACATCCGCACCCTCAAGGCGCTCGGCGCGCTGCACGCGGTTTCGGACGTCAACCCTGCGCGTGCGGAAGGTTTTGCCAGCGAGCAGGATTGCCTGGCGATCGAGCCGGAGGCGCTGTTTGCCCGCGACGATGTCGACGCCATTGTCATGGCGCTGCCGCCGCAGTTCCATGCCGACATGGCGGTGCGCGCCGTGCTCGGCGGCAAGGACGTGCTGGTGGAGAAGCCGATCGCGCTGACGGTGCCCGACGCCGAGCGCTCGGTGCAGGCTGCCGCCGACAATGGCCGTGTCTTCATGGTCGGCCATGTGCTGCGCTTCCATCCCGCCTTCGAGACGCTGAAGGCGCTGATCGACAATGGCGAGCTCGGCGAGGTCCGCTACATCCATTCGCATCGGCTCGGCCTCGGCAAGTTCCACACCGAAAACGACGCGTTGTGGGATCTGGCGCCGCACGATCTGTCGATGATCCTCGCCATCACCGGCACCGAGCCGGTCGAGGTGCGCGGCGAAGGCGCTGCCCTTCTCGACAATCTCAGCGACTTCGCGCATCTGCACATGCGCTTTCCCAACGGCCTGCGCGGCCATCTGTTCGCCTCGCGGCTCAACCCTTACCGCGAACGGCGGCTGACCGTGGTCGGCACCAAGGCGATGGCGGTGTTCGACGATGTCGAGCCGTGGGAGCGCAAGCTTGCCGTCTACCGCCACGCGGTGTGGCAGGACAGCGGCCAATGGGCGTTCACCGCCAACGAGCCGTCCTATGTGGCGGTCGGCGAGGGCATGCCGCTGACGCGCGAGCTGGAGCATTTCATCCACTGCATCGAGACGCGGGCCGAACCGCGCACCAGCGGCGAGGAAGCCATCCGAGTGCTGCGCATCCTGACCGCCGGCACCGTCGCCCACACCAGGCCCTAAGCGAAAAGCGCCGTCTATTCGGCGGGAACCCGCGCCGGCTGGACGGCAAGCCGCGTCAGCATCGCCTCGGCTTCGGCGCCGCGCTCGGAGCGCTCGATGAAGCCGCCGCCGAACACGCGCGCCTCGTTGCCGTCGTCGGAATAGAGCACGCAAGCCTGACCGGGCGCGATGCCGGACTCGCCGTCGACCAGCTCCACCGAAGTGACGCCCGCGCGGTGATGCAGCACGGCCGGGCGCGGCGGCCGCGTCGAGCGCACCTTGGCGAAAAGCTCAAGCCCGGCCGCCGGGATCTCGGTCAGCGGGCCATCGCCCAGCCAGTTCATGTTGCGCAAGAAGATCTTGTGGGTTTCCAGCGCCTCGCGCGGGCCGACGACGACGCGGGCCCGGTCGGCGTCGAGATGGACGACGTAGAGCGGCTCGCCGGAGGCGATGCCGATGCCGCGGCGCTGACCGACGGTGTAGCGCAAAATGCCTTCGTGGCGGCCAAGCACGCGCCCGTCTATATGGACGATGTCGCCCGGATTGGCGGCAGCCGGCTTCAGCTTGGCGATGATGTCGGAATATTTGCCCTGCGGCACGAAACAGATGTCCTGGCTGTCCTGCTTGGCGGCGACCGTCAGTCCCATCTCCTCGGCGATGGCGCGAACCTCAGGCTTCGACAGGCCGCCGAGCGGAAAACGCAGATAGTCGATCTGCGCCTGGGTGGTGGCGAACAGGAAGTAGCTCTGGTCGCGGTCGGCGTCGACCGGCCGGTAAAGCGCGCGGTGGGCGCCATTGGCGCCGGAACGGATATAGTGGCCGGTGGCCAGCGCATCGGCGCCGAGTTCCTTGGCGGTCGCCAGAAGATCGGCGAATTTCACCGTCTGATTGCAGGAGACGCAAGGGATCGGCGTTTCGCCGGCGACATAGCTCTCGGCGAACGGGTCGATCACCGCCTTGCGGAAACGCTCCTCGTAGTCGAGCACGTAATGCGGGATACCGAGCGTCTCGGAGACGCGGCGGGCATCGTCGATGTCCTGGCCGGCGCAGCATGAGCCGGCCCGGTGCGTTGCCGCGCCGTGGTCGTAAAGCTGCAGCGTGACGCCGACGACGTCGTAGCCCTCGTGCTTTAAGAGACCGGCAACAACCGACGAATCGACACCGCCCGACATGGCGACGACGACACGGGTGTTTTCGGGGCGTCCGGGAAGATCGAAGCTGTTCATGGTTCTTTCGTTCTGCGCGGCGCTTCAATGCCAATGGCCGGAATATAGGTCAAGCGTCCCGGCCGCGCCAGCTTTGCAGGCCGGCTCATTTTTTCCAGCCGGGTTCAACGCGCTTGCCGGCAGATATCTCAAATGCCGATGAAAAGACTAACGCGGCGTTCATGATCCTTACCTATCCATTAGGGTCTGCTTAGCCAAATTTTAAAGCTGTGGCGGTAATGTGGTGGGGATTGGGTCTTTGAGTTTTTTGTAGAGAGTACGATGACCGATCTAATTAGACCGCGAGTCAAATACGTTATCGGGCCTGACGGCAGCCCACTTACCATCGCCGATCTGCCGCCGACGAACACACGTCGCTGGGTTATCCGGCGCAAGGCGGAAGTGGTGGCGGCGGTGCGTGGCGGGCTTTTGAGCCTGGAAGAGGCGTGCCAGCGCTACAAGCTCACCACCGAGGAATTCCTGTCCTGGCAAGCGTCGATCGACGAATACGGCCTTGCCGGGCTGCGCACCACGCGCATCCAGCAATACCGGCATTAGGCCGATAAGGGCGCCGATCGGCGCCCTTAAGTTTGCAGGAGCGACGATCTGGGATTTCAGACCGTCAGCACCACCTTGCCGATCGGCCTGGTGGCGAGAAAGGCATGGGCGGCACCGGCCTGTTCGAGCGGAAACGCCTTTGCCACGTGGACGGCCAGCTTTTTCGCGTCGATCAATTTGCCGAGCTCCACCAGAGCGGCACGGTCGGGCACCACGGACATGCGCTCGACGCGGATGCCTCGCGTCCTGGCCTTTGCCTTGGTGGCATCGCTGACATCGAGCAGCGACACCAGAACACCGCCGGCCTTGAGCACTTTTAGCGATTGCTCCGCATGCTCGCCGCCGAATGGCTCCAGAACGAGATCGATGTCGCGAGCCTTTCCGGTGAAATCATCCTCTGTGTAGTCGATCACCTCGTCGGCGCCGAGCGAGCGGACGAAATCGAGCTTTTCCGGGCTGGCGGTCGCGACGACGTAAGCACCGCGCGCCTTGGCGATCTGCACCGCCAGATGGCCGACGCCGCCGGCTCCGGCGTGGATCAGCACGCGCTGGCCAGGATTGAGCCGGCCATGGCGGACAAGGCCTTGCCAGGCCGTCAGGCCGGCCAGCGGCAGCGCGGCGGCTTGGGCGTGGTCTATGCCTTCAGGTTTCGGCGCAAGCTCATCAGCCGGGACAGTGGCGAGTTCGGCGTAAGCTGCCGCCTGTTTGGGAAAGCGCGACATGCCAAAGACGGCATCGCCGACCTTAAGGCCGGACAGGCCGGAGCCCAGCGCCTCGACAGTTCCCGAAACGTCCCAACCAAGGATGAAGGGCGGCTCGCCAAGCAGCGGATAGTGGCCGCCGCGCACTGCGCCGTCGACCGGATTGATGCCGGCCGCCTCGATGCGGACCAGCACTTCGCCGGCCTCGGGTGATGGCGCGGGACGATCGGCAATGACGAGGACGTTGGGTGCGCCGAAGGAATTCTGGATAATGGCACGCATGGGAGGCTCTCTCCTGCTGGTTTGATATGCCACTATCATTTGGATAGTAATATTCTCTTGTCTAGTATGTACCTTTTTGATATATACGCACCTCATGGATAGCGAAGATTGTTTCCCTTCCGGTTATGACGCGTTCCGACGGACGTGCCCCTCGCACGCGGTGCTCGAGACGCTCGCCAGCAAATGGGTCCACCTGGTGATTTGTGCGTTGCGCCGGGGCCGGCTCCGCAACGGCGAATTGGCGCGCAAGCTCGAAGGCATCACCCCGAAAATGCTGACGCAGACGCTGCGTATCCTGGAACGCGACGGCCTGGTGCGGCGCGAGGTGTTCCCGGTCATTCCCCCGCGGGTCGAATACGAGCTGACCGAACTTGGCCAGAACCTGGCAGGACTGCTCAATCAGATCAGGGCCTGGTCGGAGCAGCATGTGCCCGACATCAAGGACGCCCGCGCGCGGGCGGCCGAACAGCAAGAAGATCTGGATGCCTGAGGCCGGCACCGTTCGGTGCACAGCAATAGCGCTCAAGCGCGACGCGCGTTAAGCCTTGTTTTCAGCCGATCATGGCGCTGCGGCCGCCGGCTTCCGTGTCGCGCGCCTTGGTGTCGCGCGATTCGAGCATCTCGGCCTTGGAAAGCTCCGCTTCGGCTTCGCTCAGCAATGATTCGGCGACATTTCGCTGCTGGGCGAGGTCGCTTTGCGAATTTCTGAGGTTGTCGCGGCGCAGGCGTGCCGCCTTGGCGAAGGTCGGATAGGCAAAATGATTGATGTCGGTGATGCCGGCCTTCTTCTCTTCGGCCGCGATCTGAAGTTCCAGCTCGACGGCCATGCGCTCGAACTCGGCGATCATCATGTCGAGCTGCAGCAGCTGCCGCCGCTTCTCGCTCACCTGAAATTGCTTCAGCCGAACGAGGTTTTCACGTGACTTCATGATTCGGTACTCCCGGAAACGCACACCTGCACATATCGTCCAATTCACCCGGCAAGGCCCAGGCTTCACCCGTTTCCACCGGCTTTCCCGGAACTATGGGAAACAAACTCCTAAAGTTTTTTGCCGGCGGTAACCATTCGTTTACGGGCATTGTTAATCATACGGCTCAGGACTTAAGGGCGGGTAAAAATTCTGCTACTCGTCGCGAAACCCGGCCAACGAGTCCGAAGAGTCACTTAGTCTGGCTTATTAATGTGCTGCATTAACGGTTTGGGTCTGTGATTCATTATTGGATTCAACAAGGTGTAGAAAGGGGTTAAAAAATCTGATACCGTCATGGACGGGGAATTAGGTTTTATTAACCATTCGATGGCAGCCTCTGCTCAGGCAATCACTGCTCCGGTCCTGGACGGGTCGTGAAATGGTCCGGCAGCAGAAAAGGGGAATGAAATGCGCGTTCTGCTGATAGAAGACGACAGTGCAACCGCACAAAGCATCGAGCTGATGCTGAAATCGGAAAGTTTCAATGTCTATACGACCGACCTTGGTGAAGAGGGTGTCGATCTAGGCAAGCTTTACGATTACGACATCATTCTCCTCGATCTCAATCTCCCCGACATGTCGGGTTATGAAGTTTTGAGGACACTTCGCCTGTCCAAGGTGAAGACGCCGATCCTCATCCTCTCCGGCATGGCCGGTATCGAGGACAAGGTGCGCGGCCTTGGCTTCGGCGCCGACGATTACATGACCAAGCCCTTCCACAAGGACGAACTGGTCGCCCGCATCCATGCCATCGTGCGGCGTTCCAAGGGCCATGCCCAGTCGGTCATCACCACCGGCGACCTGGTGGTCAATCTCGATGCCAAGACCGTTGAAGTCGGTGGCCAGCGCGTGCATCTGACCGGCAAGGAATATCAGATGCTGGAGCTGCTCTCGCTGCGCAAGGGTACCACGCTGACCAAGGAAATGTTCCTCAATCATCTCTATGGCGGCATGGACGAACCGGAGCTGAAGATCATCGACGTCTTCATCTGCAAGCTGCGCAAGAAGCTCGACGCCGCATCGGGCGGGCAGAATTACATCGAGACCGTCTGGGGCCGCGGCTATGTGCTGCGTGAGCCGGAAGATATCCGCGTCAGCGCCTGATCCCGAAAAGTGGATGCCGGTTTTCGGAAAAGAACACAGTAAAACAATAAGATAGAGCCTCATCCCGATTTCATCGGAATGGAACGACCCCTGATCAGGCGGCAATCTTCAAGGCGCGGAAGCACTCGAGCAATTGCGGCCGGTTGAACGGCTTCAGCAGGTAACCCTGGGCGCCGGCGCGTTTTGCCCGCATGATCGCCCCGACGTCGACCTCGACCAGCGAAATCAGAACTTGCGGCAATACCGGGCTTTCCATGGAGCGCACGCGGCGGATGAGGTCCTGCGCCTGCATGTCCGGCAAGGCGCCGTCGACGACGATGATGTCCGGCATGTCGGCAGTGCACATCTCGATCGCCTCATGGCCGCTGGCGGCTTCGATCACCATCATGCCGGAGCCGCCCAGGATACGCTTTGCAACCTTCCTGATGACGCTCGAATTGTCGACGAACATGCAGCGTTTCATTCCCGGACCCTCTTTGCCATGCGGCGAACCGGCAGCGTCGTGGCATCTGCCGGGGAACATAGGCCGATCTGGTAAAGAAGCCGAAAAGCCGTTAGGTAAAATTTTCCTGAAGGTGTTGTAAGCGAAATCTTCTTTCGCAATGCTTCATCCAATCAATCCGCAAGCCCGTCTCGCAGATGTTAAGACAGTGCCGCAAATATGACCTGGAGAAATACTTCGCGCTCTTTTGGAGAACTTCAGGCTACGGAAAGGACGATCTCGTCGGCGGTCGCATGGATCGATATCGTCATGTTGGCTTCGCGGGCCAAAAGCAGCGTGTAATAGGGTTGCACCGAATGCGCGTCGATCGGCTCTTCCGGTCTGTGGCCGGAATGCAATTCCAGGAATTTGGGCGGCACGCGCAGCATCGGGCCGCTCGCCGCGAGCGCAAAGCGCGGCTCGGTCTCGAGGTTCTCCAGCGTGACCACCAGCCTGCCGCCGCGCGGAATGGCGGCGTTGGCGACGAGGATGAGGTTGAGCAGCAGCTTGACCTTGTTCTTGGGCAATAGGGCGCGGGTTCCGTTCCAGACCAGTTCCGGCTTCTCGTTCTTCAGGAAGGCGATGGCCACGGCCTCGGCGTCCCCGGTGTCGATCAGCATGCCGGCCGAACCGGCGGCGCCGAAGGCGATGCGGGCGAATTGCAGGCGGGCGGAGGCGTTTTTGGCGCTTTGGCGGATCAGCTTCATGGCGTCTTCGTCGGCGCCGCCTTCGTCGAGCAGCTCAAGCCCGTTGTTTATGGCGCCGACCGGCGAAATGATGTCGTGGCAGACCCGGCTGCACAGCAGCGCTGCCAGGTCGGGTGCGGAAAGGGTGAAAAGCTCGGCCATCGGCAAAAATCCCTGCAAATTTCACAACAAAATGACCGGGCGATCATGATCACGCCTGTCCACACGAATCACCCTCTCTCCCAAGCATTGTGAATACACAGCGCTTGTGCGTGCAGCAACAAATCCAAAATTATCATTGTCGAAAATGGTGTGTTCACGCAGCCTGGGTGCTGCGCGGGCATGCGAAAACAGCCTTCGAACCGCCATGTTCATGTGAGAGTTTAATGGTTGAAAAAGGATTACGGCATAGTTTGCCCCTAACAGTCATCCTTGACGGCCGCCAAAGAGCCGTGCGGGTGCGAGGCGTCGGCGAAAGTGCTCCCTGACGGAGATTGGAAGCATGGTTTCCCGATTCTACGACCGGACTTTTTTCCGTGTCATCTCAATGACGATCGCGCTCATCGGCCTTGTCGCCTTTTCGACATCGGCCGCGCGGGCGCAAGAGTACACCGCCCAGGAGATCGTTGATTCCGGTCATAAATTCTTCGGCGCGACATCGGGTGGGCTGGCCACGGTCGTCGAGAAGATTTTCGCCACCTATGGCCTGCCGAACGGCTACCTGCTCGGCGAAGAGGGGTCCGGGGCGCTGATCGGTGGCCTGACCTATGGCGAAGGCACGCTCTACACCAAGAATGCCGGCGATCACAAAGTGTTCTGGCAAGGCCCGTCGCTCGGCTGGGATTTCGGCGGCGAGGGCTCGCGCGTGATGATGCTGGTCTACAATCTCGACGATGTGAGCAGCCTCTATAACCGCTTTGGCGGCGTCGCCGGCTCCGCCTATGTCATCGCCGGCGTCGGTTTCAACGTGCTGAAGAACAACAATGTGCTGCTCGTGCCGATCCGTACCGGCGTGGGCGCCCGTCTTGGCGTCAATCTCGGCTACCTCAAGCTCACCCAACGCGCGACCTGGAATCCGTTCTGACCTGCACGATGGCGCCACTGCGGTTGGCCCTGTGATCCCACGGTCTGAGCTTTGCCGCGGCAGACCCTTGCCGTGGTGCCGGATTTCCGTCATGCGAAGATGGCAAAGTCGAACTTTGACCATTGCCTGCCGCCCATAACGGCCGGCCATGCATAACGGATAGTCATCTTGGTCCAGTCGATCCTGTTCTTTGTCCTCGGCTTTCTCTGCGCGGGCTTTCTGGCGCTGATGATTGCCCCGGCCGTCTGGCGGCGGGCGGTGGCGCTGACGCGCAGGCGCGTCGAGGGTTCGATGCCGCTGACGCTGGCCGAGATCCAGGCGGACAAGGATCGCGTCCGCGCCGAGTTCGCCGTTTCGGCACGCCGGCTCGAAATGACCATCAAGTCATTGCGCGAGAAAGCCGCCGAACAGCTGGTCGAGATCGGCCGCGACCGCGAAGCCCTGAAGGAATTGGCGGCCGAGCGGCAGGACAAGAACCGGGTCGTCGCCGACCTCACAACCAGGAGCGAGGAGCTTCGCAAGCGCGATGAGCAGCTGCAGCAGCTGTCGGAGAGGCTTGCGGAGACCGAGCGCGCGCTCGAAAAGCGCGGGCTCGAACTGCGAAAACTGGAGCACATGTATGACGACGCCAGTTTTTCGTCCAGCAGCCGGCAGATCGAGCTGGTGGCGCGCGAATCCGAGCTGCAGAAGCTGGCAAGCGACATTTCGCTGCTGCGCGGCCAGCGCAAGGAGGCGGACAGGCGCAGCCAGGAATTGACAGCCGAAAGCAAGGTTTTGCGGGACGCGCTGAAGGCCGAGAAGAAAAGAACCGGCGACTTGGAAAAGAAGGTCGAACGCCTGCTCGCCACGCTGGCCGATCGCGAGGACAGGCTGGAGCGCCGCGAAAAGGAACTGGTGCGCCTTCGCGAAAGGGCGAAAGGCGCTGAAAGCCCGCCTGCGGCGGCCCTTGCCGGCATGCCAGGAAGCCAGGTCAATGCGACCGCCAACGGCGACATCGAAAAGGCAAGCGCCAAGCTCAATGCCGACCGCGAGCGGCTGGAGGCCAGGCTGACATCGCTGGCACGCGAGAACAGGAGGCTGAAGACAGATCTTGCTGCCGTCGAAACATCGAAATCACACGCCGGAGACGATACCGGCAGCGCCAGCGCGGCATTGCGCGAAGAGATGAACGATCTGGCAGCGCAAGTCGTCGCCTTGACGGCCAAGCTCGACGGCCCGGATTCGCCGATCGCCCAGGCGCTTGCAGCGCCTGAGGATGCGCGGCCGGAGAGCGGCGGACGCAGCCTTGCCGATCGGGTGCGGGCGCTGCAGAAGGCCGCATCGACCAACTGAGACGCCGCAAGCGCAAGAGCGGGACGCCCCCGGCCTAAAGCGCGTCGTGTTCGACCGGCCTCATGCGACGCGCTTTATGTTCTTGTTTTGATGCATGTCGTTACCGCAAAACCGCTGCACACTTTTGCGCGACATGCATCAGGCCCCGGAAAAATGATGAAGTGCGATGGCTGACGCCGCTGCGACGTTCAGGCTGTCGAAATCCTGCGCCATACCGATCCGCAGCGTCTGCAGGCGAGCAAGCAGGCTTTCCGGCAGGCCTTCGCCCTCGGTGCCGAGATAGAGAGCCAGCCGCTCGTTTGTCTTGGCATCGCGAATGTCGATTTGCCCGCGCGGCGACAACGCGAATTGGCTGAAGCCTTGCTGGTCGAGTATGGCGATGCAGCCGGCGGCGTCGGCAAAGGAGGCGAAGGGGACTTTCAAGGCGGCGCCCACCGAGACGCGGATTGCCTTGCGATACAGCGGATCGCAGCAGGTCGGATCGAGAAGCACGGCATCCGCGCCAAAGGCGGCGGCATTGCGGAAGATCGAGCCCATATTGTCATGATTGGCGATGCCGACCAGCACAACGATCAGCGCGCGGGCGGGCAGCGCGCCGAGCAAGGCCTCAGCGGAGATGGCCGCACCTTTGCGGCCGATCGCCAATATGCCGCGATGCATGTGGAATCCGGCGATCCTGTCCATGATTTCGCTGGATGCGACATAGATCGGGAGCCCGGCAGGCGCCTTGCGCAGGACGTCATCGAGGCCGGCCAGCCGGTTTTCGAGTACCAGCACCGATTCTGCCTCGAAGCGCCGGGCGGCGAGCAGCGTGTCGAGCACCACCTTGCCTTCGGCGACGAAACGGCCTTGCCGGCCGGCAAGATCTCGCTCCCGGATGTCGAGATAGGCGGCGACGCGGGGATCCTGCGGGTCGTCTATGCGGATCGGATTCATGGCTTCCTCGGCCGACCATGGCATCGGCCGCGAATCGGGATTCGGTTTCGGAAGGCATGATGCCGGATCCGAAGCTCGGACCGTATCTCAGCGTCCAAATGGATGCACGCCGTTCGAACGGTCAAGCCCAATCACTGGACGCCGGGCCGAGGCCCCCTGGCGACGAGAAATACTTGATTCCCGCGGCACGGCCCTTCGGCCAAGCCGCTTCAATTCAGAATTTCGATCGGGCGAAGGAACCACACAGGGCCATGCCGCGTCATAGAAGCGGGCTCCTGCTGCAGTCCTGGGAGGACATCGATGATCAGGCTCCTCCTCGTCTTCGCCGCCACGCTTGCCCTCGCATGCGGCGTGGCTCGCGCAGCCAAGCTCGATCCAGCCACCGTCAATCAGGCCCAATTCACTATCGGCGAACCGAAGGGTGTCGATCCGATGCTGCTGAAGGCGCAGATCCTTCTGGATCGCGCCCGCTTCTCGCCGGGCCTGATCGACGGTCGTCTTTCCCAGAACTTCGCCAAGGCCGTCGCCGCGTTTCAGGCGGCAAACGGACTTCCGCCCGACGGCAAGCTCGATCCACCGACCTGGAGCAAACTCATCGCAACCTCCGCCAGGCCGGTGCTGGTGACCTATGAGGTGATGCGCAAGGACGTGCGCGGACCTTTCACCAAGCGTATTCCGGCCCGCTTGGAGAGGATGGCCCGCTTGCGGCGGCTCGGTTACCGCAATGCGGTGGAGAAGTTGGCCGAGCGCTTCCATATCAGCGAACAATTGTTGAGAATGCTTAATCCTGGCACCAGTCTCAGGAAACCAGGCAGGACGTTGGTGGTGCCTGATGTCGGCAGGGGCGACCCTGCCGCCGGGGTTGCCGCCGTCGAGATCGACAAGGGCGCTCGCCTGGTGCGTGTGCTCGACCGTGCCGGCAAATGGCTGGCGGTCTACCCCGCCTCGATTGGGAGCGATGAGAAGCCGGCGCCAAGCGGCACGGCAGAGGTCAAGCGCGTGGTGCACAACCCTACCTATCACTACGATCCGGACTTCGCTTTCAAGGGGGTCAAGACCAAGCGGCCCTTCACCATCGCTGCCGGGCCGAACAATCCCGTGGGATTGGTCTGGATCGATCTCTCCATCGAAAGCTACGGCATCCACGGTACGCCCGAACCGGGCAAGATCGGCACGACCTTTTCGCATGGCTGCATCCGGTTGACCAATTGGGATGGCGAAGACCTTGCTTCCATGGTGCAGCCGGGCACGAAGATCGAGTTCAAGGACGAGATTGCGCAGGCCGCCGACGAGCGCGCTGAGTAGCAGGCGGACTTGGCAGCAAAGCGGACTTGCCGGCCAAACGGACTTGGCGGGGCATCCTCCGCTCCGGCCGCTCCGGCCGCTCAGGTCCCGGCGCGACGCAGCCGGTGAGCCATCTGCGACAGTTCACCTTCGCCGAAAATGCCGTCCAGCATGTGCAGCAATTCGCGCACCGCGCCGGATTTGCAGGAATAATAGATCATTTGCCGATCGCGGCGAGTCTCGACAAGGTCGGAAGCCCTGAGCTTGGCCAGATGCTGCGACAAAGCGGATTGGCTGAGCGACACTTTCTCGGCTATGGCGCCGACCGACATTTCGCCCTCGGCCAGATAGCTCATGATCAACAAACGTTTTTCGTTGCCCATCAGCGTCAGAAACGCGGCCGCGGCTCCGGCGTTGGCGACTAGCTTGTTCGAGACCATAGATCCCCCATGCCTTCCTGCTCATCCGCCGCTATGGGGGCAATAGCGTCGGATTCCATAGACTTTCCCTATAGATGCACGCCAGCGATTCAGCGTCACTCGCAAAGGTAGAACATTTCGCTCAAATCTCAAGGCTTGCTTTCCATGCAAGCCGATTAACTGTGCGGCTGTGATCAATTTGCCGATCGGGCAGCCTTTGCCATGTCGACCAGGACAGGCCTGAGGTCGCGTGCCGCCTGCAGCGGATTGGGAAAAAAGACCCGGCAGACATTGTCGCCGGATACGAGATCCATCCCGTCGGCGTCGAAGCCGGTGACGATCCAGCCGTCGCGCTCGGCCCCGCCGAAATGACTTGCGTAGAGGGCAATCGCATCGAGATGGTCGGCGTTCATGTGGTCGAGTGCCGATTGCTCGCCGGCGGCAAGCTCTTCAACGATTGCTCCCGTCGCGACCAGATCGGCGCGTTCGAGCAGATAGGCCTTGCCGAAGCCGCCGTTCAGGCTGGCGCGCTCCGGTTCGAGCCGGAAGATCGAGAAGTCGCCGAGCCCGGCATAGAGCTTCGCCTTGGGATTGCGGTTGAGGTAGCGCCGCTCGGCGCGGGCGTGTTCGTTCGATCCGCGTTCGAGCCGTACGGCGCGGCAGACGAGCGTCAATCGCGGATGCGCCAGCGGATCGCCCTTGCCGGGTTCGCCGACGAGCAGCGAGCAGCGCGGGTCGGCAAGGATAGCGCCGGTATGGGCGGACAGCATCGACACCAGGATCAATGGCGTGCCGTCGATGTCGGTGGCGACACCGACCCTGCTGGCCAGCGGCGAACCGGTTCCTGGCTCGAGCACTGCCAGCGCGCCGAAACGGGCGCTGCGGATCAGCGTCTTTGCCAGCCTGATCGCCTCGGCGTCGGTCGCGCGGATCACGTCTTTCCTGGGTTCGTCCAAAGCACCACCGTCGCGTTTACTTCGGCGCCATGCGGATGGCGCCATCGAGGCGAATGGTCTCGCCGTTGAGCATCTGGTTCTCGATGATGTGCAAGGCAAGTGCGGCATATTCCGAAGGCTCGCCCAAACGGGAAGGGAAGGGCACTGCCGCACCGAGCGAATCCTGCACCTCCTGCGGCATGCCGGCCATCATCGGCGTCCTGAAGATGCCGGGCGCGATGGTGCAGACGCGAATGCCGGAGCGGGCGAGATCGCGCGCCACCGGCAGCGTCATGCCGACGACGCCGCTTTTGGATGCCGAATAGGCCGCCTGGCCGATCTGGCCGTCATAGGCGGCGACCGATGCGGTGTTGACGATGACGCCGCGCTCGCCGCCCTGCAGCGGCTCGAGCTTCGCGGTCCGGTCGGCAACCAGGCGGATCATGTTGAAGGTGCCGATCAGATTGACCTCGATCACCTTGCGGTATTGGTCGAGCGGATGTGGTCCGTCCTTGCCGATCGTCTTCATGCCGATAACGATGCCGGCGCAATTGACCAGGATGCGCGGCTCGCCGAGCGTCTCAGCCACTTCCGCGACAGCAGCGGCACCGCTTTCCGCGTCGCTCACATCGCATCGGACGGCAATGCCGCCGATGTCGGCCGCCACCTTGGCCGCCCGCTCGATGCCGAGATCGAGGACGGCAACCCTGGCGCCGCCGGCGGCAAGAGCGCGCGCCGTCGCCTCGCCAAGGCCGGAGCCGCCACCGGTGACGATCGCAATCTGGCCGTTCGGGTTCATCTCGACGTCCTCCTCCGAGCCCAGACTATTCTGCCAAGCCACCGTGCGACAGCGCCGGCATGGTCACGCCATCGCCGCGATGTGCTCGCCAATCCTCGCCTGGTCGGCGTGGCAAACCTCGCCCACCAGCCTTGCCACTGCGCCGGGCACGATCTCGTGCGCCAAAAGCCGGTCGAGGTCGACCGGACGCGGCATCGAGATCTGCCCACGCGGCAGCCTCTTGAAACCGAGCGGACCGTAATAGGGTTCGTCGCCGACCAGCATCACGGCCGGCGCGCCGGCTTTGGCAGCGGCTTCGAGCGCGATTGCCACCAGCCGGCGGCCGATGCCGAGGTTCTTGAAGGCCGGCTGCACGGCGAGCGGCCCTAGCATCAGCGCGCGGCCGGCGCCCGCGGCGATGCGTGTCATCCGTACCGAGGCGACGACGGTTGCGCCGTCGACGGCCACGAAGGACAAAGCCCGTTCATGCGGGCCACCTTGGCGGATCCTGTAGGCAGCAAGCACGAAACGGCCCGGCCCGAAGGCTTCGTCATTGATGGCTTCGATTTCAGGATCATGCGCCGGAGTTTCCGGCAGGTATTTCACGTCGGCAAGGCTCATGGTCTTTGCGTTCCGGTATGCGAGGAAAGGTTTGCTGCAAGCGGCAGCGTTCGCCAGTCAGCGCTTCATCAAGCGCGGGCGCTCTTTCGTCGTCGGTCGAACCGGATCAGGGCAAAGTCGAACATGCGGATTGTCCGCTAGCACCAATTTTCAGCCGCCGCAATCGGCCGGTTGCGCTCGACGACGCAGCTGTTGACGATCTGTTCAGCGCTGGCGATTTCGGCAGGTCCATTTCATGCCCTACATCAGGCAGGAACGCGAAAGGACATTTCATGGGATTGCTAGTCGAAGGCCAATGGCAGGACCGCTGGTACGATACCGGGGAGAGCGGCGGCAAATTCGTGCGGGCGCAGTCGCAGTGGCGCGACTGGGTGACCCGCCACGGCTTCCCGGCCGAAGGGCGAAAACGTGGCTTCAAGGCCGAGCCCGGCCGCTATCACCTCTATGTCTCGCTCGCCTGCCCGTGGGCGCATCGGACGCTGATCTTTCGCGTGCTCAAAAAACTCGAGGACGTGATTTCCGTCTCGGTCGTCCATCATTTCATGGGCGCCGACGGCTGGACGTTCCTGGCCGAGGACGGCGCGACCGGCGACACGCTCTACGGCCTCGATTTCCTGCACCAGATCTACACCAGGGCCGATCCCGGCTATTCGGGCCGGGTCACCGTTCCCGTGCTGTGGGACAAACGCGAGCAGACCATCGTTTCCAACGAATCCTCCGAGATTATCCGCATGCTCAATTCGGCCTTCGACGAATGGGGCGATGCCAAGCTCGATTTCTATCCGCAACCGCTGCGCGGCGAGATCGATGCGGTCAATGCGCTGGTCTATCCCGCGGTCAACAACGGCGTTTATCGTGCCGGCTTCGCCACCACGCAGCCAGCCTACGAGGAGGCGTTCGGCGAATTGTTCTCGACGCTCGACATGCTGGAGGACCGTCTGTCAAGGCAGCGCTATCTCGTCGGCGGCCGCATCACCGAGGCGGATTGGCGGCTGTTCACGACACTGGTCCGCTTCGACCCGGTCTATGTCGGCCATTTCAAGTGCAATCTGCGCCGCATCGCCGACTATCCGAACCTGTCGAATTATCTGCGCGACCTCCACCAGGTGCCAGGCGTCGCCGGCACGGTGAATTTGCACCACATCAAGTCGCACTATTACGGCAGCCACGAGACCATCAACCCGACACGCATCGTGCCGGTCGGGCCTGAGCTCGACTATGGCGCGCTGCACGACCGCGACAGGTTCAGGAAGGCGGCGTGAGACCGGCGCCCTAGCGGAAGGTTTCTGAGTCCATCTTTGCCCTTCTGACGAGATCAGCTTTCAATGTGGTATTTCCAAATCGATTGGAGTAGCCGAGCGACGTTGCCAGGAACGCCACGATGCCGCCGACCATGACGATCTGGACCGACATCTGGAGCGGGATTGCGCGAAACGATCCCGACAGCAGAAGCACGGCCATTCCCAAACCCATTTCTATCAGGCTTGAGAAGCCGACCATTTTCCAGAATTCAGTGCGAGTAAAAAGCCGAGCATGTCGCTTTATAAAAACAAAATATGTCACGAATGCCGCAAAAAGTTGTATTGCGAACTGGATGCCTCTTCCACTTTTTTCCAACCTTGATGGATCTATCCCAAGGACCATTGTCGAAATTAAGGCTGTAGCAAGAATTGTTGTCACAGTAATTGCCGTGTAAAGTGAGATATATAGTACGATTCTAAACCTGTCGTTTTGGCTATGTTTCATTTTTCTCTTATCGCCTAATATATATAGTTCTCTCGGAGAACAATGGATGTTGCCGGCCTAAACCGAAGCAGCCAAAGCTGTTGGAGAGATGATCTACCAGTAAGGCGATGCCGAATTCCCCTCAAAAACTTCGGCAATCCGCCGCAGCGTCGCCGGTGTCGTGCCTTCCGGCAAGCGGTCGAGCGGAAAGAAGCCGGCTTCGGCGATCTCGCGGTCGGGCAGCTTGGGTGCTGGCTGGTCGAACTCCTCGACCAGATAGAGACCGACATGATCGCGGCGGCTGGCGCGGCGGTTGAAATGCAGGGACTTCAGCACCGGCGGTCCGGTCAGCGCGATGTTGCCTTCCTCGAAGACTTCGCGCGTCAGCGCTTCGATCATCGTCTCGCCCAACTCGACGCCACCGCCGGGCAGGTGCCAGCCAGGGACATAGGTGTGGCGGATGAGGAAGATGGAATTGGAGGGGCGGTCGTGGATCAAGCCGCGCACGCCGAGCGTCATCGGCCGCCGCAGTACGAAGTACAGGTGAAACAGCCTTGCCCTGAAGCCTGGCCAGCCGGTCTGGCGCAGGGCTTGCTCCGGATCCGGCGTCATCGTCCGCGAAACCGTGAGTGGAAAGCCGCGCGCGCCTCGCCTATGAAGAAAAGATGTTCAGGCTCGCGCATATTTCCGATGTCCATCTGGGGCCGCTTCCCGATGTAACCTATCGCGATCTCGCCTCCAAGCGCGTGGTCGGTTACGTCAATTGGCAGCGTAACCGCCGCCGCCACATGCACGACGCCGTCATCGACACGATCGTCGCCGACATGAAGGCCAGCGGGCCGGACCATCTCGCCATCACCGGTGACCTGGTCAATCTGGCGCTCGACGGAGAGATCGAGATGGCCAAGCACTGGCTGGAGACGCTGGGCTCGCCGAATGACGTGTCGGTCGTGCCAGGAAATCATGATGCCTATGTGCCGGGCGCCTTCGACAAGACCTGCCGGTCCTGGGCAGCATGGATGACCGGCGACGGCGTCAATACGCCGGTCGACCGCAACACCTTTCCCTATCTGCGCGTGCGCGGCGATGCTGCGCTGATCGGCGTCTCCACGGCGCGCGCCACGGCTCCGTTCATGGCCAACGGCTTCTTTCTGGAAGGCCAGGCGGAAAGGCTGCGCGACATGCTCGACGCCACAGGCAAGCGCGGCCTGTTCCGGGTGATCATGATCCACCACCCGCCGGTGCGCGGCGCCGTTTCGCAGAACAAGCGGCTGTTTGGCATCTCGCGCTTCCACAAGGTTCTTCACCGGCACGGCGCCGAGCTTGTGCTGCACGGCCATTCGCATGTGCCGTCGCTCTTCTTCATCGGCGCCCGCAAGGCCAAAATCCCGGTGGTCGGGGTCGCCGCCGCCGGGCAGGCCCCCGGCAGTTCGCATGCACCGGCGCAATATAATCTGCTCGACATCGACGGTGAAAAGGACAATTGGCGGATCAGGCTGACGCGCCGCGGCCTGACCGGGCCGGCATTGCCGCCCAGCGACCTGCAGACAATGGAGCTTGGCGTCGAAGCCGAGGCGTCGATGGCTGGAGCAATTCCAGGAAAAGTGTGAAACGGTTTTCCGTCCGGAATTGCGTCAAAACAAAGAGATAGAGCGGTTCAGCGTTTCCGTGAAACGCTGAACGGCTCTAGAAGCTGATTTTCATTGCGACAATACGGTCCCAGAACAGCACGAGCGAAATCGCCAGGCCGACCAGGGCGCCGGCGGCGATCAGGCCCAGGCCCGAGAAGAAGGCCGACCAGCCGTTGCTGCGCGCAGGGACATGCAGCGGCGGCTCGGCTTCCACCACTAGGGCGCGTTTCAGGCCGGCGACGGCCTGCTCGATGCCGCATTCCATCATCCTTTGGCGTTCGACGACGCGCTCGGCGACATAGCGCGTCACCTGATCGGCAACGACCTTCATCTCGGTCGACTCGGCGAGCACGACGCGGCCGATGCGCGTGTCCTTGAGAAAGCGGTAGGTGCGGCGGTCGCGTCCCATGGCGACATGGCTGACGGCGTCGATCCACAGCCTTGGCTGCAGGCCGGACGAGACGGCGAAGTCGAAACTGTCCATGTCGGTGGGTACGTCGCCGAACACCGGGGCGAGTTCGGCGGCAAGCAAATCGAGCCGCATGCGATGCGCTTCGCGCATGTCGATGACGACGTCGTCGCGGTCGGCGAAGGCGTTCTTGACGTCGCGAATGGCATCGGACAGTTTTCGCGACTGATCGATCTGGGTGATGTTCTCGCCTGCATCCTTCATCGGCGTTGCCTCGCGGGTTTGGTTAACACCGAATTAACACAGCCGCCGGCAAAATGCACTTGCGAGATCGATGGGTGGGCAAGGGTTCGCTGGAGCAGCACCAGCGCCGCCGCCGTGCCTGTGCGAAGACCGATCAGCTCGCCGCAGCGGCGAATCCCGGACGAAGCCGCCTGCTGCGGCGTCGCATATTGCGACGGATGGCCTCGGCGATCAGGCCGGGCGCTTCCTCGACCAGCATATGGCCGGCTTCCAGCACGTGGTGCAGATGAAAACGCTTCGGCAGGCCGTCCGCTTGGCTGACAGGCAGCACCGCGTCGTCCGTCCCCCAAACCACCATCACCGGCATGTTCAGCGTTTCAAGCCGCTCGCTCGGGATGACACCTTGCCGATCATCCCTGGTCATTGCAGCTGCGAGCTCGACAAGTGTCCCCAACTGGCCGGGACGCTGGCGCATCTCGTTGAGGAGATCGACCCGGTGCTGCGGGGGGTGGCTTTGCGGTCCCGACATGGCGGCAAGGCAGGCGCGGATTTCGTCGGTGCCGGCAGCGGCGGCGTAGCGGCGCAGCAGCGGGCCATTGATCTCAGGACCAAGACCGCCCGGTGCCAACAGCGTCAGCGAGGCCATTCTTTCGGGCTCGCTCAATGCCATCAGGGCGGCCACGGCGCCGCCCATCGAATGGCCGACGAGATGGGCCCGCTTTATCCCGCGTGCGGAAAGGTCCGCAAGGACGGCACTGGCTGCGATCCTGGCCGGACCGCCGCCCGGAAAATCGAACGACAAGCCATGACCCGGCAGATCATAGGCCAAGGTCCGCGCGCCCGGAGCCAGAGGCGCGACCACATCGCGCCAGTCGTCGTGGCAGCCACCGAAGCCATGCAGGAAGACAATCGTCGTCGGGCCGGTGCCCCGTTCGGCAGCGTAAAGGGATCGGGTCATGCAAACTTAATGGGTTTGTGCCGGGATCAGTCCGGATGCCGGGGGGATCAGTCTTTGTGCCGCGATTGGTCTTTATGCCGCGATGGGTTTGGGGCGGTTCAATCGTGTCTGAATTGCGCTTTGGCCGTGCGGATGGCCAGTAAAATTTTCGCGATCAGCTGACGTCGTTCGCGCGCCGGAAGACGTCAGCTGGCACCGCCAAGCCCGGCGGCGCGCAGGGCCTCTACCAGCCGGTTGGTCAGATCGGCGGGATATCTGCGCTCGACGAACGTTGCACGCGGATCGGCTGCGAATTTCGGGAATTTTGTGGTCAATTCCTGCAGCAGCCTGCTTGCCAGCTTTTCGCGGCCGGCAGCGTTGGCACCGATCAGCCGCGCCGCCAGATAATGCGATTTCATTTCCGTCGTTCGCAAGCCGTCGCTGGCAAGCGTCGCCTTGTTCATGTCGCCCATCATGAACTCTCCTGCGAACAGCCCGTAATCCCACCATGTCGGATGGGCGCTGGCGATATCCACCGCGTGAGCAAGGATCGGGGTGCCCTCGCTGTACCTGCCGGCGAAAACGAGCCCGTAGCCATAGGCGGCGGCCATTGCGAGATCGTAAGGATTAAGTTCGTAGGCCTTGCGCATCCAGCGGATCGATTCCTCGGAATTGCCGATGCGCGAATTGAGATAACCAAGGGCGCGGTGCGCATAGGGGCTGGTGGGGCCCATCTGGATGGCGCGATGGGCAAACATCATCGCCTTTTCCATCGTCGCGTCGGCGGGGTAGGGATAATGGTCGGTGACCGCCTCCAGATGCAAGGACGCGAGTTCCGAATAGACGAGCGACGACTTCGCCTCCCGGTTGGCAAGATCTTCGAGGCAGCGGTAGGCGGCTTCGTGCGTCTGCGCGTTCTGGTCGAGATAATATTTGCCGTTGAGCACCAGACACGCCGTCAGCCCGGTCTGGATGCCGCTCTGCTCGATGTAATTGTAGATCGTGCCCGAGGCGGGAAGAGCCGAGCTCAAAATGCCGGAGATTTGGTCCTCGATAGCGGTGTTTGCGCTGTCGCCGGCGGTCAGGTTGCGTGACAGCAGCACGCGGCCGGTCGCCACGCTCTGCAGCTCGAGCATAATGTCGCCGCTGCGCGGCCCGGGCAGGACATCGAACACGAAGCTGGCGGCGTCGGTAAGTGGATCGGGCGGGCTGTCGGCATCACGACCGATGAAGTTGATGGTATCGAAGCCGCTAAGGCCGGCGCGCAGTGATGCAGCGACACGGCGAGCCACGTCGCTGTCGGCCTTGATGGCAATGTAAACCTGGGGGAGGGTTTCAACCGGAGGCGCCGCTATGCTGCCGGTCGCCACCGCGGTCTCGACCGCCGTGTCGCCGCCGGTCAGCAACACCACGCTGCCCTGGCGAAGGATCAGCACACCCAGCATGAGGATGACCAGCGCGATCGCCAGCCAGAAGAACTGCAAATGGCGCTGCAGCGACGGTGCAGCGGGGCTGAGCGCTGGAACGCTCAGCAATGCAGCCGGATGTGCCCGGTTGCGGGCATCCTCCGAGGATCCGGGCGGGGCGCTCGTCGCCGCCTCCTCTGTCGCCGGCTGCGGCTTGCTCTCTGCCTCGGCCTCCGCCGGCAAGCGAATGGCATTGAGTTCGTAGGATGGAACATAGCCGCCGCGCGGAATGGCGATGCGGACCGGTTCGGCAACGCCCTCGTTGGCGAAGTACTGCTGCAGCAGCTCGCGCAGCCTGCCGGCCTGCACCCGCACCACCGCATCGGTCGACGGATCGAAATCGCCGTCCTTGCCGAAGACGTCCATCGCTATAGAGAAGCCCTTGAGCCTATCGGCTTCGCCTGCCTGCTCGCGCTCGACCAGGTAGCGGAGCAGCTTGCGCGCGCGCTCGGATCGTCCGAACGTTTCGCTGGCAAGCAATCGCTCCAACGTTTCGCGCACTGCGGGGGCGGCAGGCGTGGTATGCTGCAAGTGTCGATCCCTTCGAATTCGGCACAGGTTGAGGTACGATCATATAGCGCTGGCGCCGCCTTACAAGCATGTGCTTATGGTGCGATAGCGTACCCACCGGATAAATATCCGGTGGGCTGATGGCGCGGGCCTGGCAGTTTCGGCTAGCCGCCCTTTCGGCCGACGATGCGGTTGGCGGCCGAAACCACGGCTTCGAGCGAGGCGGCGACGATATTGGTGTTGATGCCGGCGCCGAACAGCTTGCCGCCCGGATGTTCCATCTCGACATAGGAAATGGCCGAGGCATTCGAGCCGCGCTGCATGGAATGCTCGGAATAATCGAGCACCGACATCGGCACCCCGACATGGCGCGACAGCGCATCGACGAAGCCGTCGATCGGGCCAGTACCGGTGCCGGATATGGTCACCTCCTTGCCCCTGTCGAGGATCACCGCTTCGACCACGCGCCGGCCCTTGACCTCGGTGTCGGGGTAGGTGTGGTGGTCGAGGAACTTCAGGCGCGCGCCGGGCTGGTCGACATAGGTGTCGAGAAAACGCTCGTAGATGCGCTTGGCCGGCACCTCCTTGCCTTCGGCGTCGGTGATCGCCTGGATAGCCTGGCTGAACTCGATCTGCAGGTTGCGCGGCAGGTTGAGGCCGTAATCCGCATGCAGCACATAGGCGATACCGCCCTTGCCGGACTGCGAGTTGATGCGGATGATGGCTTCGTAGCTGCGGCCGACATCGGCCGGGTCGATCGGCAGGTAGGGCACCTCCCAGTGCGGCGTGTTGGCCTTGCGCAGCGCCTTCATGCCCTTGTTGATGGCGTCCTGGTGCGAGCCGGAAAAGGCGGTGTAGACGAGCTCGCCAACATAGGGATGGCGCTCGGGGATCTTCAGCTGGTTGGAGTATTCGTAGACGTCCTTCATGCGGTTGATGTCGGAGCAGTCGAGCCCGGGATCGACGCCTTGCGTGTACATGTTGAGCGCCAGCGTGACGATGTCGACATTGCCGGTGCGCTCGCCATTGCCGAACAGCGTGCCTTCGACGCGGTCGGCGCCCGCCATCAGGCCGAGTTCGGTGGTGGCGATGCCGGTGCCGCGGTCGTTGTGCGGATGCAGCGAGATCAACAGGTTCTCGCGGTTGTCGAGATTGCGGCACATCCATTCGATGCGGTCGGCATAGATGTTGGGCGTCGACATCTCGACCGTGGAGGGCAGGTTGATGATCAGCTTGTTTTCCGCCGTCGGCTGGACGATTTCGGTGACGGCGTTGCAGATCTCCAGCGCCACTTCGAGCTCGGTGCCGGTAAAACTCTCCGGCGAATATTCAAAACGATAGCCGCCGCCGGCCTTCGCCGCCATGTCGGTGATCATCTTGGCCGCATCGGTGGCGATCCGCTTGATGCCGGCGACGTCTTTCTCGAAGACGACGCGGCGCTGCAGCTCGCTCGTCGAATTGTAGAAATGGACGATCGGGTTGGTGGCACCCTTGAGCGCCTCGAAAGTGCGGGTGATCAGTTCCGGCCGGCACTGCACCAGCACCTGCAGCGAGACGTCGGCGGGCACGTTGCCTTGTTCGATGCACCAGCGGGCGAAATCGAAGTCGGTCTGCGAGGCCGACGGGAAGCCGATCTCGATCTCCTTGAAGCCCATGTCGAGGAGCAGGGCGAACATGCGCGCCTTGCGTTCCTGGCCCATCGGATCGATCAGCGCCTGGTTGCCGTCGCGCAGGTCGACCGAGCACCAGATCGGCGCCTTCTCGATCACTTTCGAAGGCCAGGTGCGATCGGCAAGGCCAACGGTCGGATAGGGCTGGTATTTGCGGGCGGCGTCCGGCATGCCCTTTGCCGCAGGCTTGCTGATTTCCTCTACATTCAGACGGATATCTTCTCGTGCGTTCATCGTCATTTCTCCCGGCGGCTCGCGGATCCAGCTTCAGCCGGATTGGTGGCGAGCGGCGCCTTTACCAGAATTTCGTTCGCTTGATGTGACGTGCCAATTTGTGACTGGCCAAGGAGCGTGCGCGTGAGCGGCAATTCGACCGCCGGGCGCTCCTTCAGCGAACCCGGCGATCGCCGATAAGGCCGAGAAGCAGCAGGGTGGAGGCAAGCGCGCGAACGGTCTGGCCGGCAATGCCGGTCGGGCGGGACGCAAAAGAGGTGGCGCGCGGGCTCATGGCGGATTTCATACAGGAGCGGGCAAAGCGAGGCAAGTGGGAGCCTCGCCGTCGCAGAAGCTGCCGATCTCCCCCCGCAAGGGGGAGATTGGATGTCGCCTTGGTTTTCGCCAACATTCAAAGTTGAGGGTGGGGCAACTTTGTTCTTGCTTTGTGCCGGCAGCTATGCTACTAATCTGGCTATGGTGCTGATTGGCGCCGAGGACCCGCCGTCGAGGCGGGTTTTTTATTTCCGGCACCTCCCAGGAGGAAACATGACCACACCCGATCCGATCCGCCGCTTTGTCGAAGCCACCAATGCCGGCGATAGCGAAGCCTTCCTGGACAGTTTCACGCCCGACGCCTTCCTGAGCGACTGGGGCCGGTCGTTCAAGGGCCGCGAGCAGATTGCGCGCTGGAACCAGTCGGACAATATCGGCGTGCAATCCAGGCTCCGCATCCTCGGCATCGCAGCGAAGGACGGCACCTGCCGCGTTCGCATCGCCGTCGAAGGCAACGGTTTCAACGGCGACGGCGATATGGTCTTCACGCTGGACGGCGAGCGTATATCGGGCCTGGTGATCAGCTGACGCACTGCCCGGCTGGTCTTTACTCCCGCAGGCTTCTCGCCACCAGCCGCGCCACGCTTGGGCCGACCAGAAGCACGATCAGGAAGCGTGCCGATTGCAGCGCCATGACGAAGGAGATGTCGACATGCTGCGCGGCGGCGGCGATGATAGCGACGCTGTCCATGCCGCCGGGGCTGGTCGCCAGATAGGCGGTCAGCGGATCGATGCCGAGCAGGCGGCTGATCAGGAAGGCGAGGCCGCCGCAAAAGACGATCAGGGCAATGATCGAGCCGACGATCTGCGGCAGCGCGCGGGCCGCGTGGCGCAAGATGGCCCTGGTGAAATTCAGGCCGATGCTCCAGCCGATTATCGTATAGCTCAAGGCGAGCAGCCAGGGCGGCAACTGCATGGTCACGCCGAGCCCGAGATGGATCACGGTGCCGAAAATGAAGGTGCCGAGGAAAAACGGCGACGGCAGCCGGAAAAGCTTTCCCGCGAGGCCGCCGACCAGCGCCACGCCGAACGTCGCGGCCAAGCCTTGCGGATCGACCGGCGGGAACCAGACGATGGCCGGCACCTGGATGCCTGAGGTGTCGACCCAAAGCTTGGCCACCAGGGCTGCCGTCATCGAGACGCAGATGACGCGCAGATAGAGCATGAAGGCGACGAGGCGCTGGTCGGCGCCGAAGGCACCGGCCATCAGCACCATGGCGGTGGCGGCGCCCGGCGACGAGCCCCAGACGGCGGTGGTGCCGGGCAGGATGCGCCAGCGGCTGATCAGCCAGCCAAGCAGGCTGGATGCCGCGACCGTCGCCATCACGACGCCGAGGAACAGCGGCCATTCCTTGTAGAAGACGGGAAAGATATCGGCCGAGATGGAACTGGCGACCAGGCAGCCGACGACCGCCTGGGCGGAGCCGAACAGAACCCACGGCACGCGCACCGTGGCGCCGTTGGTGCCGGCAGCGATGGCCGCCAGCATCGGTCCGATCAAGAGCGCGGCGGGAAGGGCGGCGAGTTCAAGCGCGCCGGCAAACAGCACCGAGACCACCACCAGGACCGGCCACTGCCAGCCCTTGTGGATCCGCCCCAGGTGCTCGATGGCCGGCGGGTTCGGGGAAGAATCCATAGATCGGCTCTTAGACCGGTCGCGAAAAAATACGAACCCTTTTTGCGGGGGAAAAGGGCTTGGGTGGTAATGGCACCAGCCATCCGTAGCGATCCTTCGCGCCCCCCTCTGTCCTGCCGGACATCTCCCCCTCTAGTGGGGAGATTGGATGTCACGTCGGCCTTCGCCAATCTCCAAAAAGAGAGCTGTCGGCGAAGCTGCCAATCTCCCCACTTGAGGGGGAGATGGCCGGCAGGCCAGAGGGGGGGCGCTGTCCCGCCGGCCTCTCCTCTATCCCGCCTTCACCGCCGGCAACCCAAACCCACCAACCGGACGCGTCTCCACCTGGAACTCGAAGCCGGCGATGATCGGCCGTGCCTTGGCGATTGCCGCCTGGACTTCGGGCAGCTGCAGCGAAGCTTTATGGCTTTCGGCGTCGGTCCACACTTCGGTCACCCAGATCGCGTCGGCGTCGGCCGGGTCGGTGGCGATGATGTAGTTCAGGCAGCCGGGCATGGCGCCGGTGCTGGCGAGCAGGACCTCCATGACCGCGTCGCGCTGGCCGCGCGTCGCCCGCATCTTGCCGATCAGTCCGTACATTCGCTTTGCTCCGTTGAGATTACGCAACCAGGAGTATGCAGTTCGCCGTCTACGGCATCAACTGGCCGCCATTCACCTCGATCACCTGGCCGGTGATGTAGCCGCTCAACAGAGCGGAGGAGAGGAACAGATAGGCGCCAACGCAGTCCTCGGCGGTGCCGGCGCGGCCCTGCGGGATGGTGGCGATCATGCCTTTCATCTGGTCGTCGGTCGAGTAGCGCTCGTGGAAAGGTGTCGCGATCGTGCCGGGCGCCACCGCGTTGACGCGGATGTTGAAACCGATTAGCTCCTTGGCCATGCCGCGCGTGACGTTGGAGACGAAGGCCTTGGCGGAGCCGTAAAGGCCGGCGCCGCCACCGGCGCCGTTGCGCGCGGCGATCGAGGAGGTGTTGACGATGAAGCCGCCCTGCCGCTTCAGCCATGGGATCGCCTTGCGCGAAGCTGTCAGCACGGAACGCGCGTTGAGGTCCATCACCGCGTCGTAATGCGCCTCGGTCTGCTCGGCATAGGGCACGCGGCCGAGCATGCCGCCGGCATTGTTGACGAGGCCGTCGAGCCGGCCGAAATGTTGCGCACTGTCCTCGACGACGCGCTCGACATCGGCGGGGATCGAGAAATCGCCCTGGGTCAGGAACACGTCGCCGCCACCGTTGCGAATGGTCGCCGCCAGGTTTTCGGCAGCCACCCGGCTCGAATTGTAGTGCAGTGCGACGCGACATTTCTGCGCGGCGTAGGCAAGTGCAAGCGCCGCGCCGATGCCGGTCGACGCGCCGGTGACCAGCACCGCCTTTCCGGCAAGGTCGGGGATGACCAGAGAGGGGCTGACAAGGGTGGTGGTGGCTGGCACGTCTATTCCTCCGGGGGACTCGGCCTGCTCTTCGTAGGCCCTCGCAGTCCTCGCGTTCAAGTCCGTAAAAGCCTATGGCCTGAGATAGGCGTAGCCCTGGCGCTGCAATTCGGCGAGCTTGACGACACCGCCTCTGTCGGCGGCATGGAAGCCGTCGAGCAGGTCGGCCAGGCCGATATCCATGCCGTGCATGGTGTTGGCGCAAGCGTGCGGGCTGAGCCCATCCTGGACAAGGCCGGCGAAACGCCCGGAAATGGCGGCGGATATGCCCTTCGACTTGAAGGCGGCAAGTGCTGGGCCGTGCACGACAAGCGCGATGTCGACCTTGCCGTCGGTGCCTTCGAAGTGGTTCTTGATGTTGCCGAGCACGAAATTGACCTTGTCGAGATCGCTGAGGTGATAGGCGACCTTTTGCCTTTCCTCTTCGACGGCCTTGACTTCAATGGCTGCCGCCTTGGTGGGGCGCAGCCCGAAAAGCCCGGCGGCCCCGGCAAGACCGACGCGGAAAATATCGCGGCGTCGCATGGCTTCATCTCCCATTTAGCCGGCCCGCGCAAATTGCGTGGCCTCGGCCTCGATCCTAGCATAAATTGACGTCACGTCTTGTCGGGGCAATGGAGGGGTAGCATGACGTCGAGGACCATAACGGGGACCATTGTGGGCGCCGGGCTTGGGGCTGCCTTGCTTTCCGCCGTCGGCGGCGCTGCTTTCGCCGATGACACGCTCAAACTCACCGAGCTCAGCCCCGACGGCAAGGACGCCTGTTTCGGCCGCGTCTACGACGCCGCGCATCTCAAGTCGCATCCGCACCAGAAGGTGGCGCGCATCTTCTTCTATTACGGCCGCGATCCGGTCAGCCGGCCAAACGAGGAGCCAAGCACCGGCATCGATTCCTCCTACAATGGCTTCATGGCGACGACGGTACGCGGCGCCAAGGCGCCGGAATGGCTCGGCGGTTGGTGCAGCCATGAATCGGAGGACGGCAAAACCGGTCCGATCCGTTGCGGCATGGACTGCGATCGCACCATGGCTTCGCTGAAGGTCGACGACAAGGGCCGGCTGATCGTCTCGGACGTGCAGCCCGATCTTTATCTCGATGCCGGATCGGAAGACGAGCTCGGCAAGGCGGAGTACGAACGGCAGGCGTTGGGCAAGGACGACAACGGCTTCAGGCTCGATCCGATGCCGGCCGCGACCTGCAAGGCGGAGTTCGCCCGCATCGACCCGATCGATCCGGCACTTGGCCCGCCATTGCGCGAGCGGCTGAAGCCGGACCAGGCCTTCTGCTACGGGCGTGACTATGATGCCGCGCATCTCGGCTCGCATCCCGATCAGCTGACCCAGACGATCCGGGTTTTCCGCGGACCGGTCGAGCTGGCGTCTTTCGCCGGGGCTGGCGATCCGGCCAATTGGCCAAGCGGCGCCGATATCGCCGTTTCGGTCACCACACGGCAGAAATCGGCCAAGGTCACGCAGGTCTATAACTGCCAGGGCGAGGGCGACCAGTGGCGCTGCGCGGCGAGCGCGAAGACGGGTGGTGCCTCCTGCGATATCGCGCAAAAGGAGATTTTCCTCCGCCGCGGCGCCAACGGCACGATGATGCTGGCCAACCCAAACAGCGGCCTGCCGATCATCGATCTGTGCTCGAAAGCGGCGGAAGGCGACACCAGCTCCGACGACAAGGTCTACCGGCTGGAGCCGATGCCGCAGGCGGCCTGCGGGCCTTGATCATGTGACGAGAAGGTGGATGCCATGCGCAAGACAAGGGTTTTTTGGTCCGGCCGCTCGCAGGCGGTGCGCTTGCCAAAGGAGTACCGTTTCGACACCAAAGAGGTTTTCATCAGCCGCCACGGCCAGAGCGTCATTATCGAGCCTCTTGCGCAGGATTGGGCTTGGCTGGACAGAGTGATCGGTCCGCTTGATGACGATTTCGCGGAGGCGGCTCTGGAAAGTCCGTCGGATCAGATCCTCGAATCCATGGCGCGCAGCGGCTCGGAATGAGGGCTACAGCGATCCTTCGCGCCCCCCTCTGTCCTGCCGGACATCTCCCCCACTTGGGGGGAGATCGGCAGCTTCCTCGCGTCACTCACTCCTGCGACTATGGCTATTGGCAAAAGCCGCGGTGACGGCCAATCTCCCCACTTGTTGGGGGAGATGTCCGGCAGGACAGAGGGGGGCGCGAAGGATCACGACTGAGCGATTTTTCTGCGCGAATTGCTTCACGCGAACGGCACGGCCGTCGTGCCCTTGGGCAGTTTCGCTTCGTCGTCGGGCTCGACATGGATGATGACGCGGACGGAAGGGATCTCTGCCTGCAGTGCGTCCTCGATGCGGTCGCAGATGACGTGGCTGGCGCCGACCGACATGTCGGCGTCGACGACCAGATGGAACTCGATGAAGGTGGCGCGGCCGGCGATGCGCGTCTTCAGGTCGTGGACCTCGAGCGCGCCCTTGCAATTGGCAGAGATGATGTCGCGGATACGGATATGTTCCTGGGTATCGACGGCGCGGTCCATCAGCCCGTTCATCGACGAGCCGATGACGTGCCAGCCTTGCCACAGGATGTTCAGCGCCACGATCACCGCAAGAGCCGGATCGAGAACCTGCCAGCCGGTCAGCACGGCGCCGACCAGGCCGATGAAGACACCGACCGAGGTCGCTACGTCGGTCATGATATGCCTGCCGTCGGCAACCAGCGCCGGTGATTTTTCACTCCGTCCGGTGCGGATCAACGTCAAGGCCCAGACGGCGTTGATGACGGTTGCGACGCCGTTGACGGCAAGGCCGGTCCATGGCTGTTCGAGCGGGGCCGGATGCTGCCACGACCACCAGACCTCATTGAGGATCAGCAGGGCGGCAAGCACGATCAGCACGCCTTCCAGGACGGCCGAGAAATACTCGGCCTTGTGGTGGCCGAACGGATGGTCCTGGTCGGCTGGCTTGTAGCTGACCTGGATCGCCCAATAGGCGGCGGCCGAGGCAATGACGTTGACGATCGATTCCAGCGCGTCCGAATAAAGCGCAACCGAACCGGTGACGTACCAGGCCACCAGCTTGAGGCCGAGCACGACGAAGGCGACGACGATCGACCAGAAAGCGAGGCTGGCGACCTTCTGCCTGGCGGCTGCTTTGATTTCTGCCGCGGTCACTGGGGAAGAAATCCCAACACTGAGCCCTCGAATTAAGCGGCCTTTTCCTTGGCCTTGCGCGGCAGGTGCGCGACGATGTTCTCGATGATGCGCATGCCGGCATTGTGGCCGAGCGTCATGATCGATTCCGGGTGGAACTGCACAGCGGCGATCGGCTCCTTGCGGTGCTCGAAGGCCATGATGATGCCGTCCTCGGTCTCGGCGGTGACGACAAAACCATCGGGCAGCCGCACCGGATCGGCAAAGATCGAATGATAGCGGCCGACCGTCACCTCCTTGGGCAGGCCGGAGAAGATGATGCCCGGCTTCGACACGCGGATGCGCGACGGCTTGCCATGCATCGGGATGTGCAATTGCCGCAATTCGCCGCCATAGGCCTCGGCCAACGCCTGCAGCCCGAGGCAGACGCCGAAGATCGGCAGGTCGCGCGCACGGGCTCGCTTGATGGTGGCGGCGCAGTCGAAGTCCTTCGGCGTGCCGGGGCCGGGCGACAGCACGACCAGGTTGGGCTTCAGCCGGTCGAAGACCTCGTCCGGCACCGGCGTGCGCACCGTCGAGACATTGGCGCCGGTCTGGCGGAAATAATTGGCCAGCGTGTGGACGAAGGAGTCCTCGTGGTCGACCAGCAGGATGTTGACGCCATCGCCGACCCGCGCGGTGCTGCGTTCGGTGCTGGCGGCATTGCCTGACTTGGCGTCGCGGATGGCGGAGATCATGGCGGATGCCTTCAGTTCGGTTTCGGCTTCTTCTTCTTCGGGTATGCTGTCGAAGAGCAGCGTGGCGCCGGCGCGCACCTCGGCAATGCCGTCCTTGATGCGGATGGTGCGAAGCGTCAGGCCGGTGTTCATGTCACCGTTGAAATTGACCATGCCGATCGCCCCGCCATACCAGGCGCGCGGGCTCTTCTCGTTCTGCTCGATGAAGCGCATGGCCCATAATTTCGGCGCGCCGGTGACGGTGACGGCCCAGGCATGCGACAGGAAGGCGTCGAAGGCGTCCATGCCTTCGCGCAGCCGTCCCTCAATGTGGTCGACGGTGTGGATCAGGCGCGAATACATCTCGATCTGGCGACGGCCGATGACGCGCACCGAGCCCGGCTCGCAGACCCTCGACTTGTCGTTGCGGTCGACATCCGAGCACATGGTGAGTTCGGACTCGTCCTTCTTGGAATTGAGCAGCTTGAGGATCTGCTCGCTATCGGAAATGGCATCGTCGCCGCGCTTGATAGTGCCGGAGATCGGGCAGGTCTCGACGCGGCGGCCGTTGACGCGAACGAACATTTCCGGCGAGGCGCCGATCAGATATTCGCCCTCGCCGAGATTGATGAAGAAGGAATAGGGCGAGGGATTGATGCTCTTCAGCTTGCGGGAAATCTCGGAGGGCTGGGTTTCGCAGCGTTCGTAGAACATCTGCCCCGGCACCACTTCGAACAGGTCGCCGCGCTCAAAGCTCTTCATCGCCTTGCGCACCAGCTTGGCATATTCGCCGGGCTCGTGGTCGCCGCGCGGCGGGATCCGGTCGGCGGTCCTGAACGGCTCGACGATTTCGTCGCGCGGCAGGCCTTCGGTCGAAAAGCCGTCGCCGGAATAGTCGTAGCGGTCGGTCCAGGCCTTGGTGGAATAGTGGTCGACGACGAGGATCTCGTCGGGCAGGAACAGCACGAGATCGCGCTGGCTTGGCTTGCGCTCGAGCTTGTAGTCGACCGGATCGAACTGGAAGGCGAGGTCGTAGCCGAAGGCGCCATAGAGGCCGAGATTGGCGTCTTCCTCGGTCTTGAACAAAGCAGTGATGGCGCGCAGCACGGTGAACACGGAGGGAACGCGGCTGCGTTCCTCTTCGGTGAAGACACGGCCGGGCTTGGCGACCTCGAGGCGGATGAGTTTGTTCGACGTCTCGGCGATCGTGACATCGTCAAGGCCAGCAAGCACCGTACCGATCACCGGCAAAAGCACCTCGCCACGGCGGTTCAGCGCCTCGATGCGCATGGCGCGGCCGCGTGCCGAGATCACCAGCGGCGGATCGATGATGGCGGTATCCCAGCGCGTATAACGGCCGGGATATTCGTAATTCGAGGAAAACACGGCGCCGCGGCGCGAATTCAGGCCATCGACATAGCCGTCGATCGCGCCCTCATATGGCCGGTCATGGCGCTGGCGGGTAATCGCCACGCCACCCGCGGTGACGAAGCGCTCGGCGCCATTCTCCAGAATTTTCGTCGTCATTGCCGTCTCCATCAGCGTCTTTGGGGCAACGGACCCGGGAATGGCTTGAAAAAACAAATGGCCGCCCGGACATTCCGCTGCGGCCACCTTCTATTGTCACGCGAACGCGTTCGAACAGGCCGCTGTCAGCGAGCCCACCACCAAATGGTCTTGATCGAACGCATATTCATGGCGAAATCCATAGCCGCGAAAAGCGGTATGCGCAACAGGTTTGAAAGTCTGTGGGGTGGCTGCTGCTTTCGCAACCCATGGCACATGGCCAAGACCGGCAGTCCTGCCTAGACTCTGCATCAAACAGCAGGAAGACGGGAAAACATCGATGACCGAGCAGATCGACCGCGCACGGACGTTCCATTCCCTCCATGTCAAGGGCAACCCGATTGTCCTCTACAATGCCTGGGACCCAGGCTCCGCCAAGATCATCGCGCAAGCAGGGGCCAAGGCCATCGCCACCGGAAGCTGGCCGGTCGCGGCCGCTTTCGGATTCGCCGATGGCGAGAAAATCCCGTTGGAACTGGCGCTCGAAAACATCAAACGCATCGTTGCGGCGGTGGATCTGCCGGTAACCATGGACCTCGAGGGCGGTTACGGGGTCGCTCCGGAGGTTGTCGCCCGCAGCGTGGCGCTCGCCGTGCAGGCTGGAGCCGTCGGCTTTAATTTCGAAGATCAGATTGTCGGCGGCAGTGGGCTGCACGACATCGCCATACAGGTGAGGCGGATCGAAGCCGCCGCGGCGGCCGTGAAGACCTCGGGTATTCCGGCCTTCATCAACGCCCGAACCGACATTTTCCTGAAGGCGAAACCGGATGCGCACGACAAGGCTCTCCTCGATCAGGCGATCGAGCGGGCGCACGCCTACGAAAGGGCCGGAGCGCATGGCTTCTTTGCGCCGGGGCTTGCCGATGAAGGCCTGATCGAGGCGCTCTGCCAGGCAACGGCATTGCCGGTCAACATCATTGCACTGGCGCATGTGCCGCCGCGCCAGAGGCTTGCCGAACTCGGCGTCGCCCGCGTGAGCCATGGTCCGGTGCCTTACCGGCAGATGGCCGAATGGCTGGAGTCCAAGGCGCGACAGGCGATTTCGGGGTAGCCTGGCGGGTTGCGTCAGTCCTCCAGCGTCCCCGACCTTGCATCGGCACTCTTCCTGTCGCCGACCAGCTTCAAGAGGTCCTCGCCGGCGCGAATTATGCGGCGCGAGCGGCGTGTCAGGATGAGGCCGGCCTGGGGCGCCAACACTTCCGTGCGGCCGTCGGGCTCACCCGGCGCGTGGACGATGGTGGCAAGGCGCGCACCCTTGGTGACGCGGTCGCTCGGCTTCACGTGGTAGAGGATCGCGCCCGAACGGGGCGCCGGCATCATCTCGATATTTTCGATCGGCGCGACGAGTCCTACGAAGCTGCCAGACGCGGGCAGCGCCTGATCCCGGATGACGCCGCGCGCCACCAGCAGCCGGTAGAGCCCTTCGGCGTCGGCGCTTGCGAGGGCGCCGTCGACGTCGAGTATGCCGCGATATTCGACGGTGGTGGCGACGCGCCGATCGAGGCGCGCGACGTCGGCGGGAACGTTCTGATACGGCATGATCGAGGCGCCTTCGAAGGTGCCGTCGGGATCTTCGTGCCACAGCATCACCGCATCGACGCCCATAGCCGCCGCACAATCCGCCATGGCCGGCCACAGGCTGGTGTGGACGTAGAGGTAGGCGAGGCCTTCATCGTCGCAGTGCAGGTCGAGCACGATGTCGTGGCCGATGGAGAGCTGCAGCAGCCGCGTCTTCAGCCGCTGATCGACCGTGCCGTGCGCCGGCAGGAGCGTGAGGTCGGGCGCGGCGAGCCGCGGAAAGCCGCGATTGAAATTGGTGCGCGTCCCCAGATGGAAGCGGCCCTGATGGTCGCCATAGAGATATTGCGCGCGGCCGATCGGATTGGCCCAGGGCACGATGGTCATATTGCCGCTGATGCGGCCTTCGGCTTCCGCCCTGCTGAGCATCGGCATCAGCGCATCGATGGCAACGACGCCCGGCAATTCGCCGGCATGAAGTGCCGCCTGCAGATAGGCCGAAGGCGCTGTCTTGTCCGTTCCGGCGAAGCGGAAGACGGGGAATTCGTAGGAAACGCCCTCGCTGTCGCCGGCGATGCGTTCGATGGATTTCTGCACAGGATGCCTCCGGGAGAAGAGGCGGAACACATGCCCTTTTGCCGATAGGCTGTCGATTGGTCCAGCCGCTGCCGCTATGGGCGCACGATTCTACCCGGCCGTCACACCAGCGGCTTCAATTCCTGGGCGATGGTCGGCAGAAGCTCCGAGACGTTCGGGTGGATGTGCACGGCACGCGCCAGCGTGCTGACCGGCGCCTTGGCATACATCAGGTCGAGCACACAGTGCACCGCTTCGTCGCCGCCCGGGCCGAGCACCGAACAGCCGAGGATCTCCTTGGTGTCGGCATCGACCAGGATCTTCATGAAGCCTTGCGTCTCACCTTTTTCGACGGCACGGCTGACACGGGTCATTGGCCGCTGGCCGACAAGGGCGCGGCGACCGGATTTCCTTACCGCAGCTTCGGTCATGCCGCAGCGGCCGAGTGGTGGGTCGATATAGAGCGCATAGGCCTCGATGCGGTCGCTGACCCCGCGCGGATCGTTGTCGAGCAGGTTGGCGGCGACGATCTCGTAGTCATTGTACGAGGTGTGGGTGAAGGCGCCCTTGCCGTTGCAGTCGCCCATCGCCCAGATGCCGGGCACGCTGGTGCGCAGCTGGTCGTCGACGACGATGAAGCCGCGTTTGTCGACCTCGACGCCGGCTTTGTCGAGGCCGAGATCGTCGGTGTTTGGCGTGCGCCCCAGGGCCAGCAGCACATGCGAGCCGACCGCAGCCGCCTTGCCTGGCGAGAAGGTCACGGCGATTTCGTTGCCTCGCCTGGCGAAGCGGATATCGTCGGCGCCGAGATGGACGGCAATGGCTTCGTTTTCGAGGATCGACAAAATGGCGTCCGAGACGTCATCGTCCTCGCGGCCGATCAGGCGCGGGCTCTTTTCGATGACCGTGACTTCGGAACCGAAGCGGCGGAACATCTGCGCGAATTCGAGCGAGACATAGCTGCCGCCGACGACGATGAGATGGCGCGGCAGCACGTCGAGATCCATCATCGACGAATTGGTCAGGTAAGAAATGCCGTCGATGCCGGGCAGATCGGGCACCGAGGCGCGGCCACCGGTGTTGAGGAATATCTTTTCGGCGCTCAGTAGATCGTCGCCGACGCGCACCGTATTGGCGGTCACGAAGCGCGCATGGCCGCGATAGAGCGTGCATTTGTCCATGCCGGCAATCCAGTCTTCGAGATTGCCGCGAGCGTCGTTCGAGACTTTGTCCTTGCGCGCCTTGATCGCCTTGTAGTTGACGCCGACGGGACCGGAGAGCGTCACGCCATAGTCCGCGGCGCAGCGGGCGAGATGCGCGGCATAGGCGCTTGCCACCATCGTTTTGGTCGGCGTGCAGCCGGTGTTGACGCAAGTGCCGCCGACCAGCTTTCGCTCGATCAGCGCCACGCTCATGCCGGCCGCATTCAGCCGGCCGGCGAGCGGTGGGCCGGCCTGCCCGGCACCGACGATGATGGCGTCGAATGTCTTTGCCGTCATGCCACCGCCGCCACGATCAGAAGCCCGCCGACGATCGCCACCGCGTCCTCGATGAAGGCGGCGGGCGGGTCCTTGCCGAACGCGGTGGCCAGGCGTTTACGCGCCTCGGCGCCGCCCAGCGTGCCGATCACCGCGCCGACGGCGCCGGCGATCAGGCCGCCGATGGTGGCGCCGCCGGTGGCGCCGATCACCGCGCCGGTGAAAGCGCCCGAGACGATGCGCGTGCCGAATTGCTGCGGCACCTTGCGGCTCGGCGCCGATGGCAGCTGGTCGGTGACCAGTTCGGCGATGGCCAGGATGGTGAAGATGCCGACGGCGATCCAGTGGCCCATGAAACTCGCCCAGGTGCCGGTGACCGGCAACCAGCCTAGCCAGGCGCCCCAGGCGACCGCGGCGGGCGCTGTCATGGCGCGAAGCCCGGCAACGATGCCAATCAGGAGTGCAAGAATGTACAGCATGATTGATCCCTCGATGGCCGGCTTGGGACAGGTCCGAGAGAGCAAGCTACCATAGGTCCGGTATTTGACCAGAGGTGGTGTCGCCGCCGGCGCTTCCGTATTTTCACCAGTTGTGCTTGGCAAAGATTGAGACTGGAGTTGCGGCCATGACGGGGAGCGAACGCACGAAAATGGCGGCGGGCGAGTGGTATTGCTGCCTCGACCCGGAACTGGAGGCGCTGCGGATCACGGCACGCGACGCGGTGTTCGAGCACAACAGCCTGCCACCACGACAGCGCGGCGATATCGGGCCTGCCTTGCGGGCGCTGCTCGGCGCTGCAGGCGAGGGCGCCCGGATCGAAGCGCCGTCCCACTGCGCTTATGGCTTCAACATCTTTCTCGGCGACCGCGTCTTCCTCAATGCCGGCTGCACCATTCTCGATACGGCGCCAGTGCGCATCGGCAAGGGAACGCTGCTCGGCCCCAATGTGCAGATCTATTGCGCCGAGCACCACAGGGAGGCTGCGGGGCGACGGGCAGGGCTGGAGATCGCCAGGCCGGTCGAGATCGGCGACAATGCCTGGATCGGCGGTGGTGCCATCATCCTCGGCGGGGTCAGGATCGGCGATGGCGCCATCGTCGGCGCCGGTGCCGTGGTGACGCGCGACGTGGCGGCGAACACCACGGTGGTCGGCAATCCGGCACGGGTAATCAGGAGCGGGTGAGCCGGATCAGCGTGAAGCGCCGCGTCTATCCAAATCGACACTCCTCGAGAATTCGCGCCGGTATTGCACGGGCGAGGTTCTGAGCCGCGCCGCGAAATGCTGGCGCAGCGAGGTGGCGCTGCCGAAGCCGGCCTCGAAGGCAACCGTATCCATCGATTTTTCCGTTGCTTCCAGCAGCCGCTGTGCGAGTTGCACACGCTGGTCGGTCAGCCAGTCGCCGAAACTGGTGCCGATCGTTTTCTGGAAACGGCGCGTGAACGTCCGGCGGGTGAGGCCGGCGAGACCGGCAACGCTGTCCAGACTGTGCGGATCACCCAGGGTTTTGCGCACCGTTTCGAGAGCCTGGGTGAAGCGGTCCGCATTGCCGGTTCTGGCGATGGGACGTTCGATGAATTGCGCCTGCCCGCCCTGCCGATGCGGAGAAAGCACGATCTGCCGGGCAAGGCGAAGCGCTGCCTCCGCGCCGTAACGAGCCCGTACGACGTGCAGGCAGCAGTCAAGCCCGGCGGCGACGCCGGCGGATGTCACGACATCGCCATCGTCGATGTAGAGCACTTCTGGTTCGACGAGAATGTCGGGATAGAGTTCCTGCAGCTGATCCGCGTAGGCCCAGTGCGTCGCGGCTCGCCGCCCCGAAAGCAATCCGGTCGCCGCGACAGCGAACGTTCCCAAGCACAGTCCGACAATCAGCGCGCCGCGCTCGTGCGCGCCAAGCAACGCCTCGATCAGTGTCGTCGGCGGTGAGATCCCGAGATTCTTCCAACTCGGCACGATGACGATATCGGCATCATCGAGCGCTGAAAGCGCGTGCGGGACGCTGATGGTCAGCCCGGCATCAGTGCGGATCGGCCCGTTCTCAATCGCGCAGACCCGGAAGTCGAAGCGCGGCAGGCCGAGCGTCGTGCGATCCGCGCCGAACACGAGACACGGCACGGAGAGATGAAACGGGCTGATGCCATCGAAGGCGATGGCGGCAACGACAGGATCGGCCATGGGAGCTCCAGCAAAGGGTGACACCGATTGTCCCAATTCTTTCGAACAATGTCAATCGGGACACTTTTTGCGATCCGGCGCCGCGCTTATCGTCCACCCATCAATGCCAAACGGGAAAGGAAAACCCCATGTCGGACCCAGCCAAAGGCAAAGCTCCACGCCGCGCCCTCATCGTCATCGATGTTCAGAACGACTATGACGGCGGCAACCTCGCCATCCAGCATCCGCCGTTCCGCGAAAGCGTCGTCAATGTGGCGCGAGCGATGGACGCGGCCACTGAGGCAGGCGTCAAGGTGGTGGTCATCAAGCAGTTGGCACCGGAAACCTCATCGGTCTTCGCCAAGGGCAGCCATGGCGCCGAGTTGCACCCGGAAATCGCCAGGCGAAACCGCGACCACTACATCGAAAAGAACTTGCCCAGCGCCTTCACCCGCACGGATTTAGAGGAGTGGCTGCGCGCCAACTCTATCGATACGATCACGGTCATCGGCTACATGACGCATAATTGCGATCTGTCCACGGTCATCCATGCCGTGCATATGGGTTTTGAGGTCGAGTTCCTGTCGGACGCGACGGGGTCGTTGCCCTATGCCAACAGCGCCGGCTACGCTTCGGGCGAGGAAATCCATCGCGTCGTGACGATCGTATTGCAGTCGCGCTTCGCGGCCGTTCTCAAAACCGCCGAATGGATCGATTGCCTGAAGACCGGCGTGGTACCCCAGCACGACACACCCTATGCCTCCAACCAGCGCGCGCTGGCGCGAAGCGCGGCGTAGGAGACTATTGCGAGCAGGCAGAAGGGCGCCGCAGCGTTGCGGCGCCCTTTGCCGTTCGAGCGTTGATATCCTTAGAACAGGCCCTCGATCTGGCCCATTTCGTTCAGGAAGATCTTTTCCGAGGATGGCGCTTTGGGCAGACCGGGCATGGTCATCACCTCGCCGCAGATGATGACGACGAAGCCGGCGCCGGCAGACAGCCTGACCTCGCGCACCGGCACGGTGTGGCCGGTCGGCGCGCCGCGCAGATTCGGATCGGTGGAGAAGGAATATTGCGTCTTGGCCATGCAGACCGGCAAATGACCGTAGCCGGCGTGCTCCCAGGCGTGGAGCTGGTCGCGCACCGATTTGTCGGCGATCGCTTCGGAACCGCGATAGATGCGCTGGACGATGGTGTTGATCTTCTCGAACAGCGGCATGGCGTCGGGATAGAGCGGGGCAAATTGCGACGCGCCGGATTCGGCCAACGCCACGACTCTTTTGGCCAGTTCCTCGATGCCGGCCGATCCCTGAGCCCAGTGCTTGCACAGGATCGCCTCTTCGCCCATCGAGGCGACATAATCCTTCATCGCCTGGATCTCTGCCTCGGTGTCGGAGTAGAAATGGTTGATGGCGACCACGGCCGGCACACCGAACTGGCGGATGTTCTCGATGTGGCGGCCGAGATTCGCACATCCCTTCTTGACCGCCTCGACGTTCTCCTTGCCGAGTTCCTCCTTCTTGACGCCGCCATTCATCTTCATGGCGCGAACCGTGGCGACGATGACCGCCGCTGCCGGCCTCAGGCCGGCCTTGCGGCATTTGATGTCGAAGAACTTTTCGGCACCGAGGTCGGCGCCGAAACCGGCTTCGGTGACGACGTAATCGGCAAGCTTCAGCGCCGTCGTGGTGGCAACGACGGAGTTGCAGCCATGCGCGATGTTGGCGAAGGGGCCGCCATGGACGAAAGCCGGGTTGTTCTCCAGCGTCTGCACGAGATTGGGCTGCATGGCGTCCTTCAAGAGTACGGCCATCGCGCCGTCGGCCTTGAGGTCGCGGGCATAGACGGCCGACTTGTCGCGACGATAGGCGACGATGATGTCGCCGAGGCGCTTTTCCAGGTCCTTCAGGTCGGTCGACAGGCACAGGATGGCCATGACTTCCGAGGCGACTGTGATGTCGAAACCGGCCTCGCGCGGGAAACCGTTGGCGACGCCGCCGAGCGAACAGATAATCTCGCGCAGCGACCGGTCGTTCATGTCCATGACGCGGCGCCAGACGACACGGCGGGTGTCGATGCCGAGCTCGTTGCCCCAATAGATGTGGTTGTCGATCAGCGCCGACAGCAAGTTATGGGCGGTGGTGATGGCATGGAAATCGCCGGTGAAGTGGAGGTTCATGTCCTCCATCGGCACGACCTGCGCGTAGCCGCCGCCGGCGGCACCGCCCTTGACGCCGAAATTCGGTCCGAGCGAAGCCTCGCGGATGCAGACGATGGCCTTCTTGCCGATGCGGTTGAGGCCATCGCCCAAGCCCACCGTCGTCGTCGTCTTGCCTTCGCCGGCCGGTGTCGGGTTGATGGCGGTCACGAGGATCAGCTTGCCGTCCTTGTTGCCCTTCACCGACTTGATGAACTCGGCCGAGATCTTCGCCTTGTCGTGGCCGTAGGGCAGAAGATGTTCGCTCGGAATGCCGATCTTCTGGCCGATCTCCTGGATCTGCTTCTTCCTGGCGCCGCGCGCGATCTCGATGTCGGACTTCACTTCGGCCATGACGGCTTCCCTCTGAATTGAACGGATTCGATTACTGTGGTCGCAAGCCCGGCACTGCAGGCGCGGGCATGTTCTACCCCTGTCGCTGCCGCGGCGTCAACTTTCATGCAACTATGTTTCCTACGAAGAAAGCGCCTCTGCGGTCGGCTGCCCTGCTACAGGTTCTTTTTTCGCGCCGGTCGCCGCGCCGTATAGAAGCCAGAGCAGGCGCGGTTCCGCCGTCTCAAAACAGCCGCGTAATACGCGAAAAGCGACAGAAGCAACGGCGCAAATTCACCAGCGCCGGCTGCGCGGAACAATCCGCTACTGCGTCAGCACGTTGCTGATCTCGACCATGTTCGAGCGGACCCTGAGTATGTAAAACCCCATCGTCGTCAGATGTGTCGGCAACAGCCAGCCGTCCTCGCGGCCATTGGCGATGATGAAGGGCTGGATGCGCAGCGCCGAGACGAATTGCGCGTCCATCGTATCCCACAGGTTCTGCAGGTGCTTTTCCTTGATGACGTCCTCGAAGTCGGCCTGCGCGCCCTTCATCAGCCCGTAATAGGCATAAAGCTGGCCATAGGCGAACCAGAAGCGGTCGTCGGCACGGGTGTCGAACCAGCCGTTGTTGTGGTTTTCGGCACGCTCCTTGAGGATCGCCGAGGTCGAGCCGATGTCGGACGAGATGCGGTCGATATACTGCTTGAGATTGTCGGCGCGGGCATCGAACGTGGCCTGGCAGGCTGCCAGACGGGCGTTGAAGGAACGCAGCTTGCGCACCGCGTCGCGATAATAGCTCGGCGTCGGCGTCTTGGGACCAAACGGGTTCAAGCCGAAGTACCAGGTTTCCTCATCGAACTGCAGATTGCCGCGGGCGTCCTGCAGGTCGGCGTCGATCTGCGAGGTGGTGCGGACGCGGCCGAGATTGTCGGCAAGCTCGGTCGCCGTGCGCCGCACCGCCTGGTTGATGCCGCGCTGGAACGAAGCCTTGTTGTCCATGAACGGCGTGTGGTCCCAGTCGATGCCGAACAGGCCGAGCTTGTAGAGGATCATCGACGACACCCAGGCATTCTGGTTGACGTTGAAGTCGGTCAGGTCGGCCGCAACCTGGGCAATGGCTGAATTTCCGCAGGTCTTGGCCGTGTCGGTGCCGGCGCCTGCAGAGACCTGTTCACCGGCGGAGCTGTTGCGCTTTTCGAACGTGTATTTGTCGACGTAATTCGGGTCGAAATTGTTCCACCACTGGGTGGCGTAGAAGAAATTAATGTAGAGGCCGATCAGCACGACGACAGCCAGGCCGAGCACCGCCTTCAGGATCCAGCCGCGTTGCGTGTACCAGCGCCCCGCCCATAGGAACGGCCACAGGATCGCGCCGATGAGCAAGCCGATGCCGCGGCCAATCCACTGGAAAATCCGGGTGAAGAAATTCACGATCGGATCAAGCATGGCGATGTCACCCCCTCAGTCAGTCAAGCCGTAGAGGCGTGTGCGAAACGCCACCTTGTCCTTCAAATATGTGGTTTTCAGAACGTCCACAACATGCGATCGCCAAGCGTCGCTGAAGCCGTCATAATCCCTGTAGAAGCCCGGCTTGTTGAAGACGTAACGCGAGACGAAGTCCTGCGGCACGAAGTCCGAGATCAGCTGGTTGGTCAGCCAGGCGTCTTGATGGTCCGGCTTGGCGCGGATCACCAGGAAGCGCTGCTGCGGGAACACATCCTCTATCTTGAGATGGCCAAGTTGGGCGATCTCGCGCTTGGCGGCGTTGAGGAAGGGAAAATTGCCGTCCCTGGTGATCAGATCGGCGTGGCCGTGGATCCAGGTCTGCAGCCAGACCTTATCGACGTCGGTCAGATTGCGGTCGGGCTCGGCGTCGCGGATCAGGGCGCGCACCACCATTTCGGCGCGATGCTCGAGATAGCCGGAGGTTTCGATCCATGAGGCGCGAGGCAGCTCGATGCGGCCGGTCGAAGCGAGGAACTTGAACACCTTGTCGGCGTCATGGATCGAGAGATAGCTCACCTGCCACGGCCGCGAGCGGCGGAAGCCGGGCGCTGCCGGGTCGCTGATCACCGTCGTCACGTCGGGATCGACGAACACATAGAGCCCGCCGAAATGGCTGGTCCAATAGGCGTTGTGGCGGAAGATCACCTGGTCCGGCACCAGCGCATTCTCGCGGATGTCGCCGCAGACCTTCGCCAGCTCGACCATGTGTGCAAGCATGGCATTGTCGCGCCAGGCATCCGGTTCCTGCTTCAGCCGGTCGACCAGCTTGCCGAGCTCGGCGGCCTTGCCCAGCACGTCCTCGGCCGACAGCACCTTGAACTCGACCTGATTGATCGACAGCAGATCCTCGATGTCGTCGACCTTGGGGACTGAATCCTCGATCTCGCCGTAGATGACGTCCTTGATTGTCAGCGCATCGATGGCGCGCTGGTTCTTCGACATGAACTCGTACATCAGCAGCGAGGTGTTGGAGAAAGCCGTGTGCACCACCGGCAGGTCGATCTGCGACGGCGTCAGGATGATGAAGCGGCGGTTGACCTCGTTCGGATCGAGGTAGCTGTAGTCGCCGCATTCCTCGGCGACCTGCGGCGAAAAGCCGGTACGGTCGATCTCGAAGCTTTTCAGCTTGGTCGGCTTCAGCCCGAAGGCGACCATCGCCTTGTTGTAGCGCTGGATCAGATGCGGCTCGTCGACCGTCAGCAGCCGGCCGTAGATCAGCTCGTTGTCGCGTAGCAGGTCGGGTTTCTTGGCAGGGCTCATGCGCGTAGTCCCAACGGATCTTGCGCTGGATGACCGAGCTCCAACGCTGACGCCCCCCTCTCCCCGTTCTTCACGGGGAGAGGGTAAGGGTGAGGGGCAGCGCAAACGGTCAAGGACATGTCTCTCCATAGCCTTTGGCGGCGACAAATCGAAGATCACGCGTTTCGATATGGCGTTCGAGGCGCCCTTCGATCGCAGCCACCACTGTTTCAAGGACTGCTTCCCGCTCCTTCAATACGTCTACGTTCCAAAAGCGAAGGATAGACCAGCCATCGGAGACGATGAAGCGATCTCGGATTCGATCATATTGGCTGCCGACATGCTGACTGCCATCGACTTCGACGACGAGCTGGCAATCTCTGCAGGCGAAATCGACGAAGTAAGAGCCTATCGGCAACTGCCGTACGAATTTATGGCCGTTCAGTCTGCGGTCGCGCAACTCCAGCCAGAGCGCGGTTTCTGCATCGTTGTCGGATTGACGCAGGCGCCTTGCGCGCTTGGTTGTGTCTATTTCTGGCCCACGCATGCGCTGCCCCTCACCCTTACCCTCTCCCCGTGAAGAACGGGGAGAGGGGGGCGTCAGCGTTTGAGCCACGTCTTTCAGCGTTGCTGTGGGAGCTTATGCATCGCACCGGAAACAGTGCTATCCGGTGAGAAGGAAGATCACGCATTCCACATTCCCTTCTTCTTCAACTCCTCGATCTCGCGGACGGCACGCTCCCGCAGACGGGTGTCGCGGATCATCTTGGTCACCGCCGCATCGTCCGACTTGTCGGAATAGCGGAATTCGGAATCCGCGTAGCGGTTGATCTCCTGCATGACCATGTCCATCGAGAACGGCCCGCGCAGTTCCTCGATCATCGCCTTCTTGTCGTCGTAGGTTTTGTGCATGAAGGCTTCCGGCTTTTCGAACCACTCGTCGGGCAATTCGATGTCCATGGCGCGCATCTTGATCGCGTCGGTGACGTTCTTGATGGCGCGGCCGGTGAAACGCGGCTCGGCATCCTTGATCAAGTGCAGATAGGTGCCGATATCGGCCATCGACTTCGGCGCGCCGTTCTCCTTCATGTAGCGCTCATAGACCTTCATCAGCCCGTCTTCCTGCGGCTTCTCATGCTCCTCGTAAGCCTCCATCACCGCGCGCTGGATTTCCTGAGCGGCATAGAGCTTGTGGTCGCCGAGCGGGATCTTGTGGTTCTTGCCGGCGAGCAGGACGAAGATGTCGATGTAGTCGTCGCGGCTCTGCGGGCCGTCGACCAGCCAGCGGGCGCCGGCGCGCTGGCGCAATGCGTCGTCAACGTTTTCGGGATAGTTGGAAAACATGCCGAACGAGCAATTGCCGCGCACCACGGTTGCCGCGCCGGCAAATGCGTCCATCAGCACACCGGTGATTTCCTGCTGGCCGGCCGAGGCGCGGTCGTCTGAGCGGCGTGCGGCGACCTGGTCGATATCGTCGATGGTGCCGAAGCCGATGACGCGCGGGTTCAGCACATTGTTGATGAACTGGCGGCAGTTCTGGCCGGACTTGCCCTGGTAGGAGGAGATCTGGTCGACGCCGAAATTTTCGTAGGCGAAGGGATAGCCGGCGACTTGGCAGTAGCCGTTGAGAAGGCCGGCGATCATCTGGATCAGCGTCGTCTTGCCGGTGCCGGGCGCGCCGTCGCCGATAAACGTGAACAGGAAGCCGCCAAGCTCGACGAATGGGTTCAGCTCGCGCTCGAAGTCGTACGCCATCAGCATCTTGGCGAGCTTTACCGACTGGTACTTGGCGATGTGGTTGCCGACGACCTCTTCCGGTTTCTTGAAGGTCATCACCAGCGGTTTTGCCCGCTTGCCAGGGGCGACGTCGAAACCATCGAGGGTAAAATCGTCGACGTCGATGCGGATATGGGCGTTCTCGAACGGGCCGATGCCGTCGAAGCGGCCCTTTCGCGCCAACAGCCCGTCGATGGCTACGCGGGCAAAGGCGCGGGCGCGGGTCATCAGGTCGGCGTCGTCCTTCGAACCTGCTATCGCCCTGTCGAGCCCGGCCACGATCGACTTCACCGCATCCTGCGGGGTGTCGAACAGAAAGTCCGGCTCGGGCGTGTCGTTCGGCGCCTCGCCGTCGCTGTCGATCAGCTGGAACAAATAGGAGGCGAGGCTGAAGGCGGAGATGTAGGCAGAGGCCGACAGCAGCTTCTTGAAGGTGGCAGCTTCGTCGCCTTCGAGCGGCGCGCGGGCGTTTTTCGCCTGCAGGCTTTCGAGGTCCGAGCCTTCGGCGAAGACATCCGATATGGCTAGCGCTATTGCCGCCCCGCGCCGAGCGCGAAACAACAGCATGTGCTGCGGTATGGTCAGCAATTGGTCGTCGGGATGGACGGCGGCGACGGTTTTGGCGAGCTCGACCTCGCGCGTGCGGCGAACCGAGCCGACCGAGACGGTCGAGACGAAGCGGCGGTTGGTGCCGGCAAGCGCTGTGCCGGACTCACGCGATGGGTCTTCCAGCACGACGATGCGGGTGATGAAACTTTGCGCAGTGGCGCGGTGCTTTTCAATTGCCGCTTCCGGGATGGTGGTCAGGCCGGTGTCCATGGAAGATGCTCCGCGATTTGACGGTCAGACGTCGCTGATGACCTGCCCTTTGGACAGGATGTGGACCTTGTAGCCCGAAAAGATCTTCTGCGCCTCGCCGGCGGCATAGAGCGCCTGATAGGCCTCGTGCGGGATCAGCGCATGGTTCTCATAGCTCGACACGCCCTGGCGCGCGGCCTCGAGATCGTCGGTATTGATGAAGAATTCCTGCGTCGTCTTTTCGCTCGAGAACAGCCCCTTGCGGCCTGGCTTCTCGGCCTTGGAAAAGACCTCCTGGATGGTCCAGGTCAGCAGCCAGGCGTTTTCCGGCTTGCGCACCTTGGCCAGCACTTCGCTTACCGTCGAATTGTTGTCGGTAATCCCTGCAGAATAGAACGGGCCGAGCACGACGCGACGCATCTGCTTGGGATGCAGCGGTTCGAAATCCTTGTCGAGGTTGACCGCGATGGTCGCCGGCGACAGCGTGTAGGCGGAATTCTTCTCGGTGAAATCGTCGAAACGGTGGGCGAGCTCGGGATTGAGCAAGCCGTCGACCGGCAGCGGAATGTCGACCCTCTCATTAAGCTTGCCGCCGGAGTCGACCAGCTGCCGGATCATGTCGTCGGAGGAATCCTCGACCGTCAGCATATAGACCAGCGGCAGGTTGGCGCTGCCGTCGAAGCAGGCCCAGTGGACCAGATAATAGGGCCGCAACGTCTTCGGATTGACCGAAACCTTGGCCGTCTGGGCCAGCGTGAACGGGCCAAAGGTGGTCTCGCTCTTGACGTCTTCGAGGTAGAGCCGCTCGGCCATCGACTTCTGCAGCGCTTCGGGGAATTCCTTGTGGCGCAGGATGAAGTCCGCCATTTCCTCGCGCAGCTCGTCGGCCAACGGGAGGTTGGCGAGGCGCGCATCGGCCTGGCGGCGGTCGTTTTCCAGCTCGAGCAGGTTCTGGAAGACCGGAAAACCGCTTTCGGCGCGCGAGATGCGGAACGTCTCGGTGAAGCCCAGCCGGTTGCGCCAACACGAGAACGACTTGTCGAGCCGCGCGATGTATTCGGCGACGATCTTGGCGACGATGCCATGCCGGTAGAGCGGCGAGCGATCGTCGCGCATGAACACTTCGAGGCCGCCAAGTGCCGCCGCGATCGCCGAGAAATAGCGCGCCGCCGCTTCGTTTTCGGGGGTCATGCTGCCAGCCCTTGGGAGCAGTGCACGTGCAGCAATTACGACTGCACGTAATTTGCCGAATTGTGCTTCTTCATCACATCGTCGAAGCGGCGGGCGAAGGCATCGTCGGCGAGCTTCTTGCGGCGCTGGATGTCGGCGGTGGCGACCATGTTCTTCTCGTGCATTTCAAGCAGATCGCCAATGTGCTTCTGCGAGGCAGCACCAATGCCGGCCATGGTCTCTTCGGCGGTGTTGTCGACCTGGCTGCCCAGCGTGTTGATCTTGTGGGCGACATCCTGTTGGGCGGCGGTCTTCAGCGAATCTTCCAGGGCCTTGTACAGCACGATGCGCTGCTCGGTATCGATGGTCAGCTTGTTGATCAGCGTCGATTGCGCCGCGATCTGGTTGTTGAGCGAATCGACGAAGGTCTGGAACATCGAGGTGTAGCGCTCCAGCGTCTGGCTTTCGGCCAGCAATTCCTGCTCCTTGGCCTGCTTCTCGTTGTATTCCGTGGCCAGTTTCGAACGCTCGCCTTCAAGCTGCGTGCGCTCCTTCTGGCTGGTCGAGGCGGCGATCTTGTTCTCGATGTCGAGCAGCATCGGGTTGAGCTCCTCGATGCGCTTCTGCACGGTCTCGAGATTGGACATGGTGGTCTTGCGGCGCTCGATCACCTGCGACAGGCTGGCCTCGGAGGTCTTGTAGCGCGTATCGAGAACCTGCTTCTGCGCCTTGAGGATGCCGACGATGGTGTCGGACTTCGCCAGCAGCTCCTGCAAATTGCCGGCCAGCGACATGTTGCGGACGCGGTCGGTGCGCATGCGCTGCTTGCGCTGGCTGGAGAAGACGCCGACGAAACTTTCCCAGCCGGTGTAGTTCTTCATGCTCTCGAATTCGGCGCCGAAGACGTTGGTGGCGTCCTCGAGGCCGATGATCAGGTCGGCGATATTGCCTTCCATCACCTTCTGCTGCTTCAGCACATCCTCGATGCGGGCATTCTCGATGTCGAAATTGGCGTCGCCGATCCTCTTGTCGGCGGTGGCGAGCGTGTCGAGCACGGCACCGGACTGCTCAATCTTGGTGCGCATGTCCTGCACGACCTGCTTGGTCTTGGCAATCTCGGCATCGAAATTCTGCAATGTCGCCATTGGGGCCTCCCGCTTCGGCATCGGTTTCGTTTCGCAAACCGCCGCGAATATATGTGCCGGGTTTGGCGAATGAAAGACGGAAGACATGGGATTACAGGAAAACAAAGAATTTCAGGAGGCGACTGCAGGATAATCAAGCCATGATTACGCTGTAACTGCCGGCCGGTCAGGCACCGCTTCGACCTCGGCTGGACTTTTGCGCGGGAGCGACGCTCAGGGCTTGGGATCGGCTTTGAGGTAGGCGATGACGTTGGCGATGTCATCGTCGCTGGTCAGGCCGGAGAAGGCCATTTTGTTGCTGGGGACCTTCTGCCGGGGTGCGCGCAGGTATTCGGCAAGGTTTGCTTGGTCCCAGACCAAACCGGCGGCGCCGGCATCCTTCATCGCCTGCGAGTAACGGCTGAGATAACTGTCCGCGGTGCCGGCGGTGCGGCCGACGACACCCAGCAGATGCGGGCCGACCTTGTCGCGGTCGCTCGTTGCCTCGTGACAGACCATGCATCTGTTGAAGACCTTTTTGCCGAGAGCAGCATCGCCGTCGGCATGCGCGGCAACAACGCCGGCGATGAGGAAAGCAGTTGCAGACGAAATTACTCGAAGCATGGGAACTCCCGACGGCTCTGGCAGTGGATCAAAATAGGCGGCACGCTCAACAAAGGCTGCAATGGCGCGATTGCGGAACGAATGTCAGCCGGGAGGTCGGATGAAAGCAATAGCGCTGGTTTAGGCTTTGGTGAAGCCGATGAAATCGTCTGGGGCGGCGCGGCCCATTTCCTCTTCCCAATGGCGGCGGCAGAGCGAGACATAGACGTCCTTGCCGATCGCCACCTGTTCGCCCTGTTTGGCCACCTTGCCGTCGGCGCCGAGGCGCACCACCATCGTCGCCTTGCGGCCGCAGCGGCAGATGGTGCGCACCTCGCGCAGGTCGTCGGCGATCGCCAGCAGGGCGCGCGAGCCGGAAAACAGCTTGCCTTGGAAATCGGTGCGCAGGCCGTAGCACATGACCGGGATGTTCAGCCGGTCGGCGATGCGGGCGAGTTGCCAGACCTGCTCCTCTTCGAGGAACTGCGCCTCATCGATAAAGACACAATGGACCGTGGCGTGGTCATGATGCTCGGCGACCCGGGCGAATAGGTCGTCGCCGTCGCGGAACATCTCGGCTTCCGTCTCCAGGCCGATACGCGACGAGATCAGCCCGGTATCGCCCTTGCGATAGTGGCCGGCGATGAACAGCATCGTCGTCATGCCGCGCTCGCGGTAATTATACGAGGCCTGCAACAACATCGTCGTCTTGCCGGCATTCATCGTCGCATAGTGGAAGTACAGCTTGGCCATGCCGTCCTTTTAAGCCGAGTTGCAACAAAGCGGGGAGGGGGAGCGCCTACATTCCACCGGGAAAAGACGACTTCCATCCGGAAAGCGGCGGGCGTGTCGTTGATCGACCAGCCTGCGCCGTTGATCGTGGTTGCCTTAGTGCTTGAAACCGCAGCAGAATGGTGTTTGGCTGACGGAACAAAGGTGGAGATAAAACCGCCACTTCGCTTCACCGAGAACTGAAATGGGAGAATTTCTATGTCGCGCATGAATTCATTCGTCGCCGGTCTCGGCCTGGCGGCTTTTCTATCCACGACTGCGGCCTTCGCCGGCGATCCGGAAAGCTGCAAGGCGGTTCGTCTGTCGGATGTCGGCTGGACCGACATCCAGGCGACAACCGGTATAGCCTCGGTGCTGCTCACCGCGCTCGGCTACGAGCCGCAGGTAATCCAGCTTTCGGTGCCGGTGACGATGGCGTCGCTGAAGAACAAGGACCTCGATGTCTTCCTCGGCAACTGGATGCCGTCGATGACCAACGACATCAAGGACTACACCGCAGAAGGCTCCATCGAGACCGTGAGCGAGAATTTGAGCGGTGCCGGCTACGGCATCGTCGTGCCGACCTATGTCGCCGACGCCGGCGTCAAGACGCTGACCGATCTCGGCAAGTTCAAGGACAAGTTCGACGGCAAGATCTACGGCATCGAGGCCGGCAATGACGGCAATCGTATCATCCTCGACATGATCAAGAACCCGGCCGACAATCTCGAAGGCTTCGAGCTGGTCGAATCGTCCGAAGCCGGCATGCTCACCCAGGCCGAGCAGTCGATCAAAAACAATGAATGGATCGCCTTCCTCGGCTGGACGCCGCATCCGGTGATGGGCGCCATGAAGATCACCTATCTCGACGGCATGGGCGACACTGGCTTCGGCGCCGCCACCGTGCATACGATCGTGCGCAAGGGCTATACGACCGAGTGCCCGAACGCCGGCAAGTTCATCACCAACCTGAAGTTCAACCTGGACATGGAAGGCGAGATGATGGACGCGATCCTGAAGGGTGGCGACGCCAATACGGTCGCGACCGACTGGCTGAAGAAGCACCCGGACGCGGTTGCTCCCTGGATCGCCGGCGTCACCACCTTCGACGGCGGCGACGCGGCGGCAGCGGTGAAAACAGCGCTCGGAAGCTGACCTGACCGCTTGCACGACAAGACGAGGGGCAGCCACGGTAGAAATGGCTGCCCTTTTTCATATCCTGTGACAAGATGACCGTCCGGCAAAGGACGGCGCCGGCAGAAGAGGGGCTAGATGGATCCGATCTCCAAATTCCTGGTCAGCTACAAGATCCCCATTGGCGCGTGGGGGAAGGCGTTTTTCGGCTTTCTCACCGACAATTTCGACACCGTCTTCAGGGCTTTCTCCAACAGCCTCAACTTCCTGCTCGACGGCATCGTCGACGGGCTGCTGTTGCTGCCGCCGGTTCTGCTGATCGCCCTGATCGCTTTGCTCGCCTATTTCCTGCAGCGTTCGAAAGGCCTGGCCCTAGCGGTGTTCATCGGATTGCTGTTCATCCTCAACCAGAACCTGTGGAAGCAGACGGTGGAGACGCTGGTGCTGGTCGTTGCCGCCGCCGCCGCCTCGATGGCTATCGGCGTGCCGCTCGGCATCTGGGCCGCGCACAAGCCGAAGATCTATCGCGTCATGCTGCCGGTGCTCGACCTGATGCAGACGCTGCCGACCTTCGTCTACCTGATCCCGGTGCTGACCCTGTTCGGCCTCGGCAACGCGCCCGGCCTGATCGTCACCATCATCTTCGTCATCCCGACCTCGGTCCGGCTCACCCATCTCGGTGTCACCTCGGTGCCGAAATCGATCGTCGAGGCGGGCGAAGCGTTCGGCGCCACCAAGCGCCAGCTGCTGTGGAAGGTCGAGCTGCCTTCGGCACTGCCGACCATCATGGCTGGGCTGACCCAATCGATCATGCTGTCGCTGTCGATGGTGGTGTTCGCCGCCCTGATCGGCGCCGGCGGCCTCGGCACAGAGATCAACCGGGCGCTCGGGTCGCGCCGGATCGACCTCGGGCTTGAGGCAGGTCTGGCCATCGTCGTGCTCGCCATCGTGCTTGATCGAATGACGCGCATCGGCGTGGGAGGCAAGAAATGACCGTCGCCGTCGATTTCAGGAATGTCGACATCGTCTTTGGCGCCGACCAGGCCGGTTCGCTGGCGCTGATCGACAGCGGCGCCACCCGTGCCGAGATCCTCGAACAGACCGGCAACGTGCTGGGCTGTGCCGGTGCCAGCCTCACCGTGCACGAGGGTGAGATTTCGGTGCTGATGGGCCTGTCCGGCTCTGGCAAGTCGACGCTGCTCAGGGCCGTCAACCGGCTGAACGTCGTCTCGCGCGGCCAGGTGCTGGTCAAGGACGGCGATGGTACGGTCGACGTCGTCACCTGCGACGAGGCGACGCTTCGGCGGTTGCGGCAAAAGCAGGTGGCAATGGTGTTCCAGCAGTTCGGCCTGCTGCCTTGGCGCACCGTCGAGGAAAATGTCGGCCTTGGCCTTGAGCTCGCCGGCGTACCGGAAGCCGAGCGCAAGGAGCGGGTGAGCAAACAGCTGAAGCTGGTTCATCTCGACCAGTGGTCGAAGAAATACGCGCATGAGCTTTCCGGCGGCATGCAGCAGCGCGTCGGCCTGGCGCGCGCCTTTGCCACCGAGGCGCCGATCCTACTGATGGACGAGCCGTTCTCGGCACTCGACCCGCTGATCCGGACCAAGCTGCAGGACGAGCTGTTGCAGCTTCAGGCCGAGCTGAAGAAGACCATCATCTTCGTCAGCCACGACCTCGAGGAGGCGCTGAAGATCGGCACCCACATCACCATCATGGAGGGCGGGCGCATCGTGCAGACCGGTGCGCCGGAAGACATCGTGCTGCGGCCCGCCAACGACTATGTCCGCGACTTCATCGCCAATGTGAACCCGCTCTCGGTGCTGACCGCCTGGAACGTCATGCGCGACCGCCGCGACCTCGAGCACGGCGAGAACGGCTGGGTGTGGCTCGACCGGCGCAAGACGACGCGCTTCAAGATCGACGAGCATGGGCTGGTGGCGGCGGCCGAGCGCGACGGCAAGCCGGCGGTATGGGTGTCCTGCGCCGATGTCGAAGCCCAGCCGGAAGAGACGGCGCAGGTGTTCTGGGCCAATCCCGGCACCTCGCTGAAGACGGTGATGCTGGCCATGCATCGCTCGCAGACTGCACCGGTGGCGCTGTTCGACGATCAGTCGCGCTTCGTCGGTGCCATCGGCGTCAGGGATGTGCTGAGCGCGGTGCTTCGAAGGTAGTTTTTCTCCTTGGGGAGAGAACCAAGACCAACGCCGAGTTCTGTCGCGCCCCCCTCTGTCCTGCCGGACATCTCCCCCACTTGGGGGGAGATCGGCGGTTTCGCAGACGGCTCTCACACTCCAACGTTTGTAGTTGGCGAAATCGGCGGCGACAGCCAATTTCCCCACCTGTGGGGGAGATGTCCGGCAGGACAGAGGGGGGCGCGAAGGAACGCCAGCTTAGCCCGATACCGCAAGCTAAACCGCCAGCGGCAGGCGCAGCTCCGTCAACAGGCCGCCATCGGGATGGTTGGACAGGCTGACTTCGCCGCCGGCGCCGCGGGCGATATTGCGGGCTATGGTCAGGCCGAGGCCGAGGCCGCCGGTCTGGCGGTTGCGCGACTGTTCCAGGCGCACGAACGAGCCGAACACGGCGTCGAGCTCGGCCTGCGGTATGCCCGGCCCCTCGTCGCGGATCGCCAGCGTGATGGTCCTGTCCGATTGGCGCAGGCTGAGATGCGCCTTCTTGCCGTACGTCACCGCATTCTGGACGAGGTTGGTGACGCAGCGCCGCAGCGCGACCGGCCGCGCTATGCAGATCAGGCCGCGCGAGCGCGCATCGTCATTGTCGAACGAGACCTCTTTGTAGCCGTCGGCGACCGATTCGACGAGCGACCAGAAATCGATCCTCTCGCTCTTCTCCTCGGTCACCTCGAAAGTGGCGAAGTCGATGACCGAGCTGGCAATGCCTTCGATGTCGGCGAGGTCGTGCGCCAGTGCGGCGCGAATGGTCGAATTCCTGAGCAGTTCGAGGCGCAGCCGCATCCTGGTCAGTGGCGTGCGCAGGTCGTGCGCGAGCGCCGCAGCGAGGTGCTCGCGGTCCTCGACATAGGCGCGCAGCCTTGCCTGCATGGCATTGACCGCCTTCGCCGCGGTACGCACCTCGCGGCTGCCGCTCTCGGCGATCGGCGGGCTCTTCAGGTCCTCGCCGATCCGCTTCACCGCGGTCTCCATCATCCGGTAGGGCGCCGTCAGCCGGCGCAGCGACCAGATCGAGGAAGCCACCACCAGCCCGGCGATCAAGGCATAGAGTGGCAGGCTATCGAAGCTCAGTATCGGCCCGGCCGGCGTGTTCGGTTCGGTGAAGTTCAGCCATTGGCCGTCGGCAAAGCGAAGCGAAGCGGTCAGCTTGTCGCTCTGGGCGAAATCGGCGGCCAGCACCAGCAGGTCGCGCTCGACCTGGCCAATATCGGGACCGGCGACCGTCCCACCGGGAGCGTCGGCTTCGTGCGTTGCCGGGTCACGGCGGACCCGCGCGTCGGTGATGCCGAACTTCGATAGCCGGCCGACCAATATGTCCTCCAATTCGGCCAGCTCGTCGTCGCCGGCTATCGACGAAGTAACAGCGGGCGTGCCGGAGACGGTGAGCGCGTAAGTGGCGTTGAACAAGCCGGAGGCCGTCGCCTTGCGCTGTTCCGGCGTGGCATCATGCATCAGCTGTACCAGCGAGAAGGCGCGGTCGTTGAGCCGGTAGAGATCGACGACGTCATTGGCGGCGGCACGGTCGCGCGAGACGATGTAAAGGGTCGCGATCTGGCTGATCAGCAGGCCGGCGATGACGATGAGCAGCACCCAGACCGGCAGCGTTTGCGGCAGGATGCGTCTCATTCGGAGGTCGTCTCAGGCAGGAACTGGTAGCCGCCGCTGCGCACCGTCAGGATCAGCTTCGGCGTTTTCGGGTCGTCCTCCATCTTGCGCCGCAGCCGACTGACCAGAATGTCGACGCTGCGGTCGAAGCTGTAGCCGCTGTCGCCGCCGGACAGCTCGATGAGCTGCTCGCGGCTCAGTACGCGCTGCGCGCTCTTGACGAAGGTCTGCAGCAGATTGAATTCGGCCATCGTCAGCTCGATCCTGACGTCGCCGGGCGCCATCAACCGGCGGCGCGAACAGTCCATCGTCCAGCCGGCGAAATGGTAGATCTGCCGCGAAGCGGCACGTCGTGGTTCGGCGGTGCCATTACGCCTCAAGACGGCACGAATGCGTGCGAGCAGCTCGCGCGGATCGAAGGGTTTCGGCACGTAGTCGTCGGCGCCCATCTCCAGGCCGACGACGCGGTCGGTGGTCTCGGTGACCGCGGTCAGCATGATGATCGGTGTCGAATAATTGGCGCGCAACTCGCGGCAGAGCTCCAGGCCGCTCTTGCCGGGCAGCATGACGTCCAGAACGATCAGGTCGACCTGGGCGCGGCGCAGCACGGTCTCCATCTCGGTGCCGTCGGCGGCGACCGATGTATGCAGCCCTCGCTTCTGGAAAAATTCCTGAAGCAGGTCGCGAATGCCCTTGTCGTCGTCGACGATCAGTATGTGGGGGTCGGATTTCACAGGAAACCTGTCATTTGTGGATCGCCCAAGCGGTGCTTCGGCCGTCAGCCAGACGATAGAATTCAGGCCATAAGTTGGCCAGTGGAGATCGGCGGCTTGATCCGGCCGCCCAGAAACAATCCAGAAACAAAATTCTACAATCCGGAAAAACTGCCGAAAAAAATCAAAGGCATAAGTGGTGCCGTGGCGGTCGGGTCATCGGCTGCGACACGCGTTACGGGATTACGGACAGACCAATGCAAAGGTTCTCGATCAGTCTGATGGGTGCGTTGCTTTCCATTTCGCTCGTCACGGCTGCGGTCGAACATGCCGATGCAAAGCTGGCCGATGCAAAGGCGGCCAATTCAAAGGCGGCCGATGCAAAGGTGGCGACCACCCGCAGCGAGCGTTGCATCGATCTGAACCGCCAGTTTGACGAAGCCCTCGAAACCCATGCCGCGGCAACGCAGGTCACCGCGGCGAAAGCACTTCAAAGAAAGGGAAACCGGTTCTGCGCCAACAAGAAACAGGCACAGGGAATCCGGATGCTCGCGAACGCTTTGAAGCTGCTTGGAGTGACACCGATCGATCCCGTTCAGTGACACTCAATCCGATCTGCACAAAAAGGAAGTGAAGCCATGAAAAAGTCCCTCCTCTCCGCCCTCGGTCTCGCCATCGCGCTGGCCCTCTCGATGCCGGTTCTCGGCGCCAGCAGCGCCAATGCCGCGACCACCACCCCGGCTGCGACGACAACGACGACCGCTGCGCCGGCCAAGGCCGTGAAGAAGGTCGCTGCCAAGAAGACCGTCAAGAAGCACAAGAAGCACGCGGTCAAGGCAGCTCCGAAGGCCTGATCAAGCGACATCTTCTGCCGTATGGGAAGACCGCTCCAGTTGCGATTTGCCTGGAGCGGTCATCTTTTGTTGGCGTGCAGACAGTACGGGCCGGTCCCGGCCCACACCGCCCGTTGAACGCCAGACGGCAGTTCCCACATAGGCACGGATTTGTGAACTGCGCTCGCCGGGAAGCCGATCGCGCGCGGTTGAATGGACGACCGCTTTTGCCCATGTCAAAATGACCGCAAAGCTGTCGTACGCAATTGCCGGTCCAATGCCTGAAATCACGACAAAACCCCGTACCAGCACGAAACCGAAGGTCGAACGGCCGAAGCTCTACAAGGTCATCCTGGTCAATGACGATTTCACGCCGCGCGAATTCGTCGTGACGGTGCTGAAGGCCGAGTTCAAGCTCAGTGAAGATCAGGCGCATAGGGTTATGATCACCGCGCACCGTCGCGGCGTCTGCGTCGTTGCGGTCTTCACCAGGGATGTCGCCGAGACCAAGGCGGCGCGGGCGACCGATGCCGGCAAGGCCAAGGGCTACCCGCTGATGTTCACGACGGAACCGGAGGAGTAGAGCTCCTCCCTCGCCCGTTTACGAGAGAGGGAATCGAAGCCCCGGCTTGCCGGGCGGAGCAGGTGAGGGGCAGCGCAATGTCTGAAGAAAGTTTCACGGCGCCGGCGCCGCCACTCATCCGCCTGCCGGCACCTTCTCCCCGTATAAGACGGGGAGAAGGGAACTACCGTCCTTCGCGGTACCACATCGAGCCCATCGCCAGAAGCAGCAGGCCGAGGCCGAGGAAGCCGCCGAACAGCGGCACGCGCGAGACGGCCTTGAGCACGCTGTCGTCGGTGGTGCGCAGGCCGATCCAGTCGTTGCCGGAGGCAGCGCCCGAGGCACGAACCGGGACGATGGAGGGCAGCGTGACAGTGCTGGTGAGATTGCCAATCGCCGAGGCCGGCGCCAGCCGGCGAACGCTGCCGCCGGTTGCCTCAGCCGGCGGTTTCAGCCGGTTCTCGGTGGAGACGACGTCGGTGAATTCCGGCGCGTTGACAGGCCCGACATGGGCCAATGCCGTCAGGTCGCCATTGCCGACCTGATAGAGACCGATTTCGCTGGTCTCGACGCTGCCGAGGAAGACGCCTGGCTCGGATTTCTCGAGCCTGACGATCAGTGCCTTGCCGGACGGCGTGATGACCTGCGCCGGGCCGGGGTCGTCGCTCATCGTCTGGCGGCGAATTTCAAGCACCATGCCGCGGCCGTCGGCGGTCAGCCGCTCCTCCTCGAGTTCGGGCTCCTTCATCAGCCAGTGGGCGATGCGTCGGTAGAGCTGGACATGCGGGCCGCCGCCCTCGAAGCCGCGCGCCCATAGCCAGCCCTGATCGGACAAAAGCATGCCGACGCGGCCTTCGCCCTTGCGGTCGAGCAGCAGCAGCGGCCGGTTGTCGGCGCCCTTCATCACCACCTCGCCCTCGGGGTTCTCGACGCCGATTGTGCGGAACCAGCGGCTCCAGTGCGGCGGCTCGGTTGCGGAGCCGTCGAGCCCGCGCGTGACCGGATGGCGCTGGCCGGTATCGGTGAGACGTGGGTAGAAGGCCTTGTCGATGACCTCGCCGGTCGGCATTGCCGGCAGCGCCGACATCAGCGGCGTGCGGGCGATCGAGCTTTCGCCGGCATATTCGGGGCCTGCCGCGATTAGCAGCGCGCCGCCTTTTTCGACATATTCGGAAATGTAGTCGTAATAGAGGATCGGCAGCACGTCGCGGTGCTGGTAGCGGTCGAAGATGATCAGGTCGAAATCCTTGATCTTCTCGACGAACAACTCGCGTGTCGGGAAGGCGATCAGCGACAACTCGTTGATCGGCGTGCCGTCCTGCTTTTCCGGTGGGCGCAGGATGGTGAAGTGCACGAGGTCGACCGAAGCGTCGGATTTCAGCAAATTGCGCCAGGTGCGCTCGCCGGCATGTGGTTCGCCGGACACGAGCAGCACGCGCAGATTTTCGCGGATGCCGTCGATCAGCGCGATGGCGCGGTTGTTGGTATCGGTGAGTTCGCCCGGTTCGTGGTCGATGGCGAGTTCGACGATGTTGCGCCCGGCGCTGGGAATGGTCACCTGCAGCGGCATCGCCTGGCCGATGTTGGCGTGCTCGACCGATACCTGCTCGCCGTTGACCGATACGCGGACATCGACCGGGCCGGTTTCGTTGTTGGTGGCGATGACGCGATAGGTCATGTCGAGCGGCTTGCCGACGAGGCCGAAGCGCGGCGCATTCTCGAAGCGGATGCGACGGTCCTTTTCATGGTCGTTGCCGGTAATCAGCGCATGCAGAGGGGCATTGAAGTCGGGTGCGCCAAGCGGCGCGTCATGCACCTCGCCGTCGGTGATCATGATGGCGCCGCCAATGCGCGACGGCGGCACGTCTCGGAAAGCATTTTCGAGCGAGGAAAACAACCGCGTCTCGGTGCGCTCGTCGGCGGCTTCGGACTTGCCGGCTTCGACGACACGGACGTCGAACTGCTTGAAGCGGCCGAGACGCTGCTGAAGCCCGGCCAAGGCCGCGTCGGTCTGCTTGGTGCGGTCGCCTATATCCTGGCTCTGGCTGCGATCGACGACGACGGCGACGATACTTTTCAGCGGCTCGCGCTCTTCGTCGAGGAATACCGGATTGAGCAACGCCGCAGCCAGCGCAATCAGGGCTGCCAGGCGGAAGATCGCGCCGCGCTGGCGAAACCAAAGGCCGACCAGCGCCAGCAGCAGCAGCGGCAACAGAACCACGGCGAGCAGCGGCCAAGTGATGAGCGGTTCGAAGGCGAGCGACCAATTCATGGTCTATTGCCCCAGCCGTTCGAGCAGCACCGGGACGTGCACTTGGTCGGATTTGTAGTTGCCGGTCAGCATGTACATCATGATGTTGACGCCGGCGCGCAGCGCATAGATGCGCTGCATCGGATCCGACGGCACGGTCGGCAATAGCGGGTCGCCATTCTCGTCGACCGCCCAGGCGCCGGCGAAATCATTGGCGGTGATCATGATCGGGGACACGCCGTCGCCGGTGCGCACCGGGCGGTTCTCCGTGTTGCTGGCTTCGAGCGATGCCTCGACCCAAAGCGGGCTGCCGGCAAAGCGGCCGGGAAACTCTGGAAGGATATAGAAGGATTTGGTCAGCACGTGGTCCGACGGCACCGGTTCCAGCGGTGGCACGTTGAGGTTGCCGAGGATGTCGCGCAGCCGCTCCGTTGCGGGGCTGGTCGAATCCGCACCAATGCCGTTGGCGAACTGGTCGCGGGTGTCGAACAAGACCGTTCCGCCCTGCTGCATGTAGGCGTCGATACGGGCGATGGCGGCCTCGCTCGGCATCGGGGCGGCGGGATCGATCGGCCAGTAGATCAGCGGGTAGAAGGACAGTTCGTCCTTCGAGATGTCGACGCCGGCCGGTGCTCCGGGTTCGAGCGCGGTTTTTTCGATGAGAAAGCGGGTCAGGCCTTCGAGCCCGGCGCGGCTGATCGAGTCGACACCCGGCTCGCCGGTCAGCACATAGGCGATCCGGGTCTTTGAAATGTCCCCGATCGCCTCCGTATCTCCCGGTTTGGCGTCGTCGGCACGCGCGACGTCCGCGTGGCCAATCAAGGCGCCGAGCGCAATCAGCAGGATGGCTGCCGTCGCCGCAGCACCGGGACGGCGCGGCCGGCGCGACAACAGGCCGCCCATCCAGAATACGGCAAGCGTGTCGAGCACCATCAGCACCAAGGCCGCCGTGACCAGCGGACCTTTGAGGTTGCGCTGCTCGTCGAAGGCATACTGGACGGTGGTGACCGGCACGGTGATCTCAGGCCGGGCCAGGGGCGTGAATGCGCTGTCGCCACCGAGCAGATTGTGAGCGAATACCCCCGTCTCGGAGCCGTAGAGGCCGGGCGGGTTTTCCAGCGTCACCGGCAGCGGGCCGGCGCCGGGCACCAGCGGCCTGGCGTCCGGCGTCGGCGGCACCAGCGTGCCGTCGGCGGCGATCATGCGATAGGGTGCCAGCGACGTGGCGGCGGCCTCGGCATTGGCGACAGCCGCGCCCTGGTTGCGCGACAGTTGCACGATGCGCCGCAGCATCTCGACGAAGCTGCCGGAGATCGGCAGGTTGGACCACGTCGCCTCGGGGGTGACGTGGAACAGCACGAGGGTGCCCTTGTCCTTCTTCATCCCGGTCACCAGCGGCGTACCGTCGGCAAGGGTGGCCCAGGTGCGCTCGACGATGTCGGGCGTCGGTTCGGCCAGCACCTGCCTGGTGACGGTGACCTCGGTGGGCGGCGCGAGGTCGGCGAAGGGGCCGGTTTTCGGGAATTCGGTGACCGGCTGCGGCGCCGTCCATGACAGCGCGCCGCCAAGCGAGCGCTCGCCTGTGCGGAGCCGGACCGGCAGCAGGTCGTCGTCATTGCCGGCAGCGGCGAGCCGCGAACCGGCAAAACGCACCAGCGTGCCGCCCTTGTCGACCCAGTCGACCAGCCTTTCCCGGGCCTGTTCCGGAATGGTGCCGACATCAGCCATGACGATCATCGCCGGTTTCTGATCGAGCAGTTGCGGGATGGCATCGGCGAGATCGACGCTGGACGGCTCGACGAGATCGGCGAAGGGCTGCAGGGCGCGGCGGATGTAGTAGAGCGGCGACAGCAGCGGTTGGGCCTGGTCGGCCTCGGCCTGCGACAGCAGCCCGACGCGGCGGCGTTTCGAGCTCTCATCGAGCACGCGGACGGCACCGGCCTGGCGTTCGCCATCGAGCGCGATGTAGGCGAAGTCGTTGCGGAGTTCGAACGGCACCGCCATCGTGGCGGTGGCGGTGGTTACGCCCGGGGCAAAGGTCAGCGTCGCGTCGGCGATGCGGCGGCCCTTGTCGTCGAAGGCGCCGGCCGTCACCTGTGCAGGTGCCGGATCGCCCGGTGCGCGGATGGCGGTCAGGGCGAAGCCGTCGACCTGGTTATCGGCGCCGGTCAGGCCGGTCAGCGACAGCCGGTCGGAGACGGCCCAGACGACGCGTGCCGCGTTCTTCGACAACAGCGTGTTGAAGGCGGCTTCGTCGCCTTGCGCCGCCAGGCCATCGGCGAGCACGGCAACGCTGGTGCCCGGCAGCGACTCCAGGGCTGATGCGACGCGGGCATAGACGGCGGGGCGGTCGGTCGGGATCGGGCGCGGCTTTGCCGCGCGCAGCCGGTTGAGCGCGGCAGCGGCATCGAAGGGACCGATCTCGGCATTCGGCTTCTCGGCGGTGAAAGCGATGAGCACCGGCACACCGTTCGAATTGGCATCGGCGATCAGCCGCTCGGCGGTGGCGACGCGCTTACCCCAGTCGGCGGCACTTGCCCAGTCATTGTCGATCACCAGCGCCAGGGCAGCGCCCTCGGCCGGCAGCTTTTCGCGCGGGTTGAAGACGGGCTCGGCAAGTGCTGCCACGATAAGCGCGGCCATCAGCAGCCTGAGCAACGTCAGCCACCACGGGCTCTGCTGCGGCGTTTCTTCGCGCCTCAGCACGCGGGCGAGAATCCTGAGCGGCGGAAACACCTCGGTTTGCGGCCTGGGCGGGGTCAGCCGCAGAAGCCACCAGATCACCGGCAGCGCCAGCAGGCCCCACAGCACCATCGGCGCCCCGAAGGAGAGCGGCAGCCAACTCATGCGCGAGCCCTCCCGGCAAAGGCGCCCTCGGCGGTCATCGCCATGTGGATGCGCACCAGCGCCTCGGAGGCAAGGCGGTCGGTATGATTGACGGTAAAGGTCCAGCCAAGCCGTTTGCACCACGCGGCCAGTTCCTGGCGGCGGGCGGCATAAAGCAGGCGATATTCTTCGCCCAGCATTTCGGCGCGGCCGGCGGTCAGCTTGTCGCCGGTCTCAGGATCGGTGAATTCGGTGCGCCCCGCATAGGGGAAGCTTTCCTCGGCCGGATCGGCGACCTCGATCAGATGGGCGCGCACGCCGTGGCGGGCGAGCACGTCCAGCCAGGCTATGGTGTCCTCAACCGGGTCGAGGAAATCGCTGACGATCACGATGTCGCAGAAGCGGCGGATGCCGGACAGGTCGGGCTTTGCCGGCAGGTCGGCGGCGTGCATCAGTTGCGCCGCGATGCGCTCGGCGCCATTGCGGGCGGTGAACGGGTCGGTCAGGCCCGGCCAGGCAATGCGCTCGCCGCTGCGCGACAAAAGCTCGGCCATGGCCAGCGCCAGCACCAGAGCGCGCGACTCCTTGGAAACGCTGGCTCCGGTCGATTTGTAGAGCATGGAAGGCGAGGGGTCGGCCCACAGCCACACCGTATGGGCGGCCTCCCATTCGCGGTCGCGGACATAGGTGTGGTCGTCGCGCGCCGAGCGGCGCCAGTCGATGCGCGAGGAATCGCCTTCGACATAGGGCCGGAACTGCCAGAAATTCTCGCCGATGCCGCGCTTGCGACGGCCATGCCAGCCGGCAATCACCGTGTTGACGATGCGGCGCGCCTCGACCAGCAGGTCCGGCACCAGGGAAGCCCGCAACCGGCCTCTGGCGAGCGCATCGCGCGTCGCTGTCGGTGCCTGCGCTTCACCGATGCGCGCCATCAAATCCCTTTCGCGAGCTTCGCCACGACGTCGCGTACCGTGGTGCCCTCGGCGCGGGCGGCGAAGGTCAGCGCCATGCGGTGCTGCAGCACCGGCTCGGCCAGTGCGCGGACATCGTCGACCGACGGCGCCAGCCGGCCGTCATAGAGGGCGCGGGCGCGGGCGCACAGCGTCAGCGCCTGACTGGCGCGCGGGCCCGGGCCCCAGGCGACGTGCTTGTCGGTATCGGCGTTGCCCTGGCCGGGACGCGCCGAGCGCACCAGCTTGAGGATCGCCTCGACGACGCTTTCAGGCACCGGCATGCGGCGGATGAGCGTCTGGATGTCCTTCAGCCGCGTCGGCTGCAGCACGTTTTCGGCCTTGGCATCCTCGATGCCGGTGGTTTCCAGCAGGATGCGGCGCTCCGCCTCGATCTCGGGGTAAAGGATGTCGACCTGCATCAGGAAGCGGTCGAGCTGAGCCTCGGGCAGCGGATAGGTGCCCTCCTGCTCCAGCGGGTTCTGCGTCGCCAGAACATGGAACGGCGCCGGCAGGTCATGGCGCACGCCGGCAATGGTGACGTGGTATTCCTGCATCGACTGCAGCAGCGCCGACTGGGTGCGCGGCGAGGCGCGGTTGATCTCGTCGGCCATCAGCAGTTGCGCGAAGATCGGTCCGGAAATGAAGCGGAACGAACGCTTGCCGAATTCATCCTGCTCCATCACCTCTGAGCCGAGAATGTCGGATGGCATCAGGTCGGGCGTGAACTGGATGCGGCGCGAATCGAGGCCGAGCACGATGCCCAGCGTTTCGACCAGCTTGGTCTTGGCAAGGCCGGGCACCCCGACCAGCAGTGCATGGCCGCCCGCCAGCAATGCGACGAGCGTGCGCTCGACGACGCTTTCCTGGCCGAAGATGACCCGGCCGACGCCGTCGCGGACCCTCGAAATGTCAGCCAGCGCCTTCTCGGCCTGCGCCACCATGTCCTTTTCGCTGATCGGGCTTTCCTTGATCATAACGCTCATGCAGCATCGATCCTTCTGGTTGGAAATACCGCTTGGCACCTTGGGGGCCGCAGAATGCCGCGATTCGGCCTCGCATGGCGCCTGCAAAGAACTTAAATCACAGACTTAGGCTGACAAGCGGAACAACAGTGACTATTTCGTGACCATGACAGAAGCCGCCGAGCATCGTGAAGAGAGCCTGACGGCCGCGACCGAGGCGCGTGGGCTAGAGGCGCTGGTCTCGCGCGCGACGCGCGCCGGCAAGGGGCCGGCGCCGGTGGAACGCTGGAATCCGGCATTTTGCGGCGATCTCGACATGGAGATCAAGCAGGACGGCACCTGGTTCTATCTGGGAACGCCGATCGGCCGGATGCCGCTGGTGCAGCTTTTCTCCTCGGTGCTGCGCAAGGACGACGACGGCAAGACCTATCTGGTGACGCCGGTGGAAAAGGTCGGCATCCGCGTCGCCGACGCGCCCTTCATCGCCGTCGAGATGGATGTGTCGGGCGCCGGCGACGGGCAAATCATCACCTTTCGTACCAATGTCGGCGATGTGGTCGAGGCTGGGGCGGAGCATCCGCTGCGATTCGTCGACGAGGACGAGACAGGTGGCCTGAAGCCCTATGTGCTGGTGCGCGGGCGGCTGGAAGCGCTGGTGGCGCGGCCAGTGATGTACGAGCTGGTCGAGCACGGCCAAGAGATCGACATCGGCGGCAAGACGATGTTTGCCGTCCGTTCCAAAGGCGAGGTCTACCCGATCATGCCGGCTGAGAAACTGAAACGGCTGAGCGCATGATGGACCGCCTATGATGGATCAGGTGACGCCGGTGCCATTTTCCGCCGCCGAGTTTCGCCAGCGCGTCGTGGCGCAGCCGCAGGCGCATGCCGGTGACGATTTTGGCGACCACCGCTTCAATCCGGGTCATCCCAGGCTGAAGCTGGCCAAGGCGCTGCGCGATGCCGCCGTGCTGATCCCGGTGGTCGACCATGGCCACGAGGCCACGGTCCTTTTGACCCGGCGGGCGGAAAAGCTGCGCAACCATTCAGGGCAGGTGGCTTTCCCCGGCGGAACCATCGATCCAACCGATGTGAGCCCGGAAGCGGCGGCATTGCGCGAGACGTTCGAGGAGATCGGTCTCGATGGGGATTATATCGAGATCCTCGGCCGCATGCCGGACTACGTCTCCGGCAGCGGCTATCGCATCGCCCCGGTGCTCGGGATTGTGCGGCCCGGTTTCAGCCTGACGCTGAATTCCGACGAAGTCGATGCCGTCTTCGAGGTGCCGCTGGGCTTTCTGATGGACCCCGCCAACCACACCAGGGACAGCCGCATGTGGAACGACCTCGAATGGTTCTTTTACGAGATGCCCTATGGCGGCCAGCGCATCTGGGGCGTTACTGCGGGCATCATCCGAACGCTTTATGAAAGGCTCTATTCGTGAGCGATCCGGTGTCGATCGCGGGCAAGGCCGGCTGGCTCGGCGAAAGCCACTTGCAGCGCTTGCTCGCCGCGCTGACTGACGGTGGCGAGGAGGCGCGTGTCGCCGGCGGTGCCGTGCGCAATGCGCTTATCGGACAGCCGGTTGCCGACATCGACATCGCCACCACCACAGTGCCCGAGGAAACCATCCGGCGCGCCGAGGCGGCAGGCTTCAAGACGGTGCCGACCGGCATCGAGCATGGCACCGTCACCGCGGTCGCCCACGGCAAGGCCTATGAAATCACCACGCTTCGTGCCGATATCGAAACCGACGGCCGCCGCGCCAAAGTGTCGTTCGGCCGCGACTGGAAAGCCGACGCGGAGCGGCGCGATTTCACCATCAATGCACTCTACGCCGAAGCTGACGGAACTGTCGTCGATCTGGTCGGCGGTATCGCCGATATCGAAGCGCGGCGGCTGCGCTTCATCGGCGATCCGGAAGCGCGCATCCGCGAGGATTATCTGCGCATCCTGCGTTTCTTCCGCTTTTTCGCCTGGTATGGGGACGGCAGGCCGGATGCCGAAGGGTTGAAGGCTTGCGCCCGGCTGAAGCAGGGGCTCGACCAGCTCTCGGTCGAGCGCGTCTGGTGGGAGTTGAAGAAATTGCTGTCAGCGCCAGATCCGTCGCGGGCGCTGCTGTGGATGCGCCAGGCCGGCGTTCTGACCGGCGTTTTGCCGGAAAGCGAGAAATGGGGCATTGATGCCATCCACGGGCTGACCAAGACCGAGAAGGATCTGGCCTGGGCGCCGGACCCGCTGCTCAGGCTGGAAGCCATCGTGCCGCCGGATGCCGCGCGCTTGAAAACGCTTGCCGAGAGATTGAGGCTTTCCGTGAGCGAGGCAAGCCGCCTGCGGTACTGGGCGATGGCAGCTGTCATCGATCCGAAAACAACCGAAGGAGAGTTGGCGAAAAAGCTCTATTCTGGCGACCGCCAAGGCTTTGTCGATCGGTTGCGGCTGTCGCTCGCTTCCGCTCGAGCCCGCGCGGTCGAAGACAATGACGCACTGCTCGAAGCAGGCGGCTTCTCGCGCCTGCTTGCCTTCGCCGCAAAATGGCAAAACCCTGTTTTTCCGGTCAAGGGCGCCGATCTGGCGACACTTGGCGCCTCACCGGGGCCGAAGCTTGGTGCAACGTTGAAGAATCTTGAAAAGGAATGGGTCGAGTCCGGTTTTGCGCTTGATCGCGGCGCGCTGCTCAAGCGCGCCGCAGAGGCACTCCAATCCTAACCGTCACGCTGCGTCGCGGACCTTTTCGATGCGCGAGCGGATCGCCTCGATCATCGTCTCGCGGATCACCGTCTCGCCATGCGTCTCGCGCAGATGCTCGACGGCACGACGCATGACCTCTGCCTCCTCCTCGGCGCGTGTGTGCCACTCACAGCCGGGTACGAGCGACCCGCAATGGAATTCCTTCATCGGCTTCTCCTCATTTCCTCCTTGGAGCGCCGCGCAGCGCACTGATACGGCAGCTCCAGACCTTTGATCTCGCGCATGATCTCGAAACCGGGTTCCGGCATTCGGGTTATACGCTGGCCAGCTAAGCATAACACGATCGAACGGTTTTGGTTGCCTTACAGCGCCGCGCGTCCAAGCCGACAAGCGGCGTTCTAGTGTACGGGTTTGCGAAAAGGCGGAGCATCGCTGCTCCGCCCTCTACGCTACCTCCGAGGCAAGACGTTGTCTTGCTCCAGCGGGCAGGCCATCACTTCACGACCTTGACTGCCTCGGCAATTTTGTCCTTGCCGCTCATATCCCACGTGACGCGGACCTTTTCGCCGACCTTCAGGCCAGGATCCTTGAAGGTCTGGGGCAACGTAAAGGTGGCTCCGTTGTCCAGAACTAGGCTCATCGCCGTTCCATCAAAGCTTTTGATCGTGCCGGTGGTGTGCTTGACCGCGGCGAATGCGGCGGTACCAGAGGCGAGAACGGCAGCAGCGGCTGCGGTCATAATAAGCTTGCGCATGGCATGCTCTCCTGGAAAATGCGGGCACCCGCTTGGGAAAGGTGCCCCATTCAATCATGGGCCGTCCGGTCACGTCGGGTCGCGGCGCTCGGGAGTAAAGAACCGCCGGCGTTTCCCGGCCCGACGCGACAAATAGCCCAATCTTTTCAATAGAATATTAGACGAAAAAGATATTTTCTGGTGCGCGTTGCGCCACATTCGCCGTCAAATTCTGGGGATTTGGACCCGATTGCGGCTCACGTTGCGCTCACCGAGATTTTACGGCCATTTCACCTCAGGCGGCAGGCTGGACAGGATCGACGCGACATTGCCGCCGGTCTTCAGCCCGAAGATGGTGCCGCGATCGTGAAGCAAGTTGAATTCGACATAGCGGCCGCGACGGATGAGCTGCTCGTCACGGTCGCCATCGGTCCAGTTATCATTGAAGTTGGCGCGCACCAGATGTCCGTAGACGACGAGAAAAGATCGCCCAACGTCCTGGACGAAGTTGAAATCGGCGTCCCAGCCGCCTTTGTCCTCGCCCGAATGCAGCCAGTCGAAGAAGATACCGCCGGTGCCGCGTGGCTCGTCGCGGTGCGGCAGGTAGAAGTACTCGTCGCACCAGGCCTTGAATTTCGCGTAGTCGGCGATCGCCGCGTTCTTCTCGCAGGCAAATTGCATCGCCCTGTGGAAGGCGATCGCGTCGGGGTCGTCCTGGCTGCGGCGGCGGTCGAGCACCGGTGTCAGGTCGGCGCCGCCGCCGAACCACTGGCGCGAGGTGACGACCATGCGCGTGTTCATATGCACGGCCGGCACGTTGGGGTTCCACGGATGGGCGATCAGCGAAATGCCGCTCGCCCAGAAGGACGGGTCCTCTTCGGCGCCCGGCATCTGCTTCCTGAATTCGGGCGAGAACTCGCCATGGACGGTCGAGGTGTGGACGCCGACCTTCTCGAAGACGCGGCCGTGCATCATCGACATGATGCCGCCGCCGCCCTTGCCGGCATCGCGTTGCCACGGCGTCTTTTCGAAGCGACCGGGCGACCAGCTGGCCTGCGGCCCCTGCAGGTCCTGCTCGATCTGCTCGAAGCTGGCGCAGATGCGCTCGCGCAACGTCTCGAACCACAGCCGTGCCTTCATCTTCTTCTGTTCGATGTCGGCTGGCAGCCCCGCCGGTATCTCGGGTCGTTGCAAATCCTGTCTCCGGTTGCGGGGCGTACCCCGACAAATGACTCGTCTTTTCCGGCCGCGATCCCTAATCTCTTAGGTGCAAGGGTCAAGTGTGAATGGAGTTGTTTCGTGCGCACCCCGGCAAGACCGCCGCTGGATGGCCTGAAGAAGAGGCTCGACCGTTCACGCGCCGAGAACGCGCGCATGCCGCGCGACGGATTTCTGCGCGAGACCTTCGTGCTGCCGCGCTCCGACGCTCGTCTCAAGGCGAAGGAATGGTTCGAGCGCTTTCCCAAGCAGGCCTATTGGACCGAGATCGAGAGCTGGTTTGAGCGGCCGGGCGACGTCATCGAATTCACCATCAGGCGGCTTCCGGCGGCGGATTAACGCTCGATCAACAGCCGTCTCGCTCCCGGCCCCCGGGTGCTCAGCCGGTCGCCCTTGTTCCGCAGCGGGCATTTGTCAATCGACATGCAGCCGCAGCCGATGCAGTCGGTCAGCCCGTCGCGCAGCTTCTTGAGCTGGGCAATCTTCTGGTCGAGCTCGTCGCGCCAGGCCGTCGACAGCAGATTCCAGTCCTCGCGCGTCGGCGTTCGGCCTTCAGGCAGTGATCGAAGTGCTGTGCCGATCTCGGCCAACGAAATGCCGACCTCCTGCGCCACCTTTATGATCGCCACACGCCTCAGCACGTCGCGGCCGTAGCGCCGCTGATTACCGGCGGTACGGTGGCTGCGGATCAGCCCGCGCGCTTCGTAGAAATGCAGCGCCGACACCGCGACGCCGCTGCGCATCGCCACCTGGCCGACTGTCAATTCCGTTGCCGCAGCCATCTCCGATTTTCCGCTTGACCTCAAGTAAAGTTGAGCTTGTAACGAAGAAATTCTGGATAGGCAAACCGCAGGAGAAGGCGATGTGCGCCTGGGTTAGAATGACAAGAGAGGGCGCAGTCGTCGACCAGAAAGCGGCCGTACTCGCCGCGCGCGCTGACGGTCTGCAAATCCTATCCAAGCTGCCGCATCGCCTCGCCGGCCACCATGGCGACGGAAAGCGCGACGTTGATGCTGCGCGCGGTGCCCTGCATCGGGATGGTCAGTCGCGCATCCGCCGCCTCGTGGACATGATCCGGAACGCCTGCGGATTCGCGGCCGAACAGAAGCACGTCGGCGCCGGTGAAGACGAAATCCGTATAGGCGGCCGCGGCTTTGGTCGACAGCAGCACCAGCCGCCGCTTGCCAATTTTGCGCCAGTCCTCGAAGGCGTGCCAGTCGACATGCCGGGTGAGCGCCGCCATTTCAAGATAGTCCATTCCGGCCCGTTTCAGCGCCCGGTCACTGAGCGGGAAGCCCGCCGGTTCGACGATGTCGACGCCGAGACCGAGGCAGGCGGCGAAGCGCAGGATAGTCCCGGTATTGCCGGCGATATCCGGCTGGTAGAGCGCAATGCGGAGACGGTCGTTCATTTCCGCGTCTTTCTAATAAGTGGCAGATCAGCCACAGAGCTCTCGCGGTTTTGGAAATTCCTGGACTGGCGGGTGGTCATTTTCTGCGAAGTCGGTTATACGGCCAGCATTGTCAACCCGAACCGATGAAGGGGTAATTCATGATGGCCATGCACATCCACCACCCCTCTCGTGGGCTTACCAGCCCGACGGCGGTTTCGGTACGACGATTCTCCTGAACTTCTAGACTTCAATCGCACCGATTCCCGCCGAAACCTTTTTCGGCCTTCGAAGGAATCCGGCGATGTTTTTCAAGCTGTCGAAGGGGCTGAACGCCCCACCTGAACGTGCTTCGACCGATATCACCCTTGCCGCGCGGCGCGTGCCCACGGTCCGGGTTGGTTCACCCTTCTATCTGCATCTTCAACTGGAGGACGGACCGATGTTCGATCCCTGTAGAATACCCGGCTCAAGAAGCCTGCACGAGCGCAAAACCGCGACTTGGGCGCTTTTAATCGGCGAGACCTACTCGTCGGCGGTTCACGCCGAGACCCGCCAGCGTCCGCATCGCGGCATGCTGCCGGACGTCGATTTCTCGCATGCCGTTCCGGACTATAGCCGGCCGTCGCTGGTGCGCCGGATCATCAGGCTGATCCGGCCTGGTGCAAAAACCGGCGCGAAAATCCGGATCGTCAAAACGTCGTCAGCATCGTCAAACGAGACTGTCGGCGAAAGGCCCGCGACAACCTATATAGCGCGAAGCAGGACCGGCGAGGCGGACGATTCCGTATCGCCGGTCCTTGACGCCATGCGGTCTGGGCACGTCGTCCGTTCCCGTGCCGCGTGAGCGGAAACAATATTGTGAGCATCACTATGTTTAGCTGGTTTGAAAAAAGGCTCGATCCGTTTCCGGCTGCGGAACCGGTCGAGCCGCCGAGGACGCTGATCGCCTTCTGCGTGCATTATACGCGCGGCGCGTGGCCCTACATCGCTCTCGATGCGGTGCTGGTGACGGCCATCGCGCTGGCTGAGGTGTGGATGTTCGGCTTCATGGGCCGGATCGTCGACTGGCTGTCGGCGCAGAATCGCGAGACGTTCCTGCAGACCGAAGGCTTGAAGCTGGCCGGCATGGCCTTCATCGTGGTTTTCGCGCTGCCGGCGACGGTCTGGTTCCATTCGCTCCTCAACCAGCAGACGCTGATGGGCAACTATCCGATGCGTATCCGCTGGCAGGTGCATCGCTATCTGCTCAAGCAGTCGATGAGCTTCTATCAGGACGAGTTCGCCGGACGCATCGCGACCAAGCTGATGCAGACTGCGCTCGCGGTGCGCGAATGCGTCATCAAGCTCATCGACGTGCTCAATTATATCGTCGTCTATTTTCTCGGCATGCTGTTCATCGTCGGCTCGGCAGACTGGCGGCTGGCGGCGCCGCTTGCCGTCTGGCTTGCCGGCTATGTCCTGCTCTTGCGCTATTTTATCCCGCGGCTGGGCAAGGTCGGTGAGGAGCAGGCCAATGCGCGCTCGACCATGACCGGCCGTGTCGTCGACAGCTACTCCAACATCCAGACGGTCAAGCTGTTCTCGCATGCGCGGCGCGAAGCGTCCTTCGCCCGGGAAGGCATGGCCGGCTTTCTCGATACCGTCTATCGGTCGATGCGGCTGGTGACGCAGCTCTACGGCCTGCTCTACATCCTGAATTCGCTGCTGTTGTTTTCGGTCACGGCGATCTCGCTGTGGCTGTGGCTCGGCCAGGCCGTGACGATCGGCGCCGTCGCCCTAGTCATCGGCCTCGTGCTTCGGCTGTGGGGCATGTCGCAATGGATCATGTGGGAGATGTCCACGCTGTTCGAGAATATCGGCACGGTGCAAGACGGCATCAGCTCGATCTCGCTGCCCCGCCTCGTCGAAGACAGGCCTGGGGCCAAGGATATTGCCGTGACCAAGGGCGAGATCCGTTTTGAGGACATCCGCTTCCACTACGGCAAGCAGAAGGGCGTGATCGAAAGCCTGTCGCTGATGGTGAAGCCGGGCGAGAAGGTCGGCATCGTCGGCCGTTCGGGTGCCGGCAAGTCGACGCTGGTCAATCTTCTGTTGCGCTTCTACGACCTTGAAAGCGGCAAGATCCTGATCGACGGCCAGGACATCGCGGCGGTGACGCAGGACTCGCTGCGCGCCCAGATCGGCATGGTCACGCAGGACACCTCGCTGCTGCATCGTTCGGTGCGCGAGAACATCCTCTATGGCCGGCCGGACGCCAGTGACGAGATGCTGGTCGAGGCGGCACGCCGCGCCGAAGCGCTTGATTTCATATCAGGGCTTTCGGACGCCGGTGGCCGCAAGAATTTCGACGCGCATGTCGGCGATCGCGGCGTCAAATTGTCCGGCGGCCAGCGGCAACGCATTGCCATTGCCCGCGTTATGCTGAAGGACGCGCCGATCCTCATTCTCGACGAGGCGACGTCCGCGCTCGATTCCGAGGCCGAGGCGGCCATCCAGGAGAACCTCTACAAACTAATGCAAGGCAAGACCGTCATCGCCATCGCGCACCGGCTGTCGACGATCGCCGCCATGGACCGGCTCGTCGTCATGGACAAGGGCCGCGTCATCGAAGAAGGTTCGCATGAGGAACTCGTTGCCAGCGGCGGACTCTACGCCCAGCTCTGGCAGCGCCAGTCGGGCGGCTTCCTGCTCGACGACGGCCCCTCTGCCAACGATGCAGCCGCCAACGATGCACTCGCCAAGGGTGAAGCCGCCGAATGATGACTGCCATCTACCGCTGGTTCGAGAACTGGGTCTATCCGTTCCGGGAGCCCGCGGACCTTCGGCCACCTGCCGGCGTCAGGGGTTTCCTCTGGCACTATGTCGGGCAGGCGAAGATCGCTTTCTTCGCCATGCTGGTGATCGGCGGCATCGCGCCGTTGGTCGAGGCCGGACTGTTCTACTTCGTCGGGCGGCTGGTCGACATCCTCGACCAGCTTCCTGGCGAACGTAGCTGGCATGCCTTGTGGACTGCCGCCGGCCCCGAACTTGTCTTCATGATCGCCGTGGTGCTGGTCATCCGCACCATCGTCGTCGGCCTGTCGGCGCTGGTCGACGAGCAGACGATCACGCCGGGTTTCTATAATCTGGTGCGCTGGCAGGCGCATCGCCATGTGTCGCGCCAGTCCTACGCCTTCTTCCAGAACGATTTTGCCGGACGTATCGCGACCAAGGTCTGGCAGGCGGGGCAGGCGACCGGCGATCTGATGGAAAGCTTCATCGAGGTCGTCTGGTTCATGGTCGTCTATACGGTGACGACGCTGGCGCTGGTCGCCGGGCTCGATCTCAGGCTGGCGGTGCTGGTGGTGATCTGGATCTCAGCCTTCGGCCTGCTGGCCAGACGCTATTTGCCGGCGATCCGCAAGCATGCCGAGGCCACCGCCGAAGCCGGCTCGATGATCACCGGCCGCATCGTCGATTCCTATTCGAACGTGCAGACGCTGAAGCTGTTCTCGGCCGATGGCGACGACCGCTATATCAGGAACGGCTTCGACATCTATCTCGACGCGCTGCGCCCGTTCACCCGCCGGCTGACCGGCGTGCGCATGGCGCTGACCATGCTGTCGGGGATCATGATCACGGCGATCGCCTGCTTTGCCGTCTATCTCTGGGTCGAAGGCTCGATCACCGTCGGCGCCGTCGCCTTCACGCTGTCCTTGGTGCTGCGGCTGAACATGCTGCTCGGCCGGCTGATGATGCAGCTCAACAGTATTTTGCGGAACCTCGGCGTGCTGGAAAACTCGAAGGCGCTGATCTCGAAGCCGCTCGGCCTGACCGATGCGCCCGACGCGAAAGAGCTTCTCGTTGGCGGTGGGCGCATCGACGTCAGAAACGTCGAGTTCCATTACGGCAAGGGGTCCGGCGTGCTCAACGGCATCGACCTCGTGGTGCGGCCGGGTGAAAAAGTCGGACTGGTCGGGCCGTCCGGCGCAGGCAAGACGACGCTGGTCAACCTGATCCTGCGCCTCTACGACCTCGAGAGCGGCAAGATCACCATTGACGGGCAGGACGTCTCCAGGGTCACGCAGAATTCGCTGCGCGCCAATATCGGCGTCGTCAGCCAGGATACGGCACTTTTCCACCGTTCCTTGCGCGACAACATCAAGCTCGGCATGCCGGAAGCAACCGACGCCGAGGTGATCGCGGCAGCGGAGAAGGCCGAGGCGCAGGAGTTCATCCTCGGCCTGCGCGACAGTCGCGATCGTACTGGCTATGAAGCCTTTGTCGGCGAGCGCGGCGTCAAGCTCTCGGGCGGCCAGCGCCAGCGCGTGGCGATCGCCCGCGTCTTCCTCAAGGACGCACCGATCCTGGTGCTCGATGAGGCGACCTCGGCGCTCGATTCCGACATCGAGGCGGCAATCCAGGAGAATCTGGCAAGGCTGATGGAAGGCAAGACAGTCATCGCCATCGCGCACCGGCTGTCGACCATCGCGGCACTCGACCGGCTGGTGGTGCTCGACGAGGGCCGCATCGTCGAACAAGGCACGCATGACGAACTGGTTGCGCTCGACGGGCTGTATGCACGGCTGTGGAAACGGCAGTCCGGCGGCTTCCTGTTCAACGAAGAGAGCGCGTTGGCCGAGACCCGGCCGGCGGAGTAGTTTTCCATAGACCGGAGTGAAATCATGGCGGTGAGATTGCCATCGAATTTTGGACGGTCCGGCGCGCAGGAGAGCGCGTTGGATCTGCTTGGCCATGAAATCCTCGGCGAAAAGGCGGCAGCGCTCGGCCGCGCCGGCCGGCGCGTCGAGAAAACACTGACGAGGCTGCGCGAGAATGGCGACAGCGACGATCGACCCCGGCTGCTCAAGGACGCAGCCGACGCGGTGCACGGCTATTTCATCCAGCGCGAACTCTGCGGCCTGCGCAAGCACGACGCGGTGATCCGGGAATACAATATTCCCAAGGCCGTGCTGGCCAGGCTCGGCGCCAGCGTATGATCCGAACCGGAATCGGTTTGGGAGGCGTTATTCCAGCCACTCGGTGATGAAGCTGCCGTTCTCGTGTATGTCGGTGGTTTCCAGCGGGCCTGGCCCGAGATTGGTGAATTTGTGCGGCGTGTCCGGCGGTACGATCAGGATCTGGCCGGCCGTGGCCTCGATCTGCCGGTCGCCGACGGTGACCAGGCCGGTCCCGGCCCGGATGATAAAAATCTCGCAATAGGGATGGCTGTGCAGCCTGGGGCCGCCGCCGATCTCAGGCAGGTAGTTGAAGATCAGGCAGCTGTTGGAGCCGCAGGCGCCGCATTGCAACTCGCCCTGCCAGTGGTCGGGCGCCTCGGCCCATTTGTCGCGGTCTATAACATGCGCCATAGGGCGAGGATAAACCGCGCCAGCGCCCGCTGTCGAGGCGAACGCAGTCGTTTGGTTTTCCTGCGATTTTCCAATCATTCCATCGGGCAAATTACGTCCCCGCGACAATCTGCCCTTGTGCCTTCACCCGTCTGGACAAAAACAGGCTTCACGCATAAACCCAAGTCCCAAATGCCGGAGGAATTCGCTAGCCTGTTCGCCATGCGCTGTCGGGCCGGCGCGATTGAGCGGGAACAAGGCTCGGCCGCCGGCACGGAAGAGGCGAAAGGATCAGGCACCCGTGAGCGCAACCGACACCCAGGATCCCAACCGTCGTGATTTTCTCTACGTCGCCACCGGCATGGCCGCGGTGGTCGGCGCGGGCGCCGTCGCTTGGCCGTTCATCGATCAGATGCGTCCGGATGCCTCGACGCTGGCCCTTGCCTCGGTTGAGGTCGACGTCTCTTCGCTGACGCCAGGAATGTCGCTCGTTGTGAAGTGGCGGGGCAAGCCGGTGGTCGTGCGCAACCGCACTGAGCAAGAGATGAAGGACGGCGAGGCGGTCAATCTCGCCGAGCTCAAGGATCCAATTGCCCGCAATGCCAATTTGCCGGCCGACGCGCCGGCGACCGACGCCAACCGCACCACGCCGGGCAAGGAAGCGTGGATGGTGATGGTCCAGGTCTGCACCCATCTCGGCTGCATCCCGCTCGGCCAGGAAGGCGATTTCGGCGGCTGGTTCTGCCCGTGCCACGGTTCCGTATACGACACCGCCGGCCGCATCCGGAAGGGGCCGGCACCCGAGAACATGGCGGTACCGGTGTTCCAGTTTATTTCCGACACCAAGATCCGTATCGGCTGAGGCAAGGGATATTTCGATGAGCGAGGGACACTCGACCTATACGCCCAAGACCGGCATCGGACGCTGGTTCGATTCGCGCATGCCGCTGCCGCGGCTGGTCTATGACAGCTTCATCGCCTATCCGGTGCCGCGCAATTTGAATTATGCCTGGACCTTCGGCGGCATCCTCGCGCTCATGCTGGCGGCGCAGATCCTGACGGGTATCGTGCTGGCCATGCACTACGCGGCCGACAGCACTCTCGCCTTCGATTCGGTCGAGAAGATCATGCGCGACGTGAATTCGGGCTGGCTGCTGCGCTACCTGCATTCGAACGGCGCGTCGTTCTTCTTCGTCGCCGTCTACATCCATATCTTCCGTGGCCTCTACTACGGCTCCTACAAGGCGCCGCGCGAGCTGCTGTGGATCCTCGGCTGCATCATCTACCTGCTGATGATGGCGACCGGGTTCATGGGCTATGTGCTGCCTTGGGGCCAGATGAGCTTCTGGGGCGCCACCGTCATCACCGGCTTCTTCACCGCCATACCGCTGGTTGGCGACTGGATCCAGCAGCTTCTCCTCGGCGGCTTCGCGGTCGACAATCCGACGTTGAACCGCTTCTTTGCGCTGCATTACCTGCTGCCGTTCATGATCGCCGGCGTCGTCGTGCTGCACATCTGGGCGCTTCACGTCGTCGGCCAGAACAATCCGACCGGCATCGAGGTCAAATCGAAGACCGACACGCTCGCCTTCACGCCTTACGCGACCATCAAGGACGGGTTCGGCATGATCGTGTTCCTGTTCGTCTTCGCCTATTTCGTGTTCTACCTGCCGAACTATCTCGGCCATCCGGACAATTACACCGTCGCCAACCCGCTGAAGACGCCGGCCCACATCGTGCCGGAATGGTACTTCCTGCCGTTCTACGCGATCCTGCGCGCCATCACCTTCAATATCGGGCCCATCAACTCCAAACTCGGCGGCGTGCTCTGCATGTTCGGCGCGATTGTAATGCTGTTCCTGGTGCCGTGGCTCGACACCTCGAAGGTGCGCTCGGCTGTCTACCGGCCCTGGTACAAGCTGTTCTTCTGGCTGTTCATGGCCGACGCCATCCTGCTCGGCTGGCTGGGCTCGCAGCCGGCCGAGGGCAGCTATGTGTTCATGGCGCAGATGGCGACGCTGTTCTACTTCGCCTTCTTCCTGGTAGCGCTGCCGGTGCTTGGGCTGATCGAGACGCCGCGGCGGCTGCCGAATTCGATCACCGAGGCGGTGCTCGAGAAGAACAAGGGTGGCGGTGGACATCCTGCCGGCGCCACGGCCGCGCCGGAAACCAAAGGCTGAGCATGATCCCGAAAAGTGGAAACCGGTTTTCGGACAAGATCATGCTCGGGACGATGACCGCGCGTCAGAGAATCTCAAGGGGATATGGCATGAAGAAGATTCTCGCCTCGTTGGCGCTGCTTGGCCTTGTGGCCGCGGGCATTGGGGCCACAGGCACTGGAGCGAGCGCCCAGGAAGAGGCGCACAATGAGGCGGCGCCGACGCATTTCCCGATTGACGAACCGAAGGAAATGGACTGGAGCTTCGCCGGGCCATTCGGCACCTACGACAAGGCCCAGCTGCAGCGCGGGCTCAAGGTCTACAAGGAAGTCTGCTCGGCCTGCCATTCGATGAATTTGGTGGCGTTCCGTACGCTGGAAGGCCTTGGCTATTCGGATGCGCAGATCAAGACGCTGGCGGCCGAATATACGATCCATGACGGCCCGAACGATGCCGGCGACATGTTCGATCGTCCCGGCAAGCCGTCCGACCATTTTCCGCCGCCGTTCCCCAACGAGGAAGCGGCGGCGGCGGCCAATGGCGGTGCAGCACCGCCCGACATGTCGCTGCTGGCCAAGGCGCGCGGCGTCGAGCGCGGCTTCCCGCGCTTCGTGTTCGACATCTTTACGCAATATGCGCAGGGCGGCCCCGACTACATCCACTCGCTGCTGACCGGCTACGACCAACAGCCGCCGGCGGGCATGGTCATACCAGAAGGCACGCACTACAATCCGTTCTTCCTGTCCGGCGTGTCGCTGAAGATGCCGAAGCCGCTCTCCGACGGCCAGGTTACCTATGATGACGGGGCGCCGCAGACGGTCGACCAGTATTCTCGCGACGTGTCGGCCTTCCTGATGTGGGCGGCAGAACCGCACCTCGAGGACCGCAAGAAGACCGGCTTTCGCGTACTGGTCTTCCTGCTGCTGTTCGGCGCACTGGTCTACCTGACCAAGCGCAAGGTGTGGGCCGGCGTGGCGCACTGAGCCCTGCGATATAAGAGAATGCGAGGGCGTCGAAGGGCGCCCTTTTCATTGCAGGCATGTCGATTCATCGCAGCCGGCGCTGAACAAGGCCCTTTGCCGGACAATTTTCCGTCAGGCGTCACATGGCGGTAGCCGGACTTGGCTGCACCGGGTTACGATTGGCCAATTCCTTTCACGTCTTTAGCCGAATCTGAATGGCCCGGAGAGCCGCTTGATGAAGTCCTCGCTCGAAGAGACGCTGCTTGCCGCGATCCGCACCATTCCGGATTATCCCAAGCCGGGCATCCTGTTTCGCGACATCACCACGCTGCTCGGCAATGCGCGGGCCTTCCGCCGCGCGATCGACGAACTGGTGCATCCCTATGCCGGCCTGAAGATCGACAAGATCGCCGGCATCGAGGCGCGCGGCTTCATCCTCGGCGGCGCCATCGCCCACCAGCTCTCAGCCGGCTTCGTGCCGATCCGCAAGAAGGGCAAGTTGCCTTACGAGACGGTGCGCGTCGCCTACAGCCTGGAATACGGGCTGGACGAGATGGAGATGCACAAGGACGGTGTTTCTCCGGGCGAGAAGGTAATCCTCGTCGACGATTTGATCGCCACCGGCGGCACGGCGGAGGCGGCCGTCAAGCTATTGCGGCAGATCGGCGCCGACATTCTCGCCGCCTGCTTCGTCATCGACCTGCCGGACCTTGGCGGCCGCGAGAGGTTAGAGGGGCTCGGCGTGCCGGTGAGGACGCTGATCGGGTTTGAGGGGCATTGAGCGTTTCTTCCTTCTCCCCCGTGGCAGAAGGGAAGAATTCCGCTCACCCCACCTTCACCAGCACGGCACTTTCGAATTCGATCACCTTGTCGCCCGTCGAATCGAAGGCCTCTGAGCGGAGCGTCAGCAGCCGCCAGCCCGGTCGCGAGGCAATGGGGCGGTGGGCCAGCGCCGTGCGGGTGAAAGTCACGGTTTCCCCGGCATAGACAGGTTTGGGCCATTTGAGGTTCTTGAAGCCGGGCGAGGGGCCGAATTCCGGCACCGGCCCGGGGCCGGGCCAGCGGGCGACCTCTGCCTCTATGCCAGCCTGGAGGTTCAATTTCATCCAGGTGGCGGCGGTGTGCCAGCCCGAGGCGCAGAGCCCGCCGAATATGCTGTTCCTCGCCGCCTCTTCATCGATGTGGAAAACTTGCGGATCGTATTTGCGGGCGAACGCCTTGATCGCCTCCGGTTCGAATCGATGCGAACCGAGCGTGACGGTGATACCGATGCAGAAGAATTCGTCGAGGCTCACGCACTGCCCTCGCGGGTGAGGAACATGACGGTGTTTTCGAGCTCGAAAACACCTTCGCCGCGCTGGTTGAACAACTCGCTGCGCATGGTCACCAGGCCAAGCCGGGGCTTCGATCTAGACAGGCGCTTGGCAAGGACGGTGGTGCTGCCGCTCAACAGGTCGCCGGCCAGGACCGGCCGTTTCCATTTGACCTGGTCGACGCCTGGCGCGCCCTGGGAGGTCGAGTCGAGCAGGAAGGCATCGCACAGCATGCGCATGAACATGGCGCAGGTGTGCCAACCCGAAGCCGCCAGCCCGCCGAGGATGCTGGCCTTACCCGCAGCCTCGTCGAGATGCATCGCCTGGGCATCGAACTCGCCGGCGAATTCTATGATTTCGGCGGCGCTTACCAGCTTGGTGCCGAGGTCGAGCGAAGCGCCCTCGACAAAATCCTCATAAGCCCAGGTCTTTGCGGTCATGGTCTGGAAATCCTGTTCAGGATTGTACGATCGCTGCGGGTCGGGGTCCCGGATGCAGGCAGCGCGGCATTTGGTCAAGCAATTTCTAGTGCGCCAGCCTGGCGGCGCCCAAGCCGCAGCGGAGGTATTGATGACCCTACAGCCAGCCGCGGCGGCGGAAATACCAGAAGGGCAGGATTGCCGAAAGCACCATCATGCCGATGGCGAAGGGATAACCAAAGTGCCATTTGAGCTCGGGGATGATGTCGAAATTCATGCCGTAGATTGAAGCGACAAGCGTCGGCGGCAGGAAGATGACAGCGGCGACGGAGAAGATCTTGATGATGGCGTTCTGCTCGATCGAGATCATGCCGAGCGTCGCGTCGAGCAGGAAGCTGATCTTCTGCGACAGGAACGTGGCGTGGTCGGCGAGCGACAGCACATCGCGCGACAAGGTCTTGATGCGGGCGCGGGTATCCTTGCTCATCCTGGTCTGCGTGGAGGCATGGGCGAGGAAGCCGGCAAGGCGCTGCAGCGAGATCAGGCTGTCGCGGACCGAAGAGGCGAGATCCTCCTTGCGGCCAATGCCTTTCAACAGCTCCTGGAAGTCGCGGTTGCGCTTGGAAACCTTGGTCGAGCGTGCCTCGAAGATGTCGCGCGAGATCGCCTCGACGTCGCGGCCGGCGCGCTCCAGAATGTCGGCGAGGCGGTCGACGATCGCCTCCAGTAGTCCGATCAGGATGGTGTCGCCGCTGGTGCAACCGGTCGCCACCTTCTCGGCGCGCTGCGGAAAGGTCTTAAACGCCTTCGGTTCGTGGTACCGCACGGTGATCAGCCTGCTGCCGGAGAGCACGAAGGTAACCGGCGACATCAACGGATCGTCCACCTCGGTCTGCGCAGGTAGAATGGCGGTCATGAAGTAGGCGCCGTCCTCGACGTAGAGACGGCTCGAGATCTCGATCTCTTCCATCTCTTCGCGGGTCGGAACGGCGATGCCGAGCCAGGTCTCAATTGTCGTCTCTTCTTCCTTTGTCGGGTTGAAGAGGTCGACCCAGACCACAGTGTCGCTGTTTTGCAGGAGATCGTCGACCAGGCGCAGGCGATCATTGTCGACGACGAAGGCCTTGATCATCGCCGGGTCTCCCTTGCTGTTGCCAAAGAGCGTTCGTTGGAGGGGCGCGTCAGTCAGATCGCACGGACACGGGCAGGTGAGGCGCGAGGCCGGTGCAGAGGCCCCTTAGACCCCGCACGACGGCCCGTCAAGCAGCGCAAGAGGCACTGCGACCCCTGCTTTGAAGTTTGGCATCGAGCGGCGGCAATGGTGGCCTCTGGGCTCCCTCGCCTGGTCAGGTGTTGAACTTGAACAGCATGATGTCGCCGTCCTGGACGACATACTCCTTGCCTTCGTCGCGCGCCTTGCCGGCCTCCTTAGCCGCCACTTCGCCGCCCAGCCTGACGAAGTCGTCATAGGCGATGGTCTGGGCGCGGATGAAGCCGCGCTCGAAATCGGTGTGGATAACGCCTGCCGCCTGCGGCGCCCTGGCGCCCTTGTGCACGGTCCAGGCGCGTGTCTCCTTCGGCCCGACGGTAAAGTAGGTGATGAGCTGCAGCAGCTCGTAGCCGGCGCGGATGACCTTGTTCAAGCCGGGTTCGTCCAGGCCGAGCGTTGCCAGGAATTCCATTTCCTCTTCGTCCGAGAGCTGGGCGACCTCGGCCTCGATCGCCGCCGAAATCACAACGGTGCGGGCACCTTGCGCGGCCGCCATCTGCTCGACCGCCCTGGTGTGGGCGTTGCCGATGGCGGCATCGGCTTCGGCGACGTTGCACACGTAAAGCACCGGGTGCGACGTCAAAAGGTTCAGTCCCTGCAGGATGCGCAGATCCTCAGCCGAGATGCCGTTGAGCAGGATGCGGGCGGGCTTGCCGGCCTGCAGTAGTTCAAGCGCCGCTTCCATCATGGGAAGTACGGTCGCTGCCTCCTTGTCCTTGCCGGCGGCACGCTTGCGGATCTGCACGATGCGGCGCTCGAGGCTGTCGAGGTCGGCAAGCATCAATTCGGTTTCGACGGTCTCGGCATCGGCGACAGGATCGATGCGGCCCTCGACATGGGTGATGTCGTCATCCTCGAAACAGCGCAGCACATGGACGATGGCGTCGACCTCGCGGATGTTGGCGAGGAACTGGTTGCCCAGCCCTTCACCCTTCGAGGCGCCGCGCACCAGGCCGGCAATGTCGACGAAGGAGATGCGCGTCGGGATGATCTCCTTCGACTTGCCGATCGCGGCGATCTTCTGCAGGCGCGGGTCGGGCACCGCCACCTCGCCGGTGTTCGGCTCGATGGTGCAGAACGGATAATTGGCGGCCTGTGCCGCCGCCGTCCTGGTCAACGCATTGAAGAGCGTCGACTTGCCGACATTGGGCAAGCCAACGATGCCGCATTTGAAACCCATTTTTGTCTGGTCCTATCGGGAAATCGAAATTTGATCAGGGCTATGGGCGAAAGCGCCGACGATCGTCAAGCCCTGTGCACTCATGCCCGCGGCGCTGACGGCGCCATGGCTCAGTCCTTGCCGCCAAAAAGCTTCTTCAGCATCGCCGCCATCGGGCCGGTTTTGGGCAGCTTGGCCGCCGGCTGCTGCGGCCGCGCCTGGCGGACATGGCTTTGCACCTTTGGCGCCTTGGGTGGCGGGCGGTCGTCGTCGCCCGTCGGCGTGAGCTTCTCGCGCAGCGCCAGCGTCACGCGATTCATGAACGAATTGTCGTCGCCCTTGGCAAGCAATCCGGCACCATCGGCGATTGCGTCGAGCAGCACGTCCAGCCATTCGCGGTCGCCCTTGGCGAAATCGCCGAGCACATGGCCGTGCACCATTTCCTTGACGCCGGGGTGGCCGACGCCGATGCGCACACGGCGAAAATCCTTGCCGACGTGCTGGTCGAGCGAGCGGATACCGTTGTGGCCGCCGGAACCGCCACCGACCTTGACCCGAACCTTGCCGGCGGCAAGGTCGATCTCGTCATAAAAGACAGTCAGCGCCGAAGGGCCGAGCTTATAGAAGCGCAAGGCTTCGCCGACCGATTGGCCGGACAGGTTCATGAAGGTCTGCGGCTTGATCAGGATCACCTTGTCGCCGGCAAGCGTGCCTTCGGCGATCAGCCCCTGGAATTTCTTCGACCAGGGCGAAAAGGAATGGCGGCGGGCGATCGCGTCCGCCGCCATGAAGCCGACATTGTGCCGGTTGTTGGCGTATTTCGCGCCCGGATTGCCGAGGCCTGCAAAGACAAGCATCGTCGCCTCCGGGCGGGAAGGGGTTACTTCTCTTCGGCGGCAGGAGCCGCTTCGGGCGCAGCCGCTTCAGTCGTCTCTTCTACGGCCTCCGGCTTCATCGCCGAGGAGCCGGCAATGGTCGCGATGGTGAAGTCACGGTCGGAGATCACCGGCTTGACGCCGGCCGGCAAGGTGACGGCCGAAATGTGGATCGAATCGCCAATATCGGTGCCGGTGAGATCGATGGTGATGAAATCCGGGATCGCATTGGCCGGGCAGTGGAATTCGACCTCGTGGCGCACGATGTTGAGCACGCCGCCGCGCTTGATGCCGGGCGACTTGTCTTCATTGATGAAGTGCACGGGCACGTCGACATTGACTTCGGTGTCCTTGCCGATGCGCAGGAAATCGACGTGGACCGGGAAATCCTTGACCGGGTCGAGCTGGAAGTCCTTGGGCAGAACCTGGATCTTGTTCCCGTCGACATCGATCGTGGCGACCGTGGTCAGAAACCCGCCGCCATGGATCTTGTAGTAGATGTCCTTATAGGTCAGCGCAATCGCCAGGGGAGGCTGCTTGTCGCCGTAAATCACTGCAGGCACTTTACCGTTGCGGCGAACTGCACGGGCGGACCCCTTACCGACCTGTTCGCGCGCTTCGGCCTTGAGCTCGTAAGTATCGTGGCTCATGGCATTTCCTTTCGCGTTGTTCTGGAGCGTTCGCGGCCGGCAACGTGCCGGGGCCGTAAACGTCGAAAGCCGACATAGCTAACGCATGACCTGGTCCGAAAACCGGAATCCACTTTTCGGGATCATGCGGGAAGGCGGCCTTCCGCCGCGTTGCCTCCAAGGGTGTCTACGCGGGTGGCGGCTCTATAGCGGAAGGCGGCGCGAGGTGCAAGCGGGGCGGAAGGTGCCCAGGGACGGACCGTGTCCCATCAATGTCAGGCCGGAAACGGCAGTGCCGAAAGCAATGCTGCAATGTACAGTCCGACGCCAAAGGACAGATGGGTCATAAGGCTGCGCAGGCGCGCAGTGCGCGGATTGGGAACTTTCGAAGCCGCGATGCCGATCCCAAAAGCCGGTTGCATCACGAAGAACGGGGCGACGATGGTGCAGACGCCGACCAACAGGGCCGGAAGCACTGTCGGGTGCCGTGCCCAGTCGAGGCTCCACACTCCAATCAGCGCCGCGGCAAATACGATGCCGGTCGCGTAATGTGCGCTCCATCCAATGGCGGTTTCGCCGCGAACGCGAGCAGCTTGCGCGATATTCGCGTGCGCGAAACGGCCACGCGGAAAGTGTCCGATCCAGCGGCCGACCCAGGCGTAATCAAGCGATGGAATCGCGAGCATTCGCTTCAGAAACCATCCCCAAAGGTCCATCAGGGCTGTCGCGCCGATACCAATGACGGCCGCACGGACAACGAACTCCAACATTTTTGCTCTCCTGTTTCACCCGTCAGACATTAACCAATTAGAATCAATCATTCAACATATTGATTGATTGATTGATTAATGCTAGCCAAGTCAAATGAAAAGCACGGACGTTCACCACCCGATCTTCGACGAAGTAGCGGATCTCGCCCGCACCTTGGGGCATGCCCACCGGCTGGTTCTGCTGCGTCACATTGCCGATGGCGAACTGGCCGTCGAGCAGCTGACGCAGCTTTCGGGGATCGCATTGGCGAATACGTCGCAGCATCTTCAACATCTCAAGCGAGCGGGCCTGGTGCAGACCCGGCGAGACGGAAAACGCGTTCTGTACCGGCTTGCAGATGTCCCAATCGAAAACGTGTTCGCGGCGCTGCGAAGCCTTGCAAACCATAGACGCGAGCAGATCCGTGAGTTTATCAACGACAGCATTAGCCAGCCGGACAGGCTGGAAAACATCTCGCGCGAGGAACTCGTGCGCCGCATGCGAAACGACGAAGTCGTGCTGCTCGATGTCAGGCCGCAGAACGAATTCGCGACGGGGCATTTGCCGGGTGCGATCAACATTCCCGCTGATGAGCTGGAGCAGCGGCTTGCGGAGCTTCCACGAGAGAAGGTCGTTGTCGCCTATTGTCGTGGGGTCCAGTGCGTTCTGTCGGCCGACGCTTTGGCAATCCTGAGGGCACGAGGCTGGGCCTCGCGCCGTTTCGAAGGCGGCTTGCCCGAGTGGGCAGCTGCAGGCCTGGGTGTAGAGGGAACGAACTACGAAAGCGGCTGACGGCCGCCAAATCGGCGTCGCCGGGCCTGGCCCAAATAACCGCAGGCGGCTGGACGGGCGCGTCGGAAGAGGGGATTCGCTTAGAAACCGAACCCGGGCTTCACCCGACCGTGGTCACCTTCCTCGCTTCCTTCATGTTAGGCAGAAAAACCGTCAGCAGCCCGAGTAGCGGCAAATACGAGCAGACCTGGAAGACGAAATCGATGCCTTTCATGTCGGCGACGACGCCAAGCACGGCGGCCGCGATGCCGCCCATGCCGAAGGCGAAGCCGAAAAAGATGCCGGCGATCATGCCGACCCGGCCGGGCACGAGTTCCTGCGCGAAGACGACGACGTTCGAGAAGGCCGAGGACAGGATCAGGCCAATCAGCACGGTGAGAACCATCGTCCACTCGAAATTGGCATAGGGCAGGGCCAGGGTGAAGGGCAGCACGCCGACGATCGAGAACCAGATCATCGCCTTCTGCCCGTAGCGGTCGCCGAACGGGCCGCCGAGCAGGATGCCCAGGGCCGAGGCGCCGAGGAACAGAAACAGCATGACTTGCGACATCTGCACCGAAACGCCGAATTTATGGATGGAATAGAAGGTGTAATAGCTGGCAAGGCTGGAAATATAGGCGTTCTTGGTCAGTACCAGCAGTGTCAGCACCAGCAGCGCTCCCATCACCTTGCGGCGCGGGAAGGGCGAGACGAAGCCTGCCGCCTTGCGGGTGCTCTGCGCGGCACGCAGGCGGCTGTACCAGCCGCCGACCTGCCACAGCACGATGATGCCGATCAGCGAGCCGCCGGCGAACCAGGCGATGCTGGTCTGGCCGAAGGGCACGACGATGAAGGCTGCCAGCAGCGGCCCCATGGCCTGGCCGAAATTGCCGCCGACCTGGAACAGCGACTGTGCCAGGCCGAACCTGCCACCAGAGGCGAAGCGCGCGATGCGCGAGGATTCCGGGTGGAAGATCGCCGAGCCAATGCCAATCAGCGAGGCGCCGATGAGGAGCAGCGAGTAATGTCCAGCATAGGCCAGCACGACCAGGCCGATCAACGAAGAGGCCATGCCGTAGGGCAGCGAATACGGCATCGGCCGCTTGTCGGTAATCATGCCGATCACCGGCTGCAGCAAGGATGCCGTCACCTGGAAGGTGAAAGTCAAAAGGCCGATCTGCCAGAAATCGAGACCGTAATTGTCCTTCAGCAGCGGATAGATCGCCGACAGCAGCGACTGCATGATGTCGTTGATGCAATGGCAGAAGCTCACCGCCAGGATGACGGTGAAGGCCGTCGCCTGAGCTGAAATGTGGCTGGCCGCTGCCGGCTTGGCGTCGGCGGTTGCTGTGGTATCGGTCAAGGCAGGCTCCGTGGTCTTTTTGGCGGGCGCTCCCGCAGGCGGTCTTATGGGCCGGCTGCCTTATACGTTGCTTGTCACGCGACTTCTTTCGTGGTTTGGTCCAATAGTTTCGCAAGTGGGCCATAGCTGATGCCGCATGGCAGGGAAATGTTCAGAGCGGGCGATACCGATCTTGGGCTGTTGCATGAGCGTCGCTGGCAATGGCTGGAGCAGGCCGTCGGGCCGGCGGTGGCGCTGCCGACCGAATATCCGGACGGCTATCACGTGCCGCGGCACCATCACAGCCGCAGCCAGTTGCTGCACGCGCTGGTCGGTGTCGTGCTGGTGACGACGCGGCATGGGCGCTGGATGGTGCCCCCCAACCACGCGATGTGGATCCCAGCCGGCACCGAACACTCGGTTGAGATGCTGGGCGACGTCAGCATGCGCTCCGTCTATGTGATGCCGGAGGCCATTCCCGGCCTGCCGGACGGGTTGCGCGTCGTCGGCATCACCGACCTGATGCACAGCCTGATCGTGGAATCGGAAAAGCTGCCGCAGGGCGCCGAGCTGGAGGGGCGGGGCGGGCTGATCATGAAGCTCCTGCTGCACGAAATCCCGAACCTGCCGCAACGGCCACTCGGACTGCCGTTCCCGTCCGACGCAAGGCTGGCAGCGCTGTGCCGGCGCTTCGTCTCGGCACCGTCACCGCACGCGACGATCGATGAATGGGCCGCTATCGTCGGCATGAGCCGCCGCTCTTTCACCCGCGCCTTTCATCGCCAGACCGGATTGTCGCTGTCGACTTGGCGCCAGCAGGCCTGTCTGTTCGCGGCGCTGCCACGGCTGGCCGACGGCGAGCCGATCACAAGGGTGGCGCTCGATCTCGGCTATGACAGCGTGCCGGCGTTCATCACCATGTTCAAGCGCATGCTGGGAGCCTCGCCACGCGGTTACATGCTCGGCGCCCGTGATGCTGGTGAAGGTGTGCGGCGAATAAGCGGTCCGGCTCGGCCTGAGTCGCAGCCCTAAAGCGCGTCGCGTTCGACCGGTCTCATGCGACGCGCTTTAGGGTCTTGTTTTATGCATGTCGTTGTCGCAAAACCGCTGCTCACTTTTGCGCGACATGTATTAATCGAACAGGCTCGACACCGATTCCTCGGTTGCCGTGCGGGAGATCGCCTCGCCCATCAGTTCGGCGATGGAGATGACGCGGATATTGGCGGCGTCCAGCACTGCCTGGGTCGGCTGGATGGAATCGGTGATGACCAGTTCCTGCAGTTTCGAGGCGCCGATGCGGGCGATGGCGCCGCCGGACAAAACGCCATGGGTAGTATAGGCGGTGACACTGGTGGCGCCGTCGGCAAGCAGCGCATCGGCCGCATTGCATAGCGTGCCGCCCGAATCAATGATGTCGTCGATCAACAGGCAATCCTTGCCGCGCACGTCACCGATGACGTTCATGACTTCCGATTCGCCGGGGCGCTCGCGACGCTTGTCGACGATGGCCAACTGGGCATCGATGCGCTTGGCGAGGGCACGGGCGCGGACCACGCCGCCGACATCCGGCGACACCACCATGACATTGGCGAGCTGCTTGTATTTCGCCTTCACGTCACGCGCCATCACCGGCACGGAAAACAGATTGTCGGTCGGGATGTCGAAGAAGCCCTGAATTTGCCCGGCATGCAGATCCAGCGTCAGCACCCGGTTGACGCCCGCCCGCGTGATCATGTTGGCTACCAGCTTGGCCGAGATCGGTGTGCGGCCGGAGGCGCGGCGGTCCTGCCTGGCATAGCCGAAATAAGGAATAACCGCAGTGATACGCTTGGCCGAGGAGCGCATGAAGGCGTCGATCATGATGAGCAGTTCCATCAGATGATCGTTGGTTGGGAACGAGGTGGACTGCAGGATGAAGACGTCCTCGCCTCGCACGTTCTCCTGGATCTCGACGAAGATTTCCTGGTCAGCGAAGCGCCTGACGCTGGCCTTGCCCAGCGGAATGTTGAGGTAGCGGGCGACTGATTCGGCCAGCACCCTGTTGGAATTGCCCGCGAAGAGCTTCATGCACCGTTCCTGGCGAAGGATTGAGAGACTCCGATAGCACTCCAGCCTCTTAGTCGGGCTTTTAGCGGCCCGCGCCGGTATTGCAAGCGTCGTGAATGGGAATCCGCCGGCTAATCTCAATAATCGCTTACGGCTTGACGATGCGGCGATAGGCCCAGTTCGATGCCGACAGAATCGGGATAGCTTCTATCTTTTAGTCTGAGCATGCTCTTTTCCGAAAACCGGATTCCACTTTTCGGAATCATGCTCCAGGTCAGCCGGCGCCGCCGCCAAGCCAGGTGGCGAACTGGTCGATTGTCTGGTCGGCAATCGCCTGCATGGTCGCCGGCGCGACCGCCGCCCAGCCTTCGCCGCCACCGACGGAGGGCGCCTTCTGCTGGCCGTTGATGCGATGCAGCCGGTTGCCGGCCGGGTCATAGATGTCCCAGACATAGATGACGGTGGTGTCCTTGCCTTCCGTCATGGTCGAGAAATAGCCCTTGAGCACGTGCGTTGGGGTCTGGTCGGTGCTGCCGGCCAAGGTGATGCCACGCTGCCTGGCGCGTGTCTGAAGCTCGGCGGTCAGCGGTGTCGCGGCTTCTACCGAGGCGCCGACGATCGACGCCACCTGCAGCCGGGTTCGCGCAATGGCAGCGGCGCTTTTGGCGGGCGGCACGGCTGCTGCCGCCGGAGGCTGCGCTGTATCTGCAGTTGGCGCGGTGCCGGAAGACGGCGCCGCAGTTGAGGGGGGCGTTGCGGCGCCGCCGGCTCCGGGCAGGGATTGGGTCGATTGCGGGGCGATGGCCGAGGGTTCGAGAACGTCCTTCGCATTGGTGCAAGCCGCCAGCGCCAGCGCCGCGAGCAATGACACGGTCGTCACATGCGATCGTCTCATTAGCCTGAAAACTCCTTGGCGACGAACGCCCCTCACACTTTTTCCATTATGGATTCACTGCACGATCAAGTCGAGATCATGGCGGGACAGCGGCTTCGGCTGGGATTCGGTCGTCAGGTAGGTGCGGCCAAGGGTCATCGCCGTTTCGGTTTCGGAGTCCATGATGATCATATGGGCGAACAGCGTCATGTTCGGCGCAATCGGTTCGGGATTACCCTGATAGAACATCGGCATATCCATCCAGGACGGGGTGAAGCGGGCGCCGAGCGAATAACCGCAGGCATTGAGCCGGTGCTTGGTCAAATTGTGGGCTTCGAGCGTGCGGGCATGGGCGTCGAACACGTCGCCGAACGTATTACCAGGTGTCATCGCCTTCTCGACTGCAAGTAGCGCGGCGCGGGCGGCATCGAACAATTCCTGGTGGCGTTTCGATACCTTGCCGGTCAACACCGTGCGCATCATTGCCGCATGGTAGTGATGGAAGACACCGGCCCATTCGAGTGTCAGCTGGTCGTTCTTGGTGAGCTTGCGGCGACCGGCCTTGTAGCGGCAGAGCAGGGCGTCGACGCCCGAGCCGATGATGAACTCGTTGGCCGGATAATCGCCGCCGCCGGCAAAGATCGCGCCTTGCATGGCGGCGAGGATCAGCGCCTCATCGCCGCCCTGCTTGATCAGCGGCAGTGCTGCGTCCAGCGCGTCGTCGGCCAGATTTGCGGCTTTTTCCGCCTTGGCGATTTCGGCCGGGCTCTTGAACAGCCGCAGCCGGCTGACAATGCCAGAGGCATCTGCGATCTGCCCGAAGGTCTGCAACTGCTCGTCGAGGCGCCGGCCATTATATGCCGTCAGGCCGTGGGTGTCGTATTCGACGCCGATGCGGGCGCCGAGCAGGTCAAGCTCGTTGAGCAAATTGCGCAGGTCGACCGCCGGATTGGCGCCGTTGCGATCCGTCCACAAAACGATGTTGTCGATGATCGAGGTGTGGCGTGCCTGGCGCAAATCGGCCGAACGCGTCAGCAGTACCATCGAGCCGTCGGCCTTGACCACCAGGCACTGGAAAAAGCAGAAGCCGAACGTGTCGTAGCCGGTTAGCCAATACATGCTTTCCTGCGCAAACAGCAGGACGGCGTCGAGCTTCTTTTCGGCGATCTCGATCATCAGTCGATCGCGCCGCGCGTCGAATTCCGAGCGTTCGAAATGCAGCGCCATCAGTCAGTCTCCAAAACGATTGCCGAAACCTGCCGTCCGTAGTCGGGCTCGTTGCGATGCGTGCTGCGCCGATAGGAGTAGAAAAGCTCTTCCTCGGCATAGGTGCAGCGGCCGAGCCCTTCGGCATTGACGCCAGCCTTGGTCAGCCGGTCGACCGTGTAGCGGTTGAGATCGAACATCGCGTGTCCGGCATTTGCGGAGGGCGCGAAATAGCGGGCATTACCGGCATCGGCGTCGACGAAGCGCGCGACGAATTCCGGTCCGACTTCGTAATTCTGTGGGCCGATGGAAGGACCGAGCACTGCGACGATGCGGTCACGCCGGGCGCCGAGGCTTTCCATTGCCGCGATGGTGTTTTCCAGCACTCCCGTGAAAGCGCCTTTCCAGCCGGCATGGGCGGCTCCGATAATGCACGCCTCGGCGTCAGCGAAGAGGACCGGTCCGCAATCGGCGGTCGAGGCCCCGATGGCAATGCCCGGCCGGTCGGTGACGATGGCGTCGGCCTTGGGACGCTCGCCGGCAAAAGGTTCCCTGGCGATGACGACGTCCGGCGAATGAACCTGATGAGCAGTCAGCAGATGGCTTGCCGCCACGCCCATCCATTCGGCGACGCGGCGGCGATTCTCGCGCACCAGCGTCTGGTCGTCGCTCGATCCGGTGCCGATGTTGAGGCCCCGGTAGATGCCGCTGGAAATGCCGCCGACGCGTGTGAAGTAGCCGTGGCGGATGCCTTGCGCCGTTTCCAGCAAGGGCGACCGAACGGGATCCGGTTTGGTCTGATTCAGCATGGCGGCTTTGTTGTCCGTATGGGCGATTTCGTCAAGCGCGTTGAAGGCGGCGAGTTGAAGGTAGGCAAGTTGAAGGTAGGCGAGTTGAAGGCGGGCGCAGTTGAAGGCGAGTGCAGTTGATGTCGGGCGCAGCCGGAGAGGGGAGAGTGGTAGAGGCGACAGCGAAAAGTCAATCCGCGCTTGCGAACGGCGGAACGGCAATGCCGGGAGGAAGGATGGCAAGCACCTTGAAGAGCTCGCCCATGGCCTGCTGACCGGCGAGGCGCTCGACGTCGGCCGCGATCTTTTCACGAGCTGCCTCATCGGCATTGGCGCCGAGCCGGCCAGCTCGTTCGAGAAGCCCCATCTTGAGCAGGAATTCACCTTGCGTGGAGAGGTGGGCATCGAGGCTGTGTGCCCGAACGGTTGCAGCGAGGGCAGCGAAATCGACATGGGCGGTGAGGTCGGCCTCCCCCGGATTCGCCAGCACGTCCTCATGACCGTGCTTGCGCAAGGCCTGCAAGGTGTCGCCGATGCCGGGCTGGAGGTGACCGTAGTCGAGAAACAGGCCGGCGCCGCCAAATCCGGCAAGTCGCCCGGCGATGGCCGCCATCAGGGCGGCGCGGGCTGGCGCCACCTCGACGATCGCACCTTGCGGCGCATTCTCGGCATCCTCCGGCAGCAGCATCGGGTCGAGCGAGCCGGCGCCGACGAAAAAGCGAAGCTGGTTCGCATCGTCGAGACCGATCATCCGTTCGCGCCAGCCGGCCCCGGCGCGGACGAACTGGCGAATAGGCACCGCGTCAAACAGCTCGTTGCCAACAATCAGAAGCTGCCCCTGCGGTAGTGTGTCGATGGTTTCATTCCAGGCGATGGTGGCCGACGTCCCGGCAAGCGTCCGTTTCTGGACCTCGGTCAACCGCGGACTGGTCTCGATCAAGGCGAATGATGCGCTGGCGGTAAGCGTCGGATCGAGCCGCGAAAGCGTGCGCAGCATATCTCTCATCAGCGTGCCGCGGCCGGGGCCTATTTCGGCGATGGCGACCGGCGTCGGCCGGCCGATCGCCAGCCATGCCTGGTAGAGCCAGACGGCGACCAGCTCGCCAAACATCTGGCTGATCTCCGGCGCGGTGACGAAGTCGCCGGCGGCGCCGAACGGCTCGCGTGTCGTATAATAGCCGTCCTGCGGATCGAACAGGCAGAGCGCCATGTATTCGCTGATGGGGATCGGTCCCACCGCACCGATCAGCTCGGCGATGCGGGTCTTCAGCGGCGTCATGCGGGCTGCGGTTTTGTCACCGGCTTGGCTGTAGCCATCGCCCAGATGCCGGCCAGCACCATCGGCAGCGACAGCACCATGCCCATGGTGAGCCAGCTCGTGCCAAGGAGATAGCCGAGCTGCTGGTCGGGCTCGCGGAAGAATTCGACGAAGACGCGCGAGGCGCCATAGCCGGCAATGAAGGCGCCGCCGACGAAGCGCGGCGTCTTCAGCTTGAGCCGCGAATGAGTGAGAAAGCGCAGGACAAGGAACAACACCAGCCCTTCGAGCAGCGCCTCGTAGATCTGGCTCGGATGGCGCGCAAATGGGCCGCCATTGGGGAATTCGAATGCCCATGGAACGTCGGTCGGTCGGCCCCATAGTTCGGAATTGATGAAGTTTGCCAGGCGAACGAGGCCAAGCCCCACCGGCACGCCGGCGGCAACAACGTCGAACAGCGACCATGTGCGGATACCACGCGACCGGGAAAACAGCGTCATGGCGAGAATGACGCCGAGCAGGCCGCCATGAAACGACATGCCGCCCTGCCAGACGGCGACGATATCGAGCGGATTGGCGATGTAACGCGGCAGGTCGTAGAACAACACGTAGCCGGTGCGTCCGCCGAGCACCACGCCGATGGCCGCCCAGACGATGAAGTCGTCGAGATCCACGGGCTTCATCGGCAGGGTGCCGTCGGGCCAGAGTTTCGGGTTGGTGACGAGGCGCTTGGCATACCACCAGGCGAACAGGATGCCGACGATGTAGCCGACGCCGTACCAATGCACCGCCAGCGGTCCGATCCGGACGATGACTGGATCGATGTTGGGGAAGGGCAGGGCAGCCAGCGGCAGCAAATATTCGCTCAACAGGGTCTCCCGGTTCCGGTCAGGTTCGGGCGCGGACCATGCGGCAGGGTTTTGGCAGGGTCAAGGCGAGCATATGCTTGCATTCCGCATCGTGCGCCACTACGTCAATTCGACCAAGCGAGGATTTGCCATGGCGACCGGACCGAACCGCATTCTCGATGAATTCGCCAAGCTGATGACCGACGCAGCCGGTGCCGCGCAAGGCGTGCGGCGCGAGGTGGAGACCGCCTTCAGGGGCCAGGCCGAGCGGATACTCAACTCTATGGACGTCGTGCAGCGCGAGGAATTCGAGGCCGCTCGCGACATGGCGGCGAAGGCCAGGGAAGAAAACACCCGCCTCGCTGCTCGCATCGAGGCGCTCGAGGCCAAGCTCGCCGAAATGACCGGGCAGGCGGCGCCTGCGGCTTCGGCAAAGCCGCGTGCAAAAAAATAATAAAAATATTCGTTAAACTTTTCCACAAAGCCGGATCGCAAAAAGCGCTTTGTCGTGAATCGCTTACCGGTACTGCGTGGATCTTTCCGACAGCGCCTTTCCACATGCGAATGACGCAGTGCGAAAAATTGGGCTGGTCACGCGACTCCCGATCAATAGACTGAATTTGTTGCATGATTCGGAGCAGGGTCATGCGCCGGGCGGTGGGGTCCGGTCCGGGGTCTTTGCGTTGACGAAGTCCTGGCCGTCCGAGTTCTAGACAGAATTGTTCGAGTGTGCCTCTCCCGCGGAGCGTGTGGTGGCGCTCCCAGAACGACAGGAAGCATTTCATGGAACTTCTCGAACTCGAATTCTCCCGCGAAATCCATCCGGTGGATGTTATCGAGCAGGTGGCCCACAACAACGACTGGTCCTTCGAGCGTGCCGGCGACGACGAGATCTCGATCTCGGTTGCCGGAAGCTGGACCGACTACCACGTTTCATTCTCCTGGATGGAGGACTACGAGGCGCTGCACCTGGCCTGCGCTTTCGACATCAAGGTGCCTGAGGCGCGCGCGCTCGAGGTGATGCGGCTGCTTTCGCTGATCAACGAGCAGATGCTGTTTGGCCATTTCGACCTCTGGGAGCAGGAAGGCGCCATCATGTTCCGCCAGTCGCTGCTGCTGGCCGGTGGGGTTGAGCCGTCGAGCCAGCAGGTCGAGGTGCTGCTGTCGTCGGCGCTGGAAGCCTGCGAATGCTATTTTCAGGCCTTCCAGTTCGTCGTCTGGTCGGGGACTTCGGCCAAGGACGCGCTCGCCGGCGTGCTGTTCGAAACCTACGGAAACGCCTGACCGTCGATGAGTTCGAGCAACGCGAGAAAACCCGAGATCAGCTTCGCCGATTTCGACCGCGTCGACATCCGCGCCGGCACGATCGTCGAGGCCGAGCCTTTTCCCGAGGCGCGCAAGCCGGCGATCAAGTTGAAAATCGATTTCGGTCCCGTGATCGGGGTGAAGAAATCCTCGGCCCAGATCACGAAATACTATACACCTGAAAGCCTGATCGGCCGGCAGGTGTTCGCGGTGGTCAATTTCCCGCCGCGTCAAATCGGGCCATTCATGTCGGAAGTGCTGACGCTCGGTTTTCCCGATGAAGAGGGCGCCGTCGTCCTCGGCGCGATCGAGCGTAAGGTGCCGGACGGCGGCAGGTTATTCTAACTGCGGTTTGCTCAGGCGGCCAGTTTTCGCGTGGTACCCAGTGCTCCTTCGACCGTTTCCATGAACATTTCTGCACAGGCCTTCCAGCTGTAGCGCATAGCACGTTGCCGCGCCTCGGTGCGGTCGACGAGAAGCGCGGCGAGCGCTGCTTGCCTCAGCTCTTGCGAGACTGCGCCGCCTATGCCGTCGCCCACAATATCGATCGGCCCGGTGACGGGATAGGCTGCGACAGGCGTGCCGCTGGCCAACGACTCGATAATGACGTTGCCGAATGTGTCGGTGCGGCTGGGGAAGACGAAGACGTCGGCCGAGGCGTAGATCTCGGCCAGTTCGTCGTTCGGGCGATGGCCGAGAAAATGGGTATCGGGATATCTGGCCTTCAGCTTCGCCAATTCCGGCCCTTCGCCGACAACCACCTTGCTGCCGGGCAGGTCCAGGTCGAGGAAAGCCGGCAGGTTCTTCTCGATCGCGACGCGGCCGACGCAGAGGAAGATCGGTCCCGGAAGCCCCAGGTCCTTTCTTTTATCCGGCCGAAAATGATCGGTATCGACGCCACGCGTCCATGGCCGAAGCTTGGTGAAGCCGCGTGCCGCAAGATCGTCGGCAAGCGACTGGGTGGCGACCAGCGTGCCCTGTCCTGAATTATGGAAATCGCGCAGCCAGCGATAGGCCCATGCTTCTGGCACCGGCAGACGCGCGCTCAGATATTCCGGAAAACGTGTGTGATAGCTGGTCGTGAACGGACGGCCGGCGTTGCGGCAGTAGCGCCGCGCCATAATGCCGAGCGGTCCTTCGGTGACGATATGGATGTGATCCGCCTTGCGTGCCTCGATCAGCTGCGCCACGCGGTGCGGCGTCGTCAGCGCCAGCCTGATGTCGGGATAGGTCGGCAGAGGCAGGGTGCGAAAGATGTTCGGCGTCAGGAAGTCCGTCTCGACATCGAAGGATTTCAAGGTCTCCGAGAGGCGCTCCAGCGTGTGGACGACGCCGTTGACTTGCGGGCGCCAGGCATCGGTGACCATCAGGATGCGCATGGCGGTCGCTTGGCGGAGAGCTTGATTGCTTTGCCGCGATGCCTGAACGGCGACCACGCCGCCGCTCTGGCCTCGCACCAGCGCACCCGGGCAGGCGCGGGGTCGAAATGAGGCCGCAGGGCCGAATCAATCAGGATCGCGCGCTTCATTGGCGCTCTTCACCATGGTTTCATGACGGGCGGATGAAGGCCGGCCTCGCTCCCGTCAAGCCGGAACCTTGATCACCGCCCGCAGGCCGCCGAGCGGGCTGCGTTCGAGGACGATGTCGCCGCCATGGCTGCGGGCAATGTCGCGTGCGATGGAAAGGCCAAGGCCGGTGCCGCTGGCGTCGAGGTTGCGGGCCTCGTCCAACCGCACGAAAGGCTTGAATACATCCTCCCGCTTTTCGGGCGGAATGCCCGGACCGTCATCGTCGATAGTGACGAGCAGCGAACCGCGTCCATGATTGGCATTGATCTCCACCGTCTTGGCATAGCGGAATGCATTGCCGACGACGTTGGACAGCAGCCGGGCAAAGGCATTGGGGCGCACATGGACATGCGGATCGCCGGCAAGCACGGTCGACAGCTTGCGCTTGCGCAGCGCGGCTTCCTCGCGAAGCTTGTCGAAGAAGGCTTCGAGGTCGAACCGGCCGGCGTCTTCCGATGCTTCGCCGCGTGCAAAGGCAAGGTAGCCTTCCAGCATCGACTGCATGTCGTCGATATCCTGGTCGAGTGCCTGGGTGTCGGCCGCCTTGGTCCCGGCCAGCGCCAATTGCAGCTTGAAGCGGGTGAGGATGGTCCTCAGATCGTGGCTGACGCCGCTCAGCATGGCGGTGCGCTGCTCGAGCTGGCGTTCGATGCGTTCGCGCATCTGGATGAAGGCAAAGCCGGCGCGGCGGACTTCCTCGGCGCCGCGCGGGCGAAAATCGCGAGGCATCGGCCGGCCTTTGCCGAAGCTCTCGGCCGCCTCGGCCAGCGTCAGAATCGGCCGGATCTGGTTGCGCAGGAAGGGAATGGCGATCATCAGCAGCACCAGTGAGGTGCCGACCATCCAGATCAGGAAAATATGGGTGTTCGATGCATAGGCCTGGCTGCGGCGCACGAAGACCCGCAGCACCTTGTTCTCGAGCTGGACGCGGACCTCGACGATATTTGAATTGCCGACCGTATCGATCCAGAACGGACGGTTGATCTGGCGGGTGATCTCGGACGAAAGGATCTCGTCGAGGATCGAGAAGAACGGCTTTGGCCCGGGTGGCGGCAGTGGGTCTGGCGGCAGGAGGTCGACCTTCAACTGCATGCGATCCTGGGCGATGCGGATGACGTTGGCGTAGTCGGCGTCGTGCGGATAGGTCTCTATCAGGTCGATGATGGCGGCGATGTCGCGCACCGTGGCCTGCGACAGGCGCTGCGTCACGGTCTGCCAATGGCGCTCCATGAAGACAAAGGCGACGACCGACTGCAGCATGATCATTGGCGCGATGACGATGATCAGCGAGCGGGCATAGAGCCGCTTCGGCATGTAAAGCGACACCAGGCGCCAGAAACGGTTCCAAGCGCGCGGCACGGCCTTCAGCGCCCGCGTCGCGCGGGCGCTCAAGCCGCCATCTTCCGGCCGTTCGAGTTGCGTGGTCGCCATTCGTCTTTTCGCTCACCGGCGGCCCAGCAAAGGACCGCTGTCGGCGGCATTCTATTCCACGCTGAGCCGATACCCAATACCGCGCACGGTCTGCAGCCAGACCGGATTGGACGGATCGCGTTCGATCTTGCGGCGCAGCCGGTTGATCTGGACGTCGATCGTGCGCTCGCCGACCTCGGACTCGTCGCCGACAAGCTCATGCCGCGGTATCGTTTCGCCGGCACGCGCAGCGAAGATCGCCAGGATTTCCTGCTCGCGGTCCGTCAGCTTGAGCGCCTCGCCGCCGCGCTTCAGCTCACGCCTGGCGATCTGGAAGGTATAGGGGCCGAAGACCAGCTGTTCGACCTTGGGCGTCGTCGCGGGGCCGCCGCGGCGCAAGATATTGTTGATGCGCAGGATCAGCTCGCGCGGGTCGAACGGTTTTGGCAGATAGTCGTCGGCGCCGGCCTCGAGCCCGGTGATCCGGCTGTCGGTTTCGGACAGTGCGGTGAGCATCAGGATCGGTACGTTTTTTTCCGCCCGCAGCGCCTTGGTGAGATCGACGCCGCTTTCACCCGGCATCATGACGTCGAGCACGATCAGATCGAAATCGAGGCCGGTGAGCTTGCGCCGCGCCTCGCCGGAATTTCCGGCAACGGTGACGCGAAAACCGTTTTCGGTCAGATACTGTTTCAGAAGATTGCGGATTCGGGTGTCGTCGTCGACCACCAGCAGATGCGGCGCGTCGTCTTCCGGTGCTGTCGGATGATCAACCCTCTCAATGGTCTCCATGGCTTTTCCCTGACATCTTTGCGGGCACAATGTCGATCTGCGCCCTTAGTTCCGGATTGACCATCGCCTCAAGGAACCGTTCGATAACGGCGCGTTCGGTGGCTCCGGAATCCTCCAATGCAGCATGGATGCGGCGCGACTGTGGCCGCGCCAGTGCCAGCGCCAGCGCACGGCCCTTGGCCGTCGGATAAAGCTCGCGCTGGCGGCGGTCGCGAGGGCCCTGCAATTGCACGATATGGTCGGTGTCGATCAGTTGCTTGAGCACGCGCGCCAGGCTCTGCTTGGTGATCTTGAGCACGTCGAGGAGCTCGGCGACCGTCAGGCCGGGCCGGCGATTGACAAAATGCAGAACCCGGTGATGAGCACGGCCAAAACCGTAGTCGGCCAGGATCTGGTCCGGATCGGAGGTAAAGTCGCGATAGGCGAAGAAGAACAACTCGATGATGGCGAAATCGATGCCATCCTCGTCGGTGATCGCCGTCCTGATCGGCTCTGCGGCTGCGTGGCTCGTCATCTTTTCTCCGTGTGAAGCAGGAAATTATGTCAGCACTATTGACGTATTTTCCGCGCGATGGTAATTTTTGGCAAGCTTTTCGGCGGATTGCGAACGAAAAGGCAAACGAAGCCCTTTTTTCCGGAACTTCCTGAGTTTGCCAGACCTTAAATATCCGCCTACGCTTTGAGACAATGGCCGCCCGCGGCGGCCGAGGCGAAACACGCAACGACACAATGATGTGCGGGCTGCCGCCCGCGGGAGGTTACCATGGCATCCGTTCCCTTCGACCAACTGGACGGCTTTATCTGGATGAACGGCGAATTCGTCAAATGGGCCGACGCCAAGATCCACGTCTTGACCCACGGGCTGCACTACGCCAGCGCGGTATTCGAGGGCGAGCGCGCCTATGGCGGCGAAATTTTCAAGCTGACCGACCACACCGAACGCCTGCATGAATCGGCGCGCCTGCTTGGCTTCAAGATACCCTACTCGGTCGCCATGATCGACGACGCCTGCCGCACGCTGTTGAAGAAGCAAGGTTTCCAGGACGCCTATGTCCGGCCGATCGCGTGGCGCGGCAGCGAACAAATGGGCGTTTCGGCGCAGAACAGCCGCATCAACTGCGCCATCGCCATCTGGCAGTGGCCGAGTTATTTCGACCCGGCGCAGAAGCTCAAGGGCATCCGCCTCGACATGGCCGAATGGCGCCGCCCCGACCCGCGCACCGCACCGTCGAAATCGAAGGCGGCCGGCCTCTACATGATCTGTACCATGTCCAAGCATGCCGCCGAGGCCAAGGGCTATGCCGACGCCATGATGCTCGACTGGCGTGGCCAGGTGGCGGAAGCGACGGGCGCCAACATCTTCTTCGTCGAGGACGGCAAGATCCATACGCCCAAGCCCGATTGCTTCCTCGACGGCATCACCCGCCGAACGGTCATTGGCCTTGCCAAGGACCGCGGTTTGGAGGTGATCGAGCGCGCCATCATGCCGGAAGAGCTTGAAGGCTTCCAGCAGTGCTTCCTCACCGGGACAGCGGCCGAGGTGACGCCGGTTTCGGAGATCGGCCCGTACCGATTCGAGGTCGGTGAGATCGCCAAGACGCTGATGAATGACTATTCTGCAGCCGTTCAACCCAACCACGCGATTGCTGCAGAATAACGAAAGTCACAGCTTTTTTATCAAGTAGGGGCGGTTTTCGGGCCGCCCCTTTTATTTAAGCGTTTGCGCATTTGACTTTCGTCCAATTCGGCGTCTCATGATGGCGTCGGCCCGGGAGGCTGGCAGCTATGGAGGGATTGGAAATATGGATATGAACACGCTTCTTCCGATCATTATTCAGGTGATTACGGGTATCATCGGTGGTCAGGCGGTGGGCGCGGCTATCAAGACGGCGGCGATGGGTCAGCTTCCCAAAATCCTGGGCGGCGCTGTTGGCGGCGTCGGCGGGGCGGCCATCCTCAGCAGCCTGCTGGGCGGTGGGGCGGTCGATCCGGCAGCAGCCGCCACGGCGGCAGGGGCCGGCAGCGCGTTGAACATTCCCAACATCGTTGGCGGTGCCGGCGGCGGCGCCATCCTGACCGGCATCATCGGTGCGGTCATGAACGCGATGAAGAAATAAGCTTCGACGTTTCAGGCTTTTCAAATGGGCGGCTTCGGCCGCCCATTTCGTTTGCCGTTTGCGGGAGCGGTGGACGCCGTCCGCGTGTGTCTCTACATCAGGGCCTGATTCAACAAGGTTAGAGCTTTCCTGACGCGTTCGAGGGGACGCGCGGAGCTCCGACAGTGTGAAAGGACAAATATGGGTCAGCTCAACGCCGGCATCGTGCCGGTCACGCCGTTCCAACAGAACTGCACCATCCTCTTCGACATGGACGACAGACAGGGCGTCGTCGTCGATCCGGGCGGCGACATCGACAAGGTGCTGGCGGCGCTCAAGGACAATGCGATCACTGCCGGCGCGATCTGGATCACGCATGGCCATATCGACCATGCCGGCGGGGCCATGGAACTGAAGGAGGCGCTCGATATCGAGATCATCGGCCCGCATGCCGCCGACCGTCCGCTGCTCGCCAATCTCGAGAACCAGGCAAAGCGCTACGGCATCACCGATCCCGTGCGCAACTGTGTCCCCGACCGGTTCCTCGCCGAGGGCGAGACCGTTTCGTTTGGCTCACAGGTGTTTGAGGTATTCCATTGTCCGGGCCACGCACCCGGCCACGTCGTCTACTATAACCGGGCGGCGAAGTTCGCCCATGTCGGCGACGTGCTGTTCCGCGGTTCGGTCGGCCGCACCGACCTGCCGGGCGGCGACCACGCCGCGCTGATCGCCTCGATCAAGGAGAAGCTGTTGCCGTTGGGCGACGACATCGGCTTCATCTGTGGCCATGGTCCCGGCGGCCGTTTTGGTGAGGAGCGGCGGAGCAATCCTTATTTGGTCTAAAGCCGGCCTGGTCTGAAACCGCGAAAAACAAAAAGCGCCACCCACCGGGCAGCGCTTTTGTTCCAGAGGGGAAACTGTCTCAGTTGGCAGTGCAGAAATGCTGTTCGCCGTCATAGCCGGTGAACGTGCCGGTACGCGCGTTGAAGCTCTGGTAGCGGTCCGAGCAGTATTCATACCAGCCGCGGGTCCACGGCTCCGCATAGCTTTCGGCATAGGCCACTCGCGGTTGTACGTAATACCGACGCACCGGGGCAGGCCGGTAGTATTCATCATCATAGGCCGGGTCGTAATAGCGGGGCTGCGGGCTGGCGAGCGCACCGCCGATCAGGGCACCGGCCGCAAGACCAAGGACGCCGGCTGCAACGGCGTCGCCGTGGCCGTGGTGGCGGCGGTGATGGCGCCATTCATCGGCACTGGCCGCAGGCAAGGTCGCAAGCGTGGTCGCAACGACCGCGGCGGACAGGATGGCAGTCTTGAAAATTCCGTTCATGTCGGTCTCCTTCGTGCCGGCCCGGGTCGTTTTCGGGGGGATGCGGTCCGGCTTTAACGAAGATTAATATGCGACCGTGGCTGAACGGGGGCTGAACGAAATTTGACCAAGCGGTTCATTTAACTGGGGTTCAAACATGCGGCAAACACCGCAGGCCAGACCGGCCCACGTCCATTCTGTCCGGGGCTGGTTCAGCCGATCGACAGGTTGACGGCTTTCGGACCCTTGCCGCGCTTGTCCGGCTCGGTGTCGAATGTCACTTTCTGCCCATCCTCAAGACCGGGAAGACCCGACGCCTGCACGGCCGAAATATGGACGAAGACATCCTTTGCCCCGTCGTCCGGCGTGATGAAGCCGAAGCCCTTGGCGTGATTGAAGAATTTGACGGTGCCGGTCTGCGGCATGGGAAGCTCCTTTGATCCCACAAGTCCAGTCTCGGGCCGGCAAATGCCCGGACGGAAATTTGTCCTTTATTTTAGTGCCATCGGCAAGAGAAAGTTTTGCGGGTGCCGGCAAGCATCCCGGAACACAAAAGGCGCGACGAAAACCGCCGCGCCTTTATAAAATTCGAGTTCACACCAAAAGCCTTGCAGCATCCTCACACACCCGAAAGGACGCGCGGCAGGCCGCCGTTCAGGCGGCGCGGAGATTGACCGCTTTCGGACCCTTACCCATACGGTCGGGCTCGACATCGAAGGTGACCTTCTGACCGTCGACGAGCGTGCGCAGCCCGGAAGCCTCTATCGCCGAGATGTGGACGAATACATCCTTGGCGCCGCCATCGGGCGTAATGAAGCCGAAGCCTTTGGTAGCGTTGAAGAATTTAACGGTGCCGGTCTGGGCCATTGGGGAAACTCCTTCACCCGTGTCAGTCTTGGTGGTTCCGCCCGCCGCCTGGCGCCGTGGGCAAGTCCCGGTGGTTGCTTCGGCAGTCATGCATTGGCGCATGGTAAAACCCCCCGCCGAAAACGGGGCTGTCAGAGATTCACAGTATCGGGGAAAGGTCGTCCAAAACGTTCCGCTCTCCGGGTCGCAAATGCCCGAACACAAAATTTATCGCACGGAAACGTGATGCTTGCAAGATAGAGCCGCGGGCGGCCCAACAGGCGCATCCCGACGCATCGCACCGATAGAACTGGTTCTCCGCGCGGTCATCGGCCAGACGCAACCCAGGCATGGTCCAGCAAGCTGGGCCGGTGCTGTTTTGGACTTGCGCCGGCAACCCGCCTTGGTTTGCATGCGCCAGGCTACAAACGGGGGTTGCATTTGGCAGCAGAATGGCGAGATTGACGAGGATCGGCCCGATGCAGGCGCGATTATGCGGGGGCGGGAGTTTCGAGGGAGGGAATATTCATGCGGCTTCTTGCGGCAATCTTCTCGCGGCAGGGTTTTTCCATCTTGTTCCTGTCGGCAATTCTTGCGGCCTGCACCGTCGTGGTCGACGAGGGGCCAGGGCCGCGCCCGCCACGGCCGGGGCCGCAATTCTGCACCAAGCAATATGACCCGGTCTGCGCCCGGCGCGGCGGCGACCGCCAGACCTTCGCCAATGCCTGCCTTGCCGAACGGGCCGGATACCGCATCATTCGCGAGGGCGAGTGCCGCGGCGGTGGTGGCGGCGGTGAGGAGCAGACATTCTGCACCCGCGAATACCGCCCGGTCTGCGCTCGTCGCCATGGCGAGCTGCGCACATTCCCCAACGAATGCGAAGCCCGCGCGGCGGATTATCGGGTGGTCGATGATGGGCCGTGCTAGCGCACCGGCCTCACTGTTCGTCCGGATAGGCACCATCGGCGGGGCCGACGTAGAGCTCGGCGCCGTCCTCGTTGGAGATGCGCAGGCGATCGGGGATCTGCGGCATCATCAGCGTGTGAAGCAGCGTGGCGGCGCCTTGCAGGGCGGCGCGCAGGTTCGGTGCCTCCAGCGACACTCGATCGAGTATCGCTTCGTCGGCATCGCGCGAGCGGTAGAACTCGATGACGAAGTTCAAGCACGCCTCCAGGCAGATTGTCGTGCGATCGAACCCTAGCCTTTGGACTTGGGTTTCACAGCGGTCTCCGCCTGCTTGACCGCCGAGCCGAAGGGCGAGGCCGGTTTTGCCGCCACCTTGTCCTTCTTGGGCTTGCGTGTCTCGCGATTGCTGCGCTGTTGACCCTTGGCCATTTTCTGATCCCTTATACGTGTTGCGGATTGCTTTCGGCTCAACTGGCCGGGTTGTCGACCGGTTCGAGATTGTCTTCCGTGGTGACCCGCTCATAGGTCTCCTGCTCGCTGCGAATGCGATATTGCGGCGAGCCGTCCTTGACCGGCAGCCGGCTCTTTATCTGGAACAACTCCGCGGTCTTTTGGGCAAGGCCGGTGCGGCTCTTCATGCGGACAGTCTGGCCGACGGTGAAGATATGCGCCGGCGTGTCCGTGCGCCGCGCACTCTGCTGGAAGCGGATCATGTGGCATTCTCCTGGTCGTGCCGAAGCGCTGCTTCGAGTTCGGCGTGGTCGACGGCGACAAGCCGGCTGGTCGGGCTTTTCACCGTCCTTGCCGGCAGATGGATGAAGGTGGCGACGCGGCGCCAGGCAAGCCACGACATGCCGTCGATCAGTTCCTCGTCGTGGTCGATGTCATAGTCGCCGGCCGGCTGCATGCCATCCAGGCCGCCAAGCACGAAAGGTGCCGCGAAATGCGCGATGGAATGAGTGGTGCGGGCAGACATTCTCGTGCCTTGAAGTTTCTTTCCGGCCTGGCTCCGGAAGCGGAGCCTGCATTGCGGTACCAGGTGTCGGCGATTTGGATCAGTTTGGCGGGCCGAGAACCCTGACGCCGCGAGGGCCCAAGCATGACCCAAAAACGGTTTCATACCATTAGTCCGAAAATGCGGCTTATTCAAGAAGATTCCGGCCTCTTACCCCTACCAACGCAAAATTACTTTTCTATAGTTATTTGCAGAACGATGATACGATCCCGGTGCACCTCAAAAATTGTTTGAAGAACTTCCGGAAAAATTCCTCCGGCATTTGTATTTATTTAGGTATGAAAGGAAGAGAGTCATGAATTCCGCAAGAACACCGGATGTCCCGACAGTTGCAGTCAATCCCGTCGCAAAGCCGATAAAGGTTATGTCGCCACGCCTCACGATAAGAAGCGACGAGGCGGCAAGGCGAAGGCTTGCCGATACCGACGGCACGGTGCGGCGGGCGCGCCAGCTTGCCGAAAGCAACCGCCTGATTTGACGCGCAGCCATGACACTCAATTTTCCCAATCCCAGCCGCTCCTACGACGCGGCGGCCAAGCGCGTTCGTTTCGTCGGCCATGACGGCATGTTCGAAGTCCCGTTCTTCGTCGAGGTTGCGGCACTTTCGGCGGCAAACCCGGCCGCAAGCGGAGCCGAGGCCGAATTTCTCAGTGCCTTCGACGCCAAGCGTTCGTCGATCCACGATATTGCGCGCGAAGCCTACTCGCATGGCCGCAGGAACATGTATGTGCTGACGCCGGCCGACTTCCGCTAGTTTGGGGTTTGCTCCATAGTGCCCGTCGTCTGCTCTTGCACGCGCCGCAGCGATGGCCTAGATCGCGGCAGGCGGACAACACGGCAGGTTTCCCATCAACAGAAATCCGAGACAACCGGCAGGCGCACGTTACGGCTCAGGCGGGCAGCCGCCGCTGGGGCTCGACCAGTACGTGCAGCAGGCGCTGCAGCTGCACCAGGCGGGGCGCCGGCAGGAGGCCGAGGCGCTTTACCGTCAGGTGCTGGCGCAAAAGGCTAACCACTCGGCCGCCGCGCATTTCCTCGGGCTTCTGCTGCACCAGACCGGGCGCAGCGCCGAGGGGCTGGCGCTGATCGAACAATCGGTTCGGCTGCAGCCGAACAATCCGGATTTCCTCAACAATCTCGGCACCGTGCTGCGCGACCTCGGCCGGGTCGCGGCCGCAGCCGATCTCTTCCGCAAGGTGGTGGCAACCAGGCCGGACCAACTGGCGGCGCGCGACAATCTCGGCTCGTCGCTGAAGCAGCTCGGCCAATTCGAAGGCGCCGAGGATATTTATCGCGGTACGATCGGTCGCAACCCGTTCCATGTCCGCGCCCGTGTCGGGCTTGCCGAGACGCTGCAGGAAGCGGGCCGGCTGGATGAGGCATTAGCTGTTTTTCGCGAGGCGCTGACGATCCGGCCGAAGGATGCCGATCTTTTGCATGGCCTGGGTGTCGGGCTGATGGAAAAGGGCAGTCTCGACGAGGCTGCGGATCTTTTCAGGCAGGCGCTGGCGGTGGATCCCGGCATGGCAAGGGCCTGGCTAATGCTCACCCAGGTCAAGCGCCAGAAGGAGCGCGACGCTGAGCTTGCCCGCATGGAGGCGGAGCACGCCAAGACGCCGCAAGGCAGCCTGCCGCGCATGCAGCTTTCCTTCGGCCTCGGCAAGGCCAATGACGACCTCAGGGATTATGGTCGCGCCTTCGACTATTTCGCCGAAGGCAACGCGATCCGCCGCCAGGGCATCGACTACGACGCCGGCAAGACGCGCGGCGAGTTCGAGGCGATGAAGGCGGTGTTCGACAAGGCCTTTTTTGAAAAGCACAGGCCGAGCGGGATTACCGACGACACGCCGGTCTTCATTGTCGGCATGCCTCGTTCCGGCACCACGCTGGTCGAGCAGATCATCGCCAGCCATCCGAAGGTCTACGGCGCCGGCGAGCTCGGCATATTGAAGACGGCGGTCGGCAAGCAGTTTCCGCTCAGCATGAAGGGCGGCTTTCCCTGGGGCATCGCCGACATGTCCGATAAGGCCTATGCCGAGGCCGGCCAGGCCTATCTCGATATGCTGCACGCCCGCTATCCCGGGTTCCGGCACGTCACCGATAAGATGCCCGGCAATTTCCTGTTGGTCGGTTTCATCCACATGATGCTGCCGCAGGCCAAGATCATCCATTGCGCGCGCGATGCGGCAGCGACCTGCCTGTCGATCTACAAGGTGCACTTCCGCGGCGACAGCCACCGCTACGGCTACGATCTCGGCGAACTCGCCGATTTCCACAATCTCTACACCGACATCATGGCGCACTGGCACGCCGTGCTGCCTGATGTCGTGCACGACGTTCGCTACGAGGATTTCGTCGCCGACCAGGAAGGCCAGTCGCGAGCACTGATCGCCCATCTCGGCCTGCCATGGGATGACGCCGTGCTGTCGTTTCACCAGACCGACCGGCCGGTGCGCACGGCGTCCGCCGCGCAAGTGCGGCAGCCGATGTATCAGGGCTCGGTCGATCTGTGGAAGCGCTATGGCGACCGGCTGAAGCCGCTGCTCGACAGGCTGGCTTAGAGCGCCGCTGGGCCTTAAAAGCGCGTCGCGCTCGATCGGCCTCATGCGACGCGCTTTAGATCCTTGTTTTTATACATGTCGTTATCGCAAAACCGCTGCGCGACATGCATCAAAGCTCCATAAACGGCTGAAAGCCGCCGAAGATCATGCGCTTGCCGTCGAACGGCATCGTCGACCAGTCCGACTTGATGCGTGGGTCGGCCATCACCTTGGCCATCACCGCGTCGCGGCTCTGCCGCGATTCATAGACGACCCACGAGAAGATGACGACCTCGTCGTCCTTGGCCTGCACGGCGCGCGGGAACGAGGTGATCTCGCCATAGGGCACGTCGTCGCCGACGCATTCGACATAGGCAAGCGCCCCGTGCTCCTTCCAGACGGCGCCGGCGGTTTCCGCCAGCTTCTTGTAGGCATCGAGCTTTGCCTTCGGCACGGCAAGTACGAAACCATCGACATAAGACATCTGATTTCCTCCATGCGATTGTTTTCCGCCCTCTTGAGCGGTGATTTCCGGTACATACCTGTGTGGGGATCCTAAGCCGCTTTCACCGGCGCGTTCATTGCCCATTCGACGCCCAACGGATCACGCATATTGCCCCAGCGGTCGCCCCAGAACATCACCTGCAACGGCACGCCTTCCTCGCAGCCAGCCTCGATGGCCCGCTTCCACCAGGCGTCGATGTCGTCGCTGCCGAGATGGAGCTGCATGGTGTAGCCCTGCGGCTTCACAACGGCCATTCCATGCTCGGGATAGAAGTCGGAAAGCATCAGCGTCGAACCGTTGATGTGGAGATGGATATGCATGGTACGGCCCTGTTCGTCCGGCGGATAGGCAAAGACCTGCTCGGCACCGAAGGCTTTTTGGTAAAATTCGGAGGCTTTGAAAGCGCCGTCCAGCTGAAGGTAGGGCGTCAATCCGCCAAGCACCTTGGCGGCGGGCTGGGTCTGCGGCTGGTCATTCATGTCATGCTCCTCTTTGCGTCTGATTTGCCTTTGCGAACCACAGGACGAACGGAACGGCGACGATCCTACACGGCCGATGGTTTTTTGGATTCGAAATGGCGCCTGCCGCAACGGCCAACTGCCACCTTTCAACCTTCGATGCGAATCCGCGGGCTGTTTTGCGCGTCGACGACGATTTCCGGCCAGCCGATATCTTTGCGCAACTCGATCGGCAATGAAAGGATGGCGCGTTCGCTGCGATAACGGGCGCGAGCCGCCGAGTAACGCGTCACGGCGTGACCTATGGATGACAGAATAGACATGATGCTTTCTCCTCGATTGGCGCCGGCATCACCGTGTCGGCAACCCAAGGACGTGGCATGCGATCATCATCCGACAGAGCGCCGGAATTTTTTTCCACAATTTTTCAACCGTCGGCCTCGGCAACCTCCCGGAAGAAAGCTTCCGGGTCGTCGACCTCGGTCAGCCGCCGTTTCTCGATCAGCCAGAAGCGGTTGCCAACCGCGCGGATGAAGGAGCGGTCGTGCGAGGCAAGCAGGCAGCTTGCTTGATGTTCCAGCAATTCCGCTTCCAGTGCCTCCTGGCCGTCGATGTCGAGGTGGTTGGTCGGCTCGTCGAGTAAATAGAAGTTGGGATTGGCGAGCCTGAGCGCCAGCATCATCAGCCGCGCCTTCTGTCCGCCCGACAGCACGCTGATCCTGCGCTCCTGCATGTCGATGCTGACGCCGGCGCCCGCGAGCAGCGAGCGGGCGCGCTGCTCGCCAACGTCGAATCCGCGCGAGAGCATCGCCAGCGGCGTGTCGTCGCCGCTGATGCCCGACAATGCCTGGTCGCTATAGCCGAGCACGGTCGACGGCGTCACCTTCAGGCTTTGCGCCGCCGTTTCCGGCTCGACGATGGCGTTCCGGATCAGGCCGATCAGCCGTGATTTGCCGACGCCGTTACGGCCGAGCAGGACGATGCGGTCGCCTTGGCAGATGTGGCGCTTGCCGGTGCTGAACAGAACCGTGCCGTCAGGCGTTCCGACCACCAAATCGTCGAGCGTGATCAGCACTTTGGCATGGCTGCCGCGATTGGTGAGCTTGATCGTGCCCGCCAATCTTTCGCGGTGTGCCGGCGCCGCCGCTTCTTCCAGGCGCTCTGCCCGCTGGTTGAGCTGCTTGGTCTTGACCGTCAAAAGGTCGCTGCCGGAATTGATGCCGATATTGTTGAGTTTGGCCGCCTGCCGGCGCAGCTGCTGCGCCACTTTCATGTCGCGCTGGAATTTGCGCTCGGTCGAAGCGTCGACCTCGTCCAGCGCAAGCCTCGCCCGCGAATAGGGCAGCGAAAAGACCGGCGACTGTTCGGGGCGCAGGAACAGCGTGCGGTTGGTCGTCGCGTCGAGGAACGCCCTGTCGTGGCTGGCGATCACCACGGGCACCTCACGCGGCAGCGCGTTCAGCCAGGTCTCGAGCTGGCTGATCTTGCCGAGGTCGAGATGGTTGGTCGGCTCGTCGAGAAGCAGGACGTCGGGATCGGTGACCCAGACGCGGGCGATCAGCGCCAGCCTTTGCCAGCCGCCGCTCAATGCCCGCATCGGCCGCTCGCGCATCGGCTCGGGTACGTCGAGCGAATCGAGGACCACATCGACGCGCCACAGCTCGCTTTCGGCGTGCTCGGCTGGCAAGGCGTCGGCCACCACCTCATGAAAGCTGCGCCCGGCCAGCGCTGCGGGAATGACCTGCTCGACATAGCCGACGCGCAGGCCGCGCGTGCGGGTGATGTCGCCTGATGTCGGCTCCATCTCGCCGGCCACGCACTTCAGCAAGGTAGATTTGCCGCGGCCGTTGGCGGCGACGATGCCGAGCCGGTCGCCGGTGCCGATGGTGAGGTCGAGATTGGAGAAGAGGGGCGCACTCATGGTGACGCCGAGCGACTTGAGGCTGATCAGGGCCATGTCGATTACTCTGGTCTGTCCGGACTGAATTCCGGTTCAATGCACTTGACGGTGCGCAGGCTGGCCATCAGGCTCGGCGTTGCAGCACCACGAAGGGCGGACCAAAAAAATCGAAGCGGGAGAACCCGGACCGTCTCTGGTCAGCCCTGCAAGCAAGCTCGCAGGGCAGGGACAGGGCCGCGCTGACGGTGGTGGTCGATATGCACGCAGCCCTCCTTTCAAGACGTTCGAGTATAGGGATTGGGTTACACCAGGGGCGGGGCCGATGGCAAGTGGTTGGCGCTGGAGCGAGCGGAGCGCCGAAGCTGCCAATCTCCCCCCGTGTGGGGGAGATGCTCGGCAGGGCAGAGGGGGGCGCGAAGGATCGCTACCGTCCCGGCCGACCCGTCTTGCCGGGGCGGCGCTTTTCGCGGCGAGTATCGGCGGGATCCTCGTAGGAGCCGATACCACTGCGCTGGCGGACAACGGGCTTGTCGGAATCGTTGCGATCCTTCGCGCCCCCCTCTGCCCTGCCGGGCATCTCCCCCACACGGGGGGAGATTGCCTGTGGCTTTGCCGGCACCTTTCCTTCGATCGGCTTTTCTGTGCGCCGCACGGTCATCTCGTCGAGCGAGTTCTTCTTGAACAGCGGCTTGGTCGGTTCACCCGGGATGCCGAAATCGGAGCCGTGCGCTTCTTGCGCCGACTGTTTCTTGAACAGCGAACGCGACACCGCGCCTGAAGGCGTCGGCATGTCGGTGCCGGGGCCCATATCGTCCAGCGACGGCTTGGCAAACAACGGCTTCTTGACCGGCACCGAGCCGTCGGCACCCATCTCGTCGAGCACCGGCTTGCGGAAGAGGTTTGGCCGGGCGGCCTCTTCGGTGGCACGTGCCTCGTCCAGTTTGCGGAAACGCTCCTGTTCCTCTGATGTACGATGTTTGGCCACGCCCTTGTTGTGCTTACCCTTCTCGCGGCCGGAGACGGGGCTTTCCATGTCGGCATATTTGGCCAAAGGATCGTCCGAGATCGACAGTTCCATGTCGCGCAGCCGCTTGATCTCATCGCGGACGCGCGCCGCCTTCTCGAAGTCGAGATTGGCGGCGGCGTCGCGCATCTGCTTGTCCAGCGCGTCGAGATGGGCTTTCAGATTATTGCCCATCATGGCGCCGGCGCTGTCGGTGAACTGCGAAATGTCGGCGCGGACATGGTCCTTCTCGTAGACCGAGTCCAGAATGTCGGAGATGCGCGATTTGACCGATTCCGGGGTGATGCCGTTGGCCTGGTTCCATTCCATCTGCTTTTCGCGACGGCGATTGGTCTCGGCCATCGCCCGCTCCATCGAGCCGGTGACCTGATCGGCGTAGAGGATGACCTTGCCGTCGACGTTTCTGGCGGCGCGGCCGATGGTCTGGATCAGCGATGTCTCGGAGCGCAGGAACCCTTCCTTGTCGGCATCGAGAATGGCGACGAAGCCGCATTCGGGAATGTCGAGGCCTTCGCGCAGCAGGTTGATGCCGACCAGCACGTCGAAGGCGCCGAGGCGCAGGTCGCGCAGGATCTCGATGCGCTCCAGCGTATCGATATCGGAGTGCATGTAGCGGACGCGAATGCCCTGCTCGTGCAGATACTCGGTCAGGTCCTCGGCCATACGTTTGGTCAGCACGGTGACCAGCGTGCGGTAGCCGGCCTTGGTGGTCTCGCGGATTTCGCCCACCACATCGTCGACCTGCGTCTTGGCTGGGCGCACCTCGACCGGCGGGTCGATCAGGCCGGTCGGGCGGATGACCTGCTCGGCGAAAACACCGCCGGACTGCTCCATCTCCCAGCCGCCGGGTGTTGCCGAAACCGCGACGGACAGCGGGCGCATGGCGTCCCACTCCTCGAAGCGCAGCGGCCGGTTGTCCATGCAGGACGGCAGGCGGAACCCGTACTCGGCCAGCGTCGCCTTGCGGCGAAAGTCGCCGCGATACATGCCGCCGATCTGCGGTACGGTGACGTGGCTTTCGTCGACAAAGACCAACGCATTGTCGGGGATGTATTCGAACAAGGTCGGCGGCGGATCGCCCGGCTGGCGGCCGGTCAGATAGCGCGAGTAATTCTCGATGCCGGCGCAGGAGCCGGTCGCCTCAAGCATCTCCAGGTCGAAGCGGGTGCGCTGCTCCAGCCGCTGCGCCTCCAGCAACCGACCGGCCCGTTCGAGTTCGACCAGCCTATGCTTGAGTTCTTCCTTGATCGACTTGATGGCCTGGTTCAAGGTCGGGCGCGGCGTCACATAGTGCGAATTGGCGTAGATCTTGACGCTCTTCAGCTCGCCGGTCTTTTGGCCCGTCAGCGGATCGAATTCGGTGATCGCCTCGATCTCGTCGCCGAACAACGAGATGCGCCAGGCACGGTCCTCGAGGTGAGCCGGGAAGATCTCGATCGTGTCGCCGCGCACCCGGAACGAGCCGCGGACGAAGTTTATGTCCTGGCGCTTGTATTGCTGGGCGACGAGGTCGGCGAGCAACGCGCGCTGGTCTAGGCGGTCGCCGATCTGCATCTGGAACGTCATCGCCGTATAGGTCTCGACCGAGCCGATACCGTAGATGCAGGAGACCGAGGCGACGATGATGACGTCGTCACGCTCGAGCAGCGAGCGCGTCGCCGAGTGGCGCATGCGATCGATCTGCTCGTTGATCGAGGATTCCTTCTCGATGTAGGTGTCGGTCCGGGGCACATAGGCCTCAGGCTGGTAATAGTCGTAGTAGCTGACAAAATACTCGACGGCGTTTTCCGGGAAGAATTTCTTGAACTCGGAATAGAGCTGCGCGGCAAGCGTCTTGTTGGGCGCCAGGATCAGAGCGGGGCGTTGCGTCTCCTCGATCACCTTAGCCATGGTGAAGGTCTTGCCCGAGCCGGTGACGCCGAGCAGCACCTGGGTGCGGTCGTTGCTGTTGACACCCTCGACCAGATCCTTGATCGCCGTCGGCTGGTCGCCGGCCGGCTCGAAATCCGAGACCATCTTGATGGCGATGCCGCCTTCGGATTTTTCCGGCCGGGCAGGGCGGTGCGGCGTCCACAGCACGCCGTCCTTGTGCAGCGGATTGCCGGATTCGATCAGCGCCGACAACGCCGCGACGGTGGCGGTGACGCCGCCCGAAGCCATGGTCTCGGCCTCTTCCAGTGAGACATCGAGGCCGGCGACAGGATTGAGACCGGCCGCGGTGCGCTCCCGCGCCGAAGCCGCGCCGCCCATCGAGGTGCCGCGTGCCGTACGGCCGGGGGAAGACGAGCGCTCGGGGATCTTTTTCGCCGACTTCGCTAATTTGCCGCCGACTTTGCCGGAAACGCGCCCTTCCTTCTCGGCTTCCTGCTCGATCTGCTCGGCCCAGTCGGCGATCGAGCCGGTTAGCGGCGCGCCGGTGAGCTCGGCCTGCGGCGCTTCGGCAAAGCCGTGCAGTGGCTCCGAGGCATCGAGGAAATCGGTCAGCGGACTGCGCCGCTTGGGCGGCGATGCGCGATCGTCATTCGCCGGCGGCGGCGTTTTCTTGTCGGAGAGTCTGGCCATGGCCCGAATATGGGAGGTATCGGCCAAAATGGAAAGAGCGGAGTGCCAAGGGGCGCGAGGCACAATCCAGCTGCTGACAGAAGGGTGTCAGGAGCACCGTCCAAGTTTCCCGCTCAATTAAACCAAAGCGCAAATGTCAGAAACCCGGCGCCGCCGAATTGGCGCTGGATCTGGTTGAACTCCTCGCTGGTGAGAATCTTGCCGCGTTCGAGATAGGGCGCGATGGCCGGGCCGGTGATCGACAGCACCAGGTCGAAGGGCTTCGGCTCGTCGAAGAAGCGCTTCATGTTGATGCCTTTGTCGGCGATGCGGAAATGCGGCAGCAAGGTGCGGCCTTCCAGAAGATCCTCGGCCATGGCCAGCGCGGCGAGCCAGGCCTGCACCTGCTGCTCGCCGACGTCGAGGCCGGTGAGCGGGCTGGCGCCTTTTTGCTGCGGCCCGGGCAGCCATTCACGGTCATTGTCGGTTTCGGCGCGGATGGCTTTCCAGTCCTCGCGCGACAGCCGGATCATTTCCATGAGATGGCGGCGCGCCGCTTGCCGGCGCTCCGGCTCGACCACTTGCCAGTTGACGAGATGGACCAGGGAGATGAAGTCGGCGAGCCGCCATTCGGACGACAGGATGCCGCCATTCATGCCACCGTCCAGCGGCACGAGCGTGTCCTGCAGCGGCAGTTTTGCGCGCGGGAACAGCATGTGGAAGGAGCCGTCGAAGGTGTTGCTGAAGTCATGCGCCAGCCAGAAATCGGCCTGCGCCATCAGGAACTCGGCATAGCCCTGCAACCAGTAACCGTCGGCGCGGTCGAAGCGGAAGGTGAGGGCGGGTGCGGCCGCGTCTGGCGCACCGCCGCCGCGTGACAGGGACGCCATGATCGCGGCGGCACTTTCGTCCGGCGCGATCTGGCCGTCCTCGTTGAGATCGATGCCGAGACGGGTCAGGTCGATGACCATGCCGATATCCGCGTCGGCGGGTACCGAGCCCAGCGTGGCTGCGGACTTCTCCAACCGGTCGCGGAAGGCGACGAGAATGGCGCGGAATTGTTCGTAGGTCAGCGGCTCGGGATCGACATTGTCCGGCACCGGCAGCCGCATCAGCGGCAGCATGAACGATTGCGGGCTGTCGAAACCGTGGCGGTGCAGACCGCCCGCCAGGATCTCCAGCGCGGTGAAGAATTCCCCGGCGCCGGCGGCATAGGCCGATGCCGGATTGCCGGGCGCGGCGGCTTCCAGCGCGGCTAGCGCGCTGTCGCGCTCGGCCACGGTTTTTGCCTCGAACAGGGCCGTCGGTTCGGGAGCCGCGGCTCTGGCCGAGGACAGCGGCAGGAGAAGAACGATGGCGCCTGCCATCAGCCTGGAAAAACGCGTCATCGTGATCGCCCCTTTTGTCGCTCCGCAGTGGATCATACACGCATTTGGTTCGCGCGCCTGTAGCCCTGTGGTTCACCGATAACAGTCGACGCTTCAATCAATCCGGCGGACGGTCTACACAGGGCAAACGATTGGGCGTCGCGTGTCGAATTATCCGCTTTCCTACAAACTGTCCTGGCTGCCCCGTTTCCTCCGGCCTTCGCTCGGCGGCGCGGCTCGCGGCTTCGCTCCGATGGCGGCAGCCCTGCTCGAACCGGCGCCGGCGCGGACGGTGCGGCTGGCATTCGTCGGCGACATCTCGGCGGTGGCCAATCGTCGTGTGCCGGACTGCGATCCGGCGATCGCGGCGCTGCTCGCCTCGGCCGATCTCGTGGTCGGCAATTGCGAAAGCCCGGTCGTGGAACGGCCGAGCTCTGTTTTGGGTACGAGGTTCGGCACGCACCATGCGATGAGCGAGCGGTTTCTTGCCGAGGCGCTGGCCGCCGCCGGCATTTCGCTGGAAAGACTGGTGCTGTCGCTGGCCAACAACCATGTGCTCGACCAGGGCATTGCCGGCTTCGACGAGACTGTCGCCGCGATAGCGCGGCTCGGCAGCCGCACCATCGGTGCTGGGGCTCCAGTCGAACGGTTTGCGGTCGGGCCGCTGACCATCGGCCTTGCCGGCTTTACCCTGTGGCGCAACGCCGGCGCGGCTCAATTCGCGGGCCGAGTCTCGATGCAAGGCGATCCGACGCAATGGCCGCGCGGTGCCGCATCGGGTGTCGATCTCCTCTGCGCGGTGCCGCATTGGGATTGGGAGTTCCGGCATTTTCCGCGTGCGAAGACGCGGGCACTGGCGCGGCTTCTGGCCGAACATGGCGTCGGCTTGGTCGCCGGGCATCATGCCCACGTCGTGCAGCCGATCGAGCGGATCGGCAAGACGCTCGTTGCCTACGGGCTCGGCGATTTCTTCGGCACTGCCTTCGCGCGCCAGCCATGGCCGGGCCGTATCGGCGCCATTCTCGTCGTCGACATCAGCGCCGATCCCGGCACGCGCGGGGCCATCGCCGCCTACCGGCTGCATGCCTTCATGCGGCTGCGCACCGGCGATCATGAGCGGCTGGTCCCGGTCGAAACGTTGAAGGGAAAATCCAGGCAAAGAGTTTCGGCCCGCCTCGATGCAATCTTCGGTGCCGGGCGCTGATGGCTGCGCTGACGCGGTCCACAAAACCGGCTATCATGCGCTACGCAGGCAAGCTTGTGGCGGCGGGTGGGCGATGGAAACAGCGGATTTCATGCCGAGCGAAGCGGTGATCGCCGGCATCAGGAAGAACATCGAGGTCTACGAGGCCGAAAGAGCTTCGGCCCATCGCCAGACGCGCTGGCGGGTGCCGATGTTCATCGGACTGCTGCTGGTGTTCGTGGCGCTTGTGGCCTGGCTTTTCAACGGGGTTGCCGACCCGAACGAGCAGTGGTTCTCGACCCCGCATGTGTTCCTCTATATCGGCGGCTTCCTGGCGGCAATCCTGCTCTATTTCAAGGCGATCAAGCCGGCGGGCAAATTGCGGCAGTCGTTCCGCAGCACTCTGCTGCCGATCGTCTTCGGCTTCATCGAGAACATGCAATACCGGCACAACGTCAAGCCGAATTCGTTTGACCGGTTGCCGCGTGAGACGGTTGGCCCGTTCAGCCGGCAGTCTTTCGACGATGTTTTTTCCGGCCGCTATGAAAGGTTTCCGTTCGAGCTTTACGAAGCAGATCTCCGGGAAGGGACGGGCAAGAGCACGACAGCAGTGTTCAAGGGCGTCATCGTCGCCTTCGAGACGATCGTGCCGTTCCCCGGCACATTGGTCGCCGCGCGCCGGACCAACAAGGTCGTCGGCTTCTTCCGCGGCATCTTCGGCAGCAAGATGCAGGAACTGTCCAGCGGCGTGCCGGAGCTCGATGCCGCCTACGAGTTCCGCACCGACAATATCGAGGCGGCGCAGCCGCTGGTGACCGGCCGGCTGGCGCAGGCGCTGCGATGGCTCGGCGAAACCCGGCCGAACGATCCGGCACGCGTTGCGCTCAGCGGCAGCGACGGCTTCTTGCTGCTGCCGCAGGAAAGGAATTTCTTCGAGCTGCCGGATATCTCCACGCGCCTCGACTACACCAAGCATGTCGCGCCGATGATCGCCGACATGGGCGCGATCCTGGCGACAGCGGCGCTGGTGCGAAAGATCGGCGTGAACGATGTAGAAGCCGGTTGAACTGGAATTCAGCCGTCAACAACCGAAGCCATAGTTCTGGCGATAATAGTCGGCGTCATCCTTCGACATCTTTTTGAAGAGAACGCAGACAGTGAAGCTTCCCACCCGGCGTCCGTTCTTCATATAACCCCAGTCGGAAATATCGTCCCGGCTGAATTCGATCTCCTGGCCTGCCACGACGTTGTGAACGGTCTGCGGCTCGTTGTCCAAGGTTCCCGCAAATCCGGCCGCCGTACGGTGGAAGGGAATGACCCAGAAATGTTCCGTGGCGTCCCCGTCCCTGACCATGACTTTCAATTGGAAGTCGGCGGTTCCGGATGGAGGCGCGTCGGCCAATGCCACGAAGTCGTCGAGACCGGCACGCGCCTGCTCGATAGCGGCCGCCATCTCCGGATCGTCGCCAGCTACGCTGACGACCTTGTCGTCGCCCTGACCAGGAGTTTGCGCGTCGGCTGATGCCGGAGCAAACGCGAGCAACAGGGCAAGCGCGGTACGGGCTGCAAGCTTCATGGTGAGACTGCTTTCGACATTTCCGCCAGACAAACCGGATCATCATTCGCCGAACGTCTGATTGGCAACTGGTTTTTGTCTCCATCAGGCGCTATTCCTGGGACAGTGGGGTGGGGCTATGATCGAGGAACGCAAGGGGTTTCGCCTGTCGCGGCGGCTGCTGCTTGGTGCGGCGGTGGTCGGCGGCGCGATGGTCTGGGGCGGCACGACCGTGGCGCGGCTGGCCCGCGGCCCGTCGGCGCAGAAGAATTCCGGGCGCATTGCCGACATTGACGGCATCGACCTGGCGCTGAAGCCGCTGGAGAACGCGCCAGCCTACGATCCGTCGCTGCCATGGCTGACCAAGGGCGGCGACATCAACGATGCCAGCGGCCTTTCGATGACGCCGGTCTACGGCGTTATCGAAGTCAGCGAGGAAAACCACATTGCGAGCGCGTTGGCCTTTGCCCGCACCAATGGCCTGAAGGTCTCGGTCGCGGCGGTGCGCCACTCGATGGGCGGCCACGCCTTCGACGATAACGCACTGGTCCTCGACATGCGCAAATTCAACAAGATCAGCGTCGATGCGGCGGCGAAGGCGATGACCTTGCAGCCGGGCGCGCGCTGGCACGACATCCAGAACCTTTTGCACCCGCGCTTCGCGGTGAAGGCGATGCAGTCGACCGACATCTTTTCGGTCGGCGGCTCGCTGTCGGTCAACGCGCATGGCATGGACCATCAGGCCGGCTCGGTCGCCGGCTCGATCCGTTCGATGCGGGTGATGCTGGCCGACGGTTCGGTGACGACCTGCTCACCGGCCGAAAACACCGAGCTGTTCCGCCACGTCGTCGGCGGCTACGGCCTGTTCGGCGTGGTGCTGGAGGCGACACTCGACATCGTCGACAACGCCGTCTACCGCACCTCGCGCGAGATCATCAAATCGGACGATTTCCCGACGTTCTTCGCCGAGGTGCTGGAGCCAAACAGGGCGATTGGTCTGTTTTATGGGCATCTGTCGACTGCGCCGGGCAATTTCCTCGAGGATATGATCGTCTATCGCTATGACAAGGTCGCCGACCAGCCGCCGGCCGACCAGCCGGCAATCGGTGAACCGGGCTCGGTTGGGCTCAAGCGGGTGATCATCAACCTGGCGAAATGGGGCAGCCTGTTCCAGGAGCTGAAATGGTTCACCGAAAAGACGCTGGAGCCGCAATTCGAGAGCTGCACGGTGGCGCGGACGACGGCAATGGCCGAGGGCGAGGCCTGCCTGGTCACGCGCAACAACCCGATGCACGATTCAGTGCCCTATCTGTTCAACGACCTGCTCGACGAGACCGACATACTGCACGAATATTTCATCCCGCGGGCGGCCTATAACCCGTTCATCGCGGAAGCGCGCGAGATCCTGCGCAACCAGAGCCTGCCGGTGCTCAACGCGTCGGTACGCATCGTCCACAAGGAGGATGTGGCGCTGAATTATGCGCCGGAGCCGGCCTATTCGCTGGTGCTCTACATCAATCAGCCGACCGACGCCGACGGCAATGCCAGGATGCGGGCACTGACAAGGGCGCTGATCGACGTGACGATCAAGCATGGCGGGCGTTTTTTCCTGCCCTACCAACTCCACTACACGGGCAAGGAGCTGCTTGCCTCCTATCCGGAACTGCCGTCCTTCCTGGCGAAGAAGCGGCAATACGATCCGGGGGAGCTGTTTTCCTCGACTTTTTACCGCGCCATCAAGGCACTGATCGGCACGGCCTGAAGTGCCGGTTACAGACCGTCAGGCAGCTTCGCCGCCAGCCAGTTCGCCGAGTGCCTGGCGATGCCGATCGTTGCCGACGCGGCGCGGCCGAGATCGGTCTTGACCACGGCGTAACCGGTCTTCGTGCGGTAGAGCAGGGCGCTGCCGCCATCGACCGCCGCTTCGTAGGCGACCGGCCGGACGGCTTCTGTTTCCGTCGCCGTCGCCTGCGTTCCGACCGCTGCACTGGGCCGATGGCTCAGTTCTGCTGGCAGCGGCTCTGTCGCGGCCGTACTGGCCGTCGTCAATTCGGGCTCCGAAGTGGTCGCCGCGAGCTGCGATGACGAAGACGAGTTCTGTGTCCGGCAGATGCCCGAGACCAGCGGATAATCGAAATTGCGCTCGTGCAGCATCTGGCTTTTCATCGCCGCTTCGCATTCAGCGATGGTCGACCACTTGGCGGGCGTCTCGCCGATATATTCGCAAAGCCTGGCGTCGCAGTCGCAGCCGACGATGGTCATGGCGACAAGGGCGGTCTTGATCACGGTCTTGTCCCTCCGAATTGCCCGGCGCATGTGCGCAAGATCAAAGTGCTACGGCATCATCAATCGTTGCGGAACAAGGCGGGATTTGGCCGCGATTGTGGAATGAGCGTGGCGGAGCATCACGCAACGTCTTGCCGAGGCCGGCTGTGACCGAAAGGCCTCAGTAGTCGTAGACGTGCTCGAGCCTGGCGCCCGCCGTCATCAGCGCCGGCAGCACGACGTGCAGCTTGCGCACGGCGACGGTCAGGCCGGTGCGGCGCGTCGAAGGTTCCGCCGGAAGCGGGTAGCTGAACAAGGTGCGTGCGCCTTGGGGAACATTGATCTCGTCATTGGAAAGCACGGTGACCATGATCTCGTCATTGCCGCCGATCTCGACGAAGGAGACGCCCTTGCCGATCAGGCGCGGGATCATGTCGGTGAACACCTGATAGCGCCTGGTGACGAAGACCGTGCCGTCGGCGCCGAGATCGCGCTCCAGCAAGGTGTCGGGCTCGTTGCGGGTCACCTCGCTGACCGGACCCTTGGCCCAGACGTGGATGTCGAGCAAGGCCGGGTCGGTGGTGGCGGCGAGCGCCGACTTGATCAGATCGGCGTAACCCTGCTTGATGGTGTAGGCGAGGCCGAAGGCGAGCTTGCGTTCGCTGGTGCGGACGGCGCTGTCGTCCGCTGCCGGCTGGACGGCAAACAGGCCGGCACGCTTTTCGGCATAGGGAAACTGGTACCACGGCACCTGGTCGAGAAAACCGGCATACTCCGCCGCCACCTCGGCCTGGTAGATGTCGACGGCGGTGCGCTTGCCGGCCGTCGCTTCGGTAATGCGGCCGACCGTATTTTCATAGGCCCATTGGATGGCGTGCTCGATCGTGTGGCTGGTGCCGATGATCACCAGCATCTGGTGGTTGTCGAGGTTGAACTTGTAGGCGGAGCTGGCGCGGACCACCATCGCATAGTCCTGCCAGAAGCGGCCGATATAGGAGAGATAGGGAAAACCGCTCGGCTGGTTCTTGTCGACGAAGCCGGCATATTCGCGGGCGGCGTAGACGATGGCCCATTCCGGATAGGTCAGAAAGGTCGATTCCTCCGGCCGCTGGTAGCCGGGGATCTCGGCACGGACCTTGTCGGCCAGCGCCGTCGGCGGGGCACCCTCAGTGACGCCCGGCAATGGTGTTGTGTCCAGCGACGGCGTCGTGAGAAAGCCGTAGGCCAGCCCGGCGATCGGGATCAACACGACAATGACGACGAGCCAGAGGATCGCCTTGATAATGCGCTTCAGCCAGCGGAACAGGAACATGGCCGGTCAGGCCGTGGCGAAATGGTCGTACACGCGTTTCGACAGCCAGAACCCGACATAGACGGCGAAGCCGCCGATGACGATGTGAGGCAGGTTGGCGAAGAAGCGGGCGGGGAATTCGATGTCGTTCAAGGAGCGGAAGCCGTTGATGAAAATGCCGCCATCGAGGCAGCCGGAACCGGTGACCAGGCCGAGCACGCCGTCGAACAGATAGACCGATCCGAACAGCTTGAAATAGAACACCGCCTGGCGGTGCGAGATGAAGGCGGCGGCCAGCGCCCACACGCCGGAGAAGGCGTGCAGCAAATCGTCATACCATTGCAGCGAGAACAGGCCGAACAGATTGCCGCCGGCATCGTTGAAGGCCGGCACATAGCCGATCGCAACAACACCGAAGAACAGGAAAGCATAGGCAACAGCAAGCTTCTGGATGAGCGTCATGAAGTATCCCCCTGCCGTCAGCCTTCTCAAACGGCCCCCGACGGCTAATGGATAGTAGCTGATTTTGGCGCAGGGTGAAGCGTCGCCGGCAAAATCGTCAGGCGGAGCCACAAAGACAGTCGGCGCCGGGATTTCTCCCAGCGCCTCCCTGTCAGATCAGGACACGGTCGCGGCGGCAACTCCCGAAAGATGTCCCGCCATGCCGGCCTTGATTTTGACGGTCCCGCCAGTCGCCACCCGAGGGCAGCGTCCGTTCCGGACCACGCCGGTCTCCACTCTTGCGAGCTTTGCCCAGCGCGCCATCGAAGGTTTTTGCCGTCCTTCATGGCAGCATCGGTCCGCCGTTGGCGTTCGCACGCTTTCCGCGGCCCCGTAGGTCTCGGCTTCCATCCCTCCAACAAGCAAGCCTGTTCTCGTTCAGGGCCGTACGGGCCTCAGGAAATCCGCCGTTCCGCTTTGCCTTTCGGCGTGGCGATCGGTAGCCGCCTGAGATGGGTTTAATGTACGCCGGATAAGCGTTTGGCGAAACTGCCGCAAGCCTGTGAATAGCGGGATTATCGGGGACTGACCCTGCCAAAATAGCGACTTTCCGATCTCTGCCGACGCCGGCCGGGATTTGCCGCCTCGATGCGGAGGCCGCATTGTCGGACATTCGATCTTGCCCCGCGGGCCGGCGCGGGCTTCAATGGCGGCAAATGATTGGAAGGCGTGTTCGATGGCCTTGGGGAGGCAGGCTTGAAGATCGCGGTGGTTCTCAATCCGATCGCCGGCGGCGGCAGGCTCAAGCGGCATTGGCCAGAGGTTGCGGCTTCGCTGAAAAGACATTTCGGCGATTTCGAGCTGCGTGAAACGCAGGCCGAGGGCGATGCCGAACGGCTGGCGCTCGACCTTGCCGCCATCGGCTTCGAGCTGGTGATTGCGGCCGGCGGCGACGGCACCGCCAGCGAAGTCGCCGACGGGCTGCTGAAGGCTTTCCGGGAAAGCGGCCGGACGGCCGAACTTGGGCTGCTGCCGTGCGGCACCGGCATCGACTTCGCCCGCGGGCTCGGCCTATCGAATAATGTCGATCTGACACTGAAGCGGATTGCCGAGGCCAAGGGGCGCAAGGTCGATGCCGGGTGCATCAGCTATGTCGACGACCACGGCGCGCTGGCCAGCCGCCATTTCATCAACATCGCCAGCCTCGGGCTTTCCGGCGCCACCGACCGTGCCGTCAACGCCGACAAGCGCAAGGGCAAGGTTTCGGCCAAGGCGCTGTTCTACTGGCGCACGGTCTGGGAATTCCTTCGCTACCGGTTCCAGGACGTTGCGATCACCGTCGATGACGGTGCCCCGGTCGAGGCGCGCATGGCGCTGGTGGCGGTGGCCAACGGGAAATTCTTCGGCGGCGGCATGATGATCGCGCCCGACGCCGAGCTTAACGACGGCGAGTTCGACATCGTCATCCTGCGCGCCGCCGGCAAGCTGAAGTTGATCTGGGACATTCGCCTGCTCTATGGCGGGCGGCACCGCAACCATCCGGCGATCACCATTCTGCGTGGCAAGAAAGTGGTTGTCGAGCCGCTCGGCGATGTGCAAAAGAACGCCGCGCTGATCGACATAGATGGCGAATCGCCGGGTCGCATACCGGCGACCTTCGAGATCCTGCCCGGCGCATTGACGCTGAGATATTGAATCAAGCTGTTAAGACTTTGATTCAGTTGACTGCGGCTCTGGTTCCGGCGATCTCTCCAATCGACTGAAATCAATTGATAATCCGGCCAATATCAACTTGCGAGTTTAGCCGGGAAACCGGGTGCGCGCAGGTCGGTGCCGACGGCATCCTCGAGCAGTTTCACGATCATTGTCGACCAGGCGCTGCCGCCATAGGCCTGCTTGCCTTGCCTGAAGATTGCGTCGACGCGCGAGGCAAGCTCGAGCGGCACGCCGAATTTTTCACCCATGCCGAGGGCGAAGCCGAGATCCTTCAACGCCGGGTCCATGGTGAAGCCGATGTCGTAGGAGCCGTTCAGCACCAGCTGGCTTTCGGTCTCATGGACGAAGCTGTTGCCGGAGGAGGCGACGATGGCGTGATAGGACTGGGCAAGGTCGAGCCCGCCCTGTTTGGCCAGCATCAGCGCTTCGCCGGCGGCGACCAGATGGATGAAGGCCAGCATGTTGGTGATGACCTTGATCACCGCCGCCGAGCCGACCGGACCCATCAGGAACGAGCGCGCGCACATCGCCTCGACGGCCGCGCGGTGGCGCGCATAAAGCGCTGCGTCGCCGCCGACCAGCGCAGTGATCTGTCCGGCCGCCGCCAGATGAACGCCGCCGGTGACCGGGCATTCGAGCGTCTCGACGCCTCTTGCCGAGGCGAGGGATGCAAGGCGCACGATCTCGTCTTGGCCATTGGTCGACATCTCGATCCAACTGCCGCCTGCGGGCAGGCCTTCGAGCAATCCGCCGGGGCCGGCCAGCACCGCCTCGCTGACTTTTGGCGAGGGCAGGCAGGTGACGGCATTGCCGGCGCGGCCAGCGGCCTCAGCTGGGCTGTTGGCGGCATCGGCACCAAGCATCACCAGCCGCTCGACGGCCGCCGGGTCGCGGTCGAATACGGTGACGGCAAAGCCGTTGCGGATCAGGTTGGCGGCGAGCTGGCCGCCGAGATGGCCAAGACCGATGAAGGCATAGCTCTGACGCGCGCTCACGGCATCAACGGCGTCTGCAGCATCTGCAAATGCAGGTCCTTGCCGGTCCAGGGATGCGCCTCGCAGACGGCCTCATCGAGCTCGACGCCGAGGCCCGGCTCCTTCGACGGGATAACGTTGCCGTCCTGCCATTCGATCTTCTTCTTGAGCAGCTTCTCGTGAAAACCGTCCCACTGCTTCAGTGATTCCAGAATGAGGAAGTTGGGCAGCGTCACCGCAAGCTGGATGTTGGCGGCGCCGACGATCGGCCCGCAATAGCAATGCGGCGCGACCTGGATGTGATAGGCCTCGGCCATGGCGGCGATCTTCTTGGTTTCGAGAATGCCGCCGGAGCGGCCAAGGTCGGGTTGAAGAATGGTCGCGGCACGGTTCTCGATGACCCGGGCAAATTCGAACTTGGTCGTCAGTCTTTCCCCTGTCGCGATCGGGATCGAAGTGCCGCGCGCCACTTGAGCCATGACCTCGGGCATGTCGGGCGGCACCGGCTCCTCGAACCACAGCGGATCATAGGGCTCGATGGCGCGGGCGAGGCGCAATGCACCCGAAGCGGTGAACTGGCCGTGCGTGCCGAACAGGATGTCGGCTCTGGTGCCGACCGCCTCGCGGATCGCCTTGACCATGCGGGCGGAGAGGTCGATGTCGACGAGGCGCGGCTGGTGCCCGTCGAAGGCGGTGTAGGGGCCGGCCGGATCGAGCTTGACCGCATTGAAACCCTGCTCGACATATTCGAGCGCGCAGGCGGCGGCCAGATCAGGATCGTTGTAGACGTTCTTGCCGCGCGCATCCTCGGAGTGGACGCTGCCGGTGTGCGGATAAAGGTAGGTATAGGAACGCAGCGTTTCGTGCACCTGGCCGCCAAGCAGCTTGTAGACCGGCTTGCCGGCCTCCTTGCCGATAATGTCCCAGCAGGCGATTTCGAGCGCCGAGAAACAGCCCATGCCCGACACGTCGGGGCGCTGGGTGAAGCCGGACGAATAGGCGCGGCGGAAGAAGGTCTCGACGTCGTGCGGATCGCGGCCGACGAGATAGCGCTCTGCCATGTCCTCGACCATTTTTGCGGTGACATGGGCCGAGAAGGTGGCGTTGTAGGCCTCGCCATAGCCGACGACGCCGCCATCGGTGGTAAGCTTGACGAAGATGAAATATTTGCCGCCGATGCCGGGTGGCGGATTGCCGACCACCCAGGTCTTGACGTCGGTGATCTTCATTTTTGATCCTCCAGAACCAGTTCGGCGCCCTTCCATCCGGTCATGATCGCGGCGGCGTTCGTGTTGCCGGTGATGTTGTCCGGAAAGATCGAGGCGTCGATGACGCGCAACGCCTGGATGCCGTGCACCCTGAGGCGCGGATCGACGACGGCGCGCGCCGCGTCCGGCCCCATGCGGCAGGTCGAGACCGGGTGATAGACGGTACCCGAGCGCTTTCTGAAATCCTGAATGAGGTCCGCATCGGAGGTGATCGACAGACCCGGCAAAACCTCTTCCTCGATGATCTCCGCCATCGCCGGCATCGAAGCGACCTTCCGGACGAATTTCACCGCCGCCAGCATTTCGGCGACATCCGCCTCGGTCGAAAAGGCATTAGCGACGATTTTGGGATAATCGCGCGGATTGGCGGAGCGGATCATGATTTCGCCGCGGCTCGACGGACGGCAGTTGGAGAGCCCGATGGAAAAGCCCGGCCATGGATCTGGCGTCAGGATCGGCCGTTCGCCGCTCTTCGGAATGACGGTCGAAAACGCCTGGAAATAAAGCTGCATATTGGGCCGTGCCGTGGCCGGATCGGTGCGGAAAAAGCCGCCGGCATTGTTCATCGACAGCGACAGCGGGCCCGAGCGCAAAAACACGTACTGCATGCCGACCAGCAGCTTGCCCCACCACGGGCGCAGGATCTGGTTGAGTGTCGGCAGCCTGCCCTTGAAGGTGTAGTTGATACCGACATGGTCCTGCAGGTTGGCCCCGACATTTTCGTTGGCGTGAACGACAGGAATGCCGAGCGCGCTAAGCAGCGCCGACGGGCCGACACCGGAAAGCTGCAGCAATTGCGGCGAATTGACCGAACCGCCCGACAGGATGACCTCGCGGCCTACCCGAGCGGTCCTTGTCGCGCCATTCTGGAGATACTCGACACCGACGGCGCGCTTGCCCTCGAACAGGATTTTTGTTGCCAGCGCGTTGATCTCGACGCGGACGTTTTTGCGCTTCATCGCCGGGCGCAGGAAGGCGCGCGCCGCCGACATGCGGCGGCCGTCCCTGGTGGTGATCTGGTAGACGCCGACGCCTTCCTGCGAGGCGCCGTTGAAATCCGGGTTGAGCGGCAGGCCGGCCTGGTTGGCGGCTGCGAGATAGCGCTTGGTGAGCGGATGGACGGAAGTCGAGCAGTCGGTGATGTGCAGCGGCCCGCCGACGCCGCGCCATTGGTCGGCGCCGGCCTGATTGTCCTCCAGCGCCTTGAAGACGGGCAGCAGGGCGTCGAAGCCCCAGCCCGGGTTGCCGGCCGCTGCCCAAGCGTCGAAATCCTCGCGCGCGCCCCTGACCCAGACCATGGCGTTGATCGAGCTCGAGCCGCCGAGCAGCTTGCCGCGCGGCCAGTGGTCGACATTGCCGGCAAGCCCGGGGTCAGGCTCGGCTTTGTAGTTCCAGTTGACCGCTGGGTCGAAGAAGGTCTTGCCGTAGCCGAGCGGCATCTGGACGTAGAAGCGACGGTCGCTGCCGCCGGCCTCGAGCACCAGCACCGAGAAGCGGCCCGAAGCCGACAGCCTTTCGGCCAGGACCGAACCGGCCGAGCCGGAGCCGACGATGATGAAGTCATAGGTTTGCATGGTGGCTGCGGCTGGCTCCGGAATTTCGCCCAGCCTAGACGCCGCAAGCCGCCGCCATCACCGGAGCTTCCGGCATCGCTTGTGAAAAAAGCGACCGGCGATACCCGGTTTGGATTTCAGCTCGCGACCACCCGTTGCGGACGTTAGCCTCGGAAACTACGCTGGGAGCGCTCGGCTGGCACTGGAGGATGGGAATGCAGCAATTTGGGCGGGATGCACCATTGCCGGATCAAATGCAGGGCAAGTGGGTCGACGCTGATGATCCAACGGTCGAACTCATCATCTCGGGAGGTTGCATCACCTGCTTCGGTGAGGGCGTTGCATACGATTATAAGGAAATTCATCAAGTAGACGGTGCGCTGACGGTGAGTTTGAAGGTCAACGACCCCGCGGTCGAAGATAGCTTCGAACGGGCGAACATCACCGGATTGATAATCATGCCCGACGGTGATTTTCACGTCTACAATGTAAGGTTCGCCAACCGGTTCATTCGCCCGGAGACGTAAGCTTGCCAAGCTGCAATCCGCTGCGGAAGTCTAGCTCTTGCAATGTCGGTGAGCGCCTCGCTACGGCTTTGATTGATCTGTTTGCGTTCAGTAATGTTCGCCGGTGACGCTCAACATTACGATTGCCGTTGAAGAGGTTAGATGTTCTCCAGCTTGGTCGAAAGATTTCGTCGGCAGCCAGACCTCGGTCGTGCGCGTCAGCGTGGTAAAGCATTGGGCGACATTGCCGCTGGAGCATTGGAAGGCGGCTTGCCATACGATTTTCAACGAGTAGGGGATTTGTTCTGGGTTCGCCGTCCGACAGATCACATACGCTATCTGCTGAAATTTCAGGCGCTGAAAGGCATGACCTTCTCCGCCTGTTGGGGCGTCTCGATCGACTTTGTACCAATTTTCAGAGGCGGAAGCCTCCGGTGGAAAAGAACGGCGAAGTCAGCGAATTTTGACCTTTGCATTGACCCGATTGATTCATCGGGCCGGATTCCCAACTGGTGCTCATTCTATAGTAACGATAGCGCCTATCGGGTTGAACGCGCCGCGTTGGCGGCGCTCAATGCTGCCCAGCGGGACTGGTCCAGAATCACCACACTAAAGGACGTTGCTGCTAGTTTCGAACGACGATCAAAGATGAAATTTCGACGTTTTTCGTTGGAAAACTATGTGCAGACAGACCTCGCCTGGGGCTTGGCCCTTGTTGCCATTGGAGACGCGGATCGGGGCCAGCATCACATCGATGCATTTTGTGAGCAATTTGCCATTGCGCCGGAGACGACCATCCTCGCAAAAGCGAGAAGCGAAGCGGGTGCAATAGCGGCTGGATGACAACTTTCCACCCGTAGCCGAACTTCAAGCTGCGATCACGGGCGATGATCAGCAATCTGCTTGAAATCATAGCGCATGATCGGGCGGGCCGGCGTCCTGCGGGCGACGACCTTGAACCCGGCGCGCGCGAAGGTGGAGGCATATCCGCTGCCGGAAGCGCTCGGCGATACGTCGGCGTCGAAAGGATAAGCTTCGAGTGCGGGAGCTTTTGCGCGCCTTGCGACTTCCAGTGCCTGCGCAATCAGCTGGAATGTTACGCCCCGCCGGCGGTATTGTTTTCGCACGTAGAGGCAGGACAGGGACCAGACCGGCCTGTCGTCCACGCGCTTGAGCTGCCATAGCCGATCGAGCCAGGGCAGGGCATCCCGCGGCGTCACCTGGCACCAGCCGACAGCCATATCGCCGTCGAAAGCAAGCAAACCCGGAGGCGGACCATGCTGGACGGCTTGCCGGAACGCCGCCTTGTTTTCCTCGCCAGGTCGCTTTCGATAAGAACGACCGATCCGCCCGTACATACACCAACAACGACTGCAGACCGCGCTCTCACCGAACAGGTCCTCGAGCGCCGGCCACAGATCGGGCGTCAGTGGGCGAAAGCCAAGTTCCATGTCAGCCGTCATCCGCTATCGATGTTACCAGTCTAGCCTGCACTGCGCGCTAGCGCATCATAGGTTGCGGTCCATGCGGGTGATGTTCGAAACGGGGCTTCACTCAGCATCCCCGCCGTGCTCCGGCTCAGCGCAGAAAACCGAGCACGGCCTGCATGAACTCTGCAGGGTACTCGACGTTCGACAAGTGAACCGCGGGCAGGACAACCAGTTTCGCGCCGGGCACCGTCGCGGCGATCAGATCGCTATGGCTGGCGGCTGTGACAGTGTCGTGCTGGCCGGCGATCACCAGCGTTGGCCTGGAAATCAGAGCCACGGTTCGGCGAAGGTCCGCATCGCGAACCGCTGCGAACAAACCAGCCAAGCCTTGCCGATCTATGGCCAGCAGCATGGTGCGAAATGCCTCGATGACGGGCTCGCCGGCCGCCAGCATTTTTGCAGGGAACCAGTTACCCAGGAACATCTCGGCGGTTTCGGACATGTCCGGCGCCTGCAGCACGGCGGCAATCCGCTCGTCAAACTGCTTTGCCGGTCCGAGGTAGGATGAGGTGTTGCTCAGGATCAATCGCTCGATCCGCTCGGGCGCGTGGATGCCGAGCCACTGCCCGACGAAGCCGCCCAACGACAGACCGAGGAAGTGTACGCGTTCAATGCCCAGGGCATCGAGCAACTCGATCACGTCGCGGCCAAGCCGGTCGAGCGAATAGGCGCCGACCGGAACGCTCGACCCTCCGTGGCCGCGAAAATCATAGCGCAGAACGCGAAAATGCTTCGACAGCTCGTCGACCTGCATGTCCCACATCCGCAGCGTGGTGCCGATGGAATTCGACAGCATCAGCACGGGCTTCCCGGCGTCGCCGTCGATGCGGTAGGCGATGCGCGCGCCATCGCCGACGGTCACGAAATCCAGCTCATTCATGGTGAATATACCTTCTTTTTTGAAGCGTTGAATGTGGCAAGCCTAGCTGCGCCGCGCTTTTGATGATATTACAAAGATAGGACTATCTCTGTAATAGAAGCTGACATGGCCGAATTCACCCTGCACGACCTGCAATGCTTCGATGCCGTGATCCGCTGCGGCGGCTTTCAGCCTGCGGCGGCCATGCTGCATCGCTCGCACCCGGCGGTGTTCGCCGCCGTGGCAAAGCTGGAGCGGCAACTCGACCTCGTCCTTTTGGATCGCGGCGGCTATCGCGTGCGCCCCACCGAGGCAGGGCTGTCGTTCCATCGCAGGGCACAATCGCTGCTGCGCGAGCTGGAAGGCTTGCGTATCCATGCTGCGCAGCTGTCAATGGGTGAAGAAAGCGAGATCCATGTGGTGATCGGCGACCTGTGCCCGCGCCCGCAGGCGCTGGGCATGCTCGGACGGTTCTTCGCCCAGCGTCCCGGCACACGCCTGCATCTGCATTTCGAGGCGGTGGGCGGCCCATGGGAGCGCCTCTTCGATGACGAAGCCGATTTGATTCTGCACTGGATCGACAAGAGCGACCCGCGGGTGGAATGGATCGACCTGTGCAAGGTGCCATTCGTTCCCGTAGTGGCGTCGGGCTTTCTGCCGGAGCGGATCAAGCACCCAATCACACCGGATCAGATGCACGCGTTCACCCAATGTGTCATGTGCGACACGGCCCGCCATTCACCGCAACAAGACTACTTCATGATCGAGGGTGCGCCTCAATGCATGGTGGCCGATCAGGGCATGAAGAAGGAAATTATCCTGCAGGGCCTCGGGTGGGGCCACATGCCCCGTTTCCTGATCGAGGAAGAACTGCGCGACGGACGCCTGCAATCCATTGCCGGTCGTCATTTGCCAGGCCGTACCGAGGAGTTGGTGGTGGCGCGCCGCCGCGACCGGCCGCACGGGCCGATCTCGAACCGTCTGTGGGATCATATCGAGCAAGAGGCGCCGACGTTGGGGGCGGTTCCGGTAGAGGGCGAAATGACACCCTAAGCGGCCATGACACGTTTCACACGACAGGGATTTTAGCCGGTTTCGCCACACAACAGTCGCTGGACAAACACCTTGCAGACGGCAGAGCGCGACCCTTCCCGGTCCTCGGCGGCGGACGCGATGAACGGCTCGATTGAGCCCGAAACGAACTTCTGCCATATCGGTAACCTGCCGCCACCTCCTCAGCAAGATATGTGCTATTCTGAGGATATGCCCGCGCCCTCCGACCGATCACCCGACAAGTCGCCGGAAGACGGTGCAGTTGCATCGGATCCGTATGCGGAGCTAGCCAATCGCGGAGATTGGTCCAGGCTTCACCGCGAACTGTCAGACAGAGACCGCCGCAGTGAACTTGGCGGCGCCGAGCTCCAGCGCCTCGGGGAAGCCGCCTACATGCTTGGGCGCGAGGAGGAATTCGTTCGGGACTACGAGAGGGCCTTCGAAGAGCATCTCCGGAACGGACGCGAACGATCCGCAGCGCGTTGCGGCTTCTGGATCGGGCTCACCCTGATGTTTCGCGGCGAATTCGCCCAAGGCAGCGGATGGCTGACCCGCGCCAACCGGTTGGTCGCGGATCATGCGCCGGAATGTGCAGAACAAGGTTACCTTCAGCTCCCAATGGTCGAACAATGCCTCGCCGCCGACAGTCCGGACGAAGCATTCACCCACGCAACACGTGCCGCGGAGATCGGACAGCGCTGCGAAGATCCGGACCTCTTGGCTATCGCGCGCCACCTTCAGGGTCGGATATTGATCGTGCGCGGCGACTATGTGCGCGGCTTCGAACTGCTGGACGAAGCGATGGTTTCGGTCACCTCGGGCCGGCTCTCACCGATCGTTACCGGGCTGGTCTACTGCAGCGTGATCGAGATCTGTCAGAAATTTCATGCCACGAGCCGGGCGAGGGAATGGACATCGGCGCTGATCGGATGGTGCGCGGGACAGCCCGACATCGTTGCCTTCACCGGCCGATGCCTGATCCACCGGGCCGAAATCCTGATCCTCGACGGCCACTGGGACGAGGCCGGCCGCGAGGCCAGTGTCGCCAGCATCCGCCTTCAGCAGGGGCCCTCGAAGCACCACGCCGGTCCGGCATTCTACCAGAAGGGCGAGGTCTTTCGCCTCCGCGGCCAATGGGACGAGGCCGATGCCGCCTATCGCGCAGCGAGCAGGCTCGGGTTCGATCCGCAGCCGGGACTGGCGCTTATGCGATTGCAGCAGGGGCACGAGCAGCCGGCCCTTTCGGCGATCCGCCGCGCACTGCAGTCGGTCGATGACATTCCGGGCAAACTCCGCCTCTTGCCGGCTGCGGTGGAAATCACTCTCGCTGTCGGTTCGGCCGATGACGCCTGGGAACTGTGCGAAACACTGCGCGACTGCGCGCGCCAATATTCCGCGGATGCAGTCCGCGCCGCAGCCGCCGAGGCTACCGCGCGGGTGCTGATCCATGCTGGTCGAGCCGCGGAGGCATTGGCCCATATCCGGCGCGCAGTGGAGATCCTCTGGGACCTTCGGGCGCCCTATCATCTTGCCCGGATGCGGGTGCTGACAGCGCGGGCCTGTCTCGCAACCGGCGATACTGAAGCGGCGCAGACCGAACTGGACGAAGCGATAAGACTTTTCCGCGAGCTCGGCGCGCGCCCCGACGAAGCCGTTGCCGGCAAGCTGCGGGCTATCATGACGGCGACAGGCAGCGAAGTTCTCACCCTCAGACAGACGCAGGTTCTGCGCCTGATCGCGTCAGGCCTGACCAACCCGGAAATTGCCGGCGAGCTCGGTCTGAGCCAGCGGACGGTAGACCGTCACGTTAGCGATATCCTGACGCGGCTGAACGTGCGCACGCGCGCGGCAGCCACGGCCTTTGCGGTCGAGCACGGCCTGATCGGCATGGGCGTATCTGGGTAATCCTACCCAAGCGAAAATTTCTCGCTGCGTGGGTATTTACGCCGAAGCGGGCAACCGTGACGCGGGTCTAAACTTCATGGCGTGGCAAAGGCCACAGGAGGTTTTCCCGATGCAAACGAATAATAACAGCATGAGCGGGCCGGGCGGTGTCTGGCTCGCCACCGGAACGCTGCTGCTGGCGGCTGCGCTCGTCTTTCACGGGCCACCGGACGCGGATTTGTCTGTTCAGATGCAGAATATCGCCGAGGGCCATGGGCGATGGGCTATGGTCCATTGGACGGCGGCAGCGGCGCTGTTCCTGATCGCCGGCGCTTCGTTCCTGAACCTGGCGCTCAACCCCCGGGTCCGGCATTCGCCGATGCTGAGTTCCGCCTGGATGGTGATGGCTCTCGGCGCCCTGACCACGTTCTCCACCGCAGTCGCCGAGGCATCGGTGGTCGCGGTCGTGGCCGACCGGGGTGACACCAACGCCTTCATGACCTGGTGGGCGTTTTCCGGCGGCATGGGTAACGGATTCTGGGCGCTGGCCTTGGCGACAGCGCTTGTCGCGTATCACGACGCCCGCGATAACGTCGGGATACTGCCCCGATGGGCCGCGATCGTCGGCTCGGCGTTCGGTATCCTTTCGGCAACCGGGTGGACACTCGGTGAGCAGCTCGGGATCGGCATCGGGGGTCCGATCTGGCTGGTTTCCTCGCTTCTCATGTGCCTGTGGCTCGCGTGGTACGGGCTGTCCTCAAGCAGCGTCCGGTCGGGGCAAGCCACGGCGTAAAGCGCCTGATCCAGCATCATCTTGAGACAGGAGGAAAAAATGTCCCTTCAAACGAAGGAAATCGAGGCGACGATCCACGACATCCACGAATTCTTCACCGACTGGGTGGCGGGCCGATGCCCTGGCGACGACGCGACGTTCAAGAAGAACGCGCTCGACCGGATCAGCGACGATCTGGTCGCCATCATGCCAGGCGGCAGGGCGTTCGGGAAAAAAGACTTCGCAGGTTACATGAAGAGCATCTACGGATCGAATCCGGCCTTCCGTATCAAAATACGCGACATCCGGATCAGCCATCAAAGCGCCGACCTGGCGGTCGTGAACTACCACGAATGGCAACGCGACGCGAAGGACTCCGATGAACCGAACAATGGCCGGGTCACGACGATGGTGGTCCGCGATCGCGGCTACAGCCGCGGGCCCGAGATCTTGCAGGTTCATGAAACCTGGCTCCCAGCCGATGTCGTTCAGTCCGCGGATTTCGCGTTCTGAAAAGCGTCGGTCCGAAACGGGCAGGGAAAGGAATTGCGCTGGCGGGACCATCGGCTCTGCCGCCGTCATGGAGCCAGAACTTTGCTTCTTTTCAGCCCGAATTGATCCACATTCAACGTCCGGCTAGTCCAGCAATCCGGCCATTCCTTGCGTTCGCGTGGAGCGTCCGGCCGTCATCTGCCAGGCCGTACCGAGGAGTTCGCGGTGGCGCGCCGCCGCGACCGGCCGCACGGGCCGATCTCCAACCGTCTGTGGGATCATATCGAGCAAGAGGCGCCGACGTTGCGTCGAGCGCTCGAGCCTCGGATGCCTGTCCAGTAGGCAAAGCCGGGGCTCGGCCAGGCCGTTCAGCGGACGGCCAAACGAGCGGCCTTACCCGCCTAAATTGATTGCTGCATAATTTGCAGCAGTGAACTGCATCCCGTCGCTATTCCAGCTGCTTGTGAGGCGCATTATTGATGTCGCAAGCAGTTCGCCATGACCCGCGCCGACCCCGCTCGAAGAGTGGTCCGAGGGGTCGGCATCCGCACTGGCAGCGACGACGTAGTCTGGGACTAGCTTCATCTGCAATTCGAAGGACAAGACCATGAATATCGACCGTCGAACGTTCGGCCTCGGGACCTTTAGTGCCGGCGCCCTGCTACTTTCCCCGATCAGCTTCTTTGGGAGCAACGCTGCGGCTATCGCCGCCCCGTCTCCGGCTTCGCTTGCGAGTGCCCACAGGTTCATGCTCGGCGACCTCGAAATCACAGCACTGAGCGACGGCTATCTCAATCTCGGCCTTGAACTCTTCCCTTCCGCCGATCCGGCTGCCGCTGAAGCGCTTTTGGCAAAGGCATTCCTGCCAAAGGCACTCCCGACCTCGGTCAACGCTTACCTTGTCACCAGGGGCGACAGGCGGGTGCTGATCGATACCGGCACGGCATCGGCGATGGGGCCTATACTGGGACATATACCTGAGGCGCTCGCAGCCGCCGGCGTCAGGCCGGAAGAAATCGACACGGTAATCATCACCCACCTCCATCCCGACCATGCCAACGGCCTTGTCGGAATTGGCGGCAAGGCCGCCTTCCCGGGAGCGGAGGTCGTGGTTGCCGCGCCGGAATTCGCTTTCTGGCACGATGACGGGATCCTATCCAAGGCGCCCGACCAGATGAAGCCGTACTTCGAAATAGCGCGCAAATCGCTGGTGCCTTACCATGGCAAAGTCAGGAAGATCGAAGGCGAGGTCGAGATCGCGCCCGGGATCAGGGCATTGCCTGCGCCCGGACATACGCCGGGGCATCTCGCGCTTCGGATTGGCTCTGGTGACGCCAACCTGCTGCTCTTCACTGACGTAATCCACGCCTCCGCGCTGCAATTTGCGCATCCGGAATGGGCAATCGCTTTCGACGTGGACCAGGCGGCCGCAATCGCCACACGCAAGAAGGTGCTCGACATGGTGTCGGCGGATGACCTGCTCGTCGCAGGCATGCACCTGCCCTTCCCAGGCATCGGTCATGTGATCCGCGAAGGCAACGCCTACGCCTACGTCCCGACGCCGTGGCCCGCTTTGTAAAGCGCGCCTATTGGTAAGCTCTCGGGCGCGCCAGCTTTCTCACCTCGGCCATAGAATGCATCGCCGAACGTCAGGCCGCGACACCATTCAGTGGCGTTGACCTGTCCGTGCCAGGACGGTACGGGGTCGGACGATCGGCTTCGAGAGGATTGGCCAAATGGTGCATTACGCGGACGGGCGGCCGATCGGCGATTTGACTCTGCGGACGCTGGCCATGCCTTCCGATGCCAATGCGGCGGGCGATATTTTTGGCGGCTGGGTGATGGCGCAGATGGATCTCGCCTGCGGCATCCGCGCCGCCGAGCGCGCCAAGGGCCGCGTGGTGACGGCGGCGGTGAAGGAAATGTCCTTCGCCAAGCCGATGAAGATCGGCGACACGCTGTGCATCTATACGCATGTCGAACGCGTCGGCCGCACCTCGATGACGCTCAAGGTCGAGGCCTGGGCGCAGCGCTATCTCTCCGACCTGATGGAGAAGGTCACCCATGCCGACTTCGTCATGGTGGCGCTGGACGGCGAAGGCAAGCCGAAGGCGGTTCCGGCCGAAGGCTGACCGGCCTGATTCCAGAAGACGAACTTAAACAGCCGTCTCTCCCGCGCGGGGGATGCGGGCAGCGATCCGGCGTGGTCTTTGACCAACGGGTTCCCGCATGCGCGCCTGCAGCGCGAGCGACGGGATCTTGGGAGGAAAGACAATGCGTCAACACATGCTGAACGCTGCCCTGGCCGGTGCGTTTGCAGCCTTGCTCTGCCTGTCGTCCGCAAGCGCTTTTGCCGAGGTCAAAAAAGGCGATCCAGGCGCCACCTGCACGTCGGAAAACCGCACCATCAACGGGCAGGCGGCCAAGTGCGAGATCTGCTCGGCGACGAAATGCGACACCAGCGGTACGACGGTGAGCAATTGCCGGAAGGAGACGACCACGACCTGCACGATTGGCGGCAAGGTGGTCAGTCCCAACCCGAAATGGAACCGGATCGAGAAGCTGCCGAAGAGCAAGATGCAATTACAGCAGTAGGGCTCATCCGGAGGATCCCCGACAGGTTCAAACCCTTGCAGCGCAAGGGATCAGCTGTGCATCGCGTCGAATTTTTCGCGCGCGACCTTGACACGCTCGGTGTTCTTGCGCGCCCATTCGCCGAGTGCACCGACCGGCACCAGAAGCTCGTAGCCAAGGTCGGTCAATTCGTAGTCGACCCGCGGCGGGATGGTCGGGAACACGGTGCGCGTGACGAAGCCGTCGCGCTCGAGCCCGCGCAAAGTGGTGGTCAGCATCTTCTGTGAAATGCCGCCGACCGCGCTGCGCAGCTCGTTGAAACGCAGCGGCCCGTCGCCGAGCTTGCCGACGACGAGCACGGTCCATTTGTCGCCGACGCGCTGCAGGATTTCCGAGATGGCGCGGCAGTCCTCGGTGCGGTGCGGGTGCCTTGGTAACAAAAAAGTGCCTCCTTGCACATTGAGCGGCCAGTTACTCATATAGCGCAGGTATCTAAACGATACCAGTATTCCTGTAAGGAGAGCCCCTCTATGTCAAAACCCAAAATCGCCATCGTCATTGGTTCGACCCGCGCCGCGCGCTTTGCCGACGTCCCGGCCCAATGGATTGCCAAGATCGCCAGGTCGCATGCCGACATCGATGTCGAAGTCGTCGACCTGCGCGATTTCCCGCTGCCGTTCTTCGATGAGGTCGCATCCTCCGCCTGGGCGCCGTCGCAGAACGAAGTGGCGCAGCGCTGGCAAAAGAAGGTCGCCGGATTCGACGGCTTCATCTTCACCGCCGCCGAATACAATCATGGCCCGACGGCCGTGCTGAAGAACGCCATCGACTACGCCGCCAACGAGTGGAACAAGAAGGCGGCCGGCTTCGTCGGCTATGGCAGCGTTGGTGGCGCGCGTGCGGTCGAGCAGCTGAGGCTGCATGCGGTCGAGTTGCAGATGGCGCCGGTGAAGTCCGCCGTCCACATCGCCTGGGCCGATTTCCTTGCCGTCAAGCAAGGTGAGAAGAAGCTCGATGAATTCGAGCACCTCAACCAGGCGGCAACCGCGCTCGTCAACGACATTGCATGGTGGGCCAGGGTACTGAAGACGGCGCGTCAGGCCGATGCCGTCGCCGAGGAAGTCAAGGCGGCCTGAGCGCAGGTTCGAACAATCCTCCCAAGGATTAATTCTCCCAAGGATTCAGGGCGGCGCATGCGCCGCCCGTTTTTTTCAGACGGCATGCGCGTCCTGCGCTTGCCTTGGCCTGATGATGCAATCGGCAAGGCGGTCCATCTCATTCAACTCGTCGGCGTGGTGCTGACCCCACTGGCAAAGTGCCAGCAGGATGGGCTCGAGGCTGAGGCCGAGCCGCGTCGCCGAATATTCCACGCGCGAGGGGATCTCGGCAAAGATCTCGCGGCGAACGAGGCCGTGCTCTTCCATGTCGCGAAGCTGCTGGATCAGCACTTTCTGCGTGATATTGGGCATCAATCCTTGCAGCGCCGACAGCCGCCGCGGCCCGTCGAAGAGATGGTAGAGGATGATCGCCTTCCAGCGGCCCGAAATCACTTTCAGCGCGCGCTCGGCCGGCAGCATCGGCAGTCTCTTGATCAGCTTGGCCATGGTCACCTCCCGGTCAGCGGCGGACAAATCGGTGTGTGGTCGAAGCCAGGCAGATAGTGGCAAACAGCGGCCGATGCCAATAACGATCGGTGCATGTGATGAGAGCCATTCAACTGAACCGTTTCGGCGACCCTGACGTTCTCGAAATGGTTGAGGTGCCGAAGCCCGAGCCGCAAGCCGGCGAGGTCCTGGTCCGCGTTCGTGCGGCCGGGGTGAATTTCTTCGAAGTGCTGATGCGCGCAGATCGCTACGCGGTGACGCCGCAACTGCCGATGATCCTTGGCGTCGAGGCCGCCGGGATCGTGGAGGCGCTCGGGCATGGGGTGGATGCTTCCTTGCTCGGCACGCGCGTCGCCGCGCCGTTGTTCGCCTCGAGCCGCCCGTTAGGCGGCTATGCCGATTATGTGACGATTGACGCAAGCCTGGCCGTGCCCTTGCCGGATGCGCTCTCGTTCGAAGCCTCGACGGCATTGATGGTGCAAGGACTGACGGCGTTGCATCTGTCGCGGCAAAGCCCGCCGGCCGGCAAATCGGTGCTGGTCGCCGCTGCCGCGGGCGGCGTCGGTTCGTTGCTTGTCCAGCTTGCGAAGCGGGCAGGGGCGAGCAATGTCATCGCGGCTGCCGGCAGCAAGGCCAAGCTCGATCTTGCTTTGTCGCTGGGGGCCGACGTTGCCGTCGACTCCAGCAAAACGGACTGGCCAGAGCGCATCCGGGTAGCGACAGGCGGCGCCGGCGTCGACATCGTCTACGACATTGTCGGCGGCCCGCTGACGGCGGTTGCGCTGGAGGCTCTGGCACCTCGCAGAGAGCTGGCGTTTGCCGCACTTGGCAGATACGCGCTCGGCGCCCCGGAGATGGAGGCGATGATCGGCCGCAACCAGTCGCTGAGGGGTTTTGCACTGCTGCCGCTGCTTTCTCCAGAGGTGCTCCGTGACGGCCTGTCGGGGCTCTTCAATCTGGCGGCAAATGGTGAGCTTAAAGTGACCAACGGCGGTCGCTTCCCGCTCGACCAGGCCAGTCAGGCGCATCGCCTGCTGGACGAGCGCGGCGCGACCGGCAAGGTCGTCTTGATACCCTAGTAGGTGCTCGGCAAGGAGCCGGGGATCCGGGCTTGTGCCGTTCCGGCCGTCAGCGAACCCGATAGAACGGATTTGGCAGCAGGAACAGCTTCTCGGCATGCCCCCCGAACAAGTCGGATGGCTGGTCGCCGACATTGGCAATTATCGTGTAGCCGGCCTTTTCGATTTCGGCCCTTATGGGTGCCTTGAAATCTGCGGCGGAGCCGTATTTGGCCCCAGGCTGGACCATGTAAAGGTGCTCATAGCCGGCATAGCCGGCCGACTGCAGGTTCTGTTCGGTTGCCTGACGCTGGTCCTCCGGACGTCCGGTGATGAAGAATACCGCGACTTTCGCCGTTCGCGCCTGCCGGAAGACCTCCAGCACCGGGTCAATGGCCGGATCCTTCGCAAGCTGGTCCCAGGCGGCCCAGCCACAGGGACCGTCGATTGCGATGTCGCAGGCGCCGCTGATCGGGCGGCCGAAATTGTCACGTGTGATCACTTCCCAGTTGGCCAAAGCGGTCTCGTCGATGTCGAGCACCAGTGCGGGGCGAGGCACCTCCGTCGCGCGCTTGACGACCCAGTCGCCGGCCTGCTTCGCCACTGCGGCAAGGTCGCGATCATAGTCGCCGGAATCATGATAATTGGCAGCCGCCAGCATCGCATCGCCGACATTGGCTGGCTGGGACGGGCTTGTGAGAAGGAGCGAGTCGGAACGTGCCGGCACAGGAACATTTGTGCCGATCATCAGCACGATTGCCCCGACACGCGCAATTCTATTCCAACCAATCGCCCGCATCACGAGACTTTGCGGTCACGAGAAGTCCGCTGTCAAGCGAGACCGAACAGACGACCGTACCCCCCGGTTGAATTGTGACACGCTTTCGTAACCGACCGCGAACGCCGCGCTGCTCGCGGTCTTTCCCTCCGACAGGAGACGCACCGCCGAAATCTCCGGCGCAAGTGCGTCACCCCAGGTCGTAGCCAACACGGCCTTGACCGTGCCCTACGCCGCCTGAACGATCTCGACCAGTTCAACGTCGAACACCAGATCCCGCCCGGCCAACGGATGATTGCCGTCGAGCTTGACGCTGGCGTCGTCCACGCCGACGACTGTTACCGGCATGGGGCGCCCTTCTGGGGTTCTGACCTGCAATCGAGTGCCGATATCGACGTTGATGTTGTCTGGTACGCGGGCGCGGTCAACGGTCATCACCGCTTCGGGGCGGTGGGGGCCATAGGCGGCCTCGGCGGGAACAGTCACGGTGCTTTTCGCGCCCACCTCCATGCCCTCGACATGGGTTTCAAGACCGGGAATCACCTGTCCTTCACCCAGCGTGAATTGCAGCGGTTCGTTGCCGGAAGAATCGAATTGGGTGCCGTCTGCGAGGCGGCCATTGTAATTGATGCGCACGGTGTCGCCATTCTTGGCCTGTGTCATGGTAGTCATCCTTTTGGAGGGTTTGAGGGGCCGGCCAAAGCTCACGGTCCCGTCCTCGATCATCCACGCACTCGGTGCGCGGCGCGAAACGCTAAAACTAGGGACCTGGCTGCCGATGTAAACCCCGATTGAGCTACGCCGGTATGACGCCGCCGGCGCTCGCCGCCTTCGGCAGGAGTGCGCCGGACTAGCGGTCATGCCGCCTCAACCCATTCAGGCGCTGTGCAAATGGCGGCTAGATCAGGTTATGGCCGCCATCGATGCGGATTGTCTCGCCGGTCGTGAAGTCACTTTCCATGAGGTAGAGGTAGGCGGCGGCGACGTCCGCAGCGGTCGGAATTTTTCTCGATGGCAGCCGGGCAGCCATGTCGGCAAAGAAGCCGGATTTGGCTTCTCCAACGATGTCCCACATCGGTGTTTCTACCCATCCGGGAGACACGACATTGACGCGCGTCGGGGCCAGTTCGAGCGCCAGGGCGCGGGCGAAGTAGCTGAATGAGCCGGCAATCGCGGCGACGACTGAGCCTCCCGGCACCGGCGGCTTGTCCTTGTTGATACCCGACGTGAAGGTCATGGAGCCGCCGGCCCTCAGGGTGCGCACAGCGTGCTTGGAGAGCATCACGGCGCCAATCAGCTTATTATCGACGAAGCGCCGCACCGCCTCCATGTCGGTACCGCCGATGGGCTCGCCGGGCGGCAGTGTTCCGGCTGTCGATACGAGGTGATCGAACGCACCGACTTCGTCGAACAGGCGGGCGACGTCTGCTTCGTCGGTCATGTCGGCGACCAAGCTTGTCACGCGATCACCCACATTGAGCGTCCGTTCGGCCGCCTGCAGTTTCTCTTGCGACCGGCTGACGATCACGACCGTCGCTCCGCTGTTGAGCGCAGCTTCCGCGACGCCAAGACCGATGCCGGAGCTGCCTCCGACGACGATGACTTTCCTGTCCACGAGCGATGTCACGGGAGGTCTCCATTCGTTTGCGATGTAGGTGAGGGTCAAGCCTTGCCGGCGTAGGCGGCTTCGAGGTCGGCGATGATGATCTTGCGCATCCCATACATCGCCTGCCGGACGCGGTTGGCCTTTTCGCGATCCGGATCGGCACTGAGCCGCGGCAGGATTTCCGGGATGACCTGCCAATAGACGCCGAACTTGTCAGTGAGCCAGCCGCAGGGTTGTTCCCTGCCGCCGCCGGCGGTGAGCGCCTCATAGTAGTAGTCGGTCTCGGCCTGGTCCTTGGTCTCGATGTAGAGCGAGAGCCGCTCGTTGAAGGGCGGCTGCGGCCCGGCGTTGAGCGCTGTAAGGTGCAGTCCCTCGAGCTCGAAATCGAAGGTGGCATGCGGGACCGTCTTGTTGGTTCCGGACACCCAGTCGGTGTATTCGATCGTCTCGAGCACTTTGCCGTTCTTGAAGACCGAGAGATAGAAATCGCGGGCCTCCTTGGCGTCGGTGTTGAACCAGAGGAATGGATGGATGGTGGCCATGTCCGTTCTCCGTTAATTCCTTGCGACAGCGATCTTTCGCGAAGAACCTGTCCGCCGTTACTTTCGTTCAGGCTAGCGGCGGTCCGACTGCCGATAGATCGAGCCGTCCCAGTCGCGGGCAAACCCGAGGTCTTCGAGCCGGCGGGTCGAGAAGCGTGCAATCAGCCGCTCGGTCCGGCGCCGGCTGCTCGAGGCGAGGATGCGGCCGGCCATGCCGGTCAGGACGTCGACGATGGGTTCAACTCGTTTGGCGCTCATGGTGCTCTCCCAGGGTTGCGGCAGTTTTGGTGTTGGTAGTTGCCCCGCGACTTTCGTCAGCGAGAGTATCAGTCACATCAGACTTGCCTTTTGCAGCGGCGGTGGATGGCTGATTACGTGAGCAAACATGCCGTCTTCCGGTCTGGACGACAAACGACTTATCGGCGACAATGTGTGAGCATCGCTCACACATGCAGGTATCGATCATGCCCCGGAAACTGCCTCCCCTCACCACCTTGCCGAGCTTCGAGGCGGCGGCGCGCCTGTTGAGTTTCTCCAAGGCGGCAGAGGAACTTCATGTCACCCACGGCGCCATCAGCCGGGCGATCAAGAACCTTGAGGATCAGCTCGGTGTGCAGCTGTTCGAGCGCGGTACGCGTTCGGTGAGCCTGACCGCCGTCGGCGAGCCCTATGCGCGGGCGGTGCGCGAGGTGCTCGACCAGTTGGCTGCCGCCACCGCTGCAGCAACGGCCCGCTATTCGAGCTCGACACTGAACGTCAGTACCTCCGATGGCTTCGCGGGGAGATGGCTGGTGCCACGCCTCTATCGCTTTCACCGTGCGCATGGCGACATCGATGTGCGGGTTTCGACGAGCGGGAAGCTGACCAACTTCCTCGGCGACGGCATCGATGTCGCGGTCCGCTATGGCAGCGGAAATTATGCGGGGCTCACGTCAGAGTTCTTGACCGGCGAGGAGGTGTTTCCAGTGTGCAGCCCAAAGCTTCTTGAGGGTGCACATCCGCTCCGCACGCCTCAGGATCTCAAACATCACACGCTGATCCGTGACAGCTTTCCGATCGACTGGGCGACCTGGCTCGCAAGCGCCGGGGTCGAGGGCGTGGACCCGCAGAGCGGGATTACCTTCGACTCTGCCACCTTTGCCATGGAGTCGGCAGCACAAGGCGAAGGGGTGGTGCTCGGCCGGACCATGCTCGTTGCAGCCGACCTTGCCGCCGGGCGACTTGTCCGGCCCTTCGGCCACGCCCTGAAATCCCCCTCCAGCTTCTATCTCGTCTACCCGCCAGCGGCGATCCGTCAGCGCAAAGTCAAGGCTTTTCGGGATTGGCTGCTTTCGGAAGTCACGCCGTAAATGGGGTGACGGGAAGGCCGAGCCGAGGGGACAGTTCGCCTACAGATCAATGTCCGAAAAACCGCTACTATCAGCTCGCCCGAACTGCGGTGATGATCCAGGCACGCGAGTCGAAAAGCACGCCGTCCGCGGTCAAGCGCGCGTCGAGCAGTTCGCGCAACCGCCGCAGCGCCGCAGCGACATCCACATCCGCGCTAGCCAGCGGATCCTTCACCAGTTGCAGGCCAAGCAAAGCGTCATAAGCCGCGTCGACGTCCAGGCCATAGAAAACCGGTTCATGCACTTCGGCAAAGTCGACCGAAACAAAACCGGACGCACGCAAGACCTCCGCGGTGATGACGGGGTCACCGAGCGAAAACGGGGTGGCGGCGGCTGCCGATATGGCGGTCCCCGGCGCAATCGCCCGCTGAATGGCAGTCGCCCACTCGTTGCGGTCCTGGCCCTGCCATACCATCCACACAAGACGTGCCCCTGGTCGCATCGCCCGGCCGATATTGGCGAACGCCGCCGCCGGATCGGCAAAGAACATCACGCCAAAGCGACTGATGCACAGATCGAAGCCGGCAGGCGGAAACGCCAGCAATTGCGCATTGCCGCGCTCGAAGGCGACGTTTCGCAATCCCTCGTCCGCGCTACGCCTCCGGGCGAACTCGAGCATCTCGGCCGATACGTCCACCCCGAGCACGCTGCCTTCCACCGCGACGCGGGCAGCATCGCGAGAAGATTGTCCCGAGCCGCATCCGATATCGAGCACGCGATCACGCGTTCCCGCCTTGACGGCAGCCCTGAAGACCTCGTTGTGCCGTCGCAGCTCGGCGTCGTAAAACTCGGCGCAGTTCAACACCATCGCACGCCTGCCTGGACATGATGGGCACGGCGGCATTCCCAGCCGCTCCGCTCTGATCTTGTCGATGATCTCCTCAGCCGGGTGATGCACCGACTTCTGCTTCGGGTCACCCCAGCACTATCAGCCGCGCCGCGCTGCCTCGATCGCGGCAACGTCGATTTTCTTCATCTCCATCATCGCCTCGAATGCGCGCTTTGCTTCGTCGCCGCCGGCAGCCATCGCCTCGGTCAGAACGCGCGGCGTGATTTGCCAGGAGATGCCCCATTTGTCCTTGCACCAACCGCAGGCACTTTCCTGGCCGCCATTGCCGACGATGGCGGTCCAGTAGCGGTCGGTCTCCTGCTGATCGTCGGTGGCGATCTGGAAGGAGAAGGCTTCGTTGTGTTTGAACGCGGGACCGCCATTGAGGCCGAGGCAGGGGATGCCGGCGACCGTGAACTCGACCGTCAGCACGTCGCCCGCCTTGCCGGACGGGTAGTCGCTGGGAGCGCGGTGGACGGATTTCACCAAGCTGTCGGGGAAAGTCTCGGCATAGAAGCGGGCCGCAGCCTCGGCGTCCTTGTCATACCAAAGGCAGATCGTGTTCTTGGCGATTGTCATTGCTGGTCCCTTTGCTTTTGAATCAACCTGGGCTTTTGATCAACCTGGGCTTTTGGAAACAACCTGGGCTTTTGAAATCAACCCGGGCCTTGAAGTCAATCCGGGCTTTTGCACAGCCAGCCTCGGCGTTGCACTACGAAAATGGAATGCGCTCGTGCCATCTGACGTTCCGACAGCAACACCTGCACGGCATCAAGGTATCACGGCTGGCACTTTTAAGACCAGATGTGGGCAGTGACTCGAACGGGCGACGGTCCGCCGGGTCCCGACCGGTGGCCTTCACTTTTTTGTCTGGGGCAGCTTTGTCTGGGGCAGCGCCGCTTTGCTCAAGGGCGTGCTGGCTTTCGGTTGGGCGCCCCGGTGCCTCAGGAGGCGCACAAGCAAGTTCCGTCTGCCCTTGCGCGGGACGAGATCGATATCGCTGACAAGCTTTGCGCCGCCCTCGCGACGCTCCAACGTGATCTTGCGGCTATGAAAGGTTTCCAGCTCGGCGCGATGCGCTACGCTGATGATGGTGACCTTCGGCAATTCGCGAATGATCATCTCCATCATCTTGTCCTGGCTCTTCTCATCAAGTGCTGAGGTTGCTTCATCCAGCACTATGATATCGGGGCTGTGCAGCAGAAGACGCGCGAAGGCGAGCCGCTGCTTTTCGCCACCCGACAAGGTCTGGTCCCATGGCGCGTCCTCTTCGATCTTGGCGTTGAGATAATCGAGTCCCACCTTGTCGAGAGCCGCCTTGATCTTTTTCAGCGTCCAGTTGTCGGCGGCGCCTGGATAGGCGACTGCGCGGCGAAGCGTCCCGGTGGGGATGTAAGGCCGTTGCGGCAACATGAACAACCGTCTGTCGGCGTGGATGTTGACGCTGCCGCTACCCCACGGCCACAGGCCTGCGACGGCCCGCACCAGCGTGCTCTTGCCTGAGCCGGATTCGCCGGCAACGAGCACCCGCTCGGCTGGTTTGATCACGACCTCGGTTTCCTTGACCACGGCGGTACCGTCGTCGAGCGACACGGAGAGATTGTTCAGCCCAAGCATCGCATCGCCTTCGGTTTCGCCGCGCTTAATGCGTCCAAGGGTGTTGCTCTGTTCCGCCCGCTCGAGCCCGTCGAGCGACATCATCAGCGAGGCGATGCGCCGTGCACAGGCATTCCAATCAGCGAGACGGGGGTAGTTGTCGACCAGCCATCCGAACGCGCCCTGCACGATGGCAAAGGCCGAGGCAGCCTGCATTACCTGTCCAAGTGTCATGCTGCCTTCGAGAAACTTTGGAGCGCAAAGCAGAACCGGCACGACCGGCGCAAACAGGCTCGACCCCTGCGACACCAGCGCTGTGCGCATGTGCTGGCCTGCAAGGAGCGCCCACTGCCTGAGCACATGGGCGAATGTCTTGTCCATGCCGCTGCGCTCCTCCTCCTCGCCGCCGAGCAATGCGATACTCTCGCCGTTTTCCCGCACGCGCGTCAGCGTGTAGCGGAACTCAGCTTCCGCCTGGTTTTTTTCCTCGGAGAGGTGGACGAAATGGCGGCCGATGACCGCCATCGAGGTGGACGTGATTGCGGCATAGATTACCGCGGTGACGACCAGGAAGCCGGGAATGGTGACGGTCGAACCTGCAATCGGCAGGGTCAAGGCGCCGCCGATCGTCCACAGCACCACGATGAAGGTCGAGGCCGACAGAAATGCGACGATGACACCGGCAATGAAATCGACGGGCGATTCTGTGGCAATCCGCAAATCCTCGGCGATGCGGGCTTCGGGATTGCTGTGGTCGCCGCCGACGAGGTTCAGCTGATAGTAGCGGCCACTTGCGAGCCAACGCGCGATGACTGCGGTGGTGAGCCAGGAGCGCCAGCGGCGCTGTATCGTCATACGAAAGAAGACTTGTGCCACCACAAGGCTTGTGCTTCCGAGCACGAGCGGCACGAAAACGGCGCTCAGCCGATATACGGTATGGGCGTTGCGTTGCTCAATGGCGTCGAAAATTGCGCGATTCCAGACATTGATCCCATACTGGAAGCCGACATTGGTGACGATCAGGACCAACAGCCCGATCGTGCATGGCCAAGCGAGCCTATCGCCAATGCTGCCCCAGTAACCGCGCGCGCTGATCCAGAAACGCTTCAGCAGGTACCTCTTGCGCGCCTGCTCAGCCTCTTCGGGTGTCAGCTCCGGATCGGGTTCGATGAAATCCGGCGGCGGCGCGGCCTCGCCGACGACCTCGGACGCGGCTTCGACAGTCGAGTGTTTCTCGTGGCGCGACCTCTCGGCATCGCGCAATTGGGCGGCGTCAACCGATTTCGGCTTGAATCTAGCCTCGGGCATCCGGCGATAACGGCTTAAAAATCAGAAGGTTTCATAGCGTCCGCTTGAGATGGTCAGCTGCCAACAGCGCCTGGGTTTCGCTCATGATTGCCGGCTGCCCTAGCGGCCTCGCTCCTGCATCGGCTCCTGTGACCGCGACGCAGCTCCGCCGGCAGGCGCATCGCGTGCAGTTGCCTGGAGTGTCAGCGATGCACCGGGACGGCGTTTTCGTACCGGGCCATCTACGCCGACGCGGCCCTCGTCGGACAGAAAGGGGAGACCAGATTCTGGCGCAGAACCTGGTCGTCGGGACAATGGTTGGAGCAGACATTCTGCACCATTTGCGGATCGGTCGTTTTCATGCGGGCAGAAGGATTGAAGGATGCGCTGTCGGTCTCGGTCGGCTGTCTGGAGGACCCGCATTTTCCGGCCCCGGCAACGCTCCACTGGCCTGACAGGAAACATAAATGGCTTTGTTTGGAAGGCTTGCCCAAGGTCGCTTGAGGAGCGAAATGGCGATGCGTGCAGACGCTGGCACAGAGTTGCAACAGAACTTCAGGGATCACTCTGCTGGACGAGCAGTCTCGACAATTCGCTTCAGGCTCTCAAGATTTATTCGCATGCCGCGTTCGAAGAAGCTGGACGCGAGCGGCGCGAGAAGCGCCATCGGCCCGGGAAGCCCTTTTCCGGTAATCGAACCCTCGAGGTGGAGATGCGTTCTGTGGCCTGTCGGCGCCAGCCGAAAGCGGTAGGTGAATGGCGTCGGCCCGCTCAAGCTGGACAAAGTCAGCAGTGCATCGACTTCGAACTCGGTGACCTCCACGATGTTTTCGAGGACCCGCCCGACCGGGCCGGCCGTGAGCTTGGCTACGGACTGCACAGCCGAGTACCAGGCCGGAGCCGCTTCAATATCCTCGATATGACGGAAGACGGTCTGGGCAGGCCTGTCGATCTCGATTGATATGTCGAACATTTGTGACTTATTCCTTCGGGAGATCGGATGATGGCCCATCGCGCCGGGCGATTGCGTTGCCGGCGGCTGTTCCGGCGACCAGAACTCGCAGCAGCCCGACGGCGGTTGTGACCTCGTTCGGCGTGAGCCGCTGGCCCAGCCATCCGTAAAGCCGGGATTCGACCTGCCGGATTTCGGCGGCGAGCCGGTGCCCCTCCTGTGTCAGTTCGAGCTCCACCTGCCGGCGATCGTCGGAGTTTTCCCGCCTGACGACGAGCGCCCGCTCGACCAGCGTGCTTACCAGCCGGCTGGGACTGCCGGTCTCGCAGACCAGCAGCTTGCCAACAGCATTGAGCGACATTGGTCCGCCGGCCTTCAGGCAGCTGATGACTTCAGCCTGGGAAGGGGTGACGCCAAGCGGCGAGAGCAAGTCGGTAAGCAGCCTGTTGCCTTCGCGCTGGGCGCCGAGAATGAGGAATCGGAGCTCCTCTTCTGGTTTCATGCCGCCGCTCCCAGTTCGACCGGGGCGGTCACCAGCTGACGCGTCGCCAGCCGCACGGCGCTCTCCGGATCATGGGTCGGCAGATAGATCGTCGGCTGCTGCTCGGCGAGGTGCCGGACGGCTCGCAGGGTGGCGGCGGCAATTTTTGTATCGGGTCCCACGCCGTCCACCTTGCCGGCAAGCATCAGTGCCTGGTTGTAAGACGTGTCGCCGGCGAGAAAGAGCGTTGCGTCGCCATCCTCCACCAGCACCGAAAGATGACCGGCAGTGTGACCAGGAGTTGCGATCGCCACGACGTCGCCCGCTTTGGTCAAGCGCTTGCTCGCCGCAAATTGGCCGAACGGTCCATCGTCGAGCTCGAGCCGTATGGGGTTGAACCAGTCGGGCCAGCGCTGCGGCAGGTAGCCGCGGAGCATTCCCATGAAACCCGACGCCGTGTCGATCTCACTGGGGGCGGCGAGTATCTGGCTATGGGGAAAATGCACCAAGCCCGCATCGTGGTCCATGTGCAGATGCGTGAGCACCACCCGTTTGACGTCGCGCGGCCCGATGCCCAGGCCACGCAGCTGCGGCCCGATCTCTTCTTCCGGCTCGATACGAAAGTGCACTTCCCAGCGAAAGAACGGATGCAGCGAGCGTCCGTGCCCGTTCAGCAGATGCGCCGCCTGTCCAGTGTCGACAACAATGACGCCTTCGTCATGCTCGATGGCCCAGGCGAAGGTCGGCAACCAGCCGGACCAGTTCCTGTCGGCAAAGATGCTGGCAAGCCCATGGCCGCGTCCTTCGATCTGGGCCGTCTTGATGCGGACCGACCCGGTCCGGATGGCATGTACTTTCATTTTTTCCTCTCCATTAGATGATATGTCATCGTATGACACGTCATATATTGAGGAGTCAATAGAACGGAGGAGAAAAGATCAGCGCGACAGCGATCGCGAGCATCTGCCGCTCAGCCCGACCGCGCAGGCGCTGAATTCCGGAACAAGGGTGCGATTTTGCCGTTGAGCCAGAAACTGGAAGCGACCCGCATGTCCGAATTGCCGAATGAAGAGATCGAAGGGCGGCTGAACGCCCAGCGCGAGACTTTGGCGCTGGTCGTCGCACTGCTTGCCAGCAAGGATACGGCACCCGAGCGAATATGGGCCGAGCTGGAGGCCCGTTTTCAGTTTCAGAACAGTCAGGAGGACCCCGGCGTCCTGCCAAGCAGCGCATTCGCCATCGAGGCTGCGAAGATGCGGGAGTTCAAGCTGATCGCCGAAGAGGCGCGGGCGCGCACTGCGGAATGGAACGGCAGGGACATGCCACAGGGCGCCAGCTGAAGCCCCGGCAAGTGGTTGCAGGACCGGCTATTTTGCGAGGGGCCGAGCAGGCGTCAGCTTTGCCCTAAAAGTGCACGCGCCAACTCTTCCCATTCCTCGTCAAGACTTAAGGTCGATGGCGCGGCGTTGCAGCGGCGATACCAATATTCGGCATTCGACTGGTCGCCTTCCTTGCGGTGGAGATAGGCATGCACGTGCATGCCCGCAGTATCGTCGCGCCGCTGCGCGCACTCGTGCGCCTTAGCCCAATCGCCCTTTGCATCCCACCACAGCGCCTGCAGGGCAGGGCTCAAACCGTCTGGCGGCTGTGGTTTCGCAATCGAATCCCTGAAGGTTTGCAGATCCATTTTTCCACCCTAGCAACGTACAGGGCGCCGATAATACCTGCACCGGCAGCCGACCGATAGCGTGCATCGGGCGGCATAACCGGAATGGGTGTCGGGAGCCGATAACCGCACGGCCAGATGCTTGATTTGGTGACGTGCATGAAATAGTGCGCACCACGGCACCATGATGCCTGAGACAGCGAGGATGGGTAGCGAGCCGATGACAGCCCCCGACAACGCACGCCAATTCTACCACGGCACCCGGGTCGACCTTAAACCGGGAGACCTGATAGAAGCCGGCTACAGCTCCAATTACGGCGCGAGAAAGCAGGCAGCCTGGGTCTATCTGACCGGCACTCTGGATGCGGCCATCTGGGGTGCAGAGCTGGCCGCTGGTGACGGGCGGGAAAGGATCTACATCGTGGAGCCAACCGGCCCGATCATGGACGACCCCAATCTTACGGACAAGAAATTTCCCGGCAATCCGACGCAGTCCTATCGCTCCCGCGAGCCGCTCAGGATCACGGGCGAGGTCGCCAAGTGGCAGGGCCACTCCCCGGAGCGGCTGAAAGAGATGAAGGACCATATCGAACGGCTGAAGGCGCAAGGCATCGAGGCGATCGATTGATCGCTAAGTCCTGCAATTGGCAGGCCTGGCTCTGACCTACGGTCGGCGGCAGTCGCCGCGAAACACGGCTCGCCGTCCGCAATGGGTCCGCGAGTTGTCGTTCCTTGCAGGTTGGAGAGCGGATGCTCCTTTTCATCTCGTCGCGAACGTGATGATCTCGGGGCTCGAAGGGCCAAGTGGGCTGCCGTCAAAGCCGCCGAATTGCTGTTCGATCCGTAGCCCCGCGTTCCCCAGCAGGCTCGATAAGGCGTCCGTGTCGAGGAATCGCAAGGTGCTGCGACTAACTTGCGGAAGGCTCGGATGCTTTCCGCCGAACCTGTGGGTGAATGTCACCGTCTGTCCATCGAACGGCATGATCACCTCTGTTGTGATCTGCACCAGAGACCCGTCAGGTAGCTCAACGACGACCGCATTTTCGGGTGTCCAGCGCTCCCACGCCCGCACAGAAGGGTTCCGCGTCTCGAACGCGAAGCATCCGCCTGGCACAAGGGCCTGTCGCGCAGCCGCCATCAAATCCCGCAGGTCTTCGTCGCTGACAAGGGCCTGGAATGCATGCCCCGTCATCACAATGAGATCAAACTCGGCTGTCCAGCCGGCCGATTGGAGATCGCCGAGGACCCATTCGATATCCGTGCGCGTTCGTGCGCGATTCAACACGCCGGGTGCTGGGTCGATGCCGCAGAGCCGCCCTGAATGTCCGGCCAGGCGTGCCTCGTGAAGGAGGGTGCCCGTTCCACATCCGACATCAAGCACCGCGTCTGCTGTTAGAATGCGGGGCAGGTAGAAATCATAGTCGTCGCGCGCAGATCTCGGGTGCCAGGCATCGTAGACGGCAGCGAGATATGGGTCGGCGAAAAGGTGGTCGACCATAGGCGGTATTCCCAATCAACTTTGATTGTGCGAGCGGTGGCGCCGCGAGCATATAGCCCATAAGTCGCGTCGATCGTTACCGCACGACCTCGCGGTGGGCGCCGGGCAGTCGGGTGGCGATGAGCTTGTCGATGCGGCGGCCGTCGAGGTCGACGACCTCGAAGCGCCAGCCTTGCGCGTCGACGCATTCGCCGGTCGCCGGCAGATGGTGCATATGCGACAGCACATAGCCGGCGACGGTTTCGTAGTCGCGGTTCTCGGGCAGATCGATGCGGAGAACCTCCGCCATCTCGTCGGCCTGCATGTAGCCGGCGAGCAGCCATGAGCCGTCCTCGCGCTTGACGGCGTTTTCCTCGTCGCCGGCATCGAGGTCCGAGCGGAAGACGCCGGTGATCGCTTCCAGTATGTCGGCCGGGGTGACGATGCCTTCGAAATGGCCGTATTCGTCGTGCACCAGCGCCATCGGCACGTCGGATTCCTTCAGCGTCGCAAGCACATCCAGCGCGTCGGCCTGGTCATGCACGATCGGGGCGGTGCGCACGTGCCGGCGCGGGTCCAGGGCGCGGCCGCCCAGCATCGCGGCCAGCACGTCGCGGGTCTGGACGACACCAATCATGGCATCGACGCCGCCGTCGCCGGCCGGCAGGCGCGAATGCTGGGTATCCATCAGCAGCTTCCTGATGGCGGCCTCGTCGGCTTGCAAATTGATCCAGTCGACCTCGGTGCGCGGCGTCATCACCGCGCGCACGGCACGGTCGCCGAGTCGCATGACGCCCGCGATCATGCGGCGTTCGTCGGATTCGATGGTGCCGTGGTGCTCGGCCTCGGCGACCAGCATCTTGATCTCCTCGTCGGTGACCTTCTCCTCGCTCTGGCCGCGCTGGCCAAGCAGCCACAGGAGGGCACGGCCGGAAAAGTCGAGCAGGAAGACCAGCGGCGCCGAGAAGCCGGCGAGGATGGTCATTGCCGGAGCGACCCTGACGGCGACCCGTTCGGGGTCGCGCAAGGCGATCTGCTTGGGCACCAGTTCGCCGATGATCAGCGAGCCATAGGTGATTAGGGCAACGACGATGCCGACGCCGAGCGGGTCGGCGAGGCTTTCGCGGATACCGGCCGACGCCAGGAAGGTGGCCAACCGCTCGCCAAGCGTGGCGCCGGAAAAGGCGCCGGACAAGACGCCGACCAAAGTGATGCCGATCTGCACCGAGGACAGGAATTTTCCCGGATTGGCGCCGAGCGCCAGAGCCCGGCCAGCGCCCTTGACGTTGCGGTCGATCATCGCCTTGAGGCGCGCCGGCCGCGACGAGACGATGGCGAGCTCGGACATCGACAGAAGGCCGTTCACACAGATGAGGACGACCACGATGGCAATTTCAGCATAAAGCATGCCGGGTCCATAGCATTGCCACGCGGTTTTCGAAAATAGGACGGTCGCGATTTTTCAGGGCAATCGCTTCAGACAGAAAAGATAATGCCCAATTCGTGTTGGAGGTTATCAATTGTCGAAGTCGGCGCCGCCCTGGCAGCGCAAACCTTAAGCAATGGCCCTTTGTCTTTTCAACTAGCCGGCGGAGCAATCAAGCGGCATCCCAGGGCGGCGCGGAAAAATGCTCGATCAGGGTGTCGACGACGACGCGCACCTTTGGCGCGAGGTTGCGTGTTACCGGCCAGATGGCATGCACCACGGTATTTTCGACAAGACAGTCCGACAGAACCATTTCGAGCTCACCGCGCCTGATGCTGTCGGCCGTCAGCCATGTCGGCAGAAAGACGATGCCGCAGCCGGCCAGTACCGCATCGAGCATCGGTTCGCCGTGGCCGAGCACCAGCCGCGCCTTGGGCGCGAATTTTTCGAGACGCCCGTCGGCATGCCTGACGGTCCAGGGATGGACAGCGCCGTCGCGGCCGTAGCCGATGAGGCTGTGCCTGGCGAGATCCTCGATCGATTGCGGCCTGCCATGGGCATCGAGATAGGCGGGGGCGGCGACGATGCCCGAACGCTGGGCATAGATGCGGCGCGCGGCGATCGAAAGGCTGTCGTCGAGATCGCCCATGCGCACCGCTAGATCGATGCCTTCCTCGATCAGGTCGACGCGCCGGTCGTTGAACGAGATTTCCATCGTCAGATCCGGGAATTTTTTGGAAATGTCGAACAGCACCGGGGCGACGCACCGCCGGCCGAAAGCCAGAGGCAGGTCGACGCGCAGCCGCCCGGAAGGCACCTGCTTGCGGGAAGCGAGCAGTGACTGGGCGGCTTCGATCTCGGCCAGCGCCCTGACGCAGGCTTCATAGTAGCTCAGGCCCTCGCTGGTTGGGCTGAGGCTACGGGTGGTACGGTTGAGCAGGCGAACGCCCAATCGCTGTTCCAGCTGTGCGATCGACTTGCCGACCGCCGATTTCGTGACATGCAGCCGGACAGCGGCGCCGGTGAAGCTGCCGGCCTCCACCGTATGAACGAATGCGATGATGCCCTGCAGATTGGCCGATTCCAACGAGGCGCTCCTATTTGTAGAGTTTTGCTCCCTAATCTGTTGCGAAGCATGCCACATGGAAGCACTTTTCTCCATAGTGAAACGGCGTAAATGTCTCGCGCAACCATCAACCACGGAGCGCGAACCAAATGAGCACCGAAAACAGATCCTGGCAGATGAACGGTTTCGGCCTGTCCAGGCTGAAGCCGGCCGAGGGCAAGCTGCCCCAACCCGGGCCGCATGATCTTCTGGTACGCGTCACAGCGGTATCGCTGAATTACAAGGACAGGATGATCGTCGATGGCGTGCTGATACCGGACCTCAGCTTTCCGTTCGTGCCGACGTCGGACGCGGTGGGCGAGGTGGTGGCCATCGGCGGCAAAGTCAGCCGCTTCGGCATCGGGCAGCGCGTGCTCGGCCAGGTGATCGCCGACTGGCCGGACGGCGACGCCCCGCCCGTACTGCACAAGTACACGTTGGGTTCGTCGCTGCCCGGCACGTTGTCCGAGCATGTGCTGTTTCATGAGGATGCCGCCGTGGCGGCGCCGCCGTCGCTCAGCGACGTCGAGGCATCGACGCTGCCGATCGCGGCGCTGACGGCGTGGTTCGCGCTGGTCGAGGCGGCCAAGCCGATCCCGGGCGAAACCGTTCTCATCCAGGGCACTGGCGGCGTGTCGCTGTTTGCGCTGCAATTTGCCGCCGCCTTAGGCCTGCGCGCCATCGTCACCTCGAGCTGCGACGAGAAGCTCGAGCGGGCGAAGGCGCTCGGCGCCTGGAAGGGAATCAATTATCGCAGCCAGCCGGCATGGGACGAGGCGGCGCGCAAGCTGACAAACGGCGCCGGCGTCAGGCATGTGCTGGAAATGGTCGGCGGCGACAATGCGCGGCGCTCGCTCAATGCGCTGGGCGCCGACGGCAGGCTGTCGCTCATCGGCCTTCTCGGCAGCATGGAGCTTAGTTTCCCGATCATTCCGTTCCTGCGCAACCGGATCGTCGTACAGGGCATATCGATCGGCCATCGCCGCGCTTTCGAGCGGATGAACCAGGCGATCGAGACGCTTGCGATCAAGCCGGTGATCGACAAGGTGTTTGGCTTCGACGAGGTGCCGCAGGCATTTGAGCGATTGGAGACGGGACCGTTCGGCAAGATCGTGATCGCCGTGCCCTGAACCCCGTCGGCACGAAAATGGCTGTCAGACGGGAAGGCTGATGGCGCCTACGGCAGTTGCAGCAGCACGCCGACAATGGCCTTGCCGTCGGTGAAATAGGGATCGCCTTCGCCGTTGCGCCCGGCCTTTGTGGCGCCGACGCCTGGTATCTGGCTGGTCGAGATCAGCATGCCGGCAGCGGCGAGGTCGCGCATCAACCCGTCGCGCTCGGCGTCGATGTCGGGGCCGATGTGATGGGTGATCGCGCCGGTATCGTGGCTGAGGCCGACGCCGCGGTCGAAGCTTGCCGAGCCAAGCCAAAGCGGCCGGCCGTCGTCGCCGGTCGCATCGGTCTGCCAGAAACGGACGTGGTGGCGCCGGTCGGCGCTGTCGCCGACCGGCTTTTCGAAGGCGAGGTCCTGGGCGCGGCCTTCGAACAACAGCCGGCTGACCGGCGCGTCGGGATAGGGGCGGTTAAACAGCACGCTTTCGCCGATCTCGATGGCGGTCTTCAGCGTGATGGCGTCTGCCGTATCCCAGCCGGCGACGGCAAAAGCATGGACAAGCTCCTTCTTGGTGCCTACCAGGCCGACATTGATCGGATCGCCCGGAATGCCTTGCGGCGTGTGCGTCACCATCTCGAATTGCTGATTGCGAAAATTGCGGTCCCGCAACGTCCAGAACTCAGGCGCGGCGAAATAGGCGAGCGAAAGATAAGCGGCACAGCATGCCACCAGCCAGGTCGTTGCACGTCGTCGAAGGCTTCGTTGGCTCATGCATTGGCGCTCGAACTGGCAGGCCCGTCAGGCCGTCGAAATCCTTGGCAAGCGGCGCGCAGCCGGTCTATGGTAGCATGAAATGGCGTAGAACCGGCTAGCACGAATGAGGGCGTGATGAAGGGCAGTCCGGCGCGCGGCACTGCCATGGCGTTGACCGCCGACCTTGTCGCGCTGGTCGAACGTGTCGAGCCCGACCCCGGCCCCGAGCCCGGGACGACAGAGCACACCGACGCGGAGTTCGATGGTCTTGTCGAGCAACTGCTGCTGGAATACCGGCCCGAAATGCTCTGGGTCTTTGCCTACGGCTCGCTGATCTGGAATCCCGAATTCGACTATGTCGAGCAGCGCCCGGCCACGGCGCCAGGGTGGCACCGCTCGTTCTGCCTGAAGCTGACCCGCTGGCGGGGAACCCGTGATGTTCCGGCCTTGATGCTGGCTTTGGACCGGGGCGGCAGCTGCAAAGGCGTTGTCTACAGACTTCCGGCAGAAGATCATTTCGGGCAACTCGGTCGGCTGATGCGACGGGAGATCGACGCCAACCCGCCTACCAACGTGCCGCGCTGGATCTGGGTCGAGACCAGCGACGGGCCGCTACGCGCCCTAGCATTCGTCGCGGCGCCCGACGGCAAGGCATATGCCGGGCGGCTGCCGCTCGATCAGGTGGCACAGACATTGGCGCGCGCAGCCGGACATTGGGGTTCGTCCGCCCAGTATCTGTTCCGCACCGTCAGCATGCTCGAGGAGAGCGGAATCCGCGACAGAAACTTGTGGCACGTCCAGGGTCTGGTCGCGCAGCACATCAAGGCTTCCACCGGCGGCACGCAACGCAGCTGATCCGGACGCTCTCGCGAAATGCTTATTCCAATTTCATCTGAAAACCGGAACGGTCAGCGGCAGGCGCGGTAGCCGTTCTTGCGGTTCTTGATGTCGAAATGGAAATGGTTGCGGTGATCGTAATTGTAGCCGGGGCCGAGCACGGTGGTGAAGTACTGGCAGCCGTCGGCGCGCACATTGTTGAGGAAGCCGCGTGTGCGGAAGGCGAACAGGCCGGGCTTGCGGACGTCGATGTCGTCACCATTGTTGAGCTCGATGCTCATCACGTCGAGCGCATTGCCCTTGCCGTGTTCCGACAAAACACCTTCGCCGGCAATCCTGCGGCAGGAATAGCTCGATCCCTGGTGGATGGTCTTGACGCCTGAAAAATAGCGCCAGCGGGCCGACGGGACGAGTTCGTTCCTGGTCCAGCCGGCAAAGGTGGCGGCCATGTCGCAGGTCAGCGTCGCGGCCGGCTTCATCTCGACGCTGCCGATGGCCGAGACCTTGACCGGATAGTCGATGCCGCACTGGCCTTCATGGATCGGCGCAACGTCGGTGTAGACGACGCCGAGGCGTTTCAGTTCCTTGCGGCAATCGATCTCTGTAGTCGGCATCTGTTCGGCCGGCGACATCGGGTTGTCCAAGCGCGGATAGGCGGCCGTCATATAGGGGTCGGACGGGACGAGGCGCTGCATGCCGGAATATTCCAGGCCGGAATCTTGGGGACCGGAATCTTGTGGGCCGGAATTGGGCGGAACGGCAGCGGTCTGGCTGCCGACATCGACGGCCGGCTGCAGCGACAGCACGCTGCCGGTATTGCAGGCCGAGATCGCCGCAATGGCAAGCACGGCGGCAAGCCTGCCGGCCATGCGCGCGCGTCCTGTGTGCCGCGCAGCGGCAAGCGCAGCGCGAAATAGCCCGGCCATCGGAGGGGTTCCCTGTCCCTGGATGGCACAGACTCTAAACCTGAAGAGTAAAGGAAAAATCAGCGGCGCCGTTCACGCCTGCGGCCAAATTGCGGCGCCACTGTCGGCGCCCGGCGTCATTGGCAAAACGTGCCGCCATTGCGGCGCGGTTCGAGGTCGAAGTGGAGATGCAGCGAATGATCGGCGTCGCTGCCCGGGCCAAGCACGGTCTTGAACGGCCCGCAGGCGGCCTTGCGCACTGCATCCAGGAATTCCGCGTCCTTCTGCGGCGGCGTTGGACCGACATCGATCTCTTTCCCGTCGGAAAGCGTGAAGCTGGCGATGTCGAGGGCGTTGCCGAAGGCGTGCTCCGACAGTTTGCCGCCGGCGTGGCGCGGCCGGCAGACGAAGGCGGAGGCCTGGCCGATCGATTTGATATCCGTGCCGAACTCGGCCTTTGCGGCAGGCTGGATGACCGAAGCAGCAAAGCGGGCGGCCGCTTCCGCCATCTGGCAATTGAGCTCGGTTTCGGGACCGATGGCGATGGATTTGCCGAGCGTTTTCAGCACGACCGGGTAAGGGATCGAGCAACCGACCGCCGTATCATGCTCGGGCTTGCGCTCCTCGAAATCGACGCCCATGGACTTCAGCCGCCTGCGGCAGGCCAATTCTTCGGCCGGCATTTCCTCCCCGGCAATGGCGGCCGAGCGAGGATCTGGAAGGATTTCTTGCTCCGCCTTTTTGTCTGCCTCGGCCGGGTTTGGTGGCGCGGCCGGTGGGCTTGCCGGCGGCTCAGCCTGCGCCGGCTTTTCAGGAGGCTGTGGTGCAATCGCCGGCGGCTCCGGCTGCTGGGTCTTGGGCTGGCCATTTTGGGGCTGCCCGTTTTGCGGCTGCTCGTTTTGGGGCGGCTCAGCCTCCGGGGCATCCGCCGGGCGCGGCTCGGGGACCGGGATGTCGGCTGGCGACGGCGGAGTGGCTTCCTGGTTGAACTGCGGAACCGGTGCAGTTTGCGGCAGTTCGGGCGCCTTGGCCAGAGCGGGTCCCGTCAGCGACGTAGCCGTAACGGCCAGCAGCAATCTACCCAATCTGAAAAAGCCAAACGCCGCCATTACTTCGCAACGGCCAGAATGCAGGGAAGTTGCCTTGGGCGAGGCGGGCCGGCGATCACAATCGGTAACCGCGCCGTCACGCGCCGATCGCTTCCAGGCCCTCCTCGAGCCAGTCCGCCAGCAGCGGCATGCCGAGCAGGTACTTTGCCGTGCGCTTGTTGGCGCGCTCGCGGGCGGCGGTCAGCGCGTCCGTCCATTCCGTCGCGTCATAGTCGCCGCGGCCGACCCAGGCCAACGCAATCAGTTCGGCCGCTTCGTCGACATTGAGGTCGTCGATCAGCTCGCGCAGTTCTTCCTCGGTGAGATCTTCGGAACTTTCCTCGGCAAGGCCGTCGTGATGGTGGTTGTCGTGCGCGTTGCCGTCGAGCTCTACCTCGTGCTCGGCGCCGTCGGCATAGTCTTCGTTGACGGCGGCGCTGAGCGCCTTCGCCTTGAGGATGAACAGGCGCACGGTGTCGGGACCGATCGAAAGCTCCCAGTCTCGTTCAACGCGTTGCTGCACCGGCCGTCTCCCTGCTTCGTGCTCGGTCGGCCCGATGATAGCGGATTTGCAGCGCTCGTCACGTTCTCTTGCGCGTCGGCGTTGATCGTGAACCATGATTTCCGATGCCCTCTGTTCCAGGGATAAGATGGCCTTGCTGGGAGAGATCGCGGTTTTGAGATAGAATGGCATTTTCCGGGGACGAAACGGCTTCGGCCCGGCGTTAGTGTTGCATTGTCAGGTTCTAAGGAGAGTTCGATGCGCAGACGATTGCTGATTTGTGCCATGGCCATGGCCGCCCTGCCGCTGATTGCGGCTCCGGCGTTTTCGGCTGGTGAAGGCGGGGGAGGTGGTGGCGGCGGCGGCGGCAATGGCGGCGGCGGCCAGAGCCAGTGCAAGAAGGGGGAGGCCTGGGACAAGAAGCAGAAGAAATGTGTCTCGCCGAAGCAAGGTATGCTGGACGACGACAGCATCTATGATGCCGGTCGCGCGCTGGCGATGGATGGACGCTATGACGAGGCGATCGCCGTGCTCAGCCTCGCCGCCAACAAGCAGGACCCGCGCATCCTCAACTATCTCGGCTATTCGCACCGCCATTCCGGCCGCATCACCGTCGGCCTCGGCTATTACGAGGAAGCGCTGCGCATCGACCCCAATTACACGCTGGTGCGCGAATATCTCGGCGAGGCGCACCTGCAGATCGGCGATCTTGCCGGCGCCCAGGAACAGCTCCGCGAAATCGAGAAGCGCACGGGCAAGGGATCTCGCGAATACGGCATGCTGTCGGAGCAGATCGATCATTTCATGAGGAGCTGATCCTCCGGAACGCTCGTCATAACCGGCTGTGAGCGATCGCAGCCGGTTTTTTGCTGTGCTGCGCACGTTTGGCACAACCGGGATCTGGCATCACGGTACACGCGATACGATCTTGGAACCCCGCTTTACGTTGGGTCAGCCGCGCAATCGGTCGATGATTTTTCAAAAACCGACTTTTTGGACGTGAAAAACCCGCGAAGATTGCTATATCTTGCGAAATTGTGGTGAGACGGTTCCGTTAGCCCGAGGCTGCCGGACCGTTTTCTTTTTGTACCATCGACAAGGTCGCTCCCGATTGCGGGGGCGGCGGCAGGAAAGGTCAGGCATATGAACAAGGTCCCGATGACAGGCGAGGGGTTCGCGTCATTGAAGGAAGAACTGCGCTGGCGCCAGCAACAGGAGCGGCCGCGTATCATCGAGGCGATCTCCGAAGCGCGCTCGCATGGCGACCTCTCCGAAAATGCCGAATATCACGCGGCAAAAGAGGCGCAGAGCCTCAATGAGGGCCGGGTCAACGAACTCGAGGATCTGATCGCGCGGGCCGAGGTGATCGACGTCACCAAGCTCAGCGGCGACAAGGTCAAGTTCGGCGCCACCGTGGTGCTGGTCGACGAGGATACCGAGGAGAAAAAGACCTACCAGATCGTCGGCGACCAGGAGGCTGACGTGAAGTCCGGCCGCATCTCGATCTCCTCGCCGATCGCGCGTGCCCTGATCGGCAAGGAAGTCGGCGACGCCATCGAGGTCAACGCGCCCGGCGGCGCCAGGGGCTACGAGATCGTCCAGGTGCAATTTATCTGAGGGACAAAGCGGTAGGCGCCTTAATCCCGACGGGCAGCGCCGCCCCTCATCGCCCTGCCGGGCACTTCTGCCCGTATAGTGATGGGGAGAAGGGGCTGTCCGGAACCTCGACGCCGCTTCTGCAACGTCACCGATTGGCGAAATCCCCGGTGAAGGCGTCCTTCTCCCCGTCCCTATACGGGGAGAAGATGGCGGCAGCCTGATGAGGGCCAGCGCCGACTTTCCGGAATTGTTCGTCCCGAAGATCAGCCCCTGCCGACCTTGAGCTGACCAATCTCCCGAAGCGCCAGCAATCTCTCGGCTTCCGCCATCACCGCCGCCGGCGTGATGCCGCGGCCGGGTCTGGCAAGCAGCGTCGATGAGAACGGGCCGCGCGGGCCGGTCAGGCCGGGCTCGGTGGCGAGGAATACCGCCACCGTCGGCAGGCCGAAGGCGCTGGCGAGATGGGTCAGGCCGGTGTCGGCGCCGATCACCAACGCTGAGCCGCCGATGACAGCGGCGATCTCGGCAAGCGGCGACCTGGGAACCACCACGGTTTGCGAAACGGCGCCGGCGATCGCCTCGGCAACTGCCTTTTCCCGGTCGTTCGACCAGGTGGTGACCGGCGTCATCCCCTTATCCACCAGCAGGCGGGCGGTTTCGATCCAGTCCGCGACCGGCCATTTCTTGTCCTCGCGGCTGGTGCCGTGCAGCAGGAAGGCGGTCTTTTCGCCGACAAAAGTCGATCTTCCGGCTGGCGGCACGATGCCGGAGTCAAGCCGGGAAAAATCCGGCTCGTAGCCGAGCGCCAGCCCGAACAGCCGTCTCGTGCGCTCGATGGCATGCAGGTCGCGCGGCACGGCGTAGCGATGGCCATAAAACAGGCTCGCCGAAGGCTCGCGGGCGCTTGAGCGGTCGAACCCGGCGATCGGTCCTGCCGCCAGCCGCGCCACCAGCGCCGATTTCAACAAGCCTTGCGCATCGAGAACGAGGTCGTAGCGGCAATCGCGCAAGGCGCGGCACAAGCCGACCACTTCCCGCCATGTGCCGGGCTCGAGCAGCTTCCTGCGCCAGCGCCGGATCGCCACGCTGTGGATGGTTTGGATGGCGGGATGCAGCGCCACGATGCCGGCAAAGGCCTCTTCCACGCACCAGTCGAACGACAGGCCGGGCCGGGCGCGGCGCGCATCCTCGATCGCGGGAAAGGTGTGGATGACGTCGCCCATCGACGACGTCTTGACGATCAGCACCTTCATGCGGCGGCCGGCATTTCCAGCAGCCGCTCCGCCGCCGCCACGACGCGTTCGACGTCCAGCGTCTTCAGGCAGTTGAGATGGCCGAGTGGACAGGTCTTCCTGTGGCACGGCGAACAGGACAGGCCGAGCCAGACCAGTTCGCGACGCTCGGCGAGCGGCGGCGTGTTGTCGGGCGAGGTCGAGCCGTAGACGGCGACGACCGGTGTGCCGACCGCGGCGGCGACATGCATCAGCCCGCTGTCGTTGGAGACGGCGAGCCTCGCCGCGGCGATCAGGTCGATGGCATCCTCCAGCCGCGTCTGGCCGGCGAGATCGACGGCGCCCGGAGCCAGCGCGGCGATTTCAGCCGTCACTTCGGCATCATTCTTCGATCCGAACAGCGCCACGCCAAACCCCTTCGCCATCATCTCTCGGGCAAGGCCGGCATAGTGTTCGCTCGGCCAGCGCTTGGCCGGGCCGAATTCGGCGCCGGGCATAAGTGCCACGAATTTCCTCGCCGTCAGCCCGAAACGGCCGAGCAGTGCCGCCTGGTTGTCCTGATCGACGGCAAGCTTGGGAGCCCGGAAGGCGCCGCCCTGGGCAAGGCCGAAATAGGCCTGCGCGGTGCGCCGTTTCAGGCGATCGGGCAAGGGCACGATGTCGGTCAGCAGCCCATAGCGCATTTCCTTGAGATGGCCGACGCGGCGCGGAATGCGGGCAAAGAACGGGATCAGCGCCGACTTCCAGCTGCCCGGCAGGATATAGGCCATGTCGTAGCGGCCGCGCAGCAGCCGGCCGAAGCGCCTGCGGATGCGGAATTCGAACGCGCCGGATTTCAGCGGCAGATCGATCTGCTGGCGTATTTCGGGCATGCGCTTGACCAGGGGGGCTGCCCAGGCCGGCGCCAGCACGTCGATGGCGGCGTTCGGATGAAGCTCCCTCAGCGCCTGGAACAGGCACTGCGCCATCACCATGTCGCCCACCCAGCGTGGGCCGATCACGAGGATCGTTGGGCTTTCAGCCATTCGACATAGTCTCTGACGCCGGTTTCCACTGTGCGGAACTGGCCATTGTAACCGGCTGCGCGCAAGCGGGACATATCAGCTTGCGTAAAGCTCTGGTAGCTGCCCTTGAGGTGGTCGGGAAACTCGATGAATTCGATCTGGCCTTGGCCGAGCGTATCGATCACCGTTTCGGCAATGGCGCGGAACGGCTGGGCCTTGCCGGTGCCGCAGTTGAAGATGCCGCTCGAGCCGCGTTTCCACAGCCACAGATTGACGTCGGCGACATCGCCGACATGGATGAAGTCGCGGCTCTGCTCGCCGGGCCCGAAACCATCATAGGCGCCGAACAGCTTGGGGTTTTCGCCGCGTTCGACCTGGTTGAACAAATGGAAGGCGACCGAGGCCATGGCGCCCTTATGCGCCTCGCGCGGTCCGTAGACGTTGAAATAACGCAGGCCCGCCACCGGCGAATGGTCGGTATCGAACACGGTGCGGCGGACATAGTCGTCGAACAGCTTTTTCGAATAGGCATAGACGTTGAGCGGCCGTTCGTATTGCGGATCCTCGCGGAACTCGGCGCCGCCGCCATAGACCGAAGCGGACGAGGCATAGAGGAAGGGTACGCGCAGGGCCAGGCAGGCGTGCAGCAAGTGCTTCGAATAGGTGTAGTTGACCTCCATCATGAACTTGCCGTTCCATTCGGTGGTGGTCGAGCAGGCACCCTGGTGGAAGACGGCCTCGATGCGGCCGAGGTCCCCGGCCTCCATCCGCGCCAGAAAATCGTCCTTGTCGAGATAATCGGCGATCTCGAGATCGGCGAGATTGGCGATCTTGTGGCCGTCGGTGAGGTCGTCGACGACGAGGATGTCGCTGAAACCGTCGGCGTTGAGCGCGGCGACGATGTTGGAACCGATCATGCCGGCGCCGCCCGTGACGATGATCATGAAAGCCTCTGGTACCTTGTGCCGGTTGTAGCCCTTGTGGGATTCTGGCCTTATAGGGGAGCCGGGCCGGGCTGTCGACAAAGCAGGTGGCGGGCGGCAGGATGAGCGTCATAGTGGCGCCGCAAAGGTCTCGTTTCGGTCGGCCTGCCGGCCGACCGGCGACAGGAGCAAGGTAATGCCGTCAACCGAACTGCTTGTCGCCTTTTTCGCCACCACGGCGATCTTCGCCTATATCCCCGGTCCGGCGATGCTCTATGCCGCCGCGCAAACCATGGCGCGCGGCCGCTGGTCCGGCCTGATGGCGGCGCTCGGCATCCATCTCGGCGGCTATGTCCATGTCTTCGCCGCCGCTGTCGGCCTGTCGGTGCTTTTCCATGCCGTGCCGGTGCTTTATATGGCGGTCAAGCTGGTCGGTGCACTGTATCTGATCTGGCTCGGTGTTTCGCTGTTTCGCGCCAAGGCCCAAGGCGATGCGGTTTTGCCGGGAATTCAGCCGAAATCCGCCCGCCGCGCCTTTTTCGAGAGCGTTGCCGTCGAGGTGCTCAATCCCAAGACGGCGATTTTCTTCATGGCGTTCCTGCCGCAATTCATCGATGCCTCGGCAGGGCTTCCGGTCTGGCTGCAGTTCGTCGTGCTTGGAACGATCGTCAATTTGATGTTCTCGTCGGCCGACATTGTTTGCGTGATGCTGGCCGGCGCGGTGACCGCCAGGCTGCGGCGCTTGAGCCGGGCGCAACGACTGATGCGGCGCGCCGGCGGTGCGGTGCTCGTCGGGCTGGGCGTGCATGTCGCGTTGCAGAAAAGCTGACCCACCGTCGCGCTGCGGCGATCGGTCGAAGGCCTGCCGTTGCGTTGGCTGGAATTGCGGTATATCGGCATCGCCATGAACGGCCGGCCCTGCCAATCGAATTTCCCTGTCACTGAAATCGGCTCTCCCGCGCGTTGACATGATCAAGCTGCCTTCACCCGAACCTCTTCACCGCGCCATCTCGCGCTTCGGCAGCGCCACCGTGCTGGTGGTCGGCGATTTCATCCTCGACCGTTTCGTCAATGGCGTAATCGAGCGCATTTCGCCGGAAGCGCCGATCCCCGTGCTGCACGGGCGCGGCGAAACGCTGGCGATGGGTGGCGCCGGCAATGTCGTCGCCAATATCGTTTCGCTCGGCGCCGCCGCCATACCGGTCTCAGTGATCGGTGCTGACGAGGCCGGCAAGAACCTCATGCGCATGCTCGACGAGTTTGGCGTCGACACCGGCGGGCTGGCGCAGGATGCCGATCGCATGACGTCGTCGAAAAGCCGCTTCAGCGCGCTCAACCAGCAGGTGCTGCGTTTCGACGAAGAGGAAATCAAGCCGCTGGGCGATGCCGAGCGGGCGATGATGGTCGGGCATTTCCGCGACGCGCTGGCGCGCGCCGACATCGTCATCCTGTCCGACTATGGCAAGGGCGTGCTGCTCGACGGCGTCGCCGGCGAGCTGATCTCGATCTGTCGGGAAGCGGGCAAGCCGGTGCTGGTCGATCCGAAGGGCAGCGACTATGCGCGTTATGCCGGCGCGACGGCAATCACGCCCAACCGTAAGGAGCTCGGCGAGGCGGTCGGCCGCGCGGTGTTCGCCGACGACGAGATCGAGGCGGCGGCGCGCCAGCTGATTGCGGCGCACGGTTTCGATTTCGTCGTCGCGACGCGCAGCGAAAAGGGCATGAGCGTCATCGGTGCGGACGACGCCCGGCATATCGCCACGCAGGCGCGCGAAGTGTTCGACGTTTCAGGCGCCGGCGACACGGTGATCGCGACGTTTGCACTGGCGCTTGCTGCAGGGGCGGATCGCGTCATGGCCGGATCGATCGCCAACGCCGCCGGCGGCGTTGTCGTCGGCAAGCGCGGCACGGCGCGGCTGACGATCGAGGAACTCACCGGCGCGCTGTTTCGCTCGCATGGTCCGGTTGCCCACAAGGATGCCATCCTCGATGCCGCCGCCGCAGCGCGGCTGGTGGCGGCCTGGAAGGACGAGGGCTTGAGCGTGGGCTTCACCAATGGCTGTTTCGATATCCTGCATGCCGGCCATGTCAGTCTGTTGCACGCGGCGCGCAGCCTGTGCGACCGGCTGGTGCTCGGCCTCAACAGCGATGCCTCGGTGCGCCGGCTGAAAGGGCCGGGGCGCCCGGTCAACGACCAGCATGACCGGGCCTGCGTGCTGGCAGCACTTGCCTCCGTCGACGCCGTCGTCATCTTCGAGGAGGATACGCCGCTTTCGCTGATCGAGGCGCTGAGCCCCGACATACTAGTCAAGGGCGCCGACTATACGGTCGATCAGGTGGTTGGCGCCGATGTCGTGCAGAAGGCCGGCGGGCGCGTCGTGCTGGTCGATCTCGTTGCCGGCAAGAGCACGACCGGCACCATCGGCAGATTGCGCGCCGGGAACTGAGGATTTCATGTCCGAACTGAACGATTACCTGGCCCGCTCGGCGGCCGCGATTTCGGCGATGGTCGAGCGCGACCTGACCAGCGAGATGGAGCGGGCGGTCAGCGCCGTCGTCGCCGCGCTTTCGCAGGGCAAGGCGTTGCTGATCGCCGGTAATGGCGGCTCGGCCAGCGATGCCATCCACATTGCCGGCGAGTTGGTCGGCCGCTTCCTCAGGGAGCGCAAGGCCTACAACGTCATCGCGCTGCCCGCCAATGCGGCGGTGCTGACAGCCTGGGGCAACGACTACGGCTTCGACACGGTGTTTGCGCGCCAGGTCGAGGCGCATGGCTCGGCGGGCGCCGTGCTGCTCGCCATCTCGACCAGCGGCAATTCGCCAAGCATTCTCGCCGCCGCCCAGCAGGCGCGCATGATGGGCATGACGGTCATCAGCCTGACCGGCGACACCGGCGGCAAGCTGAAGCCGCTCTCCGACATCCTGCTCAACGTACCCTCGACCTCGACGCCGATCATCCAGCAAGGGCATTTGTGCCTCTACCACCATTTGTGCGAAATGGTCGAAACGCGCCTCTGCGACGCGGGGTGATTGGGTATTCGATTAGGCGCCAGCGCTGAAGCTGCCGATCTCCCCCCTTGTGGGGGAGATGCCCGGCAGGGCAGAGGGGGGCGCTGTCCCGCCGACCTGTCGATGGATTTTCAATCATGCCCTCAGACATGTTATCGGCTGGTCGCAGGTGAACGAGGTTGGCGTTCCTTCACGCCCGCTCTGTCCTGCCGGACATCTCCCCCACGAGGGGGGAGATTGGATGTAGCCTCGGTTTTCGCCAATCTTCAACGCTGAAGACAATTTTGTTCTTGCTTTGTGCCGGCAGCTATGCTACTAATTTGGGTATGGTGATGATTTCCACCAACGACCCGCCCGCCGAGGCGGGTTTTTTGTTTCCGGGTTTTTGTTTCGCAGGCGCTTTGCCTGGTCTCTCAAGCTGAAAGTGCCACCAGCCCTTTGTCCTTGACCCGGCGGATGGTCAGCGCGGTTCGCACCGTATCGACCGAGGCGCTTGGGTCAGAGCACAATTAGTTGGCTTCTGCCAATGTCGCGAAGTTTAGGATTTTTGCGTCATCCAGCGGCGAAAAAGCCGGCCATCTATGATGAGCAGGCTTGCAATGATCGATGTCATCCCCGCGAACTCGAACGGCTCCAGCCTTTCCCCGAGAAACACTGTGCCAAGCAGGATCGCGCTGGCAGGCACCAGAAGCGTCACGAGGGAAGCGTTTGTCGCTCCGGCCGAGGCGATCAGGTTGAAATAGAGGATGAATGCCAGCGCCGTCGTGAAGACCGCAAGAACAGCCACTGCCGCCCATATGGGGACGCTTGACGTCACGATCGCCGCCGGACTGTAGAGAAGGAAAACGATCGGTAACATGACTATGGTGGAGGCAGTGAGTTGGCCGGTCGCCACCACCGATGGCTTCATGTTCTTGAACCGCTTGGCGTAGACGACGCCGAAGCCGTATGAGATGGCCGCCCCGATCACGGCGAGCTTCGCCCAGGCAGGGCCACCAAGATTGGACAGCAGCCCGGGGCCGATCATGATGGCGGCTCCGGCGATTCCGAGCCCCACTCCCGCAAGCTTGGTTGCCGACAATTTCTCATCCGCCGTCAGCAGGTTTGCAATGAGGATCGTCCACAGAGGTGTTGTTGCGTAGAAGATAGAGGCAAGACCCGCACCAATCTCGGTTTGTCCTGTGAAGATCAGAGAGAACGGAATCACGTTGTTGAGCAAAGCCAGGCACAGGAAGGAGCCGGACCTCGCCAGTGCGGGAGCGAACGAAATGCCACATGTCCTCAGCCATAAATGCAGAACCAAGGCGGCGATCGACACCCGATAAAGGACAAGGGCCAGTGGCGGAATCTCGGCTACCGCGATACGCGCGAAGAAGAAGGTGCCGCCCCACAGAAAACCCAGAAGCAGCAACTGCCCCCAGTCGCTTGCCGACATTGAGCGTGTCGGTGCTGTCGTGCTCAACGCTTCGCCTGTCTAATTTCGGAGTGTAAGTGCAGACGATAATACGAATTAATCTGGCGATTATATTGGCCTGAATCGACGAGATTTATTAGAATATTAATATTGGAATTAATATTCTAAAGTGTTTTAGAATTCCTATTGTCGAATATCAAAGCTTCCGTTGCTGCGGTCCCGATCAGGCGTGGAACGCCACTAGCCCTTCATCCTTGACCCGGCGGATGGTCAGCGCGGTTCGCACCGTATCGACATTGGCTGCCGAGGCCAGTTCCTCGATGACAAAGGTCTGGAAGGTGCCGAGGTCGCTCGCCACGCAATGCAGCAGGAAGTCGGACTCGCCCGACACCATCCAGGCATCGCGCACGATCGGCCAGCCGCGGGTGCGCTCGGCGAAGGTCTTGAGCTCGGCGTCGGCCTGGTGATGCAGGCCGATCAGGCAGAAGGCGACGACGTCAAGGCCGAGCGCCGGCGCGTTGAGCAAGGCGCGGTAGCCGCGGATGATGCCGGCTTCTTCCAGCCGCCTGACGCGGCGCAGGCATGGCGGCGCCGAAATGCCGACGCGGCTCGACAGTTCGACATTGGTCATGCGCCCGTCCTGCTGAAGCTCGCGCAGGATCTTCCAGTCGATGGCATCGAGATCGGCCTTGATCGGCATGGCGGCTTCCGTGCGGGCTTCCGTGGTGACGCGAAAGAATCTTTCGCGACTTTGTAGTTAAACGACTTTGCTGTCTATTCCATCCGGTGGATCGAGGATTTTCGCATCATCTTGCTACCGGTTGCTTGTCGCCGTCGCCGGTGCGGAAGCTTTCCGGGGACGAACGGCAACTTGCCTTGCTGGCGTCGCAGGCAACACTTACATTACGCGCAACAATCGACGAGAGTTCATGCCACAATCCATGGCTGCTCCCCCGCAGAGGCTTTTCATGATCACCAAGCACGCGCCTGTTCTCATCATCGGCTCCGGCCCTGCCGGCTATACGGCGGCGATCTATGCCGCCCGCGCCATGCTCAAGCCAATGCTGGTCGCCGGCCTGCAGCAGGGCGGGCAACTGATGATCACCACCGATGTCGAAAACTATCCGGGCTTCGCCGACCCGATCCAGGGCCCATGGCTGATGAGCGAAATGCTCAAGCAGGCCGAGCATGTCGGCACCGACATCGTCAACGACATCATCACCGAGGTCGACCTCAATGTGCGGCCGTTCCGCGCCAAGGGCGATTCCGGTACGACCTATACCGCCGACGCGCTGATCATCGCCACCGGCGCGCAGGCGAAGTGGCTGGGCATCCCGAGCGAACACACCTTCATGGGCTTTGGCGTCTCGGCCTGCGCCACCTGCGACGGCTTCTTCTATCGCGGCAAGGATGTCGCGGTGATCGGCGGCGGCAATTCGGCGGTGGAGGAAGCGCTCTATCTCTCCAACCTGGCCAAGAGCGTCACCGTCATCCACAGGCGCAGCGATTTCCGCGCCGAGCGCATCCTGCGCGAGCGGCTGCTGCAGAAGGACAATGTCCGCGTCATCTGGGATACGGTCGTCGACGAGATCACTGGCCGGCCCGGCAAGGCGCCGATGCCGCCTTCGGTCGAAGGGCTGAAGCTGCGCAATGTGGTGACCGGGCAGGAGATGCATCTCGTGGTCGACGGCGTGTTTGTGGCGATCGGCCACGCACCGGCGGTCGAGCTGTTTGCCGGCAAGCTGAAGCAGAAGCCGAACGGTTATCTGTGGACGGCACCGGATTCGACCCGCACCGACATGCCGGGCGTGTTCGCCGCCGGCGACGTGACCGACGATATCTACCGCCAGGCGGTGACGGCGGCCGGGCTTGGCTGCATGGCCGCGCTCGAGGCGGAAAAATATTTGGCGGGGATCGAGGTTCACCGCGAAGCGGCGGAGTGATTGTTGAACAAGCGGCTGAGAAAAGCCGCGCAAAAGCCTGATTTTTCATTCAGACGCCAAAACAGGCGGACGCCAGAAAACAGGACGAGGGGAAATCATGGCGTTGGATTGGGACAAGCTACGCGTGTTTCACGCCGCAGCAGAAGCGGGGTCGTTCACCCATGCCGCGGAAACACTGCATTTGTCGCAATCGGCGATCTCGCGGCAGGTCAGCGCGCTCGAGCATGACGTCGGCGTGCCGCTGTTCAATCGCCACGCCCGCGGCCTGGTGCTGACCGAACAGGGCGAGATGCTGTTCCGCACGGCGCACGACGTGCTGATGAAGCTCGAAACCATCAAGTCGCGGCTGACCGAGACTAAGGACCGGCCCTCCGGCGTGCTCAGGGTGACGACCACGGTCGGCCTCGGCGCCGGCTGGCTGACCGAGCGCGTGCAGGAATTCATCGAGCTCTATCCTGAGGTCAGCCTGCAGCTTATCCTCGCCAATGAGGAGCTCGACCTCACAATGCGCCAGGCCGATTGCGCCATCCGGCTGCGCCAGCCGCAGCAGCCCGACCTCATCCAGCGCCGCCTGTTCACCGTGCATTTCCATCTCTACGCGGCGCCCTCCTATGTGAACAAATACGGCAAGCCGAATTCGATCGCCGAGCTGAAGGCCCATCGCATCGTCACCTTCGGCGTGCCGGTGCCGGCGCATCTGTCGGAACTGAACTGGCTGGAAACGGTCGGCGATTTCGAAGGCGGGCAAAGGGTGCCGACGCTGCAGATCAACGACATCCTGTCGATCAAGCGGGCGGTGCAAGGCGGCGCCGGCATCGCCATGCTGCCGGATTACGTGGTCAGCAAGGATTCGGGGCTGGTGCAGTTGCTGCCCGAGACCGAGGTGCCGTCTTTCGACACCTATTTCGCCTATCCCGACGCGATGAAGAACCAGGCGAAGCTGCATGTCTTCCGCGATTTCATCATCGCCAAGGCGCGCAGCTGGTCGTTTTAGAGTGCGTCGATAGTCAGCCTAGGTTGCGACGCCGATGGCGGGCTTTTGGGCGACATGCACCCAGCAAGGTCTGGCTGCCGAAAAAACAAACGCGTGCTGCACGATTCCACGTCATCCTGCGTTTTTCGACTTTCCGAGCAAGAATCGCTGCCGATTCGCGGCTGCAGATCGATTTTTGCCTTGCCGCAGGCTGCATTTCAGCGATTCAACTGGTCCTATTGCGCTTCGGGCCGGATTGGACCACAGCCGGCGCCTTTTTGCATGTGTGTGTTGCAAAATAGATGCTTGTTTCTTGGGCATGAAGAGCACATATATAGATCATCTCCTGAGCGCGTTCTCCTCCCATTAGCGCTCTCGAGTGTTCCCCTCTGGAGGTTAGCCTTAACAGGCACTTCCAATCAAACTCAGCCGGGTCTTCATTGATCCGGCTTTTTTGTTGCCCGAAACCAACACATCGCCAGAAAATCGGCCGGAACTGGCGCGTAACAGTGACATGTAACCTCGGGTAACATGCCGCGGGCGCGCCAAATCGATTAAGCAGAGCATAGGACGCGGTGTGGCTCGTCCGGGGGATGGGGGCATCACTCGGACGACCCGGGCTCAGGCGGCTACCGCGTCCGAACCTTCCTCCGCCGCCAGGCACCGGCGGCAAGCATGCGGCGGACCTGCCGTTTCGCCTCCCACGAAGACGGTCCGCAACGAAACGGCGCCCGGATGATCCGGGCGCCGTTTCCTTGTGTTCTGGCCGCAAGCTGTTGTTTCAGGCGGCCTTGCCGTTGGCGTTCAGCGCTTCGTCGGCCAGCCGGCCAGTGAGTTCGGCCATGTGGTCGAAGACGGCCCGGTAGCTGGCGACACCCGCAGTGGCAGAGCGCAGCTCGATGATGAGGTCGCCGATCTCGGCCTGCGGCATGGTCGCCTCGACAACGTCCCATCCCGGCCAATCAGGCCGCGCGTCGTAGCCGAGGATCTGGCCGCGCCGCTGCGGGATCAGCGCGATGATCTTCGACGTCGCATCCGACGGCGTGACGATCTCGACCTTCATCACCGGTTCGAGCAGCACCGGCGAGCACGCGGCCATACCTTCCTTCATCGCCAGCTTCGCCGCCATCTGGAAGGCCATATCGGAGGAATCGACGGCATGGTAGGAGCCGTCGGAAAGGTTGACGGCAACATCGACGACCGGGAAGCCGAGCGGCCCGGATTTCAGGTAATCGCGCACGCCGGTCTCGACCGACTGGATGTAGGTCTTCGGCACGACGCCGCCGGTGATCGTATCGGTGAACTGGAAGCCTGACCCGCGCGGCAGCGGTTTGATCTCGATCACCACGTCACCGAACTGGCCGTGGCCACCCGATTGCTTCTTGTGGCGGCCGCGCTGCTGCGTCGCTTTGCGGATCGTCTCGCGGTAGGGCACGGCCGGCACATGGCCTTCGACCGGGATCTGGTTCTTGCCTTCCAGCCGCTCGCGCACGACGCGCAGATGCATCTCGCCATGGCCAGACAGCACGGTTTCGGCCGAATCCTGGTTGTGATGCAGGTTGAGCGAGGGATCTTCCTCGGCCAGGCGCTGGATGGCCGCCGACATCTTGACCTCGTCCTTGCGCTCTTTCGGCCGCAGAGCGAAGGCGAAGACCGGTTGGGGCGGCGCCAGCGTGACCAGCGGCTTGATGCCGCCCTTGGTCGAGCTCAGCGTCTGGCCGGTCCTGACGGCGTCGAGCTTGCCGAGCGCGACCGTGTCGCCGGCCTTGGCCGAAGTCAGCTTGAACTGGTCCTTGCCGAGCATCTTGTAGATGCCGGAGACCTTTGCCGTTTCGCCATTGGAAAGGAACAGCTCGGCGGCGTCGGCGACCTGGCCGGACAGGATGCGCGACACCGATAGCTTGCCGCCATGCGCGGTGTGGACGGTCTTCATCACCTGGACCACGGTGGCGTTGCCATCGGGCGCGCCGAGACGCTGGCGCGTCGCCTCGATGTCGGGTGCGTCGTGACGGATTGTCTTCAACAGGCGCAGCACGCCATTGCCCTTCTCGGCGGTGCCGATCAGCACCGGCGTCACTATGCCGTCGCGCAGGTCGGCGGCAAGATCGTCGAAGATGGCATCCTTTGGCGGTTCGATCTCGTCCAGCAATTGCTCCATCAGCCGGTCGTCATGGTCGGCGAGCGTCTCCAGCATGGAAAAGCGCGCCTCGAGCTCGCGCGCCTTGTCGTCGCTCGGGATCTGCGCGACCTCGCTCTCGGCATATTCGCGGTAGATGTAGGCTCGCTCCAGAGCAAGATCGATCGAGCCGATGACGACGCCGTCCTTGCGCAGCGGGATCTGGCGCAGCAGCAGAGGCACCGAGCTTGCAGGCTGGAGCATCTTCAGCGTGTCGCGCACGCCTGCTATCGCCTTGTCGACCTTGTTCAGGAACAGGATGCGCGGCACGCCGAGATCATCGAGCTTGCGCATGATCAGCTGCAGGGCAGGAATCTTCTTCTCGTCGGCTTCGGCGACGACCACGGCGACGTCGCAGGCGGCCAGCACCGGCTCGGCTTCGAAGGAGAATTCGATGGAACCGGGACAATCGACGAAGGTGAACGGCTCGCCCATGAATTCGGTGGTAGCGAAGGTCGCCTCGACGCTCATCGCATGGGCACGCGCCTCGGGCGAATGATCGGAAACGGTATTTCCCGACGAAACGGGATTCTGGCGGGGAATGGCGCCTGTACGGGCGAGTATGGCTTCGAGAAGTGTCGTCTTACCGCTTGCGAAGGGACCGACTATGGCAATGCATTTCGGTCCCGTGCGTCGTCCTCCGGCGCGAGTACCCATGGCTGACCTCCACTCAGGCGTTTCCCTGTGAGCGGCGGCCGGCCTGTCGGCCGTCGCGGGCGAGGCTTTTTTCAATTTGCCACCTACCCAAAGGGCATCGTCCCACGGGCAGGCCGGGAGGGCAAGGGATTTGAAGTTGAAGGGATTTGAAGTTGACGTTCGGGTTCAGCCGGTGCCGGCTAGGCGCGACGCCAGCGGGGTTGCGTCCACGCGCTGCACTGCCACCGTCTCGGCAAAGCGCGCGAGCAGCGGATTGAACAGGTCCGCACGTTCCCAGAAAGGCGCATGCCCGGCGCCGGGGACGATTTGGCAATGCTCCCACAGCGAGCCGTAGGCGAGCGTCTCAAAATAGCCGAGCCGGACGAACGGATCGTTCTCGCCATTGACGATGGCGACCGGAAATGCGGCTTGCTCGACCACCTGTCGCTGGTCGGCGCCCTTGCCGGTGAGCATGCCGCGCGTCACCGCGGCGCGCAGCCGGCCGTCGGTGCGCAGGATGGTTTTGCGGAAAGACGGGTCGGCGGTGTCGCCGAAGCAGAGCGTTTCGAAGCGCTCGGCATCGCGTTCGGAATACGTCTTTTTGGACGCCAGCAGCATGTCCCAATGCGCATGGAAGCCGCGCAGCATGCCGAAAGGGCCCTTGGATACCGGCGGCGCGCCGGTTAGCATCAGCCCGCCGACGGCGCGGTGGAAACTCGCGAGCTCGATTGCCACGTGCCCGCCAAGCGACCAGCCGAAGACGACGGCGCGGCCGATCCCCAAGGCATCGAGGAGCTGAGCCGCCGACTGGGCAAGGCCGGCGATGGTGTAGTCCGTCGCCGGATCGCGGGCGTCAGACGATTCGCCATGGCCGGGCAGGTCGAAAGCAATCAATCGATGGGCAGCGGCCAACGGGCTGTCGAACTGGCGGGCGAATACGGCGCGCGAACTGCCCGAGCCGTGGATCAGGACAAGCGGGATGCCTGGTCCCGACGACTGGCTGAGGCGCAAATCCGCTTGCGGCGTGCGGATCGTGCGGTGGGAAACGGCCATAGCTGGTTGGACCTTCGGATTGTCTCGAGGTCAACATCGCATGCCGAGGTCACCATGTTGTTTAGAACGGTGGTTAAGAAATGATTTCTCGGTTTCTGCCGAGTATGATGCAGCGAATCCACCACAGCTAACCCCAGGACCCTGATGATGGAATCCACACTCGACCTTGTCCTCTCGATCAGCAGCATCGCCACGCTCGGCCAATATGCCTGGTCGATGCGCGCGCATTTCCAGTCATCGAGCATGTCTCAAGGCGCCGTGATCATTTCGGCCGTCGTGGTCGGCACGGCGCTGTTCTTTCTTGCACTGCTGTGGATCGAGCGGCAGCCGGTTGCAGCGAAGATCGTCGGGCTCGCCATCGAACTGGCAAGCTCGGCGCTTTTCTGGTGGGCGATCTCGGTCTCGCGCAAGGCGCGGCTGCGTTTCGCGTTCGATCCGGACAATCCCGACAGCCTGGTGACCGAAGGCCCTTATCTCCATGTCCGCCATCCGTTCTACACGTCCTACATCATCTTCTGGATCGGATGGGGCATCGCGACCTGGTCGGTGTGGGCGGTGGTGCCGGTCGCCGGCATCGTTACGATCTATGTGATCGCGGCCTTGGACGAAGAGCGAAAATTTTCGCGGACAAGGCTGGCCGATGCTTACAACGCCTACCGCACGCGCACCGGCCTGTTCTGGCCTCGCCTTGCCCGTAGCCGGGCAGGACATGCAGCCGGCATCGGACGAAAGTGGTAGGGTCTAAGTCCGCACACCGCGGAATCAAATCGAGGATTGCGACGATGAAGATCATTGCCTGCGGCAGCGTGCCGACGATCGTTGCGCCGGAGACATATTTCACCGGCCGGGTTTTGCAGACGCCGATCATCGAGAAAGAGGCGCCGGCGCGGCTCAGGGCCACGCTGGTCAGCTTCGAGCCCGGCGCCCGCACCCACTGGCACACGCATCCGCTCGGCCAGACGCTCTATGTCACGTCCGGTGCCGGCCTCGCGCAAAGCTGGGGCGGGCCGATCCAGGAGATCAGGGCCGGCGACGTCGTCTCCTTTGCGGCCGGCGAAAAGCACTGGCACGGCGCCGCGGCCAAATCGGCGATGACCCACATCGCCATGCAGGAGCAGCTCGACGGCTTGCATGTCGACTGGCTGGAGAAGGTCAGCGACGAGCAGTATGGCGGCTGAAACGTCTCAGGCCAGCGAGGCAGTAAAGCGCTGGATGCGCGTGCAGGCCTCTTCGAGCAGTGTCTCCGATGTGGCGTAGGAGATGCGGAAGTTCGGGCCGAGGCCAAAGGCCGAGCCGAAAACAACCGCCACGCCCTCGGCCTCGAGCAGTTCCGAGCAGAAGGTTTCGTCGCTGTCGATCACCTTGCCGCTCTTGGTCTTCTTGCCGATCAGCTGGGCACAGGAGGGATAGACGTAGAACGCACCCTCCGGCGACGGGCAGGTGATGCCGCGCGCCTGGTTGAGCATCGAGACGACGAGATCGCGCCGGCCCTGGAAGATCGCCTTGTTCTTCGGGATGAAATCCTGCGGGCCGTTCAGCGCTTCGACCGCCGCCCATTGGGCGATGGTGCAGGCGCCGGAGGTCTGCTGGCCCTGGATCATGTCCATCGCCTTGATCAGCGGCACCGGGCCTGCCGCATAGCCGATGCGCCAGCCGGTCATGGCGTAGGCCTTCGACACGCCGTTCATCGTCAGTGTGCGCTCATAAAGCTTAGGCTCGACCTCGGCGATGGTCTTGAAGACGAAGTCGCCATAGGTCAAATGCTCGTACATGTCGTCGGTCAGCACCCAGACATGAGGGTGCTTCAACAGCACGTCAGCCAGGCTCTTGAGCTCCGCTTCGGTATAGGCGGCGCCCGAGGGGTTGGACGGCGAGTTCATCAACAGCCATTTGGTGCGCGGCGTGATCGCCTTCTCCAGCACGGCCGCCGTCAACTTGAAGCCGTTGTCGATCGAGGTCTCGACAAAGGCCGAGGTGCCGCCGCAGATCGCTACCATTTCGGGATAGCTCACCCAATAGGGCCGCGGGATGATCACCTCGTCGCCGGGGTTCAGTGTCGCCATGAAGGCGTTGAACAGGATCTGCTTGCCGCCGGTGCCGACGATGGTCTGCTCCGTCCGGTAGTCGAGATTGTTCTCACGCTTGAACTTTTTCGCGATTGCTTCGCGCAGCGGCACGATGCCGGAGACCGGCGGGTACTTCGTCTCGCCGCGGCGGATCGCCTCGATTGCGGCGTTCTTGATGTTGTCGGGGGTGTCGAAGTCCGGTTCGCCGGCGCCCAGCCCGATCACGTCCCGGCCGGCGTTTTTCAGCTCGCGCGCTTTCTGCGTCACCGCGATGGTCGCGGAAGGCTTTACGCGGGAAAGGGCGTCGGCAAGAAAGGCCATGAGAGATATCTCCAGAAAGCACCGGCGCGGCGAAGGCGCCGCGGCGCCTCTCATGTCGCATCATCTGGTCAAGCGCAAGCCCCGGCGCAAGCCCAGCGCAGGCATTGTCGAATGAGCCAACGCGCAATGCTGGCAACAATAAATTCATCAACGATCGGTAAAAGCTTGAACGGCAGGACCGTGGCCGGTCTGCCAGTCTCGTACAGCGAGGAACCGTGACGCGCAGCATCGAGCTTGCCCATATCATCCGCCATGATGACGGCACCGCCAGCGGTGTCTGGGGGCTCTATGCGCTGCAAAGCGCTTTCCAGCCAATCTTCGCCTTCAACAAGGGCAAGCTTTCCGTCGTCGCCTTCGAAGGGCTGATCCGGCCGTTCCGCGACGGCGAGCCGCAGCAGCCGATGAATTTCTTCAACAGCTGTCCGGCGGTCGACCGCCTGCATATCGAGGCGTTGACACGGACACTGCACCTTCTGAACGCCGGCGCCTGCCTGCCGCGAGACGCCTCCATCTTCATCAATTTCGATCCGTCGGTGTTCACCGACCGCGGCATCGCCGACAAGGCGCTGCGCGACATGCGGCTGGTGCTGCACGAGGCCGACATCGATCCGCGCCGCGTCGTCTGCGAGGTCACCGAGCAGAAATCGGCGTCGCAGGAAACGCTCTACAATTTCGTCGAGGCGCTCAGGGGCAATGGTTTGCGCATTGCCGTCGACGATTACGGCGCCGACGAATCCGACATCAATCGCATTAAGGAACTCAGGCCGGACATCGTCAAGTTCGACGCCGACTGGATCATGACGCTGATGGAATCCGGTGCCGGCTTCGCCTTGCTGACCGCCATGGTGACCAGCTTCGAAGAGCAAGGCATCCGTACGGTATTCGAGGGCATCGAGACGGGCTGGCAGCTCGAGCTTGCCGAAAAGTCGGGCGCCTCGATGGTGCAGGGCTACGTGCTGGCGCGCCCCGAACTTGCGCCGACCAGCTTTCGCGTCTTCGACATGAGCGGGCAGGCGGCCGCGGTGTCGGCCGATGCGGAGAAGATACCCGTGGCCGTTTCGCCATCGCGGCGACCGATGCGGCCCTTTGGCCGCAGGGTGTCATCGTGACCGGGCAAGCCGACATGCGGCACAAGGTCGGAGAGGCGATCTTTGCCGACGAGGTCGGCATCGAATATGGCGTCTACGGCGCATTCCGGCTAAGGAGCGCCTACCAGCCGGTCTTCGCGCCGCGCGGCAGATTTCTCGCCGCTGTCGCGGTCGAGGGACTGATCGAGCCGCATCGTGCTGGCAGGCCGGTGGCGCCGCAAATGTTCTTCGAAGGCGTGCCGGCAGCGGATCGGCTGTTTGTCGAAACCATGTGCCGCGTGCTGCATTTGCGCAACTTCCGCAACATCGGCGTCGACGGGCTCGACCTGTTCTTCAACTACAATCCGCTGATCAACGATGACCCCGCACGGGCGCTGGCCGAAATCAGGCTGATGACCAGGCATCTGGCGGATTTCGGCCTGCATCCCGGCATGCTGGTCTGCGAGATCACCGAGCAGGCGGCCGGCGACAAGGTGCTTGTCAGCCTGGCGCGCGAGATGCGGCGCGACGGCGTCCGTATCGCCATCGACGATTTCGGCACCGGGCATTCGACGGAAGAAAGAGTCGCGCTGGTGCAGCCCGACATCGTCAAGATCGACGGCACCTGGTTCGCCGAATTCTGCCGCCATGCCGCCGCCGAGCGGTTTTTCCGGCCGTTGGTTTCGACGCTGCACGACCGTGGCGCCAAGGTGCTGGTCGAAGGCATCGAGAACGCCACGCATCTGCGCGTCGCGCTGGATGGCGGCGTCGACCTGCTGCAGGGCTTTTATCTTGCCCGGCCGGCGCTGGCCGGTACGATGTTCGATGAGGAGCCGCTGTCGAGCGACAGACTGCTTGGCAGGGATAGCAACGTCATCCCTTTGTTCGGATGAATGCATCAGCGGCGCTGATGGTTACGCCAAAACAAATCACTGGATGAAGCCGCCGCTGCCGCGATAGAGGCTGGAGGCTGGATCAAGCCCTGAGACGGGTGGTTGCGAGCAAGGGGGAGCACTGATGATACTCTATGGAATGATCGACAGCGGCAATTGCTACAAGCCGCGCCTGTTGATGGCCAAACTCGGCATCGCTTTCACCAATCTCGAGGTCAGCTCGCATGCCGGCGACACGCGCAAGCCCGACTATGTCGCGAAAAACCCGAACGCCATGGTGCCGCTGCTCGAACTCGACGACGGCCGCCGGCTGGCCGAATCCAATGCCATCCTGCTCTACCTCGCCGAAGGCACGCGGTTCCTGCCGGCGGACAGATACGAACGCGCGCTGGCCTATCAGTGGCTGTTCTTCGAGCAATACAGCCACGAGCCTTATATCGCCGTGCGCAGAGCGCTGCTGACCTTCCCTGAAAGAGCCAAGGACGCGACGCCCGAGCGGCTGGCGCTGACGCTGGAGCGCGGCAACAAGGCGCTCGGCGTCATGGATAAGCACCTGGCCGGGAGCAGCTTCTTCGCCGGCAGTGCGCTCAGCGTCGCCGACATTGCGCTCTATGCCTATACGCATACGGCCGAGACGGGCGGCTTTCAGCTCGACGCCTATCCGGCGGTCGCCGCCTGGCTGCAACGGGTCGAGGCCGACCCGGGGCATGTGCCGCTGGAGTGGTTGCCTTAGTTCTGTCCTCATGCTTGTCGCGCGCTTCGCGGCTCGCTCCGGACGTCGCGCTAGCGGCTTTCGGCCGGCGGCGTGAATGGCCGCACGGCTATTTCAGCAGGCGATCATATTCCGAATGGGTGCCTATCCAGAACCAGACCACGTCATCGTGGTCGCGAACAGCTACGGCGCGGTAGTTGATATCAACCCGCGCCGACCAGTAGCGCCCGACCTGTTTGAAATGCAACGACGGGTGGAACGGCTCAGAATTCAGTTTGGCGAAACGTCTGTTCGCCTTTGCTCTGATTAACGAGGGTAGTTTTGCGTAGGCCTCCCAAAACGAGGGAGTGGCAAAATGCTTTACAGAGGCCGGGTCCGGCCGGCCCGATGATCAGCCAAGGCCTGCTCGGCAAGCTTGTCCAGCCTGCCGCCCTTGGCGTCGGCCTCGAACTGACGGTCCCACATGTCGGCTTGCAGCGCCTCGAACCATGCGGCAAACGCCTTGAGCTCTTCGGGGCTTAGTTCGGCGACGGATTTCTCAATCTGTTCAAGCTTGCTCATGGGTTGATGGTACCATGGCCGGGGTAAAAACACCACAAAGTGGTCCCATAGGACCAAGGCGGTGGTTCATCGGAATCCAGACAGCAAAAAGGCGGGACAAAATCCCGCCTTCCCATGCTTGGTAGCCTGATCGGGAGCGTTTTGGCCGGGCCGGCAGCAATCTGCTGCTTCGGCTTGTCGGGGTCTTTCGCTCCGGCGCGCATCTCGCGCGACCGCCAGTACATCCGTGACTTGCCGCGGGGCCCCCGGGGTTCCCCCCCGGCCGCGCAGACCCAAATAAAGCTGCCGCAGAGAGGTCATATTAGGAGCGCGGGTCACGGCGGCGGGGGCGAGCCAAGTAGAATGGTGTGGTTTTGGGGTGG